>CAYZRW010000016.1:0-36382 GCA_964480955.1 uncultured Candidatus Bathyarchaeia archaeon | reverse complement strand
TATGTTATAGCGTTGTAACCTCTTTTGCATTATTCTGTTGCGTTCGACCTGCTCTTCTTCTGGCATCATTATAGCCTCGTTTATCGCTTCTGCAACCTTCTCCCTATCGTTCGGGTTTACTATGATGGCTTCACCCAGATCTCTTGCAGCCCCAGCCATCTCACTGAGAATTAGAACGGCTTTACCGTCGGTTTTAGTCGCAACATACTCCTTAGCTATTAGATTCATTCCATCTCTCAAAGGAGTAACAAGGGCTACATCAGCAACGTTATACAGAGCAGCGAGACTACAAAAGGGTAAGGAACGGTGTAGGTACCATATAGGCGTCCATCCAATAGTACCATGTCTGCCATTAACCCTTCCTACAAGTTCATCTATCTGTCTCTTTAGCAGACTATAATGCTCCACTCTTGTGCGTGAAGGGTTCGCTACAAGAATAAGAATTACCTTTTCCTTATACTCTGGATACTTCTCCAAAAAAAAGTCAAATGATTCAAGTCGTTGCGCTATGCCTTTCGTATAATCCATCCGGTCAATTGATAATATCATCTTACGATTTCCGACCTTTCTACGAATTCCCTCAGCTTCTTTCCGCACTTCAGGATCGCGCATAGAACTCGCAAATCGCTCGTAGTCTACTCCCATAGGAAAGATGTCGGCCTTTACCACACGGTTGCCGGCGGCGATTTGGCCAAGAGTATGTTCGTAGCCCAGGAGGCGACGTACGCTGTCAAGAAAATCTCTGACATAGTCGTATGTGTGGAATCCTATCAGATCAGCTCCCAAAATCCCCTCTACGATCTCCTTTCTCCAGGGAAGCAAACGGAAAACTTCAAAAGATGGGAAGGGTATGTGAAGGAAGAATCCTATAGTCGAGTCTGGAAGTCGGTCTCTTATGAGCTTTGGCAGTAGCATCAAGTGATAATCGTGCACCCATATGATGTCATCTTCTGTGGTCATCTCAATAATTATGTCGCGAAAATGTTCGTTTACCCGCTTGTAATATTTCCATAGATTTTCTTGATACGTAGTGTATTGACTGAAATAATGAAAAAGAGGCCATATGGTTCTGTTACAGAAACCATGATAGTAATTCTCAACATCGTAGCGGGATATGAAGACTGGGTAACAATTCTTCGACATAAGTCGAGCTCTGATGTCTTTGACCTCATCCTTGACGCTATCTAAGGCGATGCCGGGCCACCCTATCCATAGGCTTGGTCGAGATTTGTAGACTGCACTTAACCCTGTGGCCAAGCCGCCTGAGCTAGATTGAAAACGTAGATCGTTGCCTCTCTTTACTATGTTTATTGGCAGTCGATTTGAAACTATTAACAGTCTGCTCATAGCATCAACTTGCCAAGTTTCGTATGTTCCCATTAAGGTAATGTCTCACACTTAATCACATGTGGATGCCAGTTCCGCATCTACGTCGTGCACAATTCTTGTCTTACTGGCATTTTCTAAGTGTGGATGTGCATCTAACTGATCTTTCTTTCTGAGTTTGTAAAAAGGTTTGTCTTCTCAATTTTGCGGTGGACTTTGTTAAATCTTTTGGTATTCACAAGTCAACGAAATTGCTGTGAGGAAGGCAGAGGCTACTCGTGATCGATACTGAGCATATTACGGTTTGTGTAGATCTGGGTTCGGCTCAGAAGATCATGCCTGAAGGTCTGCAGATATATTATGTTGGTGTCATCTTTCCAGCGGTGGGGTGAACTCATGTTCTACACGGTCTCGTACGTAGCATTGTCCGGAAGAACGTTGAATAGTTCTGTTTATTGTGAAACATCTGTTAGTAACTGAGACCTCGCTCCTATTCTTGCTCAGTCTAAGCAGTATACTGACATTACCATGACATGTTTGATTCTGCAAGTATCTTAGGTGAGAGGGTAAGAGGATTCCGTGTAACTCGTTTGTAATATGGGGTGCTGAATTTTTTCACCTAGTTATAGAGTCATCATCTTCTTAACAAATTGCTTTCCGAACTCAACACATTTTTGGATTTCTTTCTGATTGGGAACCCAGTTGACTGTTAACCCCGGTAATGTTATCTCCATTCCTGCTTGCTTGAGCGTTTCCTCTATCGTCTTTACCGCGCCCCCCGCCCATCCATAGGAACCAAATGCAGTAGCGACCTTTCCTATTGGTTTTAGGCCTTTCAGGTCTTCCAAGATTGGAGCGACGGTGGGTATGATATCATTGTTGATGGTAGATGATCCTATTAATATGCCCTTAGCCTCTAACAGGTCAGCTATGATGTCACCACGATCTGAGTATGGTATTCGGTATATTCCAGCCTCTATACCCATGCTCATGATTCCTTCAAGTATTGCTCTAGCCATCTTCTCCGTGCTTCCCCACATGGTATCGTAGACGATCAGGACTCTGTTTTCAGCTTCTCCCTTTGCCCAGCGAAGATAAGCCTCAACGATCTTCATGGGATTGCTCCGCCAGATGATGCCGTGGCTTGGCGCTATCATATTGATCTTGAGCTTCTGCCTCTGTATCTCGTCGATCTTCTTGAGCAGCAAGGAGCTGAGGGGCCAGAGGATGTTGGCGTAATACTTGGCCGCCTCCCCCATTACGATGTTCTCGTCCACCTCATCGTCGAACCGCTTTGAAGTCGCCAAATGTTGGCCAAACGCGTCGTTCGGCAGGAGCAAAGCATCATCTTCTATGTAGGTAAACATGCTGTCAGGCCAGTGTAACATTGGAGCCTCTATGAATCTGAGACTTCTCCTACCAAGATCTATCTCATCACCAGTCTTCACAACCTGAAAATCCCAATCTCCAAAATAGTGCTTGAACAACCCCTGTTTACACCTTGCTGTGCCTACCACCTTCGCTTTCGGGGATAATTTCAGTACCTCAGATATTGCGCCCGAGTGGTCCGTCTCAACATGATTAGCAACGATGTAGTCGATTTTCTCAGGCGCAACTATTTCACTGATTCTCTTTATCATCTCTCCCCCAAAAGGGCCATAAACAGTATCGACCAAGGCAATCTTGTCGTCACTGATCAGGTAGGCATTGTAGGTTGTTCCTCGATGTGTGGAATAGCTGAACCCGTGAAAGTTTCTTATATTCCAGTCCACAGCTCCAACCCAATATATATCATCCAGAACCTTGACTGGCGACATTTGAATCACCAAGTTGTTAGAAGACTATTTTTCTTATTTGAAACTTATAAAACTCTCTTAGTAGAAATTCTATCTGGGATGCCTTCTTGAAATGCAACACAAAGCAACGCGCGCGTTGGCTGAATCGATATCTGTTCGAGTTTGACCCGAAGCGCTAAAATAGTCTGTGTACTGAATTAATTGTGAAGATGAACCAGAAGGTGAAGTATTGTCGGCATTGAGGAGTTACTGGCCTTTTGTGGCTTTCGTTATACTAGTCTACGCGGTTGGCTTGCCGGGCGGCATCTTCACGGATACGGGGCCTTGGTTTCAAAGTCTGCATAAACCCTCATTCACACCCCCCAACTGGGTTATTCCAATCGCGTGGAACGTGCTCTTCCTTCTTATTGGACTGGCGGGTGGATTAATGTACTTCCAAGAAGGGCGCAGAGGATTCTTCACGTTCTATGGTGTAAACCTGGTTCTTAACTTCTTATGGAGCCTCATATTCTTCGGACTGAAGAATCCAGCTTTGGCATTCCTTGAGCTAGTTGTCCTCTGGTTGACTATCGTCGTCTTGATAGCTCTAGCGTGGAAAAGATCGAGAATAGCAGCAATGCTGCTCGTTCCCTACCTTCTCTGGGTATCCTTCGCCGGTCTACTTAACTTCTCAATAGCTACGGGTTCATTCACGTAATATTCAGATGTAGGCGACTCCCGCCAAGACAAGGACGTAATCATGGCCTTAATCACCATCACGATTATGGTCATCTTTGTCACTATTTTGTCCCGAAGAGGTATCATAACAATATTAGGGAAATCTGCGAATTGAATTTCAATTGGCGCATTCGGTATCGTAGAAAAAAGATTTGCGAAATGTTAGGTCACCAGGGAAGAATTTCTGAGAATGAGGAAAGATTCGGAAGAACAATAACGCGGTAGATTCAGAAGGCCAAACTCGAAGTCTCTTCGCAAAGGGCTCCTAGGATGAGGCACACGCTCTATCCTACAGTGCGGAGCGGTGCAGCGAGAACGAATGTTTGAATTGGCTATTTATTCGTAGGGAGGCTTATCCGGAGTGTACGTCCTGCACTGACCTCACTAGGAATAGCGCCTCTGCGTTTTCCCTTAAGATCATCCTAGCCAGTCTGACTGCACCCTCAACCCTGAGATCTTTCTCCTCCACCTTCTGGGTTAATACTCTGGCAATGTTGTCTCTTGCAATAACTGAGTGGCCGTAAGTTCCTTCCACAAAGACGTAATCGCCACCGAAACCGAGTATCTTGTTCGCCGGTACAGTGTCGAGCCACTCAGAAAGTGCGTCTCTGGCAATGTGTGGTGAGATTATGTGGAGCCAAGCTAGGTCCAGATAGACATTGGGGAAAGTCTTCGCGAGAGCGGAAGATTCTCCTATGTATGGGTATCCGCCGTGAAAGAGGTCGAACTTGACATTCTTGTACTCCATGAATAGATTGGTCAGATTCACCGGGTTTGTGTTTGATAAGAGGTTCTCGTTTCCCTCATGGAGTCCCGTATGTATCTGGACTGGGATGGAGTATTCGCCGGCAAGCTGTATTACTTTATGTACCATGAAGTCGTGCAGCGGCTTTGCCTCATCGAGGGAGATGCCTCCCGGAACAGTTATTCTGACACCGTCAGCATCCATCCTGTCAAAACTCGTCTGGGAAAATATTTCGTTGAAGACCTTCTCAGCATCAGAGAACGTGGTCTTTTCGAACACTATGGGGCGTCTATATCCAAGCCAGAGCTTGACCGCCGCAATAGTTCCAGAGATTTCACGGAACTCCGCCTCCAGATTCCTAACCAGATCCGACAGGGTGTGTATGCTTGCACCTCGCCGGTAAGCTATGGCTTCGATGTCACTGCGGTCTTGAGGAAGTAGGAAGTCTTGGAACCTGTGGACCGGTATGAAGAACTCTCTGTCAACATCAAGCAGCTTGGATAAAGGTGGCGTGTTCCAAACTTGATAAGTCTTGGGTTTCAGGAGCGTATCCTGCAGGGATACGTCTATTCCTGATCTCTCTTTCAGAACCCACCTGTAGAGTCCTTTCCTGTTAGCTTCCTTCATCCGGCTGCTGATCTGCTTATACGTCCTCTCGCTAATTTCGTCCCCATAGAGATCCCTAGCTGCAATGTTCAGTGCTCTCGCGTAAGAGGTGTTCTGAATCTTCTCCCAGAAGGGAGCAAGAATCTCCCAGCGCCTATCAAGTGGCTCTTTCGGGTCAAGGATCGTCTGGTACTCACGGTAGGTCATTCCAGATGAAATGAGGTCTGAGGATGCATACTGGAGGAAGAAGGTGGATAAGACATCCACCTCTCCTTTGATCCTATTGTCCTCCCTCTGTAGATGTTCATGAGTATCTATGAGTCTTGTTTCGTTTACTGTCCTAATTATCTGCTGGGCTTCATTAGTTGTAACATGCATCTGGCTTCTCGACTCCTAACTCAAGGTTAACTGGTGTAAGAGTATTCTTGAAAGATTTGAATAAACTTTGGAGGCTCGATGGTACCCAGCATGTACCCCCTCCATCCATGGGAATACAGGTGTATGCAGCAGCCGACTCCGAAACGTTGTCCTTCACAGGATTCAGTACCGGGTTTCATCTATATTCCTTCAGCTCAAGGTCATATGGTGGAAGATATCGTCCTGATAATTCTTAGGGGACTGAAATAATTCAATATGTCTTTCAGTAATCTTCTTCGGCGAATTCTCTAGACTCACCTTCACTGAAATATTTTAAGACTTCGTCACCGACACTGTCAAAGATGTGCGAGTTGAAACCAAGTTTGTGAGCGTGCTATTTGGGACGGAATTGGTGGTAAAGTGGGTTGAATTCTGGAAATACCATAAATACTATCTGACTTGTTGAATCAGTCTAAGAAGTTGAAGAGGCTGACAAAATATTGAGTAAGGGAGTCTTGCTTGGAGCAGCTATCTTAGCAGTGGTCCTGAGCGGTGCAACCATTTTCTTGGTGACACCTTTAGCATTTGGTATGTCTCAGTTGACTCAGCAGAGTCCTGATGTGGAATACTATCTTGTGCGGTGGGACCTCGCTGGAGATCCTGGTCGTATCGGTATACACCTTACTGTGGATACTCGCGTTACGGTTGGGGTACCTACCCTTGGGGAAGCCGCGTATGTCCAGGAATGTTGCGGAGTTACAGCGTCTACCCATACTGGGATGGGTATCTTCCACCAGCATATTGGAACTACTCTGCACCTTACAGTGGAGGAGCCCCATAGTATTTATCATGCTTTGACGATAATACAAAGTGGAGATTTGGTTCATGAACGATAGAAATGGTGTATGGGTTGCCCTTCTCGTAATTTTCTTGATAGTCCTGTTCGCGGGTCCCTTCATGTTCATGGGAGGATGGATGATGGGTCCAGGAATGATGGGATCTGGCATGATGGGGTGGCGGGGATACGGCTACGGCTATGGTTTCAATTGGCTCGGAGCGTTACTTCAGATGATTCTATTCTTGGTCTTCCTTGGCCTGATAGCTTTTGGAATCTACTACCTAATAGGTAGAGGCAAACCTACACCCAGCGACAGGTCTCTTGAGATCCTGAAGGAACGTTATGCCAAGGGTGAGATATCAAGAGAAGAGTACGATCGAATGAGACAGGAACTCTCCAAGGAGGATTAACAGACTGAAGAGAAAAGAACTGCTTGGAGTAGCCTTAATCATTATCGGTATCATAGGCCTAGTGGCTATCTCGGCAATCCAATTTGCTCCCGTAACCTTCGTAGGCCCAATACCCACACCCTTCCAGACAACTCCTACCCCGATTCCGGGACCATACCAACCCCACCCATCAATACCTAGGAATATCGATGAGGCAACTGAACTCGCCAAGAGTTATGTTGCATCCCTTGGATACCCTGACTTAGCCGTCAAGGAGATCATGGAGTTCCAGTACAACTACTACTTCATAGCCTACGAGAAGAGCACTGGGATAGGCGCCTTCGAGGGAATCATCGAGAAAGAGGTTGGCCTCAGCGGGATGGGCCATATGAGGGGGACAATCCATCCTGAGCAAGGTCCTAACATGATGTGGAACACAAGGTACGGACAGATGGGCGGCTGGGGTCCAATGGGCGGCATGATGGGTGGTGGATGGTGGGGATACAGACCGTACAGTGAAGTACCGACCGCTGAGATGTCGGTTACAGAGACGGATGCAGAGCAGACAGCCCAAGCCTACTTGAACTCATACTTGCCAGGCTCAACAGTGGAGCCGCCAGACATCTTCTACGGATACTACACGCTACACGTGCTCAAAGATGGTAGACCATACGGAATGTTGAGCGTCAACGGCTACACAAGCCAAGTGTGGTACCACACATGGCACGGCGCATTCATACAGATGAAAGAGTTGGTTTGAGAACAGAATCTCTCCACTGAACTATGGGATAGTTAGGAGTTGTTCGACGTGTGCTTCGGATGCGGATGGGGCGGTACGCTCTTAGGGTTTACCGGTGGATATCTGGTGGGGAGAGAGACTTCTCCCAGAAGGGAATGCCCTCGGGATCATAGGTTCTGTCAAGCCTGTGGCGCAAGTATTGACTCAACTTCAAGATTCTGTCCGTTCTGCGGGAAGCAGCAGGTTGCCTACGAAGCTACCCATACAGACAGAAAATCGCTTGAGATCTTGAAGGAACGTTACGCTAGAGGCGAGATTTCAACAGAAGGATTCCAGAGGATGAAGCGAGAGATCACCTAGAGCGTTGACTGGACACGTACGCGCGTCTTCGCAGCACTAAGATACAGGCGGAATAGTGCATGAGCTTAGACGTCATCGAAGTATCGTCAGCCAACTGGAAGGATGTTCTCAAGGCTGAATTGCCGGTGGTGGTAGAATTCTACACGCCCACCTGTCCCTACTGTCGGCTACTCACCCCAATATTTCAGAAGCTTAGCAAGGAGTACGCTGAGAGACTGGTCTTTGCAATGGCGGATGCATCGGTGAACAATGGTATCGCCCTTGGGTACGGTGTGATGGGCGTCCCAACATTGAAGTTCTTCTGCGCCGGGAGACCAATATACGAGATTGTGGGGTTGAAGTCTGAGGAAGAGCTTAGAGAAGAATTCGAAAAGGTTCTGACCATTCATAGGAAATGTTTGTCTCAGAGCTCACCGATATACGCCTAGCTTTCTTGAAGATGCGCGAGACAGGCTTGACTGAAGGCCCAAGGATGTTTGACGAAGGATCGATTGAGACTCGTGGAGCAAGATCTATTTATGACCAGTTGAGAAGCAGATTCACAGAGATAGTTGACCGGAACAGACTATGGAGTGAAGAGGTTAAGGTCACGGTCAAGTCTCCTATAGAATCGATTGGAGCTCCCAAACGGGAGGATTTCCCTCTCCTGAAAGGAAAAGAGCGGATAGTGGAGGCTAGGTTCAAAGACGCTTGCGGACAGGCCTTCACAGACGCCTACGTCAATTTCAGCGGGACCCTTGGAGAGGTCTTGAACCTCAACACCCAGGATAATGAAGATAGAGCCGTCTACATAGCGACTATTAACGCCGTCATGAAACAATTGGGTTTGGTCAAAGGTACAGTTCACTGCCGAGATGAGGAACCTGAACTCTGCTCGAAGGGACTTGCCGACCACATATCGAGGAGCTTCGGAAATCCGAGAGTCGCGTTGATCGGCTATCAACCAGCCATGGTGGAGAGCCTCTCCCAAAGGTTCAGAATCCAAGTGACAGATTTGAATTCTGAGAATATTGGAAAAGTGAGGTCTGGAGTCAAGATTCTGAATGGTGAGACCGATCTCGAAAGGGTTGTGGAATGGTGTGACCTAGTTCTGGCGACGGGTTCGACCGTGGTGAACGGGACGATAGAGCGAATAATCAAGGCAGCTGAAGGGAAGCCGCTGATATTTTACGGCATAACTATTGCAGGTCCTGCGGAAATTTTAGGCCTCAACCGATTCTGTATCAAGACACTCGAGCAGAGCACTTAAACATCTAACGCTAAACTGAGCCCGGGTAGGGCCGGCTATGTAGAATCTTCCGCAGAGCCCATGGGTCTTGAACAGGCATCCTTCTTGTTCAAGCGGTCTGTAGCTTGGAACAGGGTTTTCTACATAGTTTTTCTAGGCTCGATTTCTGGCCTTGACAATTAATATGTAGAGAATTGTGGCTGCGGAGAACGCAGGCAAGGTTGATGATGCTGCAAGGGCAGACAATATCCCTGAAGTACTGGCTATCGTAGAGGTCAGGGCGGGCCCTAATGCGAGGCCCAAGTCCCAGGCTACGAGATATAGAGAATTTGCCAAGACGTGTTCGGAGGGGCTCACAGACTCCGAAGCAATCATAGCTCCGACAGGGTATATTATTCCTTGTGGAACGCCGAACAGGACGATTGCCAGGGCGAATAATGTTTGGTGGGCCGCTAGGCAGGCATACGAGATCAGAGCTACAGACAATACCTGAGCCGAGAACATCAGCATCTCCTTACTGAACCTCCGTTTAGAGATGAGTGAGTTCAAAGGTAGGCGCGTCACCGTCGTTGCTGCGTAGCACCCAAAGAAGATGGCTGCTATGCTGTAGTATGGCAGTTGCAGGTTTTGGCTTGCGTAGAGGGGCACATAGGCCAGCACCGCTCCAAAGGTGAAGAAGTATGCGAGGCAGGCAAAGAACGAGGCGAGAAAGATCTTGTTCTTGATTACTCGACAGACCTTTCCGTAGAGATCTATCTTGATGGGGCGGTTGAGCAGCATCCACCTCTTCTCTATGGAATACAGCCGGCGCGTAAACTCGTATCCTAAGATGAATCCTGGCGCCGCGAGGCCTGAGGCGACGTAGAATCCGCTTCTCAACCCCCAAACAACCACACTCAGGGTTCCAGCAGCGGAGCCGGTCACAAGACCTATCCCTGTGACGACTGAGTAGGTGGCGACAGCTCGATTCCTGACTTGTTCAGGCACGGTCAAAGGCGTCAATATGAGGCTCACCGTCACCGATAGGGCGAAGGCTACGCCGTGGGCCATCCTGACCAGGGCTAGACCGATCGAGGTTTCTGCCAGGGTGTAGGAGTAAGGCAGGATCATCAGCAGCAGGAGGCTCAAAGCGAAGGTGAATGGGGTCCTTCTGCCTCCACCCAAGATTCCTAGAGGTATCTTAACCGAGGTTGACGCCACAAAGAAAGCTGAGGTGATGATGCCTACCTCAAAGATCGTAGCCTTGGCGAAGTCCTTGGCGTAGAGTGACAGTATCGGTGAGACCAAGGAGAAGGAGGATACTGAGAAGAAACTGATGAGACAGATCATGAAAAACGGAGAGACCCTGGGTATGGGCAACTTCGTCTCAAGCTCTTCGGGGCGGTGGGGTTGTCAGGGTGTGAGGCGACTGTAACGGTACAGGAAATCCCACCACTTATCGTCTGAAGTCTTCGAGTCGCTGACCAGCTCAATTATCCTCTCCATTATGCTGTGATGTCTCTTCTCGTCCATCACAATGTTCTCCAAGAGGAACTTGACCCGTCGGTCTTCAACCTCGTCCACTAAGTCTTCAGAATTCTTCATCATGACCCTCTCCTCCTCTACATGTCTCTTTAGGACCTCTATCACCTCAGAAACCTCTTCACTCTCTATCTTAGGCGTCTTCTTGAGATTCAATATGGTTCGGAGCATATGGGCGTGCTTGGCAGTGTCAGTCAACATGATCTGCATCAGGACCCTTACAACAACGTTTCTTGTCCGACCGATCGTTCTTGTTATGTGTCTGGCTGCGGCCTCCTCACCCTCAATCATCTCGAATATTGTCTCTTCAAAGTCTTTCCGGGTCATTTTCGACCAACCATCTTAACGAGAAAAACTGTTGTTTAAAGATGTTTCTGGAAGCGATCCTTTCACAATCCCATTAAATTGGTACTCTCGAGGGCCGTCTTGAGTCCTAGGCCACGTGCTCACCGAAATGATTCTTCCTAATTCTCTCATGCAGACTCCTCAGGGCTTCAGCAGACCTGTGGTCGCCTGTACCCTCAGAATCCATGATGGCCTTTCCTACCCTATCTTCAAGTTCGACAATATCCTTCGACATTTCCAATAGGGAGATGTAGAGGTCCCTAAGCTTCACCGCCTCCAAGTACCCCACATAGCCGTGTAGGAAAAGACGAACATCCTGCCTCAGACCTGGAGAAACTCTCAAACCGGAGCCACCGCAAAGACCATGAATAGAGGAGATTCCCCCACATACTACGGTTAAAGGTTATGATGCCGCGAACCCGAAGACATCCGGATAAACCGTCCTCTGCATAAAATTACCCAAATGCGAGATACCCGCGAGTATGCCAATACGCTGAAACATGGCCGAAGGCACCCCCCCTAGGGGGTGGGGGGTGGGTCCCCCTCTCAAGACAGAAACTGGAAAAGACCGGAGAGATAGGTGAATCTGTCAGTCTAACTCAGGAACCGCTCAGCCAAGGAAACCAGGCTCAGCAGCCTCAAGTCGCCTCTGTTATACTCTCTGCGTCGACTTCCAGATGAGGTAGACTCCAAGCAAGAGAACCACTATGAAGGCGGCGTCGAAGAGAAAGATCAAAGCTAGATTGCTGTAGGGGAACCCCATGTAGGACCAGCCTCCTGGCCCCATCACGCCCCAGTGTCCCCTTCTGCCGAGCATTGGGCAACCCCAACCCCCGTAAGTCGCCGGCGAGTAGACTGGGAAGAAGAGCACCAAACCGAAGAGGCTGATCACAAGCAGGAATATGCCGACAGCAGCCCTCTCATCCATTACCCTACACCGGTGGCAACTATCACTCTGAATCAATATAAGGAATTTCCAGAATTGATTCCATTTCTCTCCCAAAACATGTCCAAATAGGCTCGAATACCTCTGGAGGAATCCTCCGGTAGACCATGCCTATATGATTGGGAAAAGACCTACCGCCCTCTACTTCCTGATGATACTCAAGAAGATGAGGAGAGCTACAAGTTCAAAACCGTTCGATATGATGTGGAAGACGACGGCCTCCGGAGGAGAGGCTATGCCTGAGAGGGCGGTCACCGGCAATGAGAATACAGCCTGCACCAGCAGGATCGAGGAGAATAACAATAGGCCGAGTGTGAATCTTGACTTGACCGCCTTGTAACTCTGAATGAAATGGTACATGACGGCTGCAACCAGAATCGTATTCGTCAGGGTCAGAACTCCCTCAACAACTAGAAGCGCCTCAGACATCAAGTCTCCCACCAAAAGACTCTACATACTCTCTATTAACCTATCTTTGTCTTTCCAGCCCTCTCCAAAATATCCTGAAACGTTCCATAGTTACTCTCTAACTCAGGTGAAAGGAAATAGGTTGCGGCGTACTTGCTCCCAACCTTCACTACAAGCCTGTTCTCCAACAGGACTTCAAGATGGTGTCTCACAGTCTTGTAGTCCATTCCCAAAAGCTCTGCCAGCTGGCTCGCATTGCCGGGACGCTCCTTAAGAAACAGAATTATCTTAGCCCTTGAGGCTCCACCTCTAGTTCCAGCGATGACCCACCACAACAGCCTCTTGAAAGCCTCAGGATGAACCGCCGTATCTCAGCACCCCACAAGAGCATCAATTAACCATTCGCAGCAACCGTCAATATTCACCGTTCAGGTTGAAGTATCCTCAAGGTCCCTTAAGAGTCATCTCATGAAGCCAGCAACTATCTCTACCGCAAACAAGAGGAATAGCGCCTATCCGCCATGTGGAGGCTTCTGAATCCAAGCCTCGATCTTCCCCTGCCAAGATCTTTCACATAACCTATCGAAACAGAACTCGGAGAAACGAAATGAGAACTTATGCAGATAATCTCAGGCTTTTCCTGGGTTGGAGTGTCTGCCAAGTCTTCCTAGGCTATGCTCGCGGAAAAAGACCGGTCGTCCACGGCAATAATGAGCATACAAGATTCGATGTTCCTGGAAGCTTCACTCTTTACAGCATTCAGCATACTCTCTGCCGACCTTGATGCCCCAAGAGGCCCACATGGCGCCTAGGATCGCGAGGCCAAACAGGAAGGATATTATGATCAAAGCAATATTCTGGATTGTGCTGAAGCGCTCCCAGATGAAGACTACGTGTATTATCGCATAGATCAACCAGCCAAATACTACGATTATGGAGACTGCGACTCTTGATCCAAGTTCTGGAGGAGTCCTCTTTACTTCTTTCTCGGCCATAATAATACGGTCAGGTAGAGCTGATTTAATGTTTTCCACCCTAGTGAGATCTAGCGATACAAGAGCACAACTCTCAGAGATAAATCGTTGCACCTATATCCTGGACGGAAAACATTATTATGGTTGAGGACTACCGAGTGGCGAGGGACGATGCAACAGATACCCGAAATTCTCTCATGGATACTCAATCCAATCATTCTCATTCCAATCTTGGTGTGGTCCATGGCAGTGAAGGGCATAGCGTTATGGTATTCTGCTCGTGCATCTCAGAAAGTGTGGTTCGTGGCACTTCTGGTAATAAACACAGTCGGGATACTTGAAGTAGTTTACCTCAAGGTCTTCAGAAAGAAGCCTGAGTGAGGACTGGAGGTTCCAGCGAGAAGTGTAATGCTGGTTTTCATTCAGGGCCCCTTGATACGATCTCTGCCACGCAGACTGAACAGCAGGGGCACCCTTCGATAGGGTTCTTGCAGACCGGAGATTCCACACTCAAGAATCATCACGTGCGTCTCAGGCTTTCCCAATCTCCCCACCTACTTCTTGCAGCCTCAACTCCTTCTCCACACGCCGAGCCATATCTCTGAGTTTGACCACACCTCTGTCAAGCTCCCTCTGACCCACAAGGACGGCGTATGGTATGCCAGTAGAGTCTACGTACTCCAGCTGTTTCTTGAGATTGCGCCTCTTCAAGTCAAAGTCGGCAGACACGCCCTCAGCCCTCAACTCTCGAGTTATCTCCCAACATCTCCTTCGAACAGCATCGTTCACAGCGACAACGAATACTTCAGGGGTCTCTCTGAGCTTTGGGAAGAGCTTTGCCCTATCCATCGAGATCATTATCCTCTCAATTCCTCCAGCAACACCGGTAGCCGGCATGTCCCTCTTCCCATAGATTCGGCAGAGGCCATCATACCTTCCCCCAGCAAAGATCGCGCCAATATCCTCACCACCCTTATCGTAGGCTTCGAAGACTATGCCGTCGTAGTACCCTATCCCCCTGACTATGCTGAAGTCGTATATGCAACGCTCGATCCTCCCGAATCCGTCCAGAATATCGGCGAGGTTGGAGAGTTCCTCATATCCCTCCGAGCCACTCTCCCCCAGTCTCTTGGGGGTCTCTGAGAGAACCTCGTCCGGCCTACCCTTGAGGCTGGCAAACCTCAATATCTCATCGATCAGGCCTTCCTGCAGTCCTATCGATCTGAATTCACTTCCCAGCTGCTCGCTGGATAGTTTCCCCAGCTTATCCATCACTCTAATCGTTGCCTCAGTCTTCTCTCTCGACTCTAAACCTCTTGACCTGAGGAACCCTTCTGTCAACTTACGATTGCTTACCCGAACCTCATAATCTCTGAAGCCAAGATTCTCAAGAATCTCCATGCCCAGGCATATGACTTCAGCGTCGGCTTCCTGCCCCGCAGCCCCATAGATCTCCGCGTCCCACTGGTAGAAGTTCCTGTACCTGGCGAACTGGGGCTCATCATACCTCCACATCCCAGAGATGGCGCAGAGCTTGATCGGCTCCGCAAGTTCGAGACGGTTTGCAACCATCCTCGTCATTCCAACGGTTAGGTCGAATCTTAAGCCAAGCTTTCTCCCAGCCTTGTCCTCAAACCAGTAGATCTCGTTCTTTATCTCGGGTCCTGACTTAACCTCCAAGGTGGCGAGGTTCTCTATCGCCGTCGGCTCAACCATCCGGAAGCCGTAAAGCCTCATGGCCCTGTGTATAACACCACACATCCAGTTGCGCTTTGCCATCTCATTCGGCTCAATATCCCTCATCCCTCTGGGAGGGGTGAAAAACGACTGGTCAGCCAACCTTCTCACAAGCCCTCATCGTCATGAAAATCGTTCCAAGAACTCAGACTCGGGGCTTCCTAAACTCCATCTCCCCGACTGAGTAGTATACGAGGTCGGTTCTTCTATCTATAACCGCAAGTATAAGCTCCTTCTTCTGTTTCGCTGCGTATCTCAGAAGGACGCTAAGCTTCTGAAGGCTTGCCTCCCCACCTTCATAGACTATTGAGACTAGACGTCTCTCAGCCCCCTTCCCGTGAATCTCAAAGTCAACTTTCACTGTCTCACGAACTATGTATCCTCTATCTCTGAGGTCTCGGTAGACGAGATATCTTATCCAGATCTCCTGTTTGCCCATCGAGAGCCTCTTGACAAGCTCGTGAAGTGATAGAGTGGGCCCGTCTTCTTCGTCAAGAACCGTTATTCGACCCTTCTCAGTCAGAAAGAAGGCTTCGTAGGATGAGAGAAACAGCTTCTTCCCTCGAAGAGTTCCAAAGCCTCTGTCGAGAAGTTCCATGAGATTGTCAGATTCTGAAATATAGACTCCGCCTTTCTTGTAGCGCGCCTCAAAGGTCTGAATCAAGCTCATACACCATCTGATGCCCAAATGGGGTTAGATATCCTATTTAGGCTGCCTGATACATGTTCTTGAGCATACGCCCTCTTTAGAGTTAACTAGTCATTGGGGTTGATGAACCGTGCCGGAAACGAAGAACTTCTTCGATTTGAGGACGGTCAAATGGCAAGACGGCGCTGTCTTGATGATAGACCAAACCAAGATCCCTGAGAAACTGACCTACGTTCGATGCCGAACCTCAAGAGAGGTTGCTGATGCTATAAGGAGGATGGTTGTTCGCGGAGCTCCCGCGATAGGTGTCGCCGCAGCCATGGGGCTAGCGTTGGTCGCCCGCAAGAGTAAGGCGAAGACCAAAGAAGAACTTCTAGAAGAGCTTGAGTCTGCCTCGACGGAACTAAAAGCTACAAGACCGACTGCTGTAAATCTCTCTTGGGGGCTCTCAGAGATCCTTGAGGCTGCAAAAACTGCGTCAGGAGACACAAAAACTGTCAAGGGGATCATTGTCGAGAGGGCGGTTCAGATGGCCGAGGATGATGTTCAGGCCAACCTCAGAATTGGCGAGTATGGAGCTGACCTGATAGCTGACGGGGATACTGTTCTGACCCACTGTAACGCTGGGGCCCTAGCAACAGTTGGTTACGGAACGGCCCTGGCGCCTATCAGAACCTCTGTGAGACAGGGCAAACGGGTCAACGTCTTTGCCACAGAGACTAGGCCCAGACTTCAAGGCGCTAGACTGACTGCCTTCGAGCTTTCAAGAGACAGAATACCTGTGAGGCTGATCACAGACGGAATGGTGGGTTACATCATGGATCAAGGATTGATTCAGAAGGTCATAGTTGGGGCCGACAGGATAGTCAGGGACGGGGTCTTCAACAAGATCGGAACATACACCCTAGCGATAGCTGCACGATACCACAAGATACCCTTCTACGTTGCGGCGCCGATGTCGACTTTCGACAGTCTGAACTCAAGCAGATCCGTCAAGATTGAGGAGAGGAGTCCTAGGGAGGTGACACATATATCAAGTGTCCGTGTCACCCCGAAAGGTGTCAAGGTGATTAATCCCGCTTTTGATTTGACGCCTCTGAGTCTGGTTGATGCCATAATATCGGACAGGGGTGTGTTGAAAGACCCCGACGAAGACAGTATTCTAAAGTTCTCTCAAACTGTCTTAGGATAGCCTCTTCAGTCCACCCTCATCTTCTGCGATACTTCGTACGCGACCTCGACTGGACAATTGGCTACGTCTTCTATCCTACGTTTCCATTCCATGCTGATCGACATCAATGCATAGACTCCCGCAACCTCTGCCTTGGCCTTGCGCACGATCTTGATGAGGGCTCTCTGGGTCTCACCGCTACCTATGACATCGTCGACTATCAACACGCAGTCACCCTTTCTAAACATGCTGCGGGGAACATAGTAACTCATCATCATCGCCGACTTAGACGGTATATATACCTCTTCTATGAATTCTCCGACGCCTATCTCTCTGGTCTTCTTAGCTATTGCCAGAGGAACACCTAGTCTGTTGGCCAGCAACGTTGCCAGAGGGATGCCGTCGGTCTCAGGCGTTAGGATCTTCGTCACTCTCTGCCCGGCAAACTTGTTTACAGCCTGTTGAACGGCCCGCTCAAGGAGCATCGTATCAGAGATCACTTTTGTGTTGTCGAAGTAGCCCAAGTCATCAAATCTTATTCTCCGCTGAATCTCAGATTCCAGACGCATGATACTCTCGAGCTTGTTGTTGATGTCTACGGCTCTGTCGATCGTTGGGAGAACGTGCCCCTTGACGTATCTGCTGAGAACGGTCTCCGGCAGGCCAATCAACTGTGAGAGTTCACGATAAGTGTAGTAGTTCTTGGCCAGGTTGAGGAGCTCAGTAACCATCAGCTTATACTTGAGATCCGCGATCCTCGAGCCTGCCAAGAAGAAAACCTTCCTCTATACATTCTGGTGTAAAGTGTATAATCCTTTCTATGCTTTATTTGATAGATTCTTATCATACAATCCTCTTTTGCTCTCTACAACCCCAAAACTTTCCTGATACTTCCCGCTATACGATCTCTCTACCCCTTCAGAGAGCTGAATAATTGTCAACTGAAGAAAAGGCTCCCCACAACCTATCTTCAATGGTTTTCGTCCGACATTGAGGAGGGAAACGGTCAACTGGCCTCTGAAACCTGGGTCGACTACGGCGAGACTCGCGAACAGACCCTCTCTTGTAAACGAAGATCTAAGGTGGAGAACCCCCAATAGATCGGGGGCCAACTCAACTCTTTCAAGCGTAGCAGCAAGTCTCTGCTCCCCAGAATTGAGAACAACTTCTTGAGCAGCCCTCAGGTCGTAGCCTGCAGGCGTCAGATTAGACTCCTCGAACGGGTCGATGCTGACTAGGCCGTTCTTGATAAACTTTTTAATAGTTGCGTCGGACAAAGCCATGTATGACCACTGTAAAGAACTCGCAAGAAGAACTCCTCATCCCTTAAATCTTTCTGAGTAATATTCAAATCAACAACTTTTGGCAAGTACAATCATGAATCCTTTCACGTCGAGACTTCTTGAAATAAAGGTTATGTTCCCAAAGATCATTTGGTGGAGTGAACTAAGTGGGTCCGTAACTTCCATCGACTCCCACCGTTAAGATCTAACGTGTCAAACTAGGTTGCAAAGATTAAATGGTAACAGAGAAGATCTCAAAGTAGGTCTGGGCCCGTGGTCTAGTCAGGATCAAGATGCTGGCCTTCGGTCAAAAGCAGGGAGAGAGCCGGAGACCGTGGGTTCGAATCCCACCGGGCCCGCCAACAATCAAAGCACTGGATATACTGGGGATGTCCTGTGAAACTTGATTACTTCAAGGACTACGTCACAATGTTAGCGTACTCTCGACCGCCTTCTAGCGTCTCTCCTCTTATAACGCGCTGAAGATTCATCCAAACTAGCTGATCTCGGCTGTTGAATTTTTTGAAATGGTGCAGTAGGTTTATCGTATTTTCGGCACAAGATACTAGACAGAAGATCAGGTGAAGAAGGGCGAAGGAATAGACTAGGTAAATGCGTTGAATTATCAAGGAATTACTGGGAGAAAGCCGGTCACAGATATCTCAGTTAGACCCTAATTTTCAATAGTGGTCCCGCGGGCCGGAGTTTCATAGGCGAGGCCTACTTTGAATTCGCCGAGTCCTTTAGACTCTCCAGCGACACTCCGGTCTCTGTTAGCCTGATAGGCTGAACGGTCGCACCTTAGGTGCAACTCTACAGCGTCTCCTCACGTTTTCAGCGTGATCGGAAGCTCTACCAGGCTGAGCTTTCGGGATGCTGTCTTGCATCTTACCGCGGGATCCGCGGGACCCAGTCTTCACTCAAAGAAGAATCTAAATAAATGTGTTGTGCTAGGCTCCTCTCCTCAGATGAATGGTATTGAACCTTAAGCTTAGGAACTTGCCACTCTTAAAGGAGTGAAGGGTGACGAGTCTCCCGCAGCTTGCCGAGCTCAGTCAGGTTGATAGATTATATGTTCGTAAATATACTGTTTCCCATTGATTTCGATCAGTTTAAGGTATGCAGCCAATGGTCAGTCAACCTCTAAACCGCTCGTGGCCACCCACATCTGGGGCAGAACCGGATTGTTGTCGGAACCAAGTCTCCACAGTAGAGACAGTTAACCAAAGCGATGGCCTCCTTCTTGCCCAGACCCAACTGTTCAAGCGGATCCGCAGGCATAACCGTTTGAGTAGAAGGCTGTAGGTATGGGTAGTACCGTAGAACTTGTCTCCAATAGTTAGGGTCATAATAGCTCATCAATTTCACCATTAGTGGGTATTGTTCTCTCAGCTCTTTATTCTTTCTGTTCCGTGCAACTCCTTAAGAACGGGTATCTCATGAATCATCGCCTCAGTTACCAAGTTCCACACCAGACTTCCACGACCCGCCCGCGTGGCGTTCGTCCTAAGTGTTCGGTTTGGAGTAGCGATTATGTCAAGCTTTATGTCGTGGGCCTCCATAGGCACCGCATCAACGATCTGGCTCTCATGGACTGTTGTTGCGATCGGTGTCCTCTCATCCAGCAGCCTGAGTTCAGATAGGATGGCGTATTCCAACTCGCTGTACCCGCCGCCCTTACCTAACCTTGAACCGTCAGGTGAGACCGCTACGGAACCCACGACGAGTAGGTCTGGCTTTGGAACGTTACGCAGGTCAACCCTCCTGCCGTACCTGAATGAACCCTTGATCGTCGCGGCGAAGCTGTAGTTTCTATCGGAGACATACCCAGGCTTTACTAGGAGGAAGCCGCCTCTGAGTCTGGGAGTAGGGGTTAGCAGAGTCTTTCCGGTTCGCAGTACCTGCTCGCGAACAGGCCTCTGCGGGGAGTCAGGGTTGACTTTTACAGTCTCTGCACTCTTGAATTCGTCAAGTTCCAGAAGCCTTCTGGCCGCCGTCTCAGCACCCACAAAGTTCGGTATGCGACGATAGATAGGTCGAGGTGGTCTAGAGACTCCGAACTCCTCCATTAATCTCCATACCCTCCTTCTGACCTGTTCTTTTGGAGGAGTCTTGCTATCAAGTTCAGGGCTACTCATAACTGGGATTCTTAGGTCTCCAGCAACGCTTTAAACCTCCCGACTTTCCTCTACCAAGGTTGAGGTCTAGAAATGAGCATGGAGATACTTCACTTGGGAGGGTGGCGTTTCACTGCAAAATGTAGGGGACACCAAGTAATCACAGACCAGCCCCTTGAGGAGGATGGGAAAGATACAGGCATGACCCCTGTTGAACTCTTCGTTTCGTCAATTGGTTGTTGCATAGGTGTTTATGCCAAGATCTTCTGTGACCGCCACAAGATCTCATCTGAAGGCATGAAGATATTTTTGGAGTGGAAGATTGCCGAGAATCCGTCAAGGGTCGGAGAGCTTGAAGTAAGAATCCATTTGAAGAAAGGAGATATCAACTCTGATTGGGAGCAAGCTCTCATAAGGATGATCAAGCACTGTACCGTTCACAATACGCTACTGGATCCTCCAAAGATTGAGGTCTCAATCTCAGAAAATTAGACTTGAGTGAAGTCATGTAGGTGAGGATGCTAACTTACCTCACAACCTTCTCTATACGAAGTTCAAGAATGTCTGTTGCCCCACTTCTCTTGAGTTTCGGGATGAGCTGAACAACCTGTTCCTCATCCACAGCGACCTCAACAGCGTATCCAGCCCCCTTTTCACCGTAGAGTCTAGAGATCGTTGGGCTCTTCATCGCCGGAAGAATATTCATAACTCTGCTCATGGAGTCCTCAGGAACATTCATCTTGAGCAGCCGAAGAACTTTTGCGTCTCTTGCACCTTCAACAAGCGAGAGTAATCCGTCAACCTTCTCTTTCTTCCAGGGGTCCCTCAGACTCTCCCTATTTGCTATTATGCGCGCTGTGGACTCGAAGAGTCTATGGACTATTGACCAACCATTCTCCCTGAGGGTTGCTCCAGTCTCGGTGCAGTCGACGATGAGATCAGCCACATCTATGAAGGTCTCCGTTGCACCGTATGAGCGTATGAACCTGTAAGCCAGATTGGGCATATGCTTGTCGAATAGGCCCCTTGTAAGATTCTCATATTCAGAGGCTACGACGGCTCTGTCTCTCTTCTCCTGTCGCATCTTCTGTTCGAACCTTGCGAAGACTTGGGACCCGAGACTCTCATCGATACCGTATCTTCCAGGGACAGCCGCGACCACATCTACTCTGCCAACCTTAAGATCCGTCAACTCCTCAACATCCGCTTGGGGCTCAAGAACCCAGTCAAGTCCAGTGATACCGAGGTCATATCTTCCCTGCTCGACTAGGAGGCTGATATTCTGGGCTCTATGTATTCTGATTTCTAGGTCGCGGTCTCTCGACTCAATTCTATAGGACCGCTCACCCTTTACTGAGAGATTGTAACCTGCCTGGTCGAGGAGGTTCTTCACAGCCTCCCGCAGGTGACCCTTGGGCAGAGCCATCTTTAGGACAGACATATCCTATCACAGATAAGGTTCTAGATCGAACATTAATCAATATTTCCTTATTGCTCAAAGGGTTGAGTGTGAGTGTCAAACAATAATTGAAATAGGTATCATGGTACGGAATCATTTAGAAATATTTGCCGATGTGAGCCGAGGTTTGGCAGTAGATAATCTAGAAGCAAGAATCATAGATGCTCTCTCAAGCAGGGAGAAGTTGACGCTGGAACCAGGTCTCATTCGTGCCGCTGTCTTGGTTCCTCTTCTGAGGAGATCAGACGAGTACTGTCTACTCTTCACAAAGAGGCCCAAGGAGATGAAGCATCACCCGGGCCAGATATCTTTCCCAGGAGGAATATTCGAGGAGCGGGACATCACTCTGAAAGGTACTGTGATTCGTGAGGCGTGGGAGGAACTTGGCCTCTCGGAAGGCAACATTCAGTTTCTGGGAGAACTCGATGATTACTCGACCACGACAGGCTACTTAATCTCTTCTTTTGTGGGAAAGATACCTTACCCTTACGATTTCAGGATAAACAAGGAAGAGATAAGTGAGTTAATCGTCGTTCCGATCGAAGAGCTGAGGAGGCCTCCAAGGGTTGGATATGTTGTCCGGGATGGAAAGCCCTACCCAGTCTACTACTACGATCTCCCTCAACACGTGGTTTGGGGGGCAACAGCAAGGATAGTTAAGAACTTTGTTGAAGTCGTATTTGCCGACTGAACCTGTCGCAGCAGACATCCTAAAATTGCTAATCTAGAACAACTCTCCAAAGCTAAGGCTTTACCCCCGCAAGAACGTCTTTCTTAGGGATACATTAATATCGATCAAAAAGGTTTCTCCAACCTGTCTCTTGCCAATGATACGTCGGCAGAGAAATCGATTCAGCTAGAGGGAACGTTCTCGCTTCAGTTCTGAGAGCTGTCTTGCAGGAGGTTACTGCTTCAAGTGGCTGGAAAGGCACTCTTCAAACTTGTTACGGATTATGAGCCCAAAGGCGACCAGCCCACAGCCATAAAGCTGTTGTCCGAGGGTGTTGAGAAAGGGTTGACAAGACAAACCCTCAAGGGCGCTACGGGAACGGGCAAGACCTTTGTCATAGCACACGTCATTGCAAATGCCCAGCGGCCTACTCTTGTCATCTCCCACAACAAGACCCTCGCGGCGCAACTCTACACAGAGTTCAGAGCATTCTTTCCTGAGAACGCTGCGGAGTACTTCGTCAGCTACTACGACTATTACCAGCCTGAGGCCTACATTCCGAAGACCGACACCTACATTGCCAAAGAAACCTCGATAAATGAGGAGATTGATAGGCTGAGGCACTCAACAACCCAGTCTCTACTATCGAGAAGAGACGTAATCGTCGTGGCAAGCTCTTCTTGCCTCTACGGTTTGGGTTCCCCCCAAGAATACCTGAAAACCGTTCTACACCTCAGTCGCGGTCAATCTATCAGCAGAGACGATATCCTCAGGAGGCTCGTAGATATGCTGTATGAGAGGAACGATGTAGCACTCAGCAGGGGACGCTTCAGGGCTAGAGGAAACATAATCGAGATCTGCCCAATCAATCAGGAGACAGTCTTCAGGTTCCAGCTTCTAGGCGACAGAATCGAAGATATTGTCGAGCTTGACCCTGTCACAGGATTCCAAAAGAGCTTGAGGGAATCAGCCCTCATCTTTCCGGCCAAACACTTCGTGACACCAAAAGATGAACTCTTGCGTGTGATAAGGTCCATCGAGGCTGAACTCGATGAGAGACTGCGAGATTTGAGAGCTGCCGGAAAGCTTCTGGAGGCTCAGAGGCTCGAACAGAGAACAAGATACGACCTAGAGATGATCAGCCAGATAGGTTACTGCCCAGGAATCGAGAATTACTCCAGACACTTTGACGGACGCGAGGCTGGTGAGCCTCCCAAGACTCTGCTAGACTACTTTCCCAGAGGATTTTTGACCGTCATAGACGAGTCTCACGTCACAATACCTCAGCTTGAGGGAATGTATGGTGGAGACCTATCGAGGAAGGAGACTCTGATAGAACACGGTTTCAGGCTACCCTCAGCGAAAGACAACAGGCCATTAAACTTTGAGGAGTTCAATGCCAGAATAGGACAGGTAATCTGCATGTCAGCAACTCCTGCTCCCTATGAGTTTCAGAACAGCCAGAGGGTTGTGGAGCAGGTAATCAGACCAACAGGGCTTGTCGATCCCGAGATCATAGTCAAACCGGTCAGAGGTCAGGTTCAAGATCTGATAATAGAGATCAAGGCAAGAGCCCAAAAGAAGGAGAAGAGTCTGGTCACGACCTTAACAAAGAAGATGGCTGAGAACCTGGCTGAGTACCTCCAGGAAAACGGTGTAAACGTCCATTATCTCCACTCGGAGGTCGAGACTCTCGAGAGGGTTGACATACTCAAGGATCTTCGTCTTGGAGTCTACGACGCAATAGTGGGTGTCAACCTCCTCAGAGAAGGACTAGATCTTCCCGAGGTCTCTCTAGTTGCTATCTTGGACGCCGACAGCGAAGGTTTTCTACGTTCAGAAACATCACTTATACAGACTACTGGGAGGGCCTCCCGAAACATCTCAGGCCAAGTCATAATGTATGCAGACAGAATCACAGGCTCAATGAGAAGGGCCATAGAGGAGACAAACCGCAGACGCGCAATCCAGCTAGCCTATAACAAAGAACACGGAATAGTTCCCGAAACGGTAAGGAAAGAGGTCAGAACCATAATCGCTGCAACCCCAACAGTGAAGGCCCAACCTGAGATCGCAGCTCCGACAGGAGCTAGACTCAAGCACAGATTCAGGTCAAGGCACGAACTTGAGGCGGTGATAGCAGGACTGGAGGAGGAGATGTTCGAGTCTGCGAGGAGACTGGAGTTTGAGAAGGCCGCGGCAATAAGAGATCAGATAAGAATTCTCAGAAGGGGTGGAAAAATTTCGACGGCAACATAATAGTGAAAGGCGCAAGACAGAATAATCTCAAGAATATAACCGTAGAGATTCCGAGGAATCGCCTAGTTGTCATAACCGGCCTGAGCGGTTCAGGAAAGTCCTCCCTCGCCTTCGATACGATATACGCCGAGGGCCAAAGGCGATACATAGAGTCACTCTCAGCGTATGCCCGCCAGTTCCTCGGCCAACTAGACAAGCCCGACGTCGATTACATAGAGAACCTCTCCCCGGCCGTTGCTATAGAACAAAGGACGGCAAGCGCCAATCCCCGTTCAACAGTCGCCACGGCGACGGAGATTCATGACTATCTCAGGCTTCTATTCGCGAGAATAGGGATCCCTCACTGCCACATATGTGGCAGAAGGATCGCCAAACAGACTGTTGAACAGATAGTTGACTCAATAATGAGCCAGAAGAGCGGGTTATGGATTAAGGTTCTGGCGCCAGTTGTGCGGGGAAGGAAGGGAGAATACAAGGAGTTACTGGAAGATCTAAGGCTCAGAGGCTTCATCAACGCAAGAGTGAATAAGGTTGAGGTCAGGACAGACCGACCTGTAAGGCTGGAAAGATACAAGAGACACACGATAGAGGCGATAGTCGACCACCTCAAGCTGACACCGCAGGAGAAGCCTAGACTTGCAGAGTCGATACAGACAGCGATAGAACTTACAGGCGGAGTGGTGGTCATAGAGGCTGAGGGCTCGGAGCTTGCGTTCAGCGAGAAACTTGCCTGTCCACATTGTGGAGTGAGCATAGAGGCTCTTGAGCCGAGGATGTTCTCCTTCAACAGTCCTTACGGTGCCTGTGAGGAATGCACAGGTCTAGGGGTGAAGATAGGGATAGACCCCGAACTCGTCTTGCCAGACAAGGATAAGTCGATCTCTGAAGGAGCCATAAAGCCGTTCTTCGGTCCGGTTGACAGGTGGGTCCTTTCAGAATTCAGACCCATAGCTGAAAGATACGGCATAGACTTCGACAGGCCGATAAAGAACCTCACCAAGAAGCAGCTTCACCTCCTCCTCTACGGGACACCCCCATCAGAGTGGGGGCAAACCTTCGAGGGAATAGTCAACATTCTCGAACGGAGATATAGAGAGACACGTTCAGAGTCGATGAAAGAGTGGTATCAGAGATTCATGAGCGAGAGCATCTGTCCAAGATGCAAAGGAGACAGGCTGAAACCCCAATCCTTAGCTGTCGAAGTCTGTGGCAGATCGATAGCTGAGATAACAAGAATGTCCATAACAGATGCGGTAAAGTTCCTGTCCAGACTGGAACTCAATGATAGGGAGAGATTCATAGCTGAGAGGATACTGAAGGAACTGAATCAGAGACTCAACTTCCTCATAAACGTCGGCTTAGGCTACCTCACACTCGATAGGAGGATGAGTTCCCTCTCAGGAGGAGAGGCTCAGAGAACGCAGCTTGCAACCCAGATAGGTTCAGGCCTGACAGGTGTCCTCTACGTTCTCGATGAGCCAAGCATAGGCCTCCACCAGAGAGATAACAGGAGACTCCTTGAGACTCTTCGTAGAATGAGAGATCTCGGCAACACAATACTTGTCGTTGAACACGATGAGGAGACGATTCTGGAGTCTGACTATGTAATCGATCTCGGCCCTGGAGCAGGTAGACATGGAGGTCAGGTCGTAGCCACCGGAACGCCGGAAGAGATCATGAAGGACGGTAAGTCGCTCACTGGAAAATACCTGAGCCACCAACTCTCAATCCCCCTCCCAAACAGAAGGCGGCTTGGAAACGGGAAGCACCTGACCGTCTTGGGTGCGTCCGAGAATAATCTGAAGAATATCGACGTCACGATCCCTCTCGGCACCTTCATCAGTGTGACTGGTGTCTCAGGCTCAGGCAAGAGCACCTTTCTGAACGAGGTACTGTATAATGCCCTAGCTCAGAAGCTTCACAAAGCAAAGGTGAGGCCTGGAGCTCATAAGGGGATTATTGGAATAGGAGATGTTGACAAGGCGATAATCATAGACCAATCGCCCATAGGGAGGACTCCACGCAGCAACCCAGCAACATACATCGGCGTATTCACCCCGATCAGGGAGTTGTTCTCCAAGCTTCCAGAGTCGAGGGTTAGGGGATACAAGCCTGGCCGATTCAGCTTCAACGTTAGGGGAGGAAGATGTGAAGCATGCCAAGGCGCTGGGACAATAACTATCGAGATGCATTTCCTACCGAACATTCACATTCCATGCCAGGTCTGCAGGGGAAGAAGATACGGAAGAGAAACCTTGGAGGTGAAGTATAAAGGAAAATCCATATCCGATGTGCTTGACATGACGGTTGAGGAGGCTTTGGAGTTCTTCTCGGCCATCCCCCAGGTCTCAAGGAAACTCCAAACCATAGTCGATGTTGGCTTGGGCTACATAACGCTGGGCCAGAGCGCAACAACCCTATCAGGAGGGGAGGCTCAAAGAGTCAAGTTGAGCGCCGAACTCACAAAGCGAAGCACTGGAAAGACGGTATACCTACTGGATGAACCGACGACTGGCCTCCACTACGCTGATGTCGAGAAACTGCTCAACGTACTTCAGAGGCTGGTCGACGCCGGAAATACAGTCATGGTTATCGAACACAATCTGGAGGTTGTCAAGACCGCAGACTACATAATCGATCTGGGACCAGAGGGCGGAGATGAAGGAGGATACGTCGTAGCCTCATGCACACCTGAGGAACTGACTAGGGTGAAGACCTCCTACACAGGCCAGTTCCTCAAGAAGATAATCCAGCAGGATACGATACAGAGGGGTGAATGGGAGAGGCTTCGGGATTTTGACTAGGAAGCCTATCAGTAGACTCACCACACCTTCTACAGAATAGAAACCCAAAACTCAGACCGTCGCAAAAGAAGGCGAGTCTGTCGGAGACACACACTTTTTTGGGACCTCCGCAACGTTATGTGCTCTGCGTAGAGTGAGTAGCTTGGTAAGAAACAGTCGACCCCAAGTCGATATCGGTGCAGCTCACATACTAGAGGAGCCACTTGTAAAGTCGAAGAGACGTGACGCTGTTGAGACTGTAAGGTCTTGCATTGGGCCGGAAGGCGTCTCTGCCAGCGGCGGGCTCTCCACCTACAGTTACGAGTACTGGACAAGAGATATGTGCTACAGTTATGAGGCTCTGGCCAGTCTTGGATTAGAGATATACGTCAAACAACACGTCAATCAGGTAATTGCCCTAGCTAGAGAAGGCCAAGTCCCAACCCTATTCTACAGGTATCCAAAGGTACTCTCGCCAGCCGCAAGATTTACAGACCAAGTGGACAATGAGCTATTGATTCTTGACCTAATGAAGCGAATAGGAATGCCAAACGACTATGATGGGGTCTGGAAGTATGTAGAATCCATGATTGGTAGGGACGGTTTTGTCTATGGACGCGACTGGCGGGATGGAATGAAGATATACAGGAACAAAGCAACCTTCCATAACCAAGTATTACTCTACAAGGTCCGTCCGGAAGAGATGAGAGAGGAGCTTAAGGGGAGGATAGACGAGGTTTTCTGGCTACCTGATGAGGGCCACTACGCAGACTGGGTAGACAGGCAAGGAAACAGATCCAACCATCTCGATGTCCTCGGCCACGCATTAGCCATTCTCCACAACCTCATCCCAAAGTCGAGAATTGAACTTGTCAAAGATAATCTTGAACATGCCTTCACAGAGTATGGATACGTAAACATATTGCCCCGCTACCCTAGGCGTGAGTGCGGCTGGTGGAGGCTCATCCCAAATAATCTATACCAGAACGGAGGCGTCTGGGGGCTCGTCCATGGACATATGATACTTGCGCTCCTACATCTCAACCTGCTAGATGAAGCAACAGATCAGTTCTGGACGATGACTAGGTGGAAGGGGTTCAATGAGTGGTATGACCCACAGACTGGAAAGCCCAAGGGGAGCAGAAGCCAACTGTGGACCGCAGCCTTATGGCTCAAATGCAACGCCGCCATCTCAGAAAGAGTCCGTCAAGACCTTGAGGCTGAGGACTCGGTGGCAGAATAGTATCCTCACTGTAAAAGAATCTAGAATCTAGGTTGCAGGGTTTGAATTTCTACACCACTCTTACCACAAGATGTAATCTCCAATGTGCGTATTGCTACGGGAAATCGTGCCAAGACTTTGGAAGCGACTTTGGAGATTTGGAGATCGATTATTCTCTACCGGCTTCGATCAGCTACGAGGTCTCAGACTTATCGAGATTCCTCAACCAGGATCCTGAGCCAACAATCATCTTCTATGGTGGGGAACCTCTCCTTGAGGTTGAAAAGATTGAGATGGTAATGGATAGCATAGACGCTGACAGATATATCATCCAGACCAATGGTCTCCTGCTAGATAGGCTCAAACCAAAATATATCAAGAGGCTGGATACGGTTCTTGTTTCGCTTGACGGGGATGAGATCCTCACGGATAGAAATAGAGGCACAGGAGTCTATAGAAGAGCTGTTGAAAACCTCAGATCTCTCCGAGAGAGGGGCTTTGGAGGAGAGCTTATCGCAAGAATGACTGTGTCTGTGGGGACCGATATTTGCCGTCAGGTGTATTGGCTACTTTCAAATAAGGAATTCCCATTCAAGTCCGTTCATTGGCAACTTGATGCGCTCTTCTGGCAAATCGACTACGACAAATCCCAATTTGAAGGTTGGTCAGAAAGAGTCTACAACCGAGGGGTGAGGAGGCTTGCGGAGTCTTGGGTTGAACGAATGGAAAAATTCGGTGAGGTTCTAAAGGTCTATCCGTTCATAGGCGTTATGCGATCCCTTCTCCTAGATAACGAGAGTAAGTTGCGCTGTGGGGCAGGTTGGAATACTTTCAATATACAGACCGACGGCAAGATTACCCCGTGTCCAGTCATGGCTGGTATGAAGGACTTTTATCTAGGCAGCATTTGGAATTCTCATCCTCAAGATTTGAAAGACACCGTCTTTGTACGTGAACCATGTACAAGCTGCGAGATCTACAACCTATGCGGGGGGAGATGTCTATATGCCAATGCAACGAAACTTTGGGGTGAGGATGGTTTCAGGCTCGTCTGCAAAACCGTCAAGAATCTGATTTACTCACTTGAAGGAGTTGAACCCCAAGTTAGAAGACTCCTCTCTGAAGGCAAGATTGACATCGAAGACTTCGAATATGGAATGTACAACAGTTGTGAGATAATCCCTTGAGGGGCTTCTTCCATAGGTGAATAACGGTCTCAAGTGAAGACCATATTCTCTCTTCTCATAACGTTATCATAATTCTTGTATCCTAGGATCTTCTCTATCTCATCTGTTCTTCTACCTTTGATCTTCATCAATTCGTCAGACGAGTAGTCAACGATGCCTTTCGCAATTTCCCGGCCACTACAGACTACAGAGACAATATCTCCTGTATTGAACTCTCCCTCCAATTCAAGGATTCCAGAGGGCAGCAAGCTTCTACCTTTAAGGAGGGCCTCTTTTGCACCTTTATCGATCTTTATGACTCCGTGGCTCCTCGCGAATCTTATCCACCTCTCTTTGTTTGTGTAGCCCGCTCTTGAGGCCCTGAAGAGTGTTCCCAGCTCTTCACCTTTGAGAATTCTTATGAGAACGTCTTTTTCCCTAGCATTCGCTATCATCATGTCACAGTTGGACTTCATCGCTATCTTGGCTGCATCGATCTTTGTCTTCATCCCACCTTTCGTCCTCCATGAGCTTGGCTCTCCTCCAATCCTCTCAATATCGGGAGTTATCTCCGTCACCTCAGGGATCAGTTTAGCGTCTTTGTGTCTCGGGTTCTTGTCATAGAGTCCGTCGACGTCCGTCAGAAGAATGAGCAGCTCAGCGTCAACTTTCCCTGCAACCAAGGCGGAGAGCTTATCGTTGTCACCGAATGTGGCCTCGATCTCATGAACCGAGATGGGGTCATTCTCATTTATTATTGGGATTGCACCATACTTCATGAGTATAGCCATTGAGTTTCTCAGGTTTAGGTAGGTTCTTCTGTTCGAGAACGCTTCGTAGGTTAAGAGTATCTGTGCGACCTTCAATCCATATTTTCTGAAGGCGTCTCGCCATGTCTCAATCAATATGCTTTGACCAATGGCTGCTGCTCCTTGCCTTGTTGGGATGTCTCTGGGCATGATCCCAAGACGTAGCTCTTTGACCCCTGAACCTATTGCACCTGAACTCACGATGATCACTTCTTTCCCCTGTCTTGTCAGGGCATGGGTTTGCCTCGCCATCTCCTGCATGTACTTCTTGTCGAGGGAACCGTCTGGCTTTGTTAGGACGGAGGTTCCAACCTTGACCACAACTCTTTTGGCGTTGTCAAAGTTTCTCTTCACATAACCACTCTCAATCTATATTGTTGTTAGGGGTTCCAAGTCTTGCTTAGCTTTCTATGGGTGAAGGGCTTGGCGTTCTTTCCGATATATGTAGATACGACTTGGCCGCTTCCAGTTACAATATACTTGTAAGTTACTAGGCCTTCGAGGCCCACAGGCCCTCTGGCATGGATCTTCTCGGTGCTGATTCCGACCTCAGCTCCCAGGCCGAATCTGTAGCCGTCGCTGAATCTTGTGGAGGCGTTATGTAGAACGACCGCTGAGTCAACTTCATTCAGGAATCTTTTGGCGTTCTCTCTATTTTGGGTTATTATTCCGTCCGTGTGGTGTGAACCATAATGGTTGATGTGGTCTATAGCCTCTTGGAGTGAGTCTACGACTTTTGTTGAGAGGATGAGGTCGAGGTATTCGGTCCGCCAGTCCTCTTCAGTCGCCTCTTTCACATTTGTCAGGATCTCCCTAGTTCTTGCGTCACCCCTGAGTTCAACATTGGCTTCGCTGTATAGCTGGGCCATTCTTGGTAGAAACTTCTCAGCTATGCGTTTATGGACTAGAAGCGTCTCCATTGCGTTGCAGACGGCGGGGTACTGAACCTTTGCGTCGTAACAGATCTTGAGCGCCATGTCTAGGTCTGCATCTGCATCTACATACTCGTGGCAGACGCCTTCCGTGTGGCCTAGGACAGGAATCTTACTGTTTTCTTTGATGTATTTGACGAGTGAGCTTGAGCCTCTTGGAATGAGTAGGCTCACATATTCATCTAGCTTGAGAAGCTTCGCAAAATCTTCTCTTGTCTCAACGAGTTGGACTGCATCCTCTGGAATCTCACTGAACCCCTTAATTGTCTCTCTTATCAGTTCTGCAAGGAACTGATTTGTTTTCGCCGCTTCAGCTCCGCCTTTGAGGATGACGGCGTTGCCTGATTTTAGACATAAAGTGGCTATCTGAACGAGTGCGTCTGGTCTGGACTCAAAGATGGCGCCGATAACTCCTATCGGACAAGTTACCTTGTAGAGTTCAAGTCCATGATCCATCTCGATGGAGAGCATGGTCTTTCCGACGGGGTCCTCGAGCTGAGCTAGCGACCTTAGTCCTTTCGTCAAGCCGTTGATTTTCTGGCCGTCAAGTTTGAGTCTCTTGACGAGGGGGGTTGCAAGGCCTGCCTTCGAGGCTTCATCGACATCTCTGGAGTTCGCCTCCTCAAGCTGGGCCTTCTGTCCATCTATCTCCTCAGCAATCGCCAGGATGGCCCTGTTCTTTACCTCGCCGCTGACGCTACTCATCCGCAGGGCTGCGGCTCTTGCACGCCTTGCAATCTCAAGCATATTCATTTCGGAACCGCCTGCAGTCGCGACAACTGTGTAGTCACAAGAGGCGCGTTGGTTTAAGATTGTCGATTGACGCCAGCTCCTTTTAGAGAAGTAGAAGTTACTATAGAGGGTTGGCGTTTACTTGGTTCTTTCCGATATCTGTCAGGGCAGAGGCCTATCGAAGGAAAAGATATGGTGGACTGTAGTAATGTATCACCGTAATGTATGCTGTGATCTTTGTGACCTTCCACTCATCGGCCACTTTACTCATACTTACCCAGTAGACACCGTTGTATACACCATAATTGCCGACTAGGCTCCATGAACAAGTAACGAAGGCATAGTCGCCTGTAACCTCGATATTCCATGGAAAGACTGTGAAGGTCAGACTCGGGTTTGTCTCAAAGATGCCCTCATAAAGACTCCGCAGCTCTTCTGGACCGACAAACTCAGTGCCGAAAGACTCGTCAACAAACTTGCCGTCAACCGTGTAAAGGGCAATCAGACTATCGTCAGACTTGAGGTTCATCGCCTTCCTGTAATCCCAAATCACTTTCCTAACCGCGTATTGGGCTTCACCAGAACTTGCAGCCTCAACATCCTTCAGAGGAGCCCCTGAGCAAACCAGCAACAAAACAAATACTGAAGATATGAATATGATTCTGCTGACTGATGATCTCATTGCTAATCTTTGCCTCTTCCTTCTTCTCAACCCAAGGTAAGTCCAGATTGTGAGAATAAGTATTATGGTGTTTGATCACTTATTCAAACATACGCATTTTATGACTGCTTGCTTGGAAGCTCCACCTCCGCGTACCTGGCTAGGAACTTCGCGAATAGTTCAGGGTGGTCTGTATGTATTGGATGTATCTTTCTAGGTTGAATCTTCGAGATAATCTCTTTCAACTCATTCGGCATAATGTGTCCTGAACAGTGAATCTGGTACATAGGTAGTCCAAAGTGGTCTAGCCAATTCAATAGTTTAGTGAACTCCACCTCACCCTCCTCATTGACCGGCTCGGATGCTGAGTGGATGAAGTTGCTTCCGGATCCAGGCCTTATCTCAATCAGTTCTTTGAGGTCAAAGAGGCTGCAAACCATAATGACTTCTTCTTGCATATCCTTTATGTCCTTGGAGTCCTTCACATTCAGGTGCGATTGAATCTTCTCCTCCCACTTTGAGTATCTCTTCTTGCTCCTCTGAAAAATCAGTAAGCTCTCATCATCTATCTCGGGGAGGTCTAGATCTGCATCATGCCTCAGCTTGTCGAAGATGTAAGCCTGCCTCATCGAGATGGCTAATCGTCTACCGTTTTCTCTGGCAACCTCATAGAAGGTTCTGAATCTATCAACGTCTGCATATGAAAAGTCCGCCAGAACCAATTTATCGGTTCCTTTAACCACCTTGTTTACTTTTGCTTTGACTTCATCTTCGCTGGATACGTCTGCGCCGCTGATGTTTGTACCCTCACAAACTAAGGCTACAGGCTTTGCCTGCTTCGCCTCGTCGATCAAGTCGTATGTCATTTGAAACTTGACTCCGTGAATCCTGAGGTCTCCCGTATATGCTATTGCGCCCTCGGAAGTGTAGATTACAAATCCGTAGGCGGCTGGGACTGAATGGTCTACATGAACCGGCACAACCTCTAAGCCTCCAATCTTGATCCTGTCACCCGTCCTGAAGGTCTTAATCCTAAGATCTTCAATGTCTGTCTCGAAGGTCTTGGTTCTCGTCTCGCTTAGGCTTCTGAGAATTGTTGCGGTGGTCTCTCCACAGTAAACTGGAATCCGCCTGTTCAGGAAAGAGATGCATGAAGCGTGGTCGCTGTGAGAATGTGACAGAATAACACCGTCAATAGATGGTGGGGAATCATCAAACCTGTATATGCCCTCCAAGTCGGGCAGAATGCCGAACTCAAGTAGACCCCTCTCATCCCTTGGAGAAAGGTAGGGCTCAAGATAGAATCTTCTTCTACCTGAAAAACTCATGCCGAAATCAAGGAAAACTCTTGTATCTTGGTCTTCCAGCAGGATCTTGTTTCCGCCTATCTCATTCACTCCGCCATAAAACTTGAGTTTCAAGCATATTCAACTTCCATACCTAGCATATCTAGGCTTCGAACTTTAATAGCGCGCGTTGCCGCTGAGACACGCTTCTACCCCTTAGTCATACCTTCGACCTGTGTCTAGAAAACCTTTAAAAATCTGGACGGCACGAGTTTTTAATGGTGAAACACTCCTCCCAGGATATTGTATGGTGTAAGGAGTTATGCCTAAGAGAACCTTCTTACCGTTACTGATTGTCCTTCTGCTGATAAGTCTGGTTCCAGCCGTTAATGCTGCCCCTAGCGGAACGATTGACCCCCCTGTGGGGACAGTTGCGGATAACGTATTGGTTTTAGGTGGAGAAGAAGGAGTAACTATTACTTTCAAGAATTCAGCGGGCGCAGATATTACTGATGTGGCGTCCACAATACAGTACATAACGCTTGCGGCTGCAAATCTAAACCCGAGCCGTACCATAATCGATCTTTCGGACGCTTCATGGGCAATATACTTGCCAACTGACTTAACAACTCCTAGGGCCAGTGGTACCGTCTCAGTCTCCTTAGATATGAGCGCTATTTATTCACCTTACTCCACTACTCAAACCGTTTACTTGTATACTTGGGCCCTCGGAAAGCCTGATGGAGTCGATAATCTCGATGCATATACATGTAGTGGGCAATTCAAAGTTGACCTTAAGATACTCAGGCCGGGGGAAATAATCAAACTGACAGTCAAAATGAAATGTCAAAATGTGGTTGGCGACACCAGGGTCTGGTTCTTCTTTAAGGCTACCGAGGCTGCGTATACAACTGGAAACTATCCAACAGACATCGCCACGATTGATGCAGCGTATAGGGTGAACCTCTATTATTCAAAGCTCCCTGGGCCTGTTCAGACTAAATATTGGTTGCCTTTACATAACAGCTACGACCCATATGACCCAGATATTGGAACAGGCCACAATTTCGATCAGCACTCTTGGACAAGAGGGTCGACTACGCACGCTTTTGCGAAAGGAGATAAGCTTGTCCATCAAAAACCCATTGAAAACCCAGATGGCAATGGTGACCCGGATGGTGAACCCCGGAGCTTTTCCTTCCACATATGCGGTGTGAAATTTGACGATTCCAATAGAGATGGATTATATGATGTTGGAATCGAGCATGGCATCGGCCTACTATTGGACACTTCATGGGTCGAATCTGGGGTTACGGTAACACTTCTCGGGCCAGATCAGAAGACAAAGGCAACAGACTACTATCCGGAGTTGAGTTATCCTCCTCCCGAGGATGCACACCCTGATGTCCTTCAGACTGGTGAGAACGGGCTTAGAGGAAGCTATTGCTTCAACCTAATGGGGGAAACGGCAGGCAAAACCTACACATTCTACGTCAAAGAAGAAGTGCCTGCGGGCAGAGTAGCAACAACTCCAACATTAATAGGCCCCATAACGCTTGTAGCTAGCGCCGAAGGGAAACGAGACGCGATCAACAACCATTTCGGGAACTTGTTGCCGAAACCTGTAGGCGGATACTTAATGCCCGTTAACAAGCTTGCCGTTCTAGCACCTTACTTAGCTTTAGTGGGTCTAGTTGGAGCCATAACAGCAACACTCATTATGAAAAGGCAGTATAAGGCCTAAGAAAAAAGGAAGATCAATTTTCCCATCAAAACTCTTTTACAGCAATAAAATAGAAGCGTTAGGGTGTATCCTTTCGATTGTTAGTCAGAATGCCTTGAACTCGTTTTTCTATATCCGTCAGAAGGACAGTAATCTTTTCTCCTTTCATCTCCACAAGCTCACAGATTGACATGTTATGAGAGACGCGGAATGCGCCGAGCCCGCGCAAAAACATCCTCAGTGATCTGGAAAGCCTCAAGCTACATTCCTGAACCAGCGCTTGCCTTTTGGATCACTAAACAGACAAAGATACTTCGCCCTCGACATACCATACCTGTCAGGATGCCTTTTAAAGGGCTCAGGCTTCTGTCTTGTTTCCGGCAAAAAATGAGGGGGACTTGAACCCAGATCGTGGTGGGCCGGGGGAG
>CAYZRW010000015.1:0-38267 GCA_964480955.1 uncultured Candidatus Bathyarchaeia archaeon | reverse complement strand
CTGCGTAGGCCTGCGGAGCCGGAGGTCCGGGGTTCAAATCCCCGCGGGCCCGCCACCACAATGTTCGTCCCAGCGGGCTCAGGATTTGTGCTGAAGCGCTTTTTAGCGCGCTTGAGCCAAGCTACAGTATTTGACTTCTTCCCTTTCGCAAGAAAACAGTACGTCCAAACAAGTTCCGTTATGCGTAGGTCGGGGTTTTCCTTCTGGCTTTCTCGGCCTGCTTCTTTAGGATCTCTCCGAACTCTCTTGTTGCAGAGACATCGAACTCTAGAAACTCGATCGCGAACTTTCTAAACCTGCTGAATATGTCTTCCAGTTTCTCTTGGCTGAAATGGCCGACGATCATTGGGTTATAAACCCACTGCATCCAGCCTTGGCAGCTGCTAGCAATATACTGGTTTATTTCAGTTATCGCCTCTACTAGACTCAGTCGATCGTGAGGCTGTAGACGCTTTATCCTCTCCATCTGTTTCTCTTTCGTCTTCGACCAGTCGTCGCTCATGTGATCACGTAACCCAATGAGGTAGAGCATGACTCATTAATATATTACTCGATAAAGGTTGCAAGTATGGCGAAGATTATTGGGAGAAGATCTCTACAGACTCCTAAGTCCTAGATTCGAGCTACCGCCCACTCAATACGTCGGCCGGGTAACCCAGGTTCGGATTGGCAATGCTTCCCCTGAAGGGACCAGGGCCTACGTCATACTCCTCGGCGGGGCCAAGAACCTACCGTTCTTCGACGATCCTTCAAAGACAGGAGTTAGACCCAGCCTTGCGATGCAGGTCCAGGCACGACCAGACAACATCCCAACAACGGTGTCAACGGCCCTCGGAGACCTGATGAACGATCCTGTTGAATGGGCAAGGTTCTGCATCAAAGAATGTGGTGCCGAAGCAGTACAACTGAAGTTCAACGTGAAGGCCAAGATGGACGGTGATGGAACGCTCGAAGGGATTAAGGGCCTCTCACGACGTCTCGTCGAGGAGCTCGATGTTCCACTGATCTTCTCAGGCCCAGACAGCAAGGAGTTGGAGCCCCCAGTCCTAGAGGCTGTTGCGTCAGCAACCAGAGGCGAAAGGGTCCTGTTGGCGTCAGCAAGGCTTGACAACGACTATGAAAGAATTGCCAAGGCCGCGATAACGAATGGACACGTAGTATTAGCATCCTCATATTGCGACCCACCATCACAGAAGATGCTCAATGATAGATTGTTAGACATCGGTCTCTCTAAGGACCAATTGGTCATCGACCCCACAACCGCAGCTCTGGGTTATGGGCTTGAATACTCACTGTCGATAACAGAACAGATCAGGCTGAACGCACTCAAAGGCGACAGGAGTCTCCAGATGCCAGTAGCTGCGTTCCCTGCGAGTAGCTGGACAGCAAGGGAAGCAAACCTTGAGGGCTTATGCGGAGACCTCTACTCTAGAGGATTGATCTGGGAGCTCACAACGGCCATTGCGATGTTTCTTGCGGGCGCGGAGCTCTTGGTGATGCTGCACCCAGAAGCGGTGAGACGATTCAGACTCTTGATGGGGGAAGCAGGATTTTCTGAACCACCCACGGTGAAGAAGGAGTGAATTAGCAAGATGCCCCAGAAACCCTCTCTACTGAGCCTGTACGGATATCTGCCAAAGAAGAACTGTGGTGAATGCGAGTATCCAACCTGCATGGCCTTCGCTGCCAAGATCCTTGAGGGGAAAGCTAAGGTGGAGGATTGCCCCCACATAACAGAAGAGAATAGGGTGAAGGTCGAGGGACTGATTGCCGCGCCGGTCGCGAAACTAACCTTCGGCACAAGAAAACCGCTAGTCATAGGCGAGGCGAGGGTGATGCACCGGCACGAACTCAAGTTCTACAATCCCACAGCCATAGCGGTCGAGTTGAATGATAAACAGTGTGAAGCCGACACTGAGGCGGCTGTTGAGAGAGCTCTCGGAGTAAAGGTGGAGAGGCTTGGGGAGGCTTTTGGGATGGACTCCATTGCGATCTCCTCTAGCACTGAGGAAGCTGAACCATTCGCCAAGGTTACAGGTAGAATTGCCAAGACAACGGATCTCCCCCTCATCCTTTGTTGCCGGAAGGCCGAGACTCTGAAAGCTGGACTCGAGGCTTGCGGCGACGAAACCCCCCTAATCTTTACGGCGACAAGAGATACTCTTGACCAGTACATTGAGCTCGCAAAGAGTCACCGTGCCCCCCTAGTTGTAGCCGACGAGGACTTGGGTCAGCTAAGATTGATGGTCAAGAAGGCCTCGGACAGAGGCTTGGATGTAGCCCTACATCCTCTCGCCTCATCTCTGAGAGAGGTGCTTGAAGACTGCATCACTGTTAGGAGGGCAGCTATCGAATATGGAATCAGAGAGTTTGGGCATCCGATTATTGGAGTCCCAGCGTCACTCGTCAAGAACCGTGGGCTTAATGATTCTTGGTGGCGTGAGTCTCTAGTAGCTTCGGCTCTAGTTCTTAGGTATGCTGACGCCGTGATCCTCAAGGACGCCAGGATAGAATCGATGCTTCCAATAATCACACTACGTCATGGACTCTTCTCCGACCCAAGAGTTCCGGCAAAGGTCAAGCCAGGGCTTCACAGGCTCGGCTCACCCAAGCCAGAGTCGCCGGTCTTGCTGACGGTGAACTACGCCCTGACCTTCTATCTTGTCAGCGGCGACATTGACAAGGCTGGACTGGACTGTTACCTACTCGTAGCAGATACTGGAGGCATGTCTGTTCTGAACGCTCTAGTAGGTGGACAGTTGCAACCTAAGGGAGTGGCGGAGTTGATCAAGGAGACAAACCTGAAATCGACTGTAAGTCACAGGAGACTCATCATACCCGGCTTGGCCGCGAGACTCCGCGGAGAGATAGAGGAACTCAGTGACTGGGAAGTCCTCGTCGGACCAGTCGAGTCCAGGGAGATACCTCTATACTTGAAAAATGCCTATAGGTAATCTAGGTGATACCACTTTCTGACGGAGTCTCTTGCGAACAAGACAGTTCATTGTAGTTAGCTTCAATTACAAGTTATGTGAGTTCTACAGAAGCTGGTGAAAACATCCTTGACAATCACAGTGGTGCATGACCTTGATTTCCCCATTTACTCCCGCAAGACCTGCCTGAGAAGAATCTTGTGGTTGACCTATTACCTTCTCTTTGGTTGGTCTGAAAGACTTCGAAGGAAGATTCCGAAGTGGTTTCTGCTTGAGAAATACTACTATGCACTTGCCCTGGCAAAGATCGACCAATTACTCGGGGTGAGGGTCTTCTTCGGCCTCACTAGGGAGGTGCAGGAGATTTTTCCAGACCTGCGCCATAGACTGGAGAATATGGGTTTCGAGGTTAGAGACCACTTCCATGTCAGGGGCCCACGTGAATTTGGCAAGGGAAGATGGGACCCGCCACTGCCTCCACTTCCAAAGAGGCTGGCGGCTTACGACAGGCGGTACACCTTCCTCGGTGAGAGGGAGCTCCCCTCAGACGACTCCATCGTAGCGTGGCATGCGGACCATCCGCTCAACTTGTATGACTATCTCGACTTCACATTGAGGTGTAAGCAAGCCGGAAAGATGTAGGCTATGATCATCTTCCTGTATGGTAGCGCTCCAAAGTCACATTACTCTGATCAGAATTCCTCAAGAAAACTTGAAAATAGGTAGTCTCCGAACTAGTATCGATGACGAGTCATGTTTCAGATTTTTCTGCAAGATCTCCTCAAAGCCACAATAGCGTTATTGATAGTGGTCGATCCACTTGGTAATGTACCTATCTTTATCTCCTTGACAAAGGGCCTCTCGAAAGAAGATCGAAAAAGAGCCTTCAACACAGCCAGCGTTGTAGCTTTTGCAATAGCGATAGCCTTCGTCCTTGGTGGACAGCAGCTCCTGAACATCTTCGGAATTGGGATGTACAGTTTTATGATCGCGGGCGGGATTCTGCTCGCTTTCCTTGCCTTCAAGATACTGGTTCATGGCGAGTGGACTGAGTCGACTGCGTCGAGAGAGGACGTTGGAGCGGTTCCTATAGCCTTCCCTCTTCTTATAGGTCCTGGCGCAATAACTACCCTGCTGGTGTTCCATCAGACCTCCGGGGTTGCTGTCTCTGTCTGCTCCGTACTGATAGTCATGGCGGTCACTAGGATAGTATTGCGATTCATTGATTCAATATATCGAGTTCTAGGTAGAACAGGTTCAGCGGTTGTGGCTCGGTTGATGGCCATCTTCATAGCAGCCATAGCTGTTGAGTTCATCACAGAAGGAGTCAAACATGCCTTCCCGTAAACCTAGGCTTCGCTACCCAAGAGGGGGGACTTGCCACGCGCAAGTCGGCGAAGAGGAAGCGGCTTGTTAGAAGTGGGGCAGGGTTTAGGGTTTGCCCACTCGCCAGACCATATCTCCAAGAAGCTCAACCAACCTAGGTTGACTTCTCACTATATCAGTAGAAGTCACTATCCCGGCAAGCTTCCCATCCTTGACAACCGGTAGCTTCTTGATGTGTCTATCCGACATTATTCTGGCTGCCTCTTCTATGGTAAGCTGATCGTTGACTGTTACAAGAGGACTGGACATTATCTCTTTGGCCTTCATAGCCTCAGGGGCCAGAGTGACCTCCAAGACCCTTCTCAGGATGTCTCTTTCAGTGATTATCCCAACGGGCTTTTCACCCTCAACAACCACAACCGAGCCGACCTCGAACTTGTTCATCTTCCGAACGACCTCGGTTATGGTTGAGTTCGGCCTCACGGTTCTAACATTCTCAGTCATAACATCCCTGACCAGGAGTACGCCTTCCATGGTCTATAGAGATGACCAAAACAATCTTTAGATTTTGCGGTACAGTCCAAGACAATGCAGCGATCCACACTAGGCTTATCTCAGGCTTTCAATACCCAATCTGAGGAGCAGTGTCCAGTACGCCTGTCACGTGCTCGGTCTGCGGCAGTAAAGAGAGACTTGTAGCGAGAAGGCTGAATGTGTGCCTAGATTGCATCAGGACGAGGGGTGACTCAGCCAACCCCCACATTGAGAGGGCGCACGAACTCACAAGGGCCCGCTTCGAACTTCCACCTCATCCCCCAAGAACCCCCGAAGGAATTCCATGCGAAATATGCTCAAATGAGTGCAGGATAGGTCATGGAGAGAAGGGATACTGTGGACTCAGATCTAACGTCAACGGTCGAATCAAGAGTATGGTGGAGACCGGGAGTGCATTGCTCTACGCCTATGCAGACCCGCATGTAACAAACTGTTGCGCAGCATGGTTCTGTCCAGCAGGAACCGGCTGCGGATACCCAAGATTCGCTGCAACTGCTGGTCCAGAATACGGCTACTCAAACTTCGCGGTATTCTTTTACGGCTGCAACTTCGACTGTCTGTTCTGCCAGAATGCGTCACACAAGGAACTCAAACGGGCAAGCAAAGTCAAGAAAGAAGATCTCAAAGAAACGATGCTGAAGAATAAGGAACTAACATGCGTGTGCTTCTTTGGTGGGTCTCCTGAACCTCAATTGCCTTTTGCAGTATCCACCTCTAGGGAAGTTGTTGAGTCCGAGCCGAAGAGACTCCTACGCATCTGTTTCGAGTGGAACGGCTGTGGAAACAAAGCTCTCGTTAGGGAGGCAGCTGAACTCGCTAACAATACAGGCGGAAACCTGAAGTTTGACATAAAATGTTTTGACGAGAATCTCTCAAGAGCTTTGTGTGGGGTCTCAAATGGAAGGACCTTTGACAATTTTGAGATGGTGGCCCGCGAGTTCTTCAGTAGACGCGCTGATGTTCCAAACCTGACCGCCACCACATTGCTCGTACCAGGATACATTGATGTGAAAGAGGTTGAGTCAATCGCTCAGTTTGTTGCGTCGCTTGATCCCAAGATTCCATATTCGCTGCTCGTCTTTCATCCAGACTTTGAGATGCTAGATCTTCCAGTAACCCCTCTGCGGCAAGTTGAGTCCTGCTATTCGGCGGCGAAGAGACATCTTGAGAATGTGAACGTTGGAAACACATATCTTTTGGGACTCAGAGATTCGCGGCGTCTCTAGCACGTGCGAGAAGCGCCCGACAACCCAGCGACGCTTAGCGGTCTAGATTATCAAGCCTCCGCCAACAACTATGAGTTGGCCTGTGACATAGTCGAAATCTTCAGAGCACAATCCTAGAACTACTCGGGCAACCTGGTATGGAGTTCCGAGGCCCATCGGTATTGCTCTGGAGAAAGACTCAAACTTTTCCTCGGGCATCTCCCTGGTCAATCGGGTATCGATTATGCCTGGCGCGATGGTGTTGACGCAGACGTTATAGGGAGCCAACTCGATCGCGGTTGATTTTGTGAGGCTGATCACAGCTGCCTTGGACGCTGCATAGTTCACTTGGCCGATATTGCCGCCTAGGGCCGCTATGCTCGATAGGTTAACGATCTTTCCGTAACGCTGGCTCTTGAAATGTTCGCAGACAGCCTTGGTCATCAGGAAGACTCCTTTGAGGTTGACGTTCAGGACCGATTTCCACATTTGGTAGTCCATCTTGTGGATGACCTTGTCCCGGGTTATTCCAGCGTTGTTAACGAGGATATGCAGTCCTCCAAGTTCTTTCTTCGCCTTATCCACCATCCCCCTGCAGCTCAACTCATTTGTCACGTCGCCGTCAGGGATGCCTGCTGCCACAGCAACCTTTACGTTGAGCTTTCTGAGTTCCTCAGCTGCGGCTTCTGCAACTTCCCCATCAATATCGTTTATCAAGACTGAGGCTCCCTCCTCAGCGAGGAGTCTGGCGATCTCCTTCCCTATCCCTCTTCCTGAACCTGTGACTATCGCAACTCTGTTTTCAAGCCGTCCCATGCTTCTCATCTCAGAATGAGTATATGTATAGACCATAGTCCAGGTTGATGGCCTGACCGTTTATTGGCCTGCCCTCCTCTGAAGCCAGAAAGAGGATGACCTTTGCAACCTGTTCAGCCGTAACGTTTCTGTTCGCCAATTCAACCTGTGTCTGGGCGAATTGTCCCCTCTGACTATGACTTAAGCCTTGATCACCCTCAGCGATCGGTCCTGGACAAACCGCTGAGCACGTTACCCCCCACCTCGACCATTCCTTGCTGACGGTTTTCATTATGCCCAATACACCACCCATCGATGAAGAGTAGCCCACCATATTTCCACATCCGCTCCTAGCAGCTAGTGAGGAGACTAGGACAACAGTCCCATGCTGCTTGCTTCTGAAGGATCTGTAGACACCTTGAAGTGCGTGAAGTATCTCTGTTAGGTTTTTCTCCATCACCCTATCCCAGTCATCCGCAGTAATATCCGCAATCGCCTTTCCGTCAGACCTCCCCTCATTGCAGACCAAGATATCGATAGACTTGAATCTATCAAGAGTCTTCTGTGCAAGCAGAGTGGCGGCTTCAGCCTTTGATAGGTCAAAGTCTGTAGTCAAGGCCCTTGAACCCAGCTTACCCTCCAGTGAGCGTACTACGTCAATTCTTTCATCATTCATGACTACGTTGGCGTTCTCTTCATGGAGGAGGCGGGCGGTAGCCAAACCTATACTGCCCGCCGAATTGGTTATTATGACTGTCTTACCGTCGAACCTTCCTGAACCACTGCCCAAAAGTTTCCATTCCTCCACAGCACTTATGACAATTCCATAGAGGTTCATAAGCATTAGATAATCATTGTTTTCATCAGAAAGGAACCGCTTCGACTGGTCGAATTCGTAACAGATAATTATGCCTTATGGGGCTTTTCTGATCGGAGCTTGCAGTGTATTCGCCAGTCGAAGTGTTATGCTGAAGGAAAAATGCTTAGTAACCCTTAAAGTGAAGTAGATTGAGGCGTCTGGGAGCTGTCGATTAGAAAATGACCACAGTAAGATTAACTATAACGGTTCTTCTGCTCTTCCTAATTGTGTTCACGGTCGCTAGAGTTGGATCGAACACAGAGGCTCAGGACTTTCAGCTCAGAGATATTCAAGGAAAAGCCTTCAGACTCTCTGATTTCAGGGGTAAGATTGTTCTGCTCGAATTCTTCGCTAGCTGGTGTAAGCCATGCAAACCTCAGCTGATGGAACTCAAGGATGTCAAGGCGGCATATCCTCCAGAGCAGATAATCCTTGTTTCAATAAGTTACGATCCGTCGACTGACACTGATGAAGTCTTGAGCAGATTGGCAGAAGAAACCGGCACAACATGGATTCTGGCAAGAGACACCATAGGAATAAGCGGCAAATACGAAGTTACAATCGCCCCAACCATCTTCGTGATAGACAGGTCAGGGATCACACGTTATAAACATCCCGGACTGACGAAGTCAGAAGTCTTGACGCCTGAAATAGACTACTTGCTTTCTGAGTCGCCTCAACATACGCCATCAGGCGGCGTGACCTCTGGAAGCTTCACGATGTCACTACTGCTCATTGGTGTCGTCGTAATTCTAGTCGGTTCAGTCTTCACCATCAGAAAGCGGAGGTCCTCAAGGAAATCTGAACGAAGCAGAGGCTAAAGCCGCACGTGAATTCTGAAAATCTAACGGCCCAACCTTCTCGTTTGATCTTCGCGCGAGGTTGCCTTCAAAACTGCCGTTGCGAAATCTTCAGGTGTAGCTCCTACAAGGACATATCCCTTCTTGAAGAAATTGTGTATGTGACTTTTTAGTATCTCTGGCTCAGCTCTGAGCCCGATAAGGTCTTTCTCAAGCTTCTGAATTCCTTCTTCAGGATGGAGAAAGAAGTCACCGGTGATGATTATGCTCGACAGCATCTTCCCCGCTTCGTCGACGATGCATTGGACCCTGATGAGTTTTCCGCCGGGAACCTTAACCTCTGAGCTCCCTCTCAATATGGTCATCTCCGGTGGGTCCACTCTGGGTTTGAATACTTCTCCTTAGCCAGGACTTTGGCAAGCCTCACCTCTTTCTCCGTGAGTCCTCCCTTGGTCAACGGGATCTTGAGGGACTCTTCGAAACCTCTTCTGAGGGCTTCTGCAACATCGTTGAGTGAGGGTTTCTTCGGTAGCTCCTTTTTGAGGTTCGTCACTCTCTCCTCCGCGGAGCTTATCATCTTGTCACGAATCTTCTCGTCAGAGACCTTGAGTAGGCGAAACATCTTCTCTAGGTCAGAGTCCACAAGCACGGTTCCATGCTGAAGTACAACTCCCCGTCTCCTCGTCTGGGCGTTTCCTGAGATCTTCCTCTCACCAACAACTATGTCATTCACAGGCTGGAAAGAGGCCTTGACCCCGAGGACCTCCAGTCCTCTGATTACGCCGCTGCAGATCAGCCGATAGGACTCCAGAATATCTCTGGGTATGACTCTCTCCTCTTCCCCGAAGACGAGGCTGTATGTGACCTCTCCTTGACTGTCGTGAAAGACCGCTCCTCCGCCTGTAATCCTTCTCACCACATCGACTCCCAATGTTCTGCATGTTTCAAGGTCTACCTCAGCGTCGAGGCTCTGGAAGAAACCTATCGAGACTGCTGAAGGGTCCCACCCGTAGAGCCTTACGGTGTTAGGGCTCTCTCCTTTAGAGCGGCCGATGAGGATTGCCTCGTCAATAGCCATGTTCATGGCGGCGTCGTTCTTCGTAAACCCGAGGAGACGCCAAATCGAGAATGTCTTAGCCATATCTGTCGGGACTCAGACGGTATGACTCATTTGGGAAATATTTAACTTGATTTGTAACAGTTGATTTGTTTGTTGGAGTGGTGTAATGGTAAGACTGATCGAGCGCCTTGTTGACACAGATATCAAGGCTGTACTTCTCATGCTGCTTCACAACGACCCAAACATAGATGCCACGCTTGAGGAGTTGGCGACTAGAATCAGCCGAGACCCTAGGGAGATAAAGAAAGACGTTGAGGAGTTCGTTCGACTCGGCCTGTTGAAGGAGAGCAGACGCTACCAACTGAATGCAGAAAAGGATCGGGAGATACAGAATGCAATCTCGGCTCACCTGACCGAGGAAGCGAGGCCTTGGGAATCTGAGGTCTCTGAGTACAAGTTGAGTACAGGCATAGACTTCCTTGACGAAATCTTGTCAGGCGGCATCCCGCCGTCCTCAACTATCCTCCTAATGGGCGATCCCGGCTCTGGAAGGGAGATCCTGATCTACCAGATGATCATTGAGGTCCTTATAAGCGGCAAGAAAGTCACCTATATTGCTTTTGACGATTTTCCAAACAGGATCAGGGAGACCTTTGCCAAGTTAGGCTTCGATACTGGAAGCTACGAGGGGGATGAGCGGCTTCTCTTCGTGGACTATTACTCTAAGCTGGCTGGTCTGGAAAGCCGTGAGAAATACAGTGGAGACCCATCCAACCTTGTGGATCAGGCAATCACGATTACGAGGCTTCTTCCTGAGGAAGGAGGCTTACTCGTGTTGGACTCGGCCACGACACTATTCCAAAATGTCGGCGTCAAATCATCGATAGAGCTTCTGCGAAGGCTGATCGCGAGGTCAAGGAGGTCAGAGCTGACCTGTCTGGTCAGTCTGACTAGGGGGGCGTTCCACCCGGCGATTGTTGCGGCGACTCAAGACCTTGCGGATGGGGTTGTGGAGATGAAGGTTGAAGAGGCAGGTGGGGTTCACAGAAACCAGCTCAGGGTGGTGAAGATGAAGTACGTGAAGTACGATCCTTCATGGGTTTACTACAAGTATAGTCCAGATAGCGGTCTGCGTCGGGCTAGGCCCTAAACGAGCTGATTTGGAATGGAGTTGGGTCTCTTGATGGGGCGGCTGTAGGTTCTAATGACCGCCGTATTTCCTAAGTTCAATTAATGCTGAGGCTAGGTCGTCCGCCCAAACCTCGCTGTATTCGACGCCTACCCTGTCGCATATGTTACGAATGATCACCCTCTGGATGACTCGTCCTCCCCTGCCGAAGAGTCTGTTGACCGATTTGGAGAATACCTCAGGCTTCATGACGATCTCTTCTTTTCTGAGGTTGAAATTTCTCAGAATATAAGAGTAGAGGGCTTCAGCGACCTTTTCACCTAAGACCATGGTCAGGGTGTCGTGCAGGATCGAGGTCACAAGATTTTCGAAACTCGGCAACATTTCTCCATCATCAGACCTCTCGTTGAGCAGCTCAATCTCCGCGTGATCGGTGATCTCTTCTATCATTCCTAGTCAGCCTTCACTTACGGACCGACTGGGTTGCCCAACCCGTACATGGCCTGCTCAAGAGCAGAATAGGTCAGTTCGTCTCTATTCATGAAGAAGCTGAGTAGGTTTCTGTGAACGTCAAGATTCAGCCTCTCACTGTTGAGGATCTCGAAGAAGGCTTCCAGAGTGTATCTTGGCTGTGTCCTGATCAGTTCGAGGATGGCCTCTCGAACTAGGTCCTTGTGATACTCTTCCCTGTTCTTTCTTGGAAAGTATCTCTTTCGCCTTCCACCTCGACAGGTCTCTTCTCTGTGGTGGAGAATATTCTCCTTGCAGAGCTCGTCCAGATAGAGCAGGATGGCTGTTCGTGAGACTCCTTTTCCTCCGAGTCTTTTCTTCACGTGGCTGTAGAGTTCACCTGCTACCACGCCTTCGTCAGCTTTCTTCCACAGTAGATCTAAGACTATGTCTTTGTAGTTTCCATCCAATTCTCTCCCAGCCGACCCTGTCAAGTGTAAGTGTTAATAGAAACTTACACTTTAACGTGTCGGTCTCGGCAGATCTACTCCAACCTCTTCCTCACACGTATTCTCGGATTCAAGACCTCGTCCAGCGTCGTCCCTATGAATACAAACGAGAGTGAGAGGAGGGTTATCGCGATCCCCGGTGGGACTATCCACCACCATGCCAAGTGTTGAAACGCCCCGAAGGCGTTGGCTGAGTAGAACATCCTCCCCCAGGACGGGGTGTCTGGGTCTCCAAGAGCAAGGAAGCTTAGCGCGGCCTCCGTTATTATGGCCCCGGGAATGTATAGCGCGACGGTAGCGTAGGCGAGGGGTAAGACGTTTGGTAAGAGATGTCTTAGAATGATGTGCCAGTCAGAGGAGCCTATCGACCTAGAAGCCTCAACGAACGTGGCGGTCTTGAGCTGGAGGACCTGGGCCCTCACGACCCTAGCGAACCCAGGCCAACTCAGGACGCCCAGCAACAGGACTATGTTCCAAATACTTCTGCCGAAGAGCCCGCTCAAGACCATAAGCATGGGCAGACCTGGAAGAACAAGTAGGACATCGACCAGCCTCATGGCCGCTTCATCCGTCACCCCGCCTTCGTAGCCTGAGATGAGCCCAACAGCAAGTCCTATCGATACAGCCAGTAGCGAGGCGGTCACACCTATCAATAGCGAGACCCTGGCGCCGTAGAGGAGCTGGGACAGTAGGTCTGAGCCTAGATGGTCTGTTCCAAGGGCCCCATGAACCCTACCCGGAATGTGCAGAACAAGCCTGCTCAGGGTAACCTTGAGGTCTGCCTGGCCAGAGGGGGGGCCCTCCACTTGAAGACGCATCATCAGGGTGTAGACGCCTTTCTTTGAGAATACGCGTTCAGCGATGTTCTCATACCATTGGAGGCCCATCTTGGACTTGTACTCGAACGGGAGGCCTTTCGAGTCGAGTTTCAGTTGGAGTGGCTCTGAAGGCTTTGTGTTGGGGCCGCTGCTCCAGACCGTGAAGTTCTCAAAGTCTGGGTCGACAATCGAAAAGTCAACCTGGTAGACGCTTCCTATGACAGTCTCGAAATTGAGGGTCGTGTTGACCTGAAAGCTCAGCGGCGGTTCAAACTGATAATTGAATTGGTGGGTGAGCTCGCCAGTCCCTGATCTTGAGGAGCCCTCGATTGTCTGGAACCTCAGGGTCAATGGGTCATCGCCTGCCAGTCTGAAGGGTTTCTCTATCGTAACATTCCAGTTCTCCCTGTCCACCTTGGGGGCCACGGTGAAATCCATCGTCTCCGGAAGTCCCCTGTACTGGGGGAGTATCCTGTACCAGGCTGGGAGGGCTAAGCCCTCGGCGAGGAACTTGTCACGCAAAGGATCATAGGGGGTCAAGATAGGAGCAGAGATTGATATGAATAGAAAGAACATGAGGATCGCAAGACCCGCCAGTCCCAATCTACTCCTTCTGTAGGAACGCCAGAAACTGGATAGGCTACCTCTTGACAACCGATGTTCCTCAGTAACGTATCCTCGGGTCGAGCAGACCGTATACGAAGTCTACCACAAGATTGGCCAAGATCGTTACCAGACTGAGCAGAAAGAATGTGCCCTGCATGACCGGATAGTCACTCTGCAAGACAGCCTCGTACAGGTAACGGCCGACCCCATGCCAACTGAAGATGGTCTCGGTGATCACTGCTCCACCCACTATTCCTGAGATGCTCAGCCCAATCATCGTCGAGACCGGGGGCAGGATACTTCTCAGAGCGTGACGGTAGACTATAGAGCCAGTATCGAGACCTTTGGCCTTGGCCGTCAAGATATAGTCCTGTGTCAAAGCGTCAATCATCAGGTTTCTGACCACCAAGGTGTACCCTCCGAAGCCGATCACCACAAGAGTCACCATCGGCAGAGTAAGGTGCCAAAGCATATCGAGAACGTAGCCGGGCAGGTCTGTCGGCGGAGGCCTAGAGACAGTTCCGGCGACTGGAAAGTTGATCAGGCCCCCTGTTGCGATTGGGAGGTAGTAGGCGAAGGTCAACAGGAGCAGTAAACCCAGAAAGAATACTGGCAGACCCTGGGTGAGTAGACCGAAAGTCACACTTGCAATGTCCGTCTTTGTGCCACGACGTGAGCCGGCTGAGACCCCTAGGTGTATACCCAAGATTATCATAAGGACTGTTGAGGAACCCATCAATAGGATCGTGTTTGGGAGCCGCTCCAAGAGTTCATTCGAAACATATCTCTGGGAGACGAATGAGATTCCAAGCCTACCGCTGAAGAGATTATACAGGTAGGTTAGGAACTGTTCGTGAAGAGGCCTGTCCAGACCCCACATCTCCAGAAGGGTCTTCCGTGCTTCAAGGGGGAGATTAGGATTTGCGAAGTGCGCGATCGGGTTACCGGGCATAACCCTGAATATAAAGAACTGGAGGGTAACAGTCACCATCAAGATTATGATTGTGTTCATGATCCTCCTTGATGCGTAGGCTCGGAAGCCCATCTAGACACCCAGCCGCCGCTGGCTATTCAGATTCCTTCGTCTCCTGATTAGAAGGTAAATGATGAGGGCGGAGAAGGCGGCGACCGCGACGACCACCTGCATCTGAGTTGGCAGGCTGGGCTGCTGCGGCTCTTCGGCCCTCAACCTCACCCCAGTAAGTCTCCCGAAGTAGTCTGGGTTTGACCTCAGCCTCCAAAACTCGCCCGGCTTCTCCTCAGAAAGGATGAAGGGGCCTGTCCCAACCATCTTTGTAAGTCCAGGCTTGAATGGGTGGGGCTCCCTGTCAGGCTGGAAGGTCCTCCAGTCAGAGACGTTCCTCCAGATATGTTCAGGGATCAGTAGAACCCCACCGACATCTATGAGGTTGAAGATGCTTGTCCCGTTCATAGCGACCTGGACTGTGTAGGGGTCCGGGTTCGAGACCTCTACGACTCTCTCAAGAGCTGACAGGAACGTGGGAACCTTATTCTTCTTGAGGTATTCAATTGAGAACTTGACGTCGTCCGAGGTGAATGGTTCACCGTCCTGCCAGGAGGCGTTGTGGACCAGTTTGTAAGTTACTCTCTGGCCCTTGGCGCCGCCAATATCTATGGCCTCAATATTCCAGCTCTCGGCGAGATAGGGTACCGGTTCACCGGTCTCAGGGTCTGAGGCTAGTAAGGAGTCATAGATGAGCGTGACTATCTTCTGTTCGTAGGCGCCTGTGACGTAGAGCGGATTGAGCGTTCTAACCCTTCCTCCAATATCAACCTTCACTGTGCCTCCAGCCTCTGTCCCTTCTCTGTGTAGGTTCAGGTAGGTCCAGAATGCGCCTGTGGTGAAGTATCCCGCACCTTTATGATGAATCATGCCTGTCCAACCTCTTCTGTAGGCTTCAATCTGGTACCTTGAGTAGACCGGTGTTCTGGCTGCCAAGTCTGCGATCTTTGCTTGGGCCTTCCAAACCGCTGTTCTAGCTTCCTCTTGGGTTTCGGATTCAAACCTGAACTTGTAGAGGAGCTGGTCAAGGTCCTGGTCCCTGACGCCGGGTGTATTCTCACCTTCTGGAACGTCTAGGCTTGAGTGGTAGTAGTCGTAGAGCCACCTCGGATATCTATCGGTGATGGAGACGCATAGAAAGTAGATGTCGAAGCTTCTCTCTGTCAAGATCCTGGTCAATAGTGTGTCGAAGGCAACAGCCTCCTGATAGGCCTCGAAACCAAGCCTCTTCATCTCCTCCACAACCAGTTTGGCTATCTCATATGAGGTAGGTGCCTCCTCCTGTGTTGGTGAGATGAAGGTGATCTTGCCCAAAGGCTTCCCGTCAGGCCCAAGCAGTCTCCCGTCCCCGTCCCAACCGTAGCCTGCTGAGGACAGGATCTCTTTTGATTTGACTGGGTCATACGGGTAGACCGCTACGTCTGGGTTATGCCACTCACCGAAGGCTGGCGACGTCTCATAAAGCATCGGTGTAACGGTTACTCCTTCAAAGAGCCTATTCGCAATCTCCTGTCTTGGCACCAGATGAGCAATGGCTTTCCTCAGTTGCTCGTCACTCAATTGTGCCTTCCTCGTATTGAAGGCGACGTAACAGTAATGGGTCTGGAGACTGAAGGTTACGTTGATGTTGGGATCCTCCGAGAGCGCCCTAACATCAGACGGCCTATAGATATCTGAGAGGACATCGATGTCTCCCTTACGAATGGCTGCAACAGCAGCCTCGGGCGTGGCATGAAAGACGAAGATGACCTCGTCCAGCCTCGGGCCTTTGACAGGGAGGGTCGGAGAATCCTCGCCCCCGGAAGCACAGACACCCACATACAAAACCTGCAGCAACATCAGAACCATGAAGCCCGCGAGAATTCGAGACAAAAGCCGATCCTTTCCAGGAATACTCTTATCCTTGACAAGAGATTTCAGGATTCAAATAGTTTCTGATCAACCTTCAAACCTCCCACAAGCCAACATGAACCGAGCCGGCCCCCACCGGACAGGAAATAAGGGGGTCTGGTCGCGAGGACAAAAGACTAGAACCCCCCAAACCTCTGACCAACCCCTTGAAGGGGGGTGAAGGGGTGGGTCCCCCTCTCAAGACAGAAAAAGGAAAAGACCGGAGAGGAATGTGAATCTATTCGCCAACCAGAATTGGAGAGACAAGCACACACAGAACAGTTAATAGAAGACCCAGCAGAGAAAGAGCCGAGGGCCAGATTGTCCCGCACACCTGAACAGGAAAGACCACTCCTCGAAGTCGACTCGCTGAGTGTCCACTACACAACAGAGAGGGGAACCATAGAGGCCGTCGACGAAGTCAGCTTCACGGTCCACCGAGGCGAGGCCTTCGGATTGGCCGGTGAGTCGGGCTCCGGAAAATCAACCATAGCCCAAACGATACTGAGACTCCTCCCAACAAACGCCAAGATCACCCACGGCAAGATAACTCTCGAAGGAGAGGACATCCTCAAACTCGACGAGGAAGTGTTCAGGAGAAGGTTCAGGTGGAAGATCATCTCAACAGTCCCCCAAGCAGCAATGAACGCCCTCACACCAGTCCACAGGGTAGCCAGACAGATAACTGAGGCGATGATCACCCACCAGCAGGTCACCACCAAAGAGGCGACCTCAAAGGCCCTAAACCTCCTAGAGATGGTTGGGATACCGAAGGATAGGGCCAGAGACTTCCCACACCAATACAGCGGAGGCATGAGGCAGAGAGCCGTAATCGCCATGGCCTTGGCCTGCAACCCCAGCCTCCTGATAGCCGACGAACCAACGACAGGACTAGACGTCATAACTCAAGCCGAGGTCCTCAGGCTCCTAGAAGGTTCCAAGTCAAGATTCGGCCTCTCACTCATCTTCATAACCCACGACCTCTCGATCCTATCAGGACTCTGCGACAGAATAGCAATAATGTACGCTGGACAGATTGTTGAGCAAGGAGACTCAGACACCATACTCACCAGGCCGGACCACCCCTACACACAAGCGCTCATAGCCTCCTTCCCAGACATCAGCGACGGCAAAGATAGGATCAAAACAATCCCGGACCCAAAAGCCACAATACGAAACAGCCAAGCTGCCTGCCGATTCTATCCAGGATGCGAATCCAGACTCCAAAGATGCTTTGAGGAGAAGCCGAAGCTCCGTGAGGTTGAAGAGGGCCACCTCAGCCTATGCCACCTAAACTGAAGGGGTAGCTCATTGTCAGAGGCAGCAGTCAGAGCTCAAGACCTGAGGAAGACCTTCAGAAAGTCCAGGAGCCTAGTCCAAGTCCTGAAGGGCAAGGCTGAATATGTCCATGCGATTGACGACGTGTCATTCGAGATCCAAAGAGGCGAAGTCCTGGGTTTGGTGGGCGAGAGTGGAAGCGGAAAGACCACCCTGGGCAGGACGCTCCTGAGACTGGAGGAGCCTGATAGTGGCCGCGTCTACTTTGAAGGCGTCGACTTCACAGCCATAAGAGACCGGCCCACCCTGAAAGCCTTCAGAAGAAAGATGCAGATGATCTTTCAAGACCCCTTCGACTCGATCAACCCCAGAATGAAGGTCAAAGACGTGGTCACTGAGCCCCTGCGGGTTCACAAGGTCGGAAGGACTGAAGAAGAGAGACTCCAACTCGTCAAGAGAACCCTTGAAGACCTCAGGATGACTCCGCCAGAGGACTTTCTCGACAGGCTACCCCACGAACTCAGCGGCGGCCAGAGACAGAGGGTTGCAATCGCCCGAACCCTCGTCGTGAGACCCAGCTTCATAATAGCAGACGAACCGGTCTCGATGCTCGACGTCTCAATAAGGAAAGACCTCCTAAACCTGATGCTCGACCTCAAGAACAAGTACAACCTCACATACCTCTTCATAACACACGACCTAGCCGTTGCAAAGTATATCTGCGACAGAATCGCGGTCATGCAGCTTGGAAAGATCGTCGAGTCAGGCCCAGCCCTCGAGGTCATACATAACCCGCAGCACCCCTACACAAAAGCGTTGAGGGCCGCAGTACCGGTCATCAAGCCACGTTCAACGACATAAGAAGCAGACCAAGCAATTCTATCGAGACTTCGACACACTCATCCAAGATACAGGGAGCAGGCCTGACCTACCAAGGCCGGACCAAGACTTATTAGACGACCGCAGTCTATGACGAACGATAAGGGTTCACAGATGAGCCTCTCCAACGCTGAAGGTACAAAGGAGGTCGTCAAAACCCTCTTCGAGCCCTCAAGCGTCGCAGTCGTAGGAGCCACAGAAGACCCAAACAAATTCGGATACGCCCTGATGAGGAACCTCGTCTACCTCGGGTACAAAGGAAGAATATACCCCGTAAACAGGAACAGAGATACCGTCCTCGGACTGAAGTGCTACCCAACGGTCACCGCGATACCCCACGAAGTCGAGACCGTCATAATCATAGTGCCAGCCCAACACGTACCACAGATAATCAGGGAATGCGCCGACAAACACGTGAAGGGTGTGATAGTCTGCACATCAGGATTCCGAGAGGCTGGAGAGGACGGGGCCAAACTCGAAAGGGAGATGCTTGAGGCCGCAAAGTCGGGCGGAGTCAGAATTGCCGGACCAAACACTACAGGCCTACTCAATGTCTACAACGGATTCACATCAGCATTCGTGAAACTCTCAAGGCCGAAGAGAGGCCCAGTATCTATAATCTCTCAGACAGGCATGTTCGCCTCAGTCCTCCTCGAACATATCCTCTCAACCCAAACCTACGGCCTGAGCAAGGTTGCGGGACTGGGAAACAAAGTCGACCTCGACGACGCTGACATCCTCGAGTATTTCGAAGACGACCCAGACACAAGGGTCATCGCCATCTACGCTGAAGGGATAAAGAACGGGAGAAGATTCCTTGAGGTCTCAAGAAGGGCCTCAAAGAAGAAACCGATACTAGTTCTAAAGTCAGCCAGATCCCAACCTGGAGGAAAGGCTGCTCTAACCCATACAGGCTCACTCATGGTCAGAGACGACATCTTCGACGCAGCCTGCAAGACAGCAGGCCTCCTCAGGGTCGAGGATATCGAAGAACTCCTAGACCTAGCCAAAGCATTCGCGTTCCTCCCCCCACCAAGAGGTGACAGGGTTGGGGTAATAGCTTACACGGGCGCCGGATGCGTCATGAGTGCAGACGCGATCGACCGATACGGGCTCCATCTTGCCACGCTCTCAGACGAGACTATGAAGAAGCTGACGAGCTACGCACCTGGATTCGGCATCCTCTCAAACCCCCTCGACGCTGAACTTGTCCGGATGGGGATGGGAAGCGCTGAAGGATCCCTCACACTCTCATTAGAATCCTATTTGGCTGACCCAAATGTGGACATGGTCTCCTTGGTCTTGGTCGGCCTCACAAAGAAGAGCAAGATATGGGACATCGACACCAAGAAAGTATTCTCAAACATCAAAGGGAGATTTCCCGATAGACCGCTGGTCGTCACGGTCTTGGCTTCTAAAGAGGTTATCGACGAGTATCAAGAGACTCTGGAGGCACTTGGAATCCCAACCTACCCCTCACTTCTAAGAAACATCCGCGCTCTAAGCGCACTTCACAGATACTATGGCAGGATCTCTCGATTCCGAGGCCCCAAACACTAGGAAGGGCGTGGCCTTGACCAAACCCCTTGAGGGTGTAGGCGTCCTCGACCTCTCCCGCCTAAACCCTGGAGGCTACTGCACCATGCTCCTCGCAGACCTAGGAGCTGAAGTGCTCAAGATCGAGCAGCCCGGAGTAGGCGACTACATGAGGTCGACACCACCGATGCTTGGAGGCCAAAGCGCCATGTTCCTCACACTGAACAGGAACAAGAAGAGCCTCACCCTCAACCTCAAGTCCGAGAAGGGCCGTGAGGTCCTCGACAGACTGCTTGAAAGATTCAATGTCTTGGTCGAGAGTTTCAGACCGGGCGTAACCAAGAGGCTCCAAATCGACTATGAGACCCTCAGAAAGAACCACCCGGAGATCATATACTGCTCAATCACGGGATTCGGTCAAGACGGACCATACATGAATATTGTTGGACACGACATAAACTACCTCGGAATCGCAGGCGTGTTGAGTCTGACAGGCGAGAAGGACGGCCCACCAATAGTTCCAGGAATACCTATCGCAGACATAGCAGGCAGCATGTTTGCGACGCTCGCCATACTCACAGCCATAATCGCTAGAGAAAAGAACGGGAGAGGCCAATTTATCGACGTCTCAATGGTCGACGGAGTCGTCTCATGGTTGACGATACAGGCGGCAAGATACTTCGCTGAAGGGAAACCTCCCAAGAGAGAAACCTTCCCAGCCGGTGGGGAGCTTTTCTACAACGTATACCCTACTAAAGACGGCAAATACATCGCAGTGGGGGCCGTTGAAGACAAGTTCTGGCAGAGTCTCTGCCAAGCCATCGGCGCTACGGAACTGGTAGGATCCAGAAATGCGAGGGGCCGGAAAGCGGAGGAAGTCAATGCGAGGCTCTCAGAGATCTTCAAAACCAAGACAAGAGAAGAGTGGTTCAACCTACTGATGGATGAGGATGTCTGTCTAACCCCAGTCAAGACCCTCGACGAGGTATTCACAGATCCACACATCCTTCACCGAAGGATGGTCTTCGATATGAACTGTCCAGGACTGGGCAGGATCAAGCAGCTCGGTTTTCCAATAAAGTTCAGCGAGACAGAACCTGCCTTGGGGAACCCTCCTCCTGAACTAGGTCAACATACCGAGTCAATACTGGGTGAGTTAGGTTTCGGTCCCACCGAGATACGACAGTTGAAGGAGGAAGGGATAGTCTGAAGCGTGCAGCCCTTCGCGAGCAGCGATACTCCAGCCGTTTCCTAAGGCGTATACCCTACTGGGCCGCAGGGTAAAAGAGTCGCCTACTGTTTTTGGATACCTGGAAAACTGGAATCGATCTGTCGGCCAGCAACGATTAAAGGTTATAGTTGTCTCTTGATGCTTTCAGATTCTGGAGAAATCTACATTCATGTGAAGCATGCTTCTGAGCAGTCTCCAGTCAATATCTGTTTCGAGACATCCATCCTTTAGGAGGCGCAGGCCCTGACCTACTACTCCAAACTTCTCACAGACGAAACTGGCCATGACAAGCTCCTTGATGCATCCTACACCTAGGCAGCCCTTCGGGCTCAGTCTAGAGAGTGCCTTCGGGACGACACTTCCCCCAGAGATTATCATGGTTCCCTTGTAACCCAACGCCTCAGCTTCCTTGATGATCTGGCTGAGTTCGCATCTCCCACAATCTACACATTCGTAGCCGTACTCACTCGGTCTTGCAGGGCAATCTCTTGATCTCAAACACTGGGGTAGAAGTAATATCCTCTCGGAGTATGGGATCTTGACGAATCTGTCTCTCCCTGAATTGTTCTTGGCCTCGACGTAGAGTTCCAGAACCCTATTCTCGTCCACACCCATCTTCGCTGCGATTCTCTCGAATTTGGTGACCGCGACCTCGCTCAGCCTTAACCTCGCGATCTTTTCTACGGCCCGCATCACGACGCTTTCATGATCCAGTCTTGATCAGACCTCTTTTCTACTACGTGCGTAACTTCACCAGTCTGATATATCCCAGACACAACGGCAAACATTTGCCGAAATAGAAACATACTGATATCATAATGAAGTCGTCCCCATACAGCTTCTTAAGATCTCCAAAAGCTACTTATATTCCTCTTCATTATCTTCGGAAGCGACCAAAATGGAACCCGCCACCGGAATCCGAAGAGCCGTGATTGCGGCAGTCGCAGTAGGCGTATTCTGTCTCTACCTTTACTTCAGACCATATCCCATTCTCGGGATCTTGGTTGGAACCTCTATGGGGGCCGCGACCTTCTGGGTCCTCCGCTCTAGGGAGTTTCAACACGTAAGAAGGACCGTTCTCATCTCCTTCTCAATAATCGTCTGGGTAGGCTTCTTCGCGATCCTTGCCTGGATCGGCCCAATCTCGCTCGTGAAGTGGGTGAGCGACCACCTTCGAGTATACTACTTCCAAGGCGCGCCCATGTACGGCACCACGATAATCCCGTGCACCCGTACTCTTCCGGAGATCACGCTCGGAATAGCCATGTATGGTACGCAGGCACAGCCAGGTGCCTTGCTGAAATGGCCCTCATCCCTAATCATGCTCATGATGGTCATGATCCCATACGTGGCCACAGCGGTGGTCTTCGGAAGGGGTTGGTGCGGCTGGATGTGCTTCTTCGGAGGGGCGGTGGAGGCGTTCGTGAGCGGTGTCAAGAAGAGGTGGACTCTTGAGAGATGGAGAGTGAACTTCTACCCCCCCGATGGTGAGGCCAGCGTCTTGGGAGGCTTGAAGGAAGAGGTTAAGGACATCAAGTACGGCCTTGCCTTGGGTTTGTTACTGGTGGCCCTGGGAGTCGCAGTTCCAATAATATGTATAGTCTGTTGGACTTTCCTCATCCAACCTCTCTGGATCGGGATAGCCTTCATAGCCGCCGTGGGAGTATTCGTCGTGGTCCTTCCATTCATGACCAAGAAGCGGTGGTTCTGCATTCTATGTCCAATTGGCGCGATGATAGGCCTCGTTGAGAGCCTGAGTCCATTCAGAGTTAGAATAGACAAGAACAAGTGCGACAAATGCTATGACTGCATGCGAGCGTGCCCTATGTATGCCATGACTCCGAAAGCAATAGAGGAGAAGGCGAAACCTGTTCTGGACTGCGTAAAATGCGGCAAATGCATAGAAGTATGTCCGAAAGAATGCGTCGACCTCTACGTTAGAGGAACGAACCTGAAGGCTAGGTCCTGGTTCGTTCCCCTTGCTCTGGGTGCCACCGCAGCTTGGTATGTCTGGTTCGTCTTTGCGCTCATCCAACTAGTTCCAGTCCTACTTCCTACCTGATAATCGTGAACATGTGTGGTTAGGCTCAAACAGGGATTTGGGTTGGCTGAAAGATGAGAGTAGCTGCGGCCGGAGTAGATATCGGAAGCACCACGGCGAAGTGCGTGGTGATAGTCGATGGTGACCTCCTATTTGGCCCCATACTGCCTACCGGCCCAAGTCCAACCAAAGCCGGTGAACAGGCACTCAAAGAAACACTAGGCAAGTTGGGCTCGGCACCTGACAAAACATACGTTGTCGCGACAGGTTACGGAAGGGTAACCGCTCCGTTTGCCAATGAGACCGTTACAGAGATATCCTGCCACGGTCGTGGGGCGCACTACCTCGCACCCGATACCCATACTGTTATCGATGTCGGTGGCCAAGACTCCAAAGCAATAGCGCTCGGCAATAACGGGAGGGTCATAGACTTCGCCATCAACGATAAGTGTGCAGCGGGGACTGGGCGATTCCTGGAGTTTGCCTCAAGGCTCGTCTTGGAAGTGCCACTTGAGGAGTTGGGAGCACTCTCGACTAAGGCAACAATGCCTGCGAAGATCTCAAGCACTTGTACGGTCTTTGCCCTGACGGAGATAGTCTCGCTGCTTGCCGAAGGAACCAGCAAAGAAGACATAGTCGCCGGGTTGCACAACGCGATCTCTCAGAGGGTCGCGACTATGGTCAAGAGGGTTGGTGTACGACCTGCAGTGATTCTCACTGGGGGTGTCGCCAAGAATATTGGCCTGAGGGAAGCTTTGACCAAAGAACTCGCAGTTGATGTTCACCCACCTGGCAAGGTAGACCCGCAGCTTGTAGGCGCCCTAGGCGCGGCAATCGTGGCCAAGGAACGTCTGGAAAGAATGTAGACCGAGATCCTCCAGTGTTTAGAGCCGAAACCTGATGAGGAGGTCTTCTAGCCCCCCTCATACCACTCTTTCTTGCGGGGGCTGCCAGCCTTTGCGACAAGGACTACGCTCACTAGGGCCGCAATACAGAGAGTCGCCACCACCGGAAGGAAGTATAAAGTCCCCTGCACGAATATCGCAACGAGAAGAACGGTGACGCACCAGATCGCGGCGTTTCCTACCAGAACCACTTCATGCGTCAGTTTCATCGGTCATCAATATCTTAACGGTAGATGCAGCATATTTAATGCTTAGTGCACACTCAGACGAGCATGTTTGGCACGCAGTGTGACACAGGATAAAAGTGAGATGCATAGTGCTCAGATTCGATTCTGAGGCTGGCAATTAGAGTGCAGAGCGACTCGACCGTGTCTTGGTCGAATCCCAGAACTTGCGGTTATCACGGCCAGATGTGTCTAGGAGAATCCTCCAACCCCTTCATTTATCTCATCGCTCACAATAGGTTAAGATGGGGCTGAACTCGTCACTTGAGTCAAGATGATACTGCAAGAAAGCTGGCTGAAGTGAAGACCTACCTTGAGAGGAGGATCTCGGAACTAAACAAGGAGAGTGCTACGCTGAGTTCCTTCCTGGAGGTGATCGACACCCTTCTGGCCGAGAAGAGCTTTCGAAAAGTGGAGATTCCCAAGCTGGAGACTGAATCTGTGACTCGTCCACCTCACGAGGAAAGGAAAACACTTGTTGAGAGGGTGCCGCTTCTTACGTCTGCGGGTACCAGGCTCGGCGAATTGATTTTCGACGGTAACAACCTGACTGCGATCCCGACTGGAAATGTCAGGTTCGACGTTAACTCCCCACCGTTCAGGGCATTCATGATAGCCAGGGTGCTCGAACCCATGAAGGCAAGAGACGCGGAGATGAGCAGAGAAGGGAAGCTTCGAGGAAAGGCATTCACGTATGAAGTCGATCAGGAAGACGGTATCCTGAAAGCCTTGCTTATGCGCAACTTTGGAGACGAAAAGAGGCTTCTTGAACTCAAGAATGCCGTACGCTGGACCTTCAGAAGAATGTATGAGAAGCGTGTTGCCAAATGAGTTGGTGAAGTGCGGCTCGGTCCAGGCCGTTCTGCACTCTACCTGAGAACAGGAGGAACCTACGTCGTTTACTGACGGCCTTTTCCTCTCCGAAGCCTTCTGATGAGGAGCGGTAGTTCAGCCACGGAATCTATGATGTAGTCTGCTTCTGCTTCAGCAAGTTGCTGCCTGGTGCCAAGCCCCGTGACGACGCCGACGGTCGTTGCATTGACATATTTGCCGGAGAGTATATCACCAACACTGTCCCCAACTACAATGGTCTCTTCCGGCTTCGAAGCCGCACGCGATATCGCCGAAGTGATATGATCCCGGTGAGGCTTGACCTCCGAGTAGGGCCCCCTGCATACTAGTAACTCAAAGAATTCCTTGATGCCAACTCTCTTGAGGGTTGCATTCACAGCTTTGTCTCCGTCCGCGGTGAAGAGAATCAACCTCAGATCCATTCTCTTCAACTCTTCAAGGGTCTCCTTCACCGAGGGCAGCAGTCTAGTTCTTCTCGCGGCCTGCATCTCATACCTCTCCACGATGGCCATCAATCGATTGTGAACCTTCTTGTAGAGAACTCCGGACGCACCGTTGCGCCCGAGAATCTTCTTGGTCTCCCTGTCCATGGTGAAAATGCTGTCGCCCAATGTCAGCTTCAAGTCTCGCATGAAACTGTATTTCCTGAGAAACTTCAGTGCTTCGCGTCTTGCTCCCAGGTAATCGATACAAAACTTGACGAGTGTACCGTCCAAGTCCAGGATGACTACTCTGGGAGAGGCTGGAGCCTTGCTTGTAGCGGGCAAAGGAGAGCACACCGCCAAGACTCAGCGTCTTCAGTCAGGTTACGATTCTAGGATCTCAGCGGTTGGTTTCTGCAAGGCTCAGTATACTATCTGTAGCGACCCCCACTGAACTATGTCTTGGCCACACACTACTGAGTCCCTCAGCCCTAGTTTTGAATTCTAGTGAGCTGAGAATACCTACTATTGATCTGGAGAGATTCTCCTTGTTGAGACCGCTCTGGTCTAGCATGATCGCGACGCCCAGTTGAACCGCTCTTCTCGCGTTTCCGTATTGTTCCGTGTGGTCCGGTGTTGGTATGAGGATAAGGGGCTTGCCAAAGGTCAGGGCTTTCATGATGATTCCATGTCCTGACCTGCCTATGACTATGTCGGCGGCTTTGAGTATCTTGAATTGTGTCTCGTCATCCAACCATTCGTAGGTCAATACGTTGCTGTTTCTTGTGGGCTTTGTATCGCCTCTCGGATTTCCTCTAGATAGGATGAACTCATACTCTTGAGGCATTGACTGGAATATCTTGCATAACGTGTCACCCAGATATCTTCTCTCAACCCTTGGGCCACTCACTGCTGCGTAGACCTTCGGTTTGTCCTCCGAAAGCGAGAATTCCTTGACTATTACGTCTTTGCTCGGGAGATCTCGCGGAGACTTATGGACGACCGGTCCGACAAACCTCACCCTGCCTTTGTATCTCCTCGGGATTGCCAGATTCCCCAGAGATATTGTGTATGGATACGGAAAGTCAGGAATGAGTATGAGTTCACTCTGCGCCCAGACCCCGGCAATGAGTGTCCTGACAAAGTTCCAGAAGATGTTCGTGATTAGGAAGAATAGTCTGTCCATCAGGCTTAGGTTGCCCGAACTCGGTCTGCGGACAACTTCTATCCGGAACTGATTCAGCATCAAGATCACTGGGATTCCAAGAAGCCTTGCGGCGACGATTGATGAAGCTCGCGAGTCGGAGAAGACGATGTCTGGCCTGAATCTCTTGATGTTTCTAATCTCGGCCGTGACTTGTTTCAAAAATCTTCGAAGTCCTATCGATAGGCCGCTCCTGGCAGCCGTTTGTTTGAAGTCTACGGTTCCGTCGTTCTTAACCCTGAATCCAATAGGAACGGTCTCCACCACCTTGAAGCCTCTGGCCTTCGCGTAGTCTAACCCGTCAAGATATGTCGAGACTACTACCTCAACGCCTCTTGACAATAGTTCCTCAACTATTGGGGTTGACCTTGATATGTGGCCCAGCCCTAGACCACAGGCTGCAACATAGACCCTCATGTTCCATGCGTCTCTATTGCTCTTCTCTCAACAGGACCTTTTGGGCTTCTTTCCCTGAAGACTGTAGCTTGGAACTTGAACACCTTCACGTCCTTAAGTAGCCACTCGTCAGGCGCCAAGCCGGCTTTGAGGCTGCAATTTGCCAAGAACTCTTGTTCATCCCATCCCCACTCTACTGCAACCTGAGGAAGTAGCAGGCCACGCTGAGGCCCCCTCTCAACTATCAAACCATTCACACCTATGAATATGTGCTTTGGGAGCTCTCCTGGGTCAGCCTCGATCTTTTCCGGTGGTGTCAAAACACTCACTTCTATAACTAGGTCTCTATCAAGCTCTTCCGGTGTAACCGAGGGAAACCTTGGGTCGCCAGTCGCGGCCTCGATGGCGGAGACTATGGTCGCCTTCACAAGCCGCTCGGCAGAGGTTGGGAAGCCTATGCAACCCCTGAGTTCGCCTGAAGCGTGGTTACTGAGTGTTACGAAGACTCCCCTTTCCTTCAGTAGACTTGGTGGAGTATCTGCAGGTGGCGAAATAATCTTCTGCTCTATCAGATACTTTGAGATAGCTTCTCTTGATAGGACCACGAGAAATCTTCCTTCTTCTAGGCTCAATTCATCTTTGAGTCGAGAGTTCGGTTCCGTTGACAATTTGCTATTTCACCCTCTCTCTTGTCTTGGCTAGTGTTTTTTCTATGTTTCTCCAGTGGCTGCCTCGCCAATAGACTTTTGAGCATGATTGATCTGTGCACAGCCAAAACCTGCTGTGTGATTCATAGGTTTTCCTTGGTATCCTGTCCACAATCAAGGTTTTGGCCACGCGAGTCAAGGGCGACCCACATGTTGGGCATCTCGACTTCATCTGATCGAAGACCAGTGGCAGCTTGAGCTTCTTTGAGAGCCTCGACAATCCCTCAACTGTCGAAGTTCCTTTTACGAGGACAGATTCTAGACCTCTCCTTTTGGCCAGTCTGAAGAGTTCTATGTCAGAGGTCAGTAGGATCCTGCCCTCAAGCATCGATTTCAGGAGGAGTTCGCCATCGTTCATGAGACGTTCATACTTGACATCGTAGCCTAGAAGCCTAAGCCACCTCGAGATATTTCCCAGCATCCCGTCGGCGAGGAATTTCACCTCGACGCAGCCTCCAAGATTCGGCCAGTTCCCGGAGGGGCCACTATTTCACCATCATCATATACTATTTGACCCCCGACGAAGACTCTTGACACTCCACCCTGACACTTCTGCCCCGCGAACGGGGAGTATCTTGCTTTGCTGTGAAACTTGTCGGGGTCCACTACATGTTCCCTGTTCAGGTCGAGCAGGGTTATGTCAGCGTCAGCTCCTTCTGTCAGCCTTCCCTTTTTTCCAAGGCCAAAGATCTTCGCCGGTCTTTCAGCCGAGACCTCGACGAGTTTTGCCAGAGAGAGTTCTCCCCTGTTTACTCTGGTAAGTAGGAGTGGCAAGGTGGTTTCCAATCCCGGAATTCCAGGTTTGATCTCCCTAGCGTCTTGCGACCTCTTTTCTGCAAGGTCGTGGGGTGCGTGGTCACTTGCAACAGCAATTAGGTCGAGGTTCAGAAGGGCTTTCCATAGATTGTTAGTCTCCTGGAAGTCTCTCAGAGGGGGGTCTGATAGGGCCCATCCCCCAAATCTCTCAAGGTCCTTCCTGGACAGGAGTAGGTGATGAGGGGTGACCTCGCAGGAAATCTTGATTCCATTTAGCCTTGCTTCCTCAATAGCCTCGATACTTGGGCCTAAACTTATGTGACATAAGTGTAGGGTTGCGCCCGATTTGCCTGCGATCTCCAGGATGCTTCTGACGGCTTTGATTTCTGCATCCGGACCATGAATGTACAAGTAGTCATCTATTCTGAGGGGTTTGCCTCTGAACTCTTCCGATCTCATATCTATGGTTGCCCTGTCTTCTGCGTGAACTGTGACCGGTCTCTTCATCATGGCACAGGTTGAGAGCGTCTCTGTTGGTGCTGGTTTGTCGTCCGTATCTAGTTGAGGTAGAGCTTGGTTCATGTATAGTTTGAAAGAGAATACGCCGAGAGAGTTCATTCTCTGTAGTTCAGACTGGTCCTCAACCAACCCTGCGTGAAATCCGACATTCACCACTACCTTTCCTATTGCTGCGTCACGTTTGAGCCTAAGATTTGCGGCCGAGATCGTTGGAGGGACGGTGTTCGGCATATCAAGCACTGTCGTGAAGCCCCCCGCAGCGGCTGCGCACGTCCCAGTGTAGAAGTCTTCTTTGTATGCTAGTTGGAGGTCCCTTAGGTGGACGTGGGGATCGATGAGGCCCGGAATGGCCACGAGCCCCTTGGCATCGTAGGTATTCCCAGCCTTGGGCAGGTTCGGCTCCTTTCCAACCTTTGCGATGCTCCCTCCTTCAAGGCTGACTCCGCCTTCAACGAGGTCGTTGCCGACAAGTAGTCTCACCCCAATAATGTTTGCGTCGGCTTCGAACATCGAAGTTACCTTTGCAAGCGTTGTCTCTGATACTCTCTACCGTCAGCTTCGATTTTAATCTTGGTGGGAGAATGGTAAGGAATCAACGATGAGGAAGAAGCGGTATCCTGCTGGGGTTATCGTTAGTGGGCCTTGGTTTCCTCCTCGATATCCGAGAGGCAGTCCTCACAGTAGAACTGCCCGTCGTGTTGCGCCACGCCGTCGGACCACACCCCACACCTGTCGCAGTATCCTGCAAGGCTGTTGGCTGTTCTGATCGGCTCAATGGACGACAGTCTTGACTTTTCTGAGAGTACATCGAACAGGGCGGGTGTTATCCTCAGGATGTCTTTGCTAGTTATTATGCCTAAGAGTTCTCCTTTGCCCACAACAGCAAGCCTCCTAATCTCAAGCCTACTCATCTTCTTGGCAATCTCCCTGACGCTGGTGTCTCCATCTATAGTGGCGAGGGGTCGACTCATAATATCTGATACAGTCACCTCGCTGGGCTGGAGGTCTTTGGCTACAACTCTCGTTGCCAAGTCTCTCTCCGTGATTATACCGAGGGGCTTTCCTTCTTTATTGACGACTATGACCCCACCTATGTTGTGCCTTTCCATTAGCTGGGCCGCTCTTACAGCACTCTCATCCTCGTCCACGGTCACTACAGGACGGGTCATAACGTCCTTCGCAGTGACTATGGCTTCGTCTTTCTCGATTGCCATGATCGACCGCCCTTCTCGTTAAGATACAGGACGGCGTGTTGTTTATAGTGTTTATGGAATTGTCTTGCTTCCATCGACGATGTCTCCTTTGCCGGCTGGGATCAGTCTCGCGACCTCGTCTATTGAAATCCTGTTCAGTTTCTCTCTGATTGATTCAGGGCTCTTTGCTTTCAGGATTTCAACTATCTTCTTAGCCAGTATTCCTGCGGGAGTTCTTCCAGGCACCAGCTCCACGTATGCCTCGGCCTGTTTCTTGATAGCGGAGGGTGGTCCCGCGACAAATCCTAGTCCAGCTTCTTCCTGCCGTATCCCGACTGCAATTCTCGACTCGACACCCCGAATATAGTTCCTTCTGCCAGTCACCATGAATTGACCTTTCCCAAGGTACTCCCCACTCGGGGGCTTGGTGCCGACCTGTTTCGCTTTGACCCAGTAGACGTCGAGCGATGTCAAGCCCAGAGACCAGGCCTTGCTTCTTGCGGCAGAGGCCTGAGCAGCCTCAATGAGAGTTCTCTCTGGAACTGTGACTTCTTCAGTCTTGACTACTGTAAAGGGTGCGCCGTGAATCTCTGCGTGAAATACGATGTCGTTCGGGGTGAGGTAGCGTCTCACAAGTAAGTCGTTGGTCGAGGCGTCCTTGCCCGATAGTACGAGAAGACCGTCTGAGCTCCTGAACCAATGGAACTTTTCGTACCAAGCCTTCTCCCTCATACGTGTTGGGATCCTAGCTTCTGCTCTTCCCACGCCTGGCGTGGTCGCGATACTTTTGAGTCTTGACTCAATCTCTCTAACAGACTCCCCTAGACCCTTCAGTTTTTGAGCAGCCCTCTTTGCGGCGTCATAGTATCCTTGAGCTGCCTGCTGCGGGCTCCTATCTAGACGTATACGAATCTTAGTCTCTTCCATATCGAGGCCAAATTCCTCTGGCAGGACCTCGAGTCTCATCTCCGGCTTGAAGTTCGAGGCCTTCTGTTTTACTGCTTCGCCTATTTCTTGGAGACTGGTTCCTCGCTCCTTCTCCCCCCGGACCAGATCCATAAGTCCAGATATTGTGTGGAGATTCTGGTAGATCAGGTCTCCCCTTCTTCGGTTCTTGATTACGGCCTCTTCTAGCAGTCTCTTCCTTTCAGTCTGCTGTCTGAGGATCCTTTCCAACCTTGCTGTTTCTTCCCTTTGGATCGTCTGAGTTCTTTCGAGTTCTGTGCTGGCTGCTTGGGTTGAGAAGTATTCGTCTGCAGCTTCGTTATAGGTTTTGAATTTCTTGGAGGGTTTACCTTCGTAGATCTTTAGTGGAAATGGTATCACGTCTAGTGGAAGATCGCGCTCATCATGCACGATAGACGGCTCGATCTCTCGTTCGAGGATGCGTCTCTTGAGTCTCGATATAGATTCAGCTATGGCCTCGAGTTGGGTTTGGGTAAGGTCTTTAGCCGGCATCTCAACTTCGAGTCCTGAACTGACTAAGACCTCTCTGCAGTGGAGGGGACCCAAGGAGATTAGAGATGTCAGTGCTTTCAGTAGCGTTTTGTCAGCGGCCTGCTTTATGGTCTGGAGTTCCTCCAGGCCTGTCTTGAGTGGGTTGAGCCCGCTAGATGGGGCTGGTTGATATGGTTCATTCCTGATGACTTGTCTGTCACGCATTCTAGCGTATCTTAGGCTCAGCCGGACTCTATCATCTGGGCCGACAAGAATCAGGCTCCCCCTCCTGAAGAGTTCGGAAACGAGTAGGAAGTCTCCCTCGCGAGTCGATATCTTCAGGTTGACTATCCTCTCGAACTCGTACTGATCGACTGATTCTAGGGTGCCGCCCACCAAGTTCTTTCTGAGGGCCATGCAGAAATTGCTGGGCCTCTGGGGAACAGGGTAGTTGAACCTCGTCAGGTGTATTCTTCTCTCAACCTCGACTAGCAACCTGAGGTCGGTAGGTCGTAGGCGGAGTATGAAGGTCTTCGGGATGATGTGATAAACGTTATCTATTCGTTGCCCGATTACCTTGTCTTCCAGCTCTAGGGTGATAGCCGCGATGTCGATACTTGACATGACGTCCTTCATATCTCAGTCATCTGGCAGACCAAAGGTTAAGGCTCAGCGTCACACACCATCAACCATAGTGTACTGGTTAAGGTTTGGCGTAGCGATTCTGGCTGCATTACTATGTTATGGCTTACAGTTGAAGGGTTCAAGTGGGGTGACCCTGGCAGCGTTCCTATACTTGCTCACTATCATGTCGGTCAAGAACCTTCTCCACTACGGGGAGAAGGAGCTTCAGACAGGGCATAAAGCGGTGACTTTGGGGTTGGGAACCTACATCTTGACTTGGGCTGCGCTCTGGATTCTCATCTATACACTCATACCGTACTAGGCGTTATCATTCCGGACGTTCTTCAGTGGCGACCTCTGTTTTCTCGGTCTTGTTGGGGCTGTTCCAGGGTTTCAGCTGCTCAAGGACCGAAGTATAGTCGGCGAGGGCTGTGAAGTAGCCTCGGTCATATTCGGCGTGGAGCTCATTTGCTGAATGTGCCTTGAATTCTTCCTTAAGTCTCTTCACCGCCTTGTCTTCCAGCTTCATCCTTTGCAGGTAGAGGTATCTACTGTCATTTGACTTTAGGGTCAACAGTAGGCCCTCCAGAGCCTTGAGGTAGCCTCTGCTCCATTCTGAGTTGTCTAGGGTGCCTCTCACCTGTTCAAACTCTTTCTCTCCATCCTTGAGTCTGCGCTCGGCGACGGCTTGTAAGTATCTTGTGGCCAGTTCTGTGTTGGGTGGCTTCATTTCCTACCAACTTCCTCCTTTTCTTCTACGTCCTCTATTCCGTTCTCCGTAATCTTGAAGAGCCTCTCACCCTCCGGCAGGTATGGGCTTGAGACTAGTCTTGCTATTCGGATAGGGCCGCTCGCTGTTCTCCGTATGAAGACCCTTGTGTGGCTTGTATGTGCGACTATGTGTCCTCCAGCCGGTTCAACCGCCATTGCGAAGAAGGCGTCTGGTCTCGACATTACCTGGTTTGTTACCACGGCTACGGTGTTGAAGGCTCTTGCCAGTCTCGTCAGTCTATGCATATGTTTGTTCAGTTTCTGTTGCCTCTCCGCCAGCATCTCCCTGCCAAGGTACTCGCTCCGGAAGTGAGCGGTCAAAGAGTCTACTACTATGAGGCGAATATTGTTTTCTTTTATTATCTTGTCTGCTTTGTCTAGGAGGAGGATTTGGTGGTCGCTGTTGTATGCCTCAGAATAGATTATGTTACGCGCAACACTGTCAGGTTCCATTCCAAGGTGTTTGGACATTCTAACTATCCATTCTGTCCTAAAGGTCTGTTCTGTGTCTATGTAGAGGGCCCCCCCATCCAAGCCTCCTTGGTCTACTGGTCTCTGAACGTTGACGCAGAGTTGGTGACACAGAATTGATTTACCGACTCCATATTGCCCGTAGAACTCGGTTATCGTCTGGGTCTCCAAACCTCCGCCCAAGAGTTCGTCAATTGTCTTGCTTCCTGAACTGAGCCGCAAGACGTTCCGTCTCATCTCCATGAGTTCGTTTGCATGGATGAAGGCTATCGAGACGCTGTCGCGTGCCTGCGATATTATCTTCGCCGCCTGCTTCTCGCTTATTCCCACCGGAACCAGCTCCTTCACAGTGGCGGTTGCGAGGGACTCGATCGTATGGTACCCAAGTTCCCTCAGCTTCTCGGCGGTTGCAGGTCCGACTCCAGCGAGGTCTTCTATTGAATCCAGCTTCCGCTTTCCCTCTTCAGGGGCTTCGCTTCCGCTTCTTCTGGTGGGCAGATGCATTCACCTCACAAGATATTGTTGAGCCTCCATTTAATTTAGATATGGAGGCTCGATCCTATTGTATTTATAGACTGTTTGGGGATTGGGCATAAAACGGAGAGAGGTGTGTGAAAGTGGCGCCCCCTTGAGGAATGGGGGTTAGAGAGAGTGTTGTCGATGGTGTTATTCATTACTTCTAGACTATGACCTTCTCGGTCTTGCGGTCCAGTATGTGGATCCCATCCATATTGAAGTCTAGCCAGACCTTCTCGCCGAATATTGTCTGGAAGGTTGGTGGTACTATTGCTTTGACTAAATCCTTGTTTACGCGTATGTGAAGGATCGTCTCGGGGCCGAGTGGTTCCTCCATGATGACGGTAGCCTCGACGGAGTTTGGGGAGACCTTCTTGTGGTCGACCGTTATGTGTTCAGGTCTTATTCCAAAGGTCAGTTCCGAGCTGGATGATTCCTTCTCCAGGGCGGATTTGAACTTCGTCACGTTTACCTTGAATGCTCCGCAGTCGATCAGAGCCTCGTTGCCAGCCTGCGTATAGGTTCCCTCCATGAAGTTCATAGCTGGACTGCCTATCATGCCTGCCACGAGGCGGTTGGTTGGGTGACCGTATATGGTCTCCGGGTCACCGATCTGCTGGACGGTCCCCTGATGTAGTATTGCTATGTGGTCAGCCATACTCATTGCTTCGAGCTGGTCTGGGGTTGTGTATATTATTGCTTGCCCCAGTTCTGCCTTCAACCGTTTCAGTTCTGTTCTCATGTTCAGTCTCAGAAGGGCGTCTAAGGGGCCGAGGGGCTCATCCATGAGGAAGACGCTGGGCCTCCTCACGAGCGCCCTGCCTATGGCTACGCGTTGTCTCTCACCGCCGCTGAGGGTTGCCGGGGTTCTGTCGAGAAGATAGTCGATCTTGAGGGTGTTCGCGACTTCTTGGACTCTCTTCGATATCTCCTCTTTCGGAACCTTATGTATCTTGAGGGTGAAGGCCATGTTGTCGAATACCGACCAGCTTGGGTAGAGGGCGAGGTTCTGGAAGATCATAGCTATGTTCCTTTCGCTTGGTAAGACGTCGTTGACGAGTTTGTCTTTGATGTAGATGCTTCCTTCGTCAGGCTTCTCAAGTCCTGCGATGGTTCTCAACGTTGTTGTCTTGCCCGCACCAGGACGACCCAACATTACGAAGAACTCTCCGTCATCAACTTCAAAGCTGATGTGGTCCAGCGCAGTAGTGTCGCCAAATCTCTTGGTCAGGTTCTCAATCTTAACTGCCACCATGACTCATCACCTTCTCCTAGAAGATTGCCTCCTCAGTCTTTCTGTCGAATATATGAAGTTTGGACATGTTGAATTCCATCCAGAGTTTCTTGCCAAGCTCTGCTCGAAATGTGCCTGGGACCAGTGACTTGACCAAGCTCTTTCCTGTAGAGAGTGTGACTATGGATTTTGACCCTACCGGTTCTGTCATGAAGACTTCACATCCTATTGCGTTCTCTGTTCTTGCTCCGCTCTCGACTGTGATGTCTTCCGGTCTGATTCCCATCGTGAGTTCTGCTCCAGTCGCCTCCTTCTTTATGGTATCGGCCATCTTCGTCACGTCAAGCTTGAACTCCGTCGCATCTAGGTATGCCCGACCTTTACTCTCAGTGAATGAGCAATCTACGAAATTCATCGAGGGGCTACCGATGAAGGTGGCGACGAACCTGTTTGCAGGATGACTGTAGAGTGTGTCTCTTGTGTCGTACTGCTGAAGTATTCCGTGGTCCATCACAGCTATTCGGTCTGCCATCGACATGGCCTCGACCTGGTCGTGGGTGACGTAGAGGATCGTCTGTTCCAGTTCCCTCTGTATCCTCTTCAGCTCAACTCTCATGGTTGATCTCAGGCCTGCGTCGAGGTTGCTGAGGGGTTCATCAAGCAGGAAGAAGGCTGGTTTGGTTATCATTGAGCGGCCTAGGGCTGTTCTCTGGCTCTCGTCTAGCCTCAACTTGCTCGCCCTAGTCCCTAGGATTTCGGTCAGTTCAAGTGTCTCTGCAACCTTGAGGACCTCAGACCTGATCTCGCTGGGAGGAACCTTCCTGACCTTTAGGCCGAAGGCTAGGTTGTCGTATACGGTCATGTTGCTGAAGACTGCGTAGTTCTGGAAGACGAGTCCAACATTCCTCTGTATGGGTGATAGGCCTGTTATGTCGGTGTCACCGACGTAGATCCTGCCGCTTGTTGGTGAAAGGAGTCCAGCGATCATGTTTAGTGTGGTTGATTTGCCGCATCCTGAGGGGCCAAGCAGGCTGACGAACTCGCCGCTCTTGACTTCGAGGGTGAGGTCGTTGACAGCCACTAGACTTCCGAACTCTTTTCTGAGCGTCTCCAGCCGGAGACTCTTGCCGAACCTTTGCATTTTCTAAACCATCTCAGATTATTTGAAGACGTCTTTCCGGTTCTCTGTCCAGATTCGCACATAGAAGTTATTTAAATCTATTCTTCGATTGATCTGGTCTCTGGCGGGGTATGGATTGGTTGTGGTAGACCGACTGTTCTACCTCATTCCTCTTCCGCCGGATACTGTCAATACCTCTCCGGTTATGAAGTCTGACTCGTCTGAGGCTAGGAAGAGTGCTGCGCTAGCTATCTCCTCGGGTCTGCCGGTCCTCTTCAGCGGGGTCTCTGAGATTATCATGTTCTTTCTTTCTGGGGTGAAGAAGGCTACCATCTCCGTCTCTATGACTCCTGGTGAGATCGCGTTGACGTTTATGTTTGGACCCAGGTTCACTGCGAGGGATCGGGTTAGACCTATGACTCCTGCTTTCGAGGCGACGTAGGGGGTGTTGCCCAAGGCTGTTAGCTGGGCGAGTCCGCAGACCGAGGCTATGTTGACTATCTTTCCCTTCTTCTGGTTGAGCATGATCGGCGCGACTTCCTTGGAGCATAGGTAGGTGCCCTTGAGGTTGATGTCTATTGTCTTGTCCCACATCTCCTCTGTCGAGTCGAGGAAGCCTGCTGGGACTAGGATGCCGGCGTTGTTGACTAGGATATCTACTCGACCGAACTTCTCAACGGTCTTCTGAACCATCATCTTGACCTCGTCTGCCTTCGAGACGTCGGCCTTGACGAGTAGCGCCTCTCCGCCTCCTCTCCTGATATCGTCTGCGAGGTCTTGGGCTCCCCTCTCGGATCTGCTGTAGTTTATCACGACTTTGGCTCCTTCCTGGGCGAAGAGTCTTGCTACTGCACGGCCTATTCCGCGGCCGGCGCCTGTGACGACTGCGACTTTACCTTTCAGCCTCATATGAGATACCTTCATGTTGAGTTGAGTAGAGGCCATGTAGTCTGGCAGGGTGAATGTAAAGCTTTCGAGGTGCAATGTTGCATAGAGTTATGATCTTGTAGAGTTGTTTGTCCTCGATTCTGGCTCCGGGTCTTCTGGTCGGCGCAGTTTGATCCTCCTGCCATCAAACCGGTTGCAGGAATGTCTCAAGGTTTGTGGGTAGATTCGCGTATCTCTCCGGACTCTTCCTTTTTCTGTCTTGAGAAGGGGACCCACCCCCCACCCGGTTCTGGTAACTTGAAGGACGGTTGAGTCCCTCGGTCTACTGGAGGGGGGATGGTGGTTGGGCTTTTGGTTACTGAGGCAGATAGGTGTGTTATGATGGGCTGTGGTGTTGTAGGCCTTATGTTGTTGGTCTCGTTGTAGGTTGCTCTCTGCGTGGTTTAGACTGGGTCTTGCTTCACGGGGGAGTCAGACCGTCGTCTTCCGACACCTATCTAGGATTCTGGATGCCGCTATGGGGACAGACCACGAGCCTATCGTCACGGTCGACAAGACCAGGAGTGAGGACGTCAGCATCACCAGAAGCGGTGTGGAGGTTAGGAGGCCGATTGCCAGGAGGGAGATGGATACGGCCGAAGCCAAGGTCGCCCAATCGAGCAGCCTTCGGCGACTCTTGTAGCTCATTCGCCTGCACGTGACCGCTAGGATTGGGCCCAAGTAGACCACGCCGATCAGGGAGCTGGCAACTATCCCTGCCAGTATGACTGCAATCTCAGGGGCGAAGGCGACGGTTGAGTATGAGATCTCCGATAGGTGGAGGATGCCGAGCAGGGGCATAAGCAGCATCTTGAAGGGTTCTCTCGCTGAAGGATTACCCGCAATCCAAGAGGCGACTTGAGGGCTGAACGAGTAGTACCAGGCATTGAAGACCTTCATGAACTCCCTACCTCCGGATGTTGAGAGTACGCGATTATCCCTGAAACCCCTCAGGAACTGGACCTCTGGGGAGAGTTCGGAACCGTATGTGGCTGTAGCTATTATGCATCGAGCTCCAGACGTCACGAAGAGCACCAGACTTGCTGTGTGGTTCTTGCTGCTGCC
>CAYZRW010000014.1:0-39614 GCA_964480955.1 uncultured Candidatus Bathyarchaeia archaeon | reverse complement strand
GGAAGGAAAGCAGCGTCAATCTGACCTGAAGCTAGAGCCACTATCTGTTTTGGAGGATCCATGCGTCTTATATCGATATTGGTTAGATTGAATCTGTGAATTGTGAGTTGAAGGAGGAGGTCATTCGGAGACCCCTCCTTCACACATCCTATCCTCTTCCCTTCAAGGTCTGAAATGTTCTTGATCTCTGGTTTGGCAACTATGCTGTAACCGTACCTATGTGTTCCAGAGACAATTTTTATTGGAACCCCCCGAGACTTGGTGATTATGGCGGGTGCCGCACATATGTAAGCGACTTGGATATCTCCTCGAGCTAGTGCAGACGCCAAAGCAACGCCTGTCACATAGCTGTCGAAAGCATTCAGTTCAATCCCTTCATCACGATACCAGCCTTTCTCCAAAGCTATGTAGGCGCAGGCAGCATGAGTATTGAACTCAACAGCAACACCAAGCCTCGGTTTGCCTCCGAGATTTGAAACGACAATAAAGGACGAGATAATTATTAGAACAGCGATAAAAACGCCCACAGCCGCCAGGAGTTGATTTCGTGTAAGCATACGATACAACCTCTGGTTTAAAATAATACAATACGATTACTATTTAAGATTTTGTAATCTACTTCGCTTACGCTAAAATAAAGGAAGACACTCAAATTCTGGCGACGGATTTAGGCAATAGGAAAATGAAACAGTTATCTTTCCCGAAGCGCATCAGCATATACGGACTCTCCATTTCATCCAAGGTGAGAAGTGCTGTCCACACGAGTTATTCTTTAGTGACAGAAGGGATATTCACATCAACAGAAAGTGATATTATATCAAACCCCGACTAGCTCACGCCGGAGGGGATAACCTGTGTACAACCAGTTGAGAAGCAAATTCACAGAATTAGTCGCAAAACATAACTTCTGGAACGAGCATGTTAAGGTCACCGTAAAGTCCCCTGTTGAGGCCATTGGAACTCCAAAAAGAGAAGATTTTCCGCTGCTGAAAGGAAAAGAACGGATAGTGGAGGCCCAGTTCAAAGACTCCTGTGGACAAGCCTTCACAGACGCCTACATCAATTTCAGTGGAACCTTGAAAGAAGTCCTGACTCTCAGCCCCACCAATAACGAAAACAGAGCCGTCTTCACAGCCACCATGAACGCTGTAATGAAACAATTGGATATGATTAAAGGCACAACTCATTGCAGAGACGAAGAACCTGAACTCTGCTCACAAGAACTCGTTGACTATGTCTCGAAGAACTTCGGGAAACCAAAGATCGCGATGATAGGCTACCAACCATCGCTAGTAGATAGCCTTTCCAAACGATTCACAATGCAAGTAACCGATTTGAACCCAGAGAATATTGGGAAAGTAAAATCTGGAGTCAGGATCCTAGATGGGGAAGCTGAGCTGCAGAAGGTTGTGAATTGGTGTGACCTAGTCTTGGCGACAGGCTCAACCGTCGTTAACGGAACAATAGAGAGAATAACTAAGGCAGCGGGAGAAAAGCCGCTAGTATTCTATGGCATAACCATCGCTGGACCAGCAGAACTTCTCGGCCTCAACAGATTCTGCATGAAAACCTGCCAGTAAAATGCTTCCAAGACTAGACGCACACAATACAGTTCAACCCCTGGCTCAGAAGATTTGTAAATCTAACAGCTGTAAATGCCATCAATTTGCCTACTTTGAATTGCTTAGGGCATACGGAATTTTAGGAGGTTAGGACCAACATACGTAGAGAGATCTATGATACCTCTTGAAGGTGGTTTAATCAGAAGGAGGATTATTGAACTGCCGATACCTATCGCCAAACCAGCGAGAAGACTTGTCAGGCCCTGCACTATCAACTGCCTCCCATCCATTGGAAATCGCATAAGTGAGATATCGTGGTCACCTCAGCTTTTGCCAATCATTCCAGTGGTCTATATTCACTGGTCAGAAGTCCTCTTCAAGCGATGTATGCATATCAGTGTCCATTTGACTGGGCTACCACATTCATCTTCTCTACGATTTTGATTGACATTACTTTCTCAAGAGTCCGCGTGATATGACAGTATTTCTTCGTTAGTTCAATGCATCTTCTCACATTTATTTCATCAATCTTCTTTGCTTCAACATGAATAATAGCCTCTATTCCAGCCATTCTGTGGCCTTCCAATTCGGTATCCAATGATCCACTAATGGAGATCTCAAACCTCTCCAACTGAACATGTAGTTTGCTCTTGAAGTAGAGGAAAGTTGTAAGTAGGCACCCGGCTAGCTTGACAGGAAGAGTTCATCTGGACATGGATATCTGCTCTTTCCACCAAATCTGATAGGCATATCCAACTTCAACGCTGGAAATTTTCCGATATCTACTTCCCCGCCAGTCTCTCCATCCCATCTCAACTTGACTCCAAATTCTAAATGACTATCATAAGAGTTCATCTTTCTTATCTCCGAACATATGCTGATAGGCGTTTCAAATGGCCAGTATGCATCATGGCACAGCGCATCTAGGGCATATGCATCGTCGCCCAGACCCTTATTCGAACCAGCCAACTTTTCCTATCTTAGCACCTCCGATCATTCTGTAATAATTGTAACCAAAACGTTTAAAATTTGTTTAGATTTCTAACCGTATCGTGAGAATTGCTTATCAGATAGAAGCTGAAGCCCGCAGTTTCATAATACAACTTCTTGGCGGAAGATGAGAAACTATCGACAAAAAAAGTTGAGTTGAATTTGAAAAGACTGTATGAATGTCTGAAATGCGGCTTCCAATTCGATATCAGCTACGCTAGAACCTTCTCTTGTTCAGGTTGTCCGTCCGCTCCTCTTGGGGACTGTGGAATGATAAAAATGCCCTGAGTGTAACCATGAGTTCCGGTATGATCGACATGAATGAAATTAACAAGAGGTGTAACAGTTTACGACGGTTACTGTAGAATTTCAACCAACAGGAAAGCGTGTCGATGTTAAGAAGGGCTCAACGATTTTGGAAGCAGCGCACGTAGCTGGGGTAAAAATTAGAAGTGTTTGCGCGGGTGTTGGGGCTTGCGGTAAATGCAAGGTCCTCGTTGAGAAAGGGGACGTAATCGAAGGATCAGACTCACACAAGAAGTTCATCGTCCAAGATGAGATCATCAAAGGCTACCATCTTGCATGCCAGTCTCAACTGTTAACCAACGCTAGGGTAGTTATCCCGCCTGAAAGTCGAATCGAAGGACAACAAATACTGACAAATGCGTTTCTCTCGAAAGTTGAATTTGACCCATGCTGTAGAAAACAATTTCTGAGAGTGAATCCCGTCGAGCTTGAAGACAGGTCGGGCCGCGTTAAGAAAGTTTCTAGACTTGTAGAAAGTGTATTCAGGCAACGGATCCCTTTCTCTGACCTCGCATTACTGAAACTTGAAAAAATGGAAGTCGCTGGAGCCGAAGGCCTCACGGTGACTGTCGACAGGTGCACCAGTCAGTCTGAGGTTGTCGACCTAGACATTGGAGATACTTCCTTACGGAATTATGGTTTGGCTATCGATCTTGGTACGACTAAGGTCGTAATATATCTGGTAAGCTTCAGGGATGGCAACATTACAGATCTTGGGTCAGGTTATAATGAACAATTGATCTATGGAGAAGATTTGCTCTCAAGAATTGACTACGCCTTTAGAAATATTGAAGGCTTGTCCAGATTGCAAAAAGTCTCGGTCGACACTATAAACAAAATAGTCGGAGCTGTCACCAGTCGGAACAACATAGCTCCACATGAAATAATCGATGTCTGTGTTGCGGGAAATACGGTTATGACTTATCTTCTTGCAGGATTAGACCCATCCCATCTTGTGGATGCAAACGTTCAGGTTTCACGAGATCCCATTCAGAGGAAGGCTCAAAAATTTGGTATTACGGTTAACCCTAGTGCCTCGGTGTACTGCCTACCGAACGTTAGTAGATTTGTTGGAGGGGATGCTGTAGGCGATGTCTTAGCATCTGGAATGTACCAGTCGACCGAAATCTCAATTCTAATCGATATGGGAACAAACGGGGAAGTAGTTATCGGAAGTAAAGGTTGGCTCCTCTCTACATCGTGTGCAGCAGGCCCAGCCTTTGAAGGTTGGGGAATTAGATTCGGGATCCGCTCTGTCGAAGGGGCCATAGAGCATGTCAGGATAGATCCGAAGACCTTGAGATCAATCTACACAGTGATTGGGGGCCTCGGCATAAAGCCCGAGGCATATGCGGGTCCGGGATCATAGACGCTGTGGCAGAGATGTACCGGTCTGGGATAATCGACTTCTGTGGGAAGATAACCGATGAAAAGAAATCGGATCTCATAAGGAATGGTGTCGACGGTTTGGAGTATGTTGTCTCTCCATCGTCTGAAAACGATCTGCAAAAAGACATAGTGATTACTCAAAGAGATATTAACAACCTGATGGATTCGAAGGCGGCTCTCTGCGGCTCAGTAGCCGTCCTGATGAAGAAAGTTGGCGTAACCGTCATGGAAATTGCCAACCTATATCTTGCTGGAGCCTTCGGCAACTATATAGACTCAGAAAGCGCGACAACTCTCGGTATCTTCCCAGAATTTCCAAAAGCCAAGATAACCCAGCTTGGGAATGGCTCAATTGCAGGCACATATCTTGCCTTGCTATCAGCAAAGAAACGTGCAGAGGCGGAAGAGATCGCTGAGACGATGACTTACTACGATCTAACAGTTGACCCTGACTTCATAGAGGAATATAGTGCAGCCCTCTATATCCCTGGAAAACGAGAGTTCTTTCCATCCATGCGAAGGTAATTGGGACATAGTCACTTTATTGTTTGGATTGTCGGAAGCACTTTTCTGTCAAGCACAATCCCATCGAATAAGCAGTGTTGCATTTATGATCAGAGATATAGCTGTAAATGAGGGACTGTTAGAATTGGTTGATTTTTTCACCCACGCTTTAATGTGAGGACTCTCGTGCATCTACTGCCGAAAGGATTAGAGAACTCGCCAAGCGTTAAGTCCAGATAGCATACGAGGTGTGCGCTTTGCGTGGCATAGCGCGCGCTATAGCATCAATGTCAAAATCTAATGATATCGCCTGTATGTATAGGTCTGCAACGATCTCCGAAGGAGTTGAGAAATTGATTGATTGCTTTCGGGCCTGTGCAGTGGCATGGATAGACCAATTTGGGATTGATTCTCATAAGTTCATCTACGCTTGCCTGAATTTTCATATTGTCTGCTTTTGCTAGATGGAAGCCTCCGATGATTGCATAAACATCGTTTATCTCGGTTATCTTCTGAGCATGTTTCACAGTGTTTATGATTCCAGAGTGGGCACACCCAGCTATCACAACGAGGCCTTTTTCCCTGACATTGATGAGGAGGGCTTGGTCGTCGAGAATAGGATCCTCAATGAATTGGCCGTCTTCCACTGTCCAGAACCCCTCGGTTTTCTCGAAGTTGGTTTCTCTTACCACCTCTCCACTCGTAATTATGCCATTCATTATTTTGACTGAGTTACGAGAAAGTAGTAATGCCCCCCCAGCAGTGCTGACTGATGATAGGCCAACTTCTGAGCCTATGAACTTGAGACTTGGTTTGTAAACGAACTTTGGATCGAATGTTCTTGGATGAGCGACTACCGGTATTGACTGATTGATGCGCTCCAAGATCTTCAGCAATCCTCCAACGTGGTCATAGTGCCCATGGCTGATGATTATCGCATCTAACTTCTGCAAATCAGCATTAATCATCTGCGCATTATGCAATGCCATATCAGGCGGTGGCCCAGCGTCCATAAGGATACTTAAATCAGTGCCGGCTACACTTGCCTCAATTAAGAGAGACAACCCGTGTTTGGCTATCAGATCAGGCTTCTCGATGCTTGCCGAATCTTCAACAAGAACTGTTAACTTCAGCCTATCCACCGAAGGCATAGTCTTCCTTGATATCTTCACAACACTCACCCTTCTATCTTCATATGATCCACAACACTTTGCGGGCAATTGTGGTTTCAAGCCCATGATCAATTTGATCTCTCATGATAGTTCATTAGATTTGTCAGGTATCTGCCACCTATCAACCGCCTAGAGTGGGCCGTTGTAGAATCTTGTTGCGGGGCAACCTAGACACTGTTTGCTCTCAAAACTTTCGCAGTGATCGCATTGCGCTCCACAGGGGGCAATTTCCGCTTTCTTTTGTGGATCTATTCTTATGGGCAAGAATCGAGGATAGAGTGGGAAGCTGCCGATATGGACTTCCGATCGCCTAATGCCCTTCTGGACGCGTAGTGAGCAGACTCCGATGACGCTCTCTAATGTAGAGAGGTTTTCGCCTACTACTATCGTCAACAGGTTGGACGCGCTGAGTCCAGATAAGAACACGGTTCGAGGGCAATCTTTGAATAACTCCATTAGCTCCTTGAGTCGCCGTATATTCTCAACTTCAACAAGTATCGCTGCAATTTTTGCATTTAACGCTTCTACGTTTAGGTAAGCAGAGATGTTGACCAGTCCTTCCTCAAGTAGCTTTCCCAGACGCTTTCGAATAGCGACGTGTGACATTCCTGTTTTCTTGCCTATATCGGATAAGGCAGTTCGCCCATCTTTCTGCAACTCAGATATGATTACCCTGTCGACTTCGTCCAGCAAATTCTTTGACATTTTGTAACCCACCAAGCAATTCAAGTTAAGATTCTTAACTCCTCATCTATAAAGCTATGCTAGATCGCCTTAGCCCTAACCGATACCCAAAGGATGCACAAACCTGTATTTATGTGCGGGCGGATGACCTTTGAGGCTAAGTTGGCTGAATGCCCACAGCGTAGGTAGGGCACTACGGCTGAGCGTCAACAGCAGAGGACTCTGAACCCTCACGAGCCAATAGACGCGATATTATGGGTGCGGGAGTCTTTCCCACACCGCTCTCTACCTTTCAATTACTTTCCTCATGAGTAACACTTGAATTATCTGAAGAGAACCGACGTACTTAGTACTATGCCGAAATAACTGTTTGGATATGAAACGCATGGTTTATTAACTACGACTCCTCGTACTTTTTACCGCGAGTGCTCGCAGTTCAAATAAACTTGATGAGTTGAAAGACTGTGGAAGTTTCAATGTCGGCCGAGGAATATCTGGAGAATATCTACAGACTTCAAGAGAAGGATGGGTTGGCGAGGACGAAGGAACTCGCAGAGAAGATGCGTGTAAGCCTCGGAACGATAACCAATACTGTTGAGATGCTTGAGAGACAGGGATTTGTTAAACACAGACCCTACAAAGGGGTTAGGCTGACTAGAGAGGGCAGAAGAATAGCTCTGGATGTGATAAGGAGACATCGGCTCGTCGAACGACTGTTAACGGACATCTTGCATATGGATTGGAGTAAAGCTCACGAAGCAGCCTGTAGGCTTGAACACGGTCTCACTGAAGAAGTAACCAAACCTCTTGGAAAGATTCTGGGTCACCCCAAGACATGCCCCCACGGAAACCCAATCCCAACAAGATGTGGAGGAATAATTGAGGAGAAGTCAAAGCCTCTGATCAATCTCAAACCGCAGGAGCAAGGAACCATAGTCAGAATAGTTGAGGAAGATCGTGATCTGCTACAGTACCTTCACTCGCTTGGCATGGTGCTAGGGGCATCTGTTAAAGTCAAGGAAAAGATTCAGTTGGATGGTTCCGTTGTCTTGGAGCTGAAGAATGTCGACCGGCCGCTGAGCAGTGATGTTGCCTCGGTGATCTGGGTAAAGAAAGACTAGCTTGAGGAGACTCTTCCCATGTCAACTGACCCCCAGCTGTTAGAACTACTTGAACTCATCAAAACTTCAGGAATTCAGAGCAAACCAATCAGAGCAGTTGATCTAGCCGTCAAATTGGGATGTTCCAAGAACAATGTAGAGAAACTCCTGGAGACCGCCTTGAAAGAAGGCCTAATCAAATATGTCGACGACGTGTTCAGACTGACCGATATGGGACAAATGGAAGTTCAGAAGCACCGGGAACACTACATCCACGATAAGCATGTTCACAAGCCAGGTTTCCTTGGACGGATAACAAGATTTGTTGAGGGCAGTATAGAGGATCGGCGTAGTCATTGGCGTCACAGGCATGGTTTAGACGAGAATTCACTGAGAGGTTTCTACATGAACATTCGTGACCTTGAAGGTCGCGTGGAAGAGACATCCAGTCTAATAGACTTGCGTCAAGGTGAAAAGGGGGTCGTAGCCTTCGCACTCGGCGGTCACGGACTAGTGAGAAGACTTGCGGAGATGGGTTTGACCCCCGGCACCGAGGTGACAGTTTTACGAAGCGCTCCCTTTCGTGGACCGATCGAGATATCGGTTCGGGGCGTCTCCCTTGCACTCGGTCGTGGCGTAGCTTCCAAAGTTTTTGTCAAACGAACCAATAGGGAAGCTAATTGAAATCCAAACAAAGCATAACTGTCGCCTTGGCTGGGAATGCGAATGTAGGCAAATCAGCAATCTTCAATCAACTCACAGGGCTGAACCAGATCATAGGCAACTGGCCAGGCAAGACCGTTGAGAGGGCTGAGGGGAAGCTGCATTTTGGAGGATATACAATAAAGGTCCTTGACCTCCCAGGCATCTATTCAATGTCAACATTCTCAATGGAGGAGATAGTTGCTCGCGACTACATTGCGATCGAGCGGCCAGACATCATCGTAAATATTGTGGACGCTTCGGCTCTAGAAAGAAACCTCTACTTCACGATTCAGCTCCTTGAACTCCAACTACCGGTAGTTATGGCTCTCAACCAAATTGACTTCGCTGCGAAAAGAGGCATAGAAATTGACGTGGACAGTCTCTCCAAAATACTCGAAATACCAGTTGTGCCAACAATCGCCATCACAGGAGTCGGAGTCAAGGAACTACTGTCTACAGTCATCGATGTTGTCGAGGGCAAGATTGAGTCTTCAGCGACAAAAGTGCAATACGGCAAAGAGATCGAGGAAAACCTAGAGAGACTTGAATACACTGTCAAAGAAAGATTGCCGCAACTGTCCGCGAGGTATCCTGCAAGATGGATTGCGACAAAGCTTCTGGAGAGGGACGAAGACATAGCGCATAAGGTTCGGGAATCTGAGGGTGGAGCTGAAGTTCTGGCATTCGCGGACGAGATCATCAATCGAATTGAGAAGGTGCACGGTGAACCGTCATCGATCGTTATAGCCTCTGAGAGATATGGAACAGCAAGCCGCATAGCAAGAGAGGTTACCCGGATCATTTCACCTCCAAGAGTAACATTCGAGGATAGATTAAGCGCGGTAACCGCCCACAGGGTTCTAGGTTACCCTATTCTGGCCGCCGTTGTGGCGACCATGTTCAGCATAATCTTCGTTGCAGGAGACTTCCTTGTAAGTGTCCTGGAGAGCTTATTCGAGGAGATGTTAGTACCCATCGCCAGCACCCTACTTTCTCAGGTTTTGCCTCCAACCTTTGTCGAGGTCATCGCCGGAGGATTCCTGTCAGGAATAGGCGCTGGATTAGCCATAGTTCTGCCATACATAGTGCCCTTCTACATCCTCTTGGCAATCCTTGAGGATAGTGGTTACCTGCCGAGGGCAGCCTTCCTCATGGACAATCTTATGCATAAGATCGGACTGCACGGCAAGGCGTTCATACCATTATTGTTGGGGTATGGATGCAACGTCCCTGCATGTGTTGGCTGTCGAATAATGGAGACTGATCGTGAGCGTTTCTTGGCTGGCTTCGTTGCCGTTCTAATACCTTGTGCGGCTAGAACCGTCGTAATACTGGGTCTGGTCGGGAGATATGTGGGTTTGCATATCGCTTTAGCCCTTTACTTATTCGACCTAGTCCTCGTCTTTGCTCTGGGTAGATTGGCCTATAGAGTATTGCCTGGAGAACCTGTAGGCCTCATAATGGAGATGCCGCCGTATCGGATGCCGTCGCTACTAGTTGTGATGAAGAAAACTTGGGTGAGGACGAAGGACTTCATCTACATAGCCTTTCCTCTAATAATAGTCGGCAGTATTATTCTACAATTCCTAATGTCAAGCGGCTTGATATGGCCTATTGCTGAATCTATGAGTCCGTTGATGAGCGGTTGGTTAGGCCTCCCTAATCTAAGCGGGATACCTCTGATCTTCGGAGTCCTACGTAAGGAGCTTACATTGATCTTGCTTGCTGAACTCGCCGGAACAACGAATTTCGAGCAAGTCTTAACGTCCGTACAGATGATTGTATTCGCCTTGGTGACGATGATCTACATACCATGCATCGCTACAGTCGCTGCTTTGGCACGAGAGTTTGGATGGAAGAGAGCCGTGGGAGTCAGTGTTGTGGACATATCACTCGCACTAATCATAGGTGGGGTGGCATACCGAGTGATATCATTTATGGTTTAGATAGGTTGGCATAGGATCATATTAGACGAGGCTAAACTTACTGAACTTCAATAGCATCGCTTGGTCATTCGTCTACGCTCGAGTTCATGAAGACGATTTTTGATAAGTCTGCAGTATCAAGGCTTGTGGTTATCCAGTATGGGTGGAATCTCTGTGAGTTCACTGTATGTGTAGAATTTGGTGAATCGGTAGAAGCGATGACCCGCGCGCTTGACGTCTTAAAGGGTCCAAAGGTCCATTTCAAAATTTCTCCTTATCATGATCTGTGGTCTAGACCTTTGAGAAAAGCTCTCCCCCAAGAGCTGGGCTTAAGTTGAGGATACACAGCCAACGTTTTGTCCGCCAAGAGAATACTTCACAGAATGTAAGACGATATGGAAGGTCTTGGGCTAGGTTAATTCCTATCAGTTCGTCAAGATATTAAGCCCGTTTACATCCGGTTCTCGCAACTTTCTCTCCCTAGGGAGTCGGTAGTTGAACCCTTACGATATCGCGGGTCAGTATCCGTCGGGCCTGCCAATCATTTGAATCTTTAGCGTGTACCGAGCAGTGTTTGAAACGTAAAGAAGCCTGTTAAGCGGCTTCTTGAAATGAATGATGTGTTCGGGATAAACTGGAAGAAGATCTCAAGAATCCTAAAATTCCGAAAGAGAGACACTCTGGAAGCTATTAAAAAGATTCGACAATCAACTTTCCCATTTTTTGGAAAGTTACATTTTGAAACCAAAAATCATTAGTATTAGTAAAAGTTGATACTTATGATAACTGACGGTACGATGAAAGTAGTACAGCGAGGTATTATGAAAGTCGTCCCTGGCAAGATGGCAGAGGCGATGAAGCTTCTAGAAGAGTGGAAGGCTATCTTGAGCCGTGTAGAAGGGGCACCTACCTTTAGGGGATACCGCCGTCTCAGCGGTCATGGCGATATTATGCATACCCTCGTTCTTGAGGGCGAGTGGGATAGCTTCACTGCAATGGCAACCGCATTTGATAAGATGTTCGCAGATCCAGAGTGGAAGAAGCATATGGTGAAGTGGGATACGATTCTCGAGAGCCATGAACTCGAAATGTACGCGCCACTGCCATTATATTAGGGCTAAGACGTACCAAACGTTTGGTAAAGTGAAGAGGCGGGCGAACTTTGCTGTCGCTTCGCTCCCTTGCTTTTCTTGGGTTTAGGTAGAGAAAGGAAGGAGGTGACAAATTATGGAAAGTTTGATTTTGAAGATAAAGATTTCAGTACTGTGGATCTTTATGGCAGTGTCTATGTCAGCCCACGCTGTGTTGTCCTTTATGGAGCCCGGTGCGATAGAAGAGATAAGGGCGATGGCTATGGGACCTGAAATGTTCTTGTTTGTGGCACTTTTCTGGTGGATTCCATTGGTAATGGCGGTTCTATCTGTTACTTTGAAAGATGTGGCAAACAGATGGATGAATCTGGTTATGGGTGGAATCTTCACTATTCTTAACATCGTCCATTTAATTGAACATCTTGCCCAGCCATCAGCTCACCAATTGCTGATTCTCGGCTCAACGGTTGTGGTTACAGCGCTGATCGTCTGGTATGCATGGAAGTGGCCTAAACAAGAATGACTTGAGAGGGTAGAAACTAGAAAAAGGACTTGGAAAGTGAACTATGAAGAAACCGAAAAATAGTATCAGATCGAATGATGTCTCAGATGCATTTCAAAGCTAGAAACGGCGGTTCAAGACATAGACTCTATTCTTCACATGGATGCCCTTCGGCTTCCGGGTGACATTCGGCTATTTGCTCAGGGCTACACTCAGAAGGTTTACCTTTCAGTTTTTCGGGATGCTGACAACCTGATCTTGGTCTACACATTCTTACTCGACCCTGAGTTCTATAGCTGGCTAGCATATAAAGAGTGAGAGCCAACTCAAGCTATACCGACTCAAGTGTAATATGAAAAGGAGCATTCGATATCTGACAATTCACATATCATCCTATGTTTTTCATCCGCCACTTTCAAGACCCCACTCGCACAAAAGCTGACGCAGGCGTCGCATCCATTACATCTATCCGAGCTAAATCTTCGGAATCCTCTGAGCAACATCCTTGAGTTTCTTTATACTGGCCTCTATACTTTTTAGCTCCTTGCCCAATTTGTTTCTGTAGTCCTCAAGAGCAGCTAATTCATCTTTTGGCGAAAGATCATAAGGAGGAGCTGTTGGCTGAAGGTGGGCTTGCTCTCGATAGCCGTAGTCTGGAGGTTGCCATCGAGCCATAGGCGGGGGATGAGTTGGCGGATAGCCTGCTCCACTGAACGCTCTCATACCTCTACGACCACTGCCCATACCTCGCCCAAAGCCTATTCTCATTCCTGTCCCTGTTCCGAAGTGGGCTGGAACGTTTGGGGAGTTTGCATCTTGTAATTGCCCTGACTTGTATCTTTCAACCGCTTCTCTAACTGTACCTGTAACTCCTGTCAGGACTCGTATCCCAGCTGCTGAGAGAACTTGATAGGCGTTGGGTCCCAGAGTGCCCGTTATGACAACTTCAACTCCTTTGTTTACCACCATCTGAGCTGCTTGAACTCCGGCTCCATGTATAGCTTGAGCGCTGACATTAGGCAAAGCCTCTAATTCCATACTGTCTGTGTTCACGATAACAAAGTAGGCACATCGCCCAAACCTTGGGTCAACCTGAGCATCCATAAATGCTTGAGGATCACTTCTTAGAATACGGGAGCCGGCTGCTGTGACACAAACCTTCATCTATACAACCCCAGTCTCTACTCGAAACTTCCCACTTGAAGGATGGCAACGTTCGGCTTAAGCTCAGATTCACCCTCCTTCCAGCTTACGGTTATCTTCACCATCTCCATTGCCTGACCAGTAAGGATTACTGTCACTGTGCCGTTTTTTAGTGTAAGGGTAGAGGTACTCAGTTCCGCGCGGCAGTTTGGATAGCTTAGCGAGGTTATATTCAACTGTATTAGGTCGTCTCGACTTGTATCAATTATCCTCTCATCATCAACTGCTCTTACAGTTATTTCCGCGGGGTCATTGAACCCTACATGTATGCGTTCATAGACAATCATCAGTTTTGTGGTACCTGGTTCTTTTAGGGTTGGAATCTTAATCTCGGACGCTAGGCAATATGCTATTCCCGACATAACCATTATTAGAACAGCGACCGAGAATAGTCTCTGCGATTTCCTTATCTGTATTGGGGTAAGTCTCATTCCTATAACCAACTTAGTTACAATAAGTTAAGGAATAAATATTTTTGGCTATATTAGGTTACAAAACGAAACTAGACTGGATCACTTCATAGTAGACCCTACCACGGAATCTTGTCGATCCTACCAATCCGCGTTCCATCAACCAGCGCAGTTGAATTTCTACCTCCTCTGCTTTTGTTCCTGTGGCTTTCATTAGGTCCTCTACGGTGCAGGGTCTTCGAGTCAGCAGATTCGCAATCTCGATCTCCAAGGCTTCGTGCTTTCTATTCACCCATTTTATTGTTGTTGGCCTCGTTCGTGAAACTACTTTGACCCGCCTGAGCATCTTCTCAAACCTTCTGGCAATGTTTTCAAGTCTTTCTGGTGGTACTGCTCGCACAAAAGGCTCAGATGGAGGCCTAGTGGGCGTATTCACCTCAACTTCATGAGGTCTGATCTCCTCGATCAATTCTGTCATAGCTTCAAGATCAACTGGCTGAGTGTTATACTTCGCGCCATCATTTGATTCAAGGAGCATGATTTGCAGAGCGATTTCGGAGGGAGCCTCTTGCCTCAGAGCTTCCAACCCTTCAACTATAAGGTCTAACCTCAGTCCTTCAGCAGGGCGATTGATGGTTTCGAATAGCTTTTGGTTCGGAGCGTCTAGCTTGGCTATGATCAAGTCTGCCTTGGCCAGATTTGTTCTTACATCTTCACGATTCAGAAGAGAGGCATTTGTGAGCACAGCCACCGGTAGCTTTCCGATCATATCTTTTACACGAGTAATCATTTCACCCAATTGCAGATTCAGTGTAGGCTCGCCTGTTCCAGAAAATGTCACGTAATCGATAGACTCCGAAGCGATACGAAGTAAGACTGTCTCTAAATCTTCTGTAACTTTGTCTACATTAAGTGTAGCTTTCAATCTCTCAGGATTTGGAATCTTGTTGACTGTCTTGCCCAACTGGCAATAAATGCAATCGAAAGTACATGTTTTCGGGGGGAGCAGCGGGTCTATCCCTAATGACCGACCTAGACGCCACGATGGAACTGGACCATATACTGTGGAGGTTGCCATTTCTACTATCACTGCTTAATCTCAAGACCTTCGCTACCCAGCTGCTGAATCTCCAATAATTACCTAGATTGGCTGGGACAAGTTTATACGAATTTACGTCAGCCGCCGATTTCTTGACAATCCCAATAGATAGATGTCGCCACGACCTTTGCATAGGTAGTATCTTCAAACACTCGATTCGTGAGACATTAGACTAGTCTGTCAGCGCAGCATAAATGATGAGTGTATCGTGCACTCGTATGGAGCACGGTAGGAGTTCTACATAGTGCCGTAGATGCAGGTGATTGTTTGAATTGTGGTCTATGCCTTCTTTGATGATCTCTTGAGTTCTTCGATCCTTGCTTCGACGCCTTTCAGTTCTTCCTCCATAGCTTTCTTAGATTCCTCTAATGCTTTGACCTCGTCTTCTAGCGGTAGAGGTTGATACGGGTAGGGATATGGTGCAGAACCGTAGTCTGTGAATCGGGAAGTGCCATACCAGGAGGGTGGCCCAGAAAACCACCAGCAGGCTCCTCTACCGAATAGCCATCCAGGGCGTTCCCAAGGTGGTAAATGGCTGAAGGCCCCTCTTCCGGGCCATGGGCCGAACCAGCCTCCACGGCCTCTTCTACCCCAACCCCAAGCCAAGCTCTATCACATAGATATTTGTGCAAATGCACAAATTTAAGCTTTGCTCTTTCCTGACTTGGTGGAACATTCATTCTAATTCAAATGATATTTCCTCTGAATTCACATAAACTTCTCACAGGATCTTGTATAGAGGATAATTCTTCGATAGAGGCTTTGACCCAAATGATCTTGCGTTGTATGCGATAATGGCGTCGATCATTGCACACGCTGGAAAAAAAATTTTGCCTTTCCGATAGAGCCATAGATCAGGAAGTCGGCCCCAGCAAACTGCACAAGTGCTGCAGCAGCTCCCCTACAAATTTTCTTTGCATTTGCGTTAAACTCTCCAGCTCTTTTCCATTGTCCTATGACGCCCAAATGGGCTGCACCTGTTGGCAGTCCAAAATTGTTTTTCAACATTTGAATTCCTGCAGAGGCCGAGCCTATGCTAGGAATGTCCAACACAGGCGCAAGAATCAGAATCTTCTGTAAACCTGCTCTCGAAGCAATTCTTAAGAGACCTTCTTTTTCATTTGTTCCCTCTAATATTGAGGGCATGCCTTGGGCAGTTATGTTCTTAGGATTGAAGGCTTGAAAGATCGCGGATTTTAACCCAGCCTCCCTTATGGCTGTAACCTCATCCTCGCTAGCTGTATAGTTTATTGAAGTGTATACTGCTCTATCAAGGAGACCTACCTCTGCGGTGTGATTGAGTGCTTGAATTCTAACAGATGAAGTAGGACCATTTATCAAGAATGGTGTTTCTGTTAGTTCTGAGATGAAATCAATGTATTTCTTAAGTGCCTCAGTGCTTTCTCCAACAACATCAATCATATGTGGATTTCTAGTCTTATCTGACATTTTCTCCTGTATTCTGATCAAGCTTTCAGCTTTCTTCTTGTTGAAGATTCCTTGAATTGGATCGGTCACTATCTTATGTCCAGCATGGAATATGCTGCCTATTAGCACGGTAGGTAGCTCGCCAGGTTGCCCCCCAATTTCTACACCGCCTACATCAAAGATCCTCTGAGCTGAGGTAAACCTGAACATCGTCAAATCCCAAGCTGTTGCAAATGGGTCTGGGTTTGTCCTAGAAACATTGGATTTGTCATTTGATGCCAAGGCTCAACAGATATGGAAATAGGACCATCTGGCCCTAGTCATAGCTGATCCACATCGCGGGCATTTTACAGTGTAAGATGGTTTGCCTCTGATATGTGATAACGTGTAACCACATCTGGGACAAACGCACTCGCCCCCAGGACCTAACCCAAAGCCACCCATTCGCCCTCTTCTAGCCAACGCAACTCCCCTTAGCGCAACTGAGGAGTTTTGAGAGTATCTCTCTCGTGCAATTAGAGAAGTAAATTTTACTCCTCAACACGATATTGATTACTTTCTGAAACTTATATGTCCCCACCAGGTAAATGTTTATATTTTGTGCATTACCACACAATTTTCGGTGAAGTTCATGTCTTGGAGATGGAGGAATCTCCCGCCGCCTTGGTTCTGGTGGCCTGGTAGGGGCAGAGGTTGGTGCCGACGGCTCTGGCTCTACTACATGGATCCACGCTGGATGTACCCTCCTTATTACATGACCCCAGATGAGAGAGAGTTCCTAAAGTACGCAAGAGAGAACTTAGAGAATGAACTTAAGACGGTGAGGGAAAGGCTCAGTGAATTAGAGAAAACCAAAAAGTAGACATAACCACATATGAGACTTGGGAGACCTATGAGTTGAAGACGCGAATAGCAGTCGCATCTCAAGGCCTAAATGGATTAGACGACGTAGTTTCGCAGGTTTTCGGCCGTTCTCCGACATTCACTATAGTTGACGTAGAAGACGGCGAGGTCAAGGAAATTAAGGCTGAGAAGAATCCATCAGCCGACGCTTCTCACGGCGCCGGCCCGTTAACATGCACAAGGTTAAGCAAGCTTGGCGTCGATTTGGTTATCGCAGCAAACTTCGGTCCCACCGTATCAGCGATCTTGAAGGAGGCGGAAATTAGGACGGCCACAGTGGAACCTGGGACAAAAGTGAGAGAAGCAATCCAGAAACATCTGAGAACTCGCTAGAAATCCCCTCATGACAGTGTAGAGGGCACCTAAGTGAAGGAGATAGTTGTCGTCAGTGGTAAGGGAGGAGTTGGAAAATCTTCGATAGTCGCTTCTCTCGCAGTATTGCTGAATAAGGATGGAATTAAGATTACGGCGATTGATTCAGATGTGGATGCGCCAAACCTCTCCATCGTGCTTGGAATTGACATCTCAAGTTTCACTGAGATTCAAGCCTCAGAGAAAGCGTCAATAGACTTGACCAAATGCGAAAGATGTGGAAAATGTGTAACAGCTTGCAAAGCAGATGCAGTGATCAATATCGAAGGCGAGACTCCTACCATAATCCCATTCCTTTGTGAAGGATGCGGAGCCTGCGCCGTCGTCTGCCCTACGTCCGCCATATCAATCAATCGAGTAACAAACGGCAGAATAGGCGTTGCAAGGACGTCTTACGGCTTCCAAATAGTCTCAGGCCAACTTAACATGGGCGAAAGCAACTCAGGACACATAGTGACTGCGGTAAAGGCTAAGGGGAGGGCAATCGCCGAAGACTCGGGATCAGATGTGATTCTTGTCGACGGACCTCCGGGAATAGGTTGCCCAGTCATAGCTTCCATCGCAGGAGCCAATTATGCACTGGTCGTCACCGAACCAACCCCTGCTGCAAGAAGAAGTTTAGACCGAATACTGAGCGTCTTAAATCACTTCAGGATTCCCGCCAACGCTGTGATAAATAGATTCAACCTCAACCCAGTCTATGCAAACGATATGGAAGACTGGATTCAAACCGAATGGGCAATACCAGTAGTGCAAAGGGTACCCTATGACGAAAATATTCTACTCTCTCTTTCAAAAAGGGTTCCGGTCATAGAATATGAACCGGACTGTATAGCATCTAAAGCGCTTCGCTTACTCTCCAAACAGGTGCTGAGGGCGATTTGATGGAGCGAAACGTGCTCAAGGCTTTCAATAGGAAGCTGATTGACATACCAGTCTTGGCTGTTACTGGGGGAAAGGGAGGAACTGGCAAAACAACCGTAGCGGTCAACTTAGCTGTGGCGTTGAGTGGCGAGGGCCATCGTATCCTGCTTGTTGACGCAGATGTAGATTCTCCCACAACAGCGATCGTACTAGGAGTACAACCAAAGCCTACTCAAGAGGTGAAGAAGTTCATCCCAAAGATCATTGAGGAGAAGTGCAATAAGTGTGGGAAATGTGTGGAGGTTTGTCGCGCCCATGCCCTAATCCAAATTGCAGAAAAATACCCAATATTCTTTGAGGAGCTATGTTCTGGATGCGAAGCATGCCTCTCAGCTTGCGCCCTAGAAGCCATACAGAATGAAAGAAAGACTGTAGGCCATATTTGTGAAGCGCTTGATGATGGAGTGGCCTTCGTCGGAGGGGAATTGAAACCCAATGAAGCCCGGTCAGCACAGGTTGTGACTGCTACAAGAGAAGTTGCATTCAAACGTGCCAGCAAAAAAAGCTGTGACATCATGATTGTTGATTCACCTCCAGGCACTCATTGCAGCGTAGTCCAAAGCCTTAGAGGCGCCGACCTAGCTTTGGCTGTCACAGAGCCAACCCCTCTTGGCATATACGACTTGGACTTGATTCTGAGATTGACCTCTAGGCTGGGAATTCGGACAAAGATCGTTATCAACAAAGCCGACCTTCCTGGGCAAGATGAAGAAGGGGTGCGTGAAATTGCAGAGCACTATCGAGCTGAAGTAATCTCAGAAGTACCAGTCGACGCGAAGTTATTCCAATCATACATAGAAGGAAACCCCCTTGTGGTAGCGTACCCCGAATCACCAGCGGCCGCAGCCCTCAAGAAACTCGCTGAATCAGTCCTCGACTGCATGAAACTCAAAGGACTGACTCCAAGGAGGATTAGCTGAGAATGACGGCGCTTGAGGAGAAGGCAAAGGAAATGGTCAATGCGCTGGTTGACGCTGAGACAGGCCTAGGTTTTTGGAGAGATGAGGCTCAGCAAGCTACAACAGAAAGAACCCGGAGTTATAAGGATAGATTTCTCGCCCACAAGCCCTCTGTGCCCCATAGCGTTCAAATTCACTGTCGACATCAAGAATGCAGAATTGAAAGTTGACGGAGTAGACAGGACGTTGGTATACTGCCAAGGCCACATAATGAAGAAACGATAAACGGAGCTATCAATGAAGGTGAGGGTCATTCCCAAAAGGAACGGACACGCCAACGCCAAAGAAAGAAGACTTACAGCTCAAATCCATTTTCCAAACGGCAAGTCAGTGCCATGTCAGCCGATAGATCTCCAAATCAGCCATGTCAGGCAGAAGAATATCTGCGGCTGCGGCCTCGCTGCTCTTGAGATGGTGCTGAAGTACTACGGAGCATCAGAGACCCAAACGGACTTTCTGATAGACAGACGCATAAAAAGGCAAGTAGAGAGCGCCAGAAGAGGTCTTAGCGAGGGAACAATCGGAACGCTTGCACTGAAACGAGGCTTCAAGGCCGTCATCTATGGGGAGAAGCCACGACTTACAAAAGCATTCTTTCAGCTGGGTGGAAAGGTGGAGAAGGTCAAGACAGACAAGCAACTCATCATTAACTGCTTGCGGCAGGGTGTGCCTCCGATCGTCTTAATCCAGAAGGTAAGTGAAGCATATGAACAGCGGCTGGAGGAGATCGGTCACTACGTAGTCGTAAGCGGTGTCGACAGTAGATATCAACTCCAAGTCGTCGATCCACAATACTCACAAGGGCCAAAGCAGGACTACTGGAATAGCTGGTCGTCCAGCCTCATAGAGATCAAACCGATGCTAACAAGGGCAGCAACCCTCAGTATGGAAGAAATCTAACATTGAATAGCCCTAGGTATCTACGATGAGGATAGAACTCAACGGAATCAAACCTTTAATGGCTAGTATTGGTATGCTCCGCCGAATTGCCCCATTCTTCGACTGTACCTCATACCCATGCCCAAGCCGCCCCCTAAGCCCATTCCCATTCCTCTGCCAGCTCCTAGGCCGTACTGCACTTGCGAAGCATATTGAGGCTGCGGCGGAAGTATTGTAGGCTGAAACTGTTGAGGCATGGCTGGAGGAAGCATTGTAGGTTGCTGAGGATATCCATATGGTATCGAATAGGATGGTATCTGGTGAGGTATCATCCCAAAACTGGGCTGAACCACCATATTCACTGGTGAGGCTGTCATTCCCGACGTGGAGGCAGCGTTTACCCCAAATCCTCTCGGCATACTGGGGAACCATCTGCAGTAAGCTGAGAGGCTTGGATCTAGTCCCCGGCCCCGACCTCTACCATATCCACGTCCATACATGCCGTAACCCATCGCATTCACATAAAAATGTTCTATTGCACAAAATATAAACTTTGCCCACAGCTAGAATACTTTGAACATGCTTCCGTGAAGTTATTGCTTATGCTTGTAGGGGATCATGCAGAGGAATTTCACAATTGTTTGACTTGTGTTTCTCAGCTGATGCATCTCGTTGGGTGGGATAAAGATGAAGTCGCCTTCTTTGATCTTCTTCTCTTCTTTCCCATTAGTCATCAATCCCTCTCCCTCCAGGACGAAGACTTCATGTTCCCAAGGGTGGCTGTGGAGTGGGCTAGAGCCTCCTGGGTCCACCTCGAATAGCCTCATAGCAAAGTTCTCCGCTCCAGTCTCTTTTGTTATTAGCCATCTCACTCTAACATTCTTAGCTCCTTCTTCGGCTTTGATTGCCTCAACATCTCGATAATTCGAAATTTTCATACTCTCCAACCCAATAAAAAATGTAACCAAAAACATTTAAAGATGTTTCCTTTCTTAACCCCCTACTCCTTGAGAGATCGGAGGATTACCATGAGAACAGAAACAAACAAAGGATCGTCCCCCTGCGAACAACCCGGAAATTTTGCTGACGCCAGAAAGCGGATCAATGAGGAGAACAAACTACTCAGGGCCAGAATGGGAAAGGTGAGACATAAGATAGCTATTATAAGCGGTAAAGGAGGAGTTGGAAAAAGCGTCGTCACGGTCAACCTAGCCATCGCTTTGGCTATGCGTGGCCATCGTAACAGAGTAGGTATCCTGGACGCGGACATTCATGGCCCATGCGTTCCTAAAATGCTGGGGATCAGGGGGCAACGTCTTAAAGCGGGACCTCCAGGAGCCTTTCCTGCCTCTGGGCCTCTTGGAGTGCGGGTTGTTTCTATGGATTTCCTGCTTCCAAGAGATGATACCCCAGTCATCTGGCGTGGTCCACTCAAGATGTCAGTTATACGTCAATTTCTATCGGAGGTAGTTTGGGGTGAACTCGACTTCCTCCTTATAGATCTCCCTCCAGGAACAGGTGACGAGTCCCTGAGTGTCATGCAGCTTCTGCCCGAGATGGATGGCGTAGTAATAGTAACGATTTCGTCAGAAGTCTCACAGATCGTGGTCAAGAAGGCCGTAACCTTCGCTCGACAATTGAATATCCCGTTAATCGGCATTGTAGAGAACATGAGTGGGTTTGTCTGTCCGAATTGCGGTTCAGAGTCCAACATCTTCAAAGCTGGTGGAGGCAAAAAGATAGCGGAAGACCTGAACGTTCCCTTCTTGGGAAGCATCCCCATCGACCCCAGAATCTGTGAAGATTCAGACAAGGGCAAGCCGTTCATAATCGAGCACCCAGACTCTTCGGCGACAGAAGTGTTCATGAAGGTCGTCGACAAGATAGAGACCTTCTCGATAGAAAAGGACGACGAAGAAAACTCCTAGCCGGTGAAGAAGCGTCGGGGTCCGAAACAGTTCCTAACGCGCGACAAATTGTCTTGAACATGTCCGTCTTCAGCTTGTCAATGGTCTGCTGATGTTAGATCCCTCATGCCCAATTCTTGGCTGACCTTCTTCCTAGCTTCAGTGAGAGGAGCAAACCTAGAAGTGGGAATAGAGCCAGGATCTGGAAGGTTGTTCTGAGATCAAACCTGTCGGAGAATATGCCTGCTACGACCGGCCCAACCACGCCTCCAAGATTCATCGACGTGAAGACCAATCCCATCAACTCCCCCAGCCTCTCGGGCGGCGCGACATCCGCCACGAAGGCGTTGCTGGCCACTGTTATGGAGGCCCACGAGAAGGCAACCGCCACCTGTATAGGTATGACCTCAAGCGGGTTGTCGACCGTTGAGAGTATGAACATCGCAAGCAGGGTCACCAGCATCCCTACTGATAGAACCCGTTTTCTCCCAAACCTGTCGGACAGCCACCCCATCACAGGCATGAATACTACCTGAGAGGCAAAGTTGACCGCGGCGATCATTCCTATGAGCGAGTTCTCAGAACCGAGCTTCGCGAGGTAGATGGGGAGGAACGTCGTCACCCCCCTGAAGCCTGAGTTCCTCAAGAAGACGTCCACACATAATAGGAGGAGGCCGCTTGCCACTATGAACCTCCCCCTAAGCCCCTCAAGACCCATTCTCTTCCTGACCCCGGTTGATGCGGGGGCTCCAGATGGACTGTCACTCCTCAGTTTCATCACAACCAAAGAAGATGCAGTTCCCACCGTCAGCATGAGTGAGGCTGTGATGAAGACCGTCGGTAGTCCGAAGACGTCCGCAACCCTTCCCCCAACCAGGCATCCAGCCGCCATGCCTGCGGATATGAAAGCGTTGAAGACGCCGATTCTCCGCCCGACACTCGGCCGCGGCGCAACCTCAGCTATGACGGCGATCGAGGTCGGCCTATAAGCAGAGTCAGTCACCCCAAGGACTCCACACAGAAGGAGGAGTTGGAGGTAGGATTTGCTGGCCCCTAGCAGCCAATAGACCACCGCAGAACCGGCAAGACCCGAGATGATGAGTACCCTCCTCAGTCCACCCACGTCAGAGAGCTTCCCAAGAACAACCATCATGACAGTCGATACCAAGTAGTATACTGTCAGGAGTAGACCTACCTCAGCCATACTGGCCCCAATCCCTCTAGCGTACAAAGGTATGAAGGTGTAGCAGGCAAGGAACCCAACGTTTGCACAGAAGACCCCCAGACCAAGTCCCAGGAATACTACTCTCATCGCAGCCCCTCCGCACGGACACAAGAGAGGCTAAACTAGCCTCCAGACCCGCTTATAACCTGAAAGCCCACGGGATCAGGCCGCCTCAACCCTTCCGAATCCAGCTCCCCAAACTCTTGGCGGAGTATCAAGCCTCACGGCCGAGAGAGCCCAGTTAAGCCTCGCACCCTCTGCCCAAGAACCCAGTGACACCCCCCCTAGGGGGGTGGGGGGTGGGTGGTCCTCTCAAGACAGAAAAAGGAAAAGACCGGAGAGATAGTCGAAAGTATTCGCCCGGCAAACCCCGAACACGCCGGGACCCCCTGCCTCCAAAGAGTTAAAGCCTCAAGAACCTACCAACAGGACCTATCGGACGTTGAGACTATGAGCGGACAGAGACAGGAGAAGAGAAACATTCCAAACGAAGAGGAGAGCTACCTCAACCTGAAGCTGCTCGGGAGAGTCACAACCTACGCGATAATAGTCATGATAACCCTGGGCCTGGCCTTCCTGACAGGCGTCATAATCTGGCTACTCAGACGAATCTTCGGAGTATAGGCCGGCTGGAACCCTGTACAGCCCTACAGTCCATCCAGCCTACTCCATGAAGTCCTGGGCCCTCTGGGGCTCAGGAGGCAGACCCTTCCTCTTTCTGATATCTTGAATAACCTGACCGATCATAGAGGCCGGGACAGAAGACCACCTGGCAAACTCCAGACCCCAGAAGGCCCTACCCGCGGTCGCGCTCCTGAGCGCCTCGGAGAGGTCGAAGGTCTCAGCCGTCGGGATCTCACCGACAACATAGACTATGTTCTCCTTCTGGTCGACAGAGACGACCTTACCCCTCTTCTGGCTGATCACACTCGTCACAGCACCTAGAAGGTCAGGCGAGACCTTCGCGGTTATCCTCTGGATCGGCTCAAGCAGGGTAGGCTCAGCCGAGAGGAAGGCTGCGAAGAAGGCCCTCCTCGACATCGGCATTATCTGGGCCGGACCCCTATGGACCGGGTCCTCGTGGAGCTGGATATCGGATATCTTGGCCTTGACACCCCTGATCTGCTCGTAGGCGAGGGGCCCCTCCTTTATCCCCCAGCTATAACCTGAGACTACCATATCCTTGACGTCCTGCAGGAACTGGGCTCCCTTCGTGACCTCTGTGAGGATGTTGCAGCTCTCGTCAACACTCCAGACACCCTTAGCCTCCTCCGGAGGCCAACCCTGCTCCCGCAGAACCTTTGCCATCGCTGACCTATCCATGTACTCACCAATCTTGCCGGTCTTGATCATATCGATGACTTCGTCGCTCAGAGGCTCGACCTCAATGTATATTCTATTGTGCTTATTCGGCGACTTACCCTCAAACGGCCCAGCGGAACTCCTGATACTCTCCCTATAGATGACTATGGGCCTGGACATGGTTATCTCCAGACCTGTCTTCTGAATCAGGGTCGTCGCAATCTCAAGATGGAGCGTACCCATACCAGCAATCAGGTACTCCCCTGTCTCCTCATTTATCGTAGTGACCAGGTTCGGGTCCTCAATAGAGAGCTTCCTGAGAGTATCAACGAGCTTGGGCAGGTCCCTACTGTACTTCGGCTCAACAGCCAGCGTCACAACAGGCTCTGTGACGTACCTGACGGCCTCAAACGGGGTGACGCCCTTCATAGACGATATCGTCTCCCCAGCCCTGGCGGCCTCAAGCCCAAGGAGTGCAGGTATATTCCCGGCTGTGAGTGCCCCAACAACCTCCCTGTAGGGACCCATGTAGATGCAGACCTGCTGGACCCTAGACTCAGCCTTGGCCTCAACAAGATAGACGACATCGCCCTCACGCAACGTTCCAGAGAAGAGGCGGCCGGTCGCAACTACCCCCGCCTGAGGGTCGACCACGATATTCGAGACGGCCATGGCGGCCGAACCATTATCGTCACAGTTCATCATCGCCTGGCCAATCTCACTGTTGATGTCGCCCCTCCAGATCTTCTGTATCCTGTACTTCTGGGCCACGTGGGGAGGAGGCATAGCCTCAACGGCCATGTTCAAGATGGCTTCGTGAAGCGGAACATTCTCCCTCAACTCCTCAATCTTGTTCTGCTCATAAGCGGAGACGATCTCCGAGAACCTGACACCCTTCTTCTTGGCAGCCTCAAATGTGAAGCCCCACCTGTCCTTGGCCGAGCCCATAGCCACGGTATTCGTGGCGAAACTGACCTTCCACTTCTCCTTGAACTCTGGCTCAGCGTAAAGCTCAATCAAACCATTAAAGTCCCTGATTATTCTACCGATCCTCTCCTCAATCTGCTCCGGACTCAGCCTCAACTCCTTTATGAGCCGGTCGATCTTGTTGATGTAGAGGACAGGCCTAACCCTCTCCTCGAGGGCCTGCCGCGTCACAGTCTCAGTCTGGACCATAACCTCCTCGACCGCGTCGACAACCACAACCGCTCCGTCGATAGCCCTCAGAGACCTCGTGACCCTACCTGAGAAGTCAACGTGCCCTGGCGTATCGATCAGGTTGATGACGTAAGAGACACCCTCCCGCTCGTGCAGGAGGCTGACGTTAGCAGCCTTGATAGTCATCTGTCTCTTCTGCTCCTCCTCCATATAGTCCAGAGCCAAGGCGGTCCCAGCAACAGACGGAGAGAGCAGACCAGAAGAGGCCAATAATGAATCAGACATCGTGGTCTTTCCGTGATCCACGTGAGCAATAATACCAATATATTCCGGACTCAGGCGAATACTGCCTAAATCTTTCGGATCTGGTCTTTGCTCTGAACTATCTTCAGTATCTCCGCAGTCGACTTGTAACGCGGCAAATTTATTTCCTCCAGCCCCAATTTCGTTAAAGGCTAGCTCCAAGAGGTTATGAAAACTTTTAAACTTTTCAGACCCGTGAGTTGATAGATACGGCAGAAACATTCCTACGACTGGTCAGAATCCTAAGAGAGCTTGAATCAACAACCAGCAGAACCAAAAAGATCCAGATTCTAAGTTCCTTCCTCAGAGAGCTTGCCCCAGTAGAAATCTCGCCCACAATCCTATTGATCTCCGGCTCAATCTTCCCCGAAGGCGACGAGCGAGTTCTAGAGGTCAGCGGCAAGACCCTCCAGAAGATACTCTCAAGCAGCAAACAGACAGCCCTGGAGAAGTCACCTTTAACCATGATAAACGTCTACGATCAACTCCAAAGAGTCGCATCCATCTCAGGCAAGGGATCAAGGTCAAAGAGGGAAGCAATCCTCTCGAGCCTAATCAGCCAAGCAAGCGAAGACGAAGCAGAATACATCACCAGAATACTTCTTGGAGAGTTGAGGATAGGCCTGGCTGAAGGACTCATTCTAGAGGCGATCTCGCAAGCATCAAAAGTAGACATCAATCTTACAAAAAGAACCTACACATTGACTGGCGACCTTGGTAAGACTGCCAAGATAGCGCTCACAGAACATGAGAAAGGACTCAGAAGGATAGGTGTGAGACTCTTCGAACCCATCAAGCCCATGCTCGCAGACACCGCCCCAGACCTCGAGACAGCACTAAAGACACACCACGGAAAAACCGCCCTCGAGTACAAGCTAGACGGAGCTAGAGTCCAAATCCACAAACAAGACGAACACATCGAAGTATTCAGCAGAAGACTCTCCAACATCACATCCAGCCTCCCAGAAGTGGTCGAACTCATCCGCAGCGATACCAAGGCCCGGGAGGCAATCCTTGAGGGTGAAGTCGTAGCTGTTGACCAAAACGGTAGACCTATGCCATTCCAAGAGTTGATGCGCCGATTCAGACGAACATCAGACGTTCAGGAGGCGATGAATAAGGTCCCGACAAGACTATTCCTCTTCGACATACTCTACCTAAAGGGAGCGCTCCTGCTCGACCTTCCAGAGCACGAGAGGCGTCGACTCCTAGAGAGAGTATGCTCCCCAGAACTGCTGACCCCAAGACATGTGACTGAAGACATGAACGAAGCCAAGGACTATTTCAACAGGGCTATTGAAGAGGGGCACGAGGGGCTTGTTGCAAAATCGCCAGACAGCAAATACATGCCGGGAACCAGAGGAAAGGAGTGGCTCAAGATAAAGAGGGCGGAAACCCTCGACGCAGTCGTAGTGGCCGCAGACTGGGGCTCGGGCAGAAGATATAGGTGGCTCAGCAACTACCACCTAGCAGTCAGAGACGCGAGAACAAACAGGTTTCTGGAGATAGGGAAGACATTCAAAGGACTGACTGATGAAGAGTTCGAGTACATGACTGCCCGCCTCAACAACCTAAAGACCTCGGAGGACGATTTCACAGTCAGAGTCAGACTTGAGCTAGTCGTCGAGGTTGCTTATGACGAGGTGCAGAAGAGCCCTCACTACAACTCAGGCTACGCGTTGAGATTCGCCAGAATAACCCGCATAAGGGAAGACAAGTCACCGAACGACGCTGACACGCTCGAGAAAGTCCAGGAAGTCTATGAGGCCCAGTTCAAGAGGAAAGCCAAACCAAAGTGAGAGATAGAAAGACCTGACATAGGGATCAAGGATGGATGTAGCGATCCTCTTCAGCGGCGGGAAGGACAGTTGCTACTCAATCATGAAGTCCAAAGAACAGAACCTCGACGTCAAGGTCCTGCTCACACTTAACCCTGTAAGCGACGAGTCGTGGCTCTTCCACCACCCATGTACTCGGTGGACAACCCTACAAGCAAAAGCCATGGGCATACCCATCGTCACGTACAATGTAGAGTCTCAGGGCGAGAGCGAGAAGGATGAACTCAGGAACTATCTCGGAGAGGTGAAGAAACGCCTCAAGATAGAGGGGATCGTTTCAGGCGCTATAGCGAGTCAATACCAGAAGACGCGTATTGAGGAAGCCTCTGGAAGCGTCGGGCTGAAATGCTTCACTCCACTGTGGAAGCGTGATCCTCTAGGTCTGCTGCGTGAGCAACTCGAGGCTGGACTTGAAATCCTGATAGTCGCTGTAGCAGCCTTGGGTTTCGACCAGAGTTGGCTCGGGAGGAGACTTGATGAAGAGGCCGTTCAGGAGCTGGCTCGACTGAACTCAAGGTACGGAGTCAACCCCACAGGTGAAGGTGGGGAGTACGAAACCTTTGTTCTTGACAGCCCACTCTTCGGGAGAAGGATAGCCGTCAGGAATCGCCGCGAGGTCTGGCTTGGAGATAGAGGCCGCCTAGAGATTGAGGCGGCTGAACTTGTCAAGAAAGGGTGACGCTAACCCGCAACCTTGAACCTACTCTATTGTTGCGTGTTTCCTCTTGAGCTCACCCTCACTCTTTCCAAGCCTCTGAATCAGTTCCGCAATCAGGCTATCGAAGAACACCATCGCGGCGAGTTCAAATATCGTCCCAAGCGGAGCCAGGGGCTCATGGACTCCGGTCAGTTGACGGAGGAAGTAGTCTCTCTCCTTAGCAATCTTGGTTCTACCCTTTATCTGAACAACGTGGTCAGCTATCTTCCCCAGGTCAGAATTGAAGTGGGATGTTACCGCGATTATCTTGGCCCCAACCTCCTTCCCAATCTCAGCCGCTGTTACAGCGAGCTTGGTTGTTCCCGAACCTGAGATGGCAATTATCAGGTCCCCGCTACCTATGGCCGGTGTGATGGTCTCACCCATAACGTAGACGTCGAAGTCGAGGTGCATCAGCCTCATTGCGAAGGCCCTTCCTATCAGGCCGCTTCGGCCGACACCGATGATGAGGATACGCTTGTGCCTAGCCCAAAGCATCATGTTGATCATCTCCTCAACCTGACTCTGCGAGACTCTGGAGAGAGTCCTCTCAACGCCCTTGATTATCTGGGACCAAGCCTTGCCGAAAGTCTTGAGCGCCATTTTTCTAGAAGTCCCTCATTCTAAGACTCGATGTTGTTCTTTTTATGGTTGCGGTCCTGCCGAGGACAGCCTCAGTTGCTCAGATTCCTTCTTTAACTTGTTGTAGTCAGTATTCAACAGAGAAGCTATCTTGAAAGCCCTCGCCCTTCCAAGACCGCCCCTGAAACTGAGCTCAGACTCCGTGGCCAGGAATATCCTTCGCGGTGCTCCAAAACGCTTGAGGAGTTGCTCCGCCAACCTGACTCCAACCCCGGGAAGTCCCTGAACAAGAGCAATCTGGCTCTCCCGAATCCTGTTCGACCTTGGCTTTCTAACAACGATCGGCGGGCGTGAACGAACTTCAGGCGGATGCTTCGCGAAGATGCTTATCAAATCCGCAGTCTCTTCAGCGTCTCTTGTAAAGAAGATCCTTAGACCGTATCCGAAGGAGAGGGTTACCAAGGCCCCCCAAAACACTCTGGGGTTACCTACTCTCTCAAGAAGGGAACCAGTGTCACCTTCAACCACCATTACGGGAAACTGGTAGGCCTGCCCCAGCCTATACGCTTGGTCAAAGAGCCTTCCCGAGTAGAGGGACAAGAGAAAGTCTTGTACAGACTTCCTTTCAATGGCGTATCCCGCGATGACATAGTCGCCCTCATCGAGCAGTCTAAAATCCAAAGTCAACCCGAGCTCTTTGAGGAGTGCTGGAACCTTGGAGCGTTCCCTCTCGTCAACTATTACCCTGACCATTTTCGCCTGATGCTCCCAGATTCCATCAGCACGCTGAAGCTCAAAAACATGTCCTGACCTAGTCCCTGCGAGGTTAGGTTGGCCCTAGCAGGAGTTCGGGGATGCAGGGAGAGCAGTATTTACCCTCCGGGATATCTCTGTCGACCGCTATTGGGTCGACTCAATGGGCTCGTTTCTGAGACATTACCCAGATGACTGAGGCGTATTCAACCATAGACTTAGCTTGGGACGGCCTAGAGACTATAGGCCAATCTTTGATACCTTGCAACTAGGAATCGAATGAGCAGCTTCTCTGTATGGAGCTTATTTCGTGAAGTTTCTAACGAGCTTCAATCTCGAGCGGAAAATCATGTACATGATTTCCTTGGTCTGCTTCTCTCTTCCCTTCAGTGGACCCTCTGCCTTTTCCACCTCTATCTCATAGGAGTTATCATTCTCAATCAGGAATGTGGCTGTCAGCAGTTGTCTCCCAAACTCGGGCAGTTCAGCCCATCTGGACTCCAGTCGGCTAAGCCTCTCCTTCACCATGGGATCCATGTCTTCAGACTCCTCAAGCGTGGTATAGAAGGCCTTTGAAGGCCTGGGTTTTACCTGAATCAAAACATATTGAACCAGATCCTCTATCCGCCCCATTGCTGAAAGGAAAACCAGGAAATCCCTAACCAGTTCCTCCACAGGCCGACGGGCCCCTCCTATCAACAGAGGCAACCTCCCTGAGGAGCGGCTTGAGCGAACGGTCTTGATGTTCACATAGCCATCGAACACAAATCCCTCACGCGAGTGCCGCTCCACATAATTGAGAATTTTCTCCTTTATTGCTGAGCTATTCAACGCCTCCTCAGTGAAGGCAAACTCAACTTCTCCCTCAGAACCTTCAGAGGCGAGGCTTGCGGCTGCCAGGATCTTATCCGTAAAACTTGATACGTCAAGCCTACTCAACAGGTCGTCACCATGATCTAGTCGAATCTTGTTTGAGTTCCAGCAGACCTAGAAACTCCAGAGAGGAGCCAGCCTTATTTCGGTTTCGAGGCTGGGGATGGGAATTGAGAAGTAGGCGTAGATTCCTACTAAGAATAGAGCTGCTGTTATGATAGTGGCTGCGTAGTCGATTGGTTTCATCTTGAGCGTCGCTAGGGACTCACGATTCTTCGTTGCACCGAACCCTCTTGATTCCAAGGCCTCGGCCAACTCAGTACTCCTCCTAATGGCGGATACGATCAGTGGTATGAGTATCGGAATATATTTTCTGATCCTCTGGAGAAGGTTTCCTCTCTCCAGCTCCAACCCCCTAGATCGTTGAGCGTCAATTATCGTCTGAGCCTCAAGAGCTATGGTAGGCACCAACCTAACCGCCGTCGTAAATGTGAAGCTCAACGTGTAGGGCAGCCTCGCCTTCTCAAGGGCCAAGCCGAGGTCGTCTGGTGAGGTCGTCATGAAGAACAGCGAGAAAGCCGAGACGAGCACTAGGAATCGCAAGGTCATTGCAGCCGAGAAGACCAATGTCGATCCTGTCAGAAAATTCATGACGAAGATTAGTGCCGCCAAGACCGCGCCGCCTTTTACTGAGTTGAACCATCGGCGAAGAGACTTGGCGATGCGGACTATGGGAAGCTGAACTATGAAGAGAAGCAGAAGAACAATTATGTTCATGAACATCAGAGACAGTGCGAAGATGGTCAGAGCTATAATGAATTTCGGCCTTGGATCCATTCTGTGAATTGGCGTTGATTTCTGGGTGAACTTGAACCCTTCAAACAGTCTTAGAGACAGTTTTGCACAACCTCTGTTCAATAGCTGCCTTTGCCTGATAGATATCCAGAATCTTCGGGTTGAAGCTCAGGTCACTCAAGGAGGACATTAGTAGACCAATCTGCGGAGAGACTAGGGAAGCTTTCTCTACTAGCTGACTGTCTGAAAGGACTGTATCGTAGGCGTCATCAGCCAGTATTGATCCTCTGGAAAGAAGTACCACCCTGGGTTTACAGTCAACCACAAACTCTACGTCATGTGTTACGATGATGACTGTTCTGCCTTGGGCGTTCATTTGTATGATGAAGTTTCTGAGCTTGTCCTTCTGCTGGTAGTCTTGCCCTATCGTTGGCTCGTCAAGGATTATGTGTTTGGGGTCAGAAACTAGGACTGAGGCCAAAGCAACCCTCTTTCTTTCGCCTCCGCTCAGTGTGAAAGGTGAAGCCTCGGCGTATGGATACAGGTCCAGTGTCTCAAGAATGAAGTTAGCCCTCTTCTTGATAGTCTCCTCAGAATAGCCGAAGTTTCTCATTGAGAAGGCAACTTCCTGAAATACGGTCTCTGAGAAGAGTTGGTGGTCAGGATTCTGGAAGACGAGTCCAACTTTTCTTGAAAGGTGGGCTACAGTAGATTTCTTGGTAGAGACTCCATCGACATATACTTCGCCTCTTGTTGGTTTGAGTAGGCCGTTGAAGTGCTTGACAAGGGTGGTTTTTCCCGCGCCGTTCTCGCCCATTATTGCTATGAACTCTCCGTCGGATATGGTCATGTTGATGTTGTGGAGAACCTCTTTTCCGTCGTAGCTGAAGTGGAGGCCTCTAACTTCAATCATCCTCAAGGTATCTCCTTACGCTTTTGGAGGCCGCATCTACTGCGACCGGGATATCTCCCAGGTCGAACCCGTCCTTCTTTAGGAGGTTGAAAAGCATGGAGACTTTAGGTATCCCAATACCGATCAGGTTGGCCTCTTCACCATAGACTTCAGATGGTGGTCCCTCAAGGACTATTCGTCCCTGATTCATTATGAGTATTCTGTTGGCGTATCTTGACACCAAGTCGAGTCTATGTTCAATGAGAATTACCGTTATGTCGATTCTGCTTCCGAGGTTGGCAATGACCTCGAGTATCTGGCATGCAGACAGTGGGTCGAGGAACGAAGTGGGTTCGTCAAGAACCATTATTTCCGGCTCCATCGCTAGGACCGCCGCTATTGCAGCGCGTTGTTGCTGCCCCCCTGAGAGCTCGTATGGAGCGGCTTCCCGTAGTTCATATATTCCGGTTACCTTCATAGCCCAGTCGACTCGCCTTCTCGTCTCCTCCCTTGGAAGACCTAGATTCTCCGGGCCGAAGGCCACGTCACGTTCTACTGAGAGTGAGAAGAGTTGGTTTTCAGGGTTTTGAAAGACAAATCCTACTCTTCTTGCAAGTTCGCTCGTGATTGATCTTGAGATGTCCATATTCAGAACCGACATTGCACCACTCATCTCGCCCCGGTAGAAGCTTGGAATGAGCGCGTTCAAACATCGAGCAAGCGTAGTCTTGCCGCAACCACTCGGTCCGGTGAGTACAACGAACTCTCCTCGTTCTACGGACAAGTTAACGTTCTCGATTGCGGGTCTCCGCGATCCGGTGTAGGTGAAGGATAGATTGCGTGCGTTGATTACGGGCAGTTCGCATGCCTCCGAAGGAGTGAATCTCAGGGCTACGGGTTTACTTATACCTAATCTTGGTTAGATACCCGTTCATGTATATTTTCGGCCCTTGGACTTCCCTATTAACTCCTTGATCATCTCGGAGCATCTCTTTAGGGCATTATCAACCTCTCCGGAACCATTCACCCCGGCGGCGAGTGAGTGGCCGCCCCCTGTTCCGTGAAGATAGTCACCCAATGGTTTAGCCACGTCCCTCCCGAGATGGATTCCAGAATCTCGGTAGAATTCTTCTGTTGATCGGAGACTGAGCCTAAGCCGGTTTTTCTCCTCACTGCCCACTATCGCCAAGTGGGCGCCGAGCATTATGAGGGCTCGTGCCGCAGAGGCCTGATGTGAACCGACTTCCGAGGTTACAACGATCCATCCTCCATGACGAAGCATCTTGGACCTCTGTGCTGATTTGATTCGCGCCATCCTCTCTGAATCGTCAATCGGCACCTCAAGGAACGAGTGGAGTTCTTCAACCTTGGCCCCTCTCCTAACCAGATCAGCTACTGTCAGCAGGGTCTTGGAAGTGGCGAGTCTGAGATACCTGGTCTCGTAGAGGATTCCAACGAGCAACGCCGCAGCTTCCCTTCTACTGGGTTTGATCCCCAGCTGCCTGTAGAACTTGCAGACTATCTCGCAGGTGGAGGGGGATTTCTCATCACAGAATTCTGTGTGAGCATACTTCTCCATTGACGGGTGAGGATAATGATGGTCTATGACTACGACTGGCCTGTTGAGGTTCTCAATAATGGTCGCGAGTGGACCCAGTTGTTGCAGGTTGTTTGTATCAACTGTGAATACTAGGTCGACATCTCTCAGATCGGGATTCAACTCAACATCTATGTCAAATCTACTGAGGATCTGGTCAGAGAGCCTGTTTACTCCTTCTGGCGTCCCTATGACTACTGAAAGTCTGGGATTCAGTCTCTTCAGCAGATACTTGAGAGCAAAGGCTGAGCAGATGGCGTCAGGGTCACCGCTCCTATGAGTAAGAATCGCGACTCTCCTGACCTTTCTGGCAACCGGTTGAATCTTGGAGAAACTACGCAACTCTCAGTTCCTTGACCTTTTCCTCAGTCGTCCTTAAAGCTTCATCACAGGCCACATCGACAAGCCCAAAAGACGATCGACACAGAGGTTGAAGGAAACTGAAATGTCCACGTTCATGGTCATAGGTATATTCCCGAAGGCTGTCTGCAGTCTCAAGAGGTAAGATCTGTTTTGGATTCACATTTCTAAGGAGCGATTTGCGTGCAGAATACTAGGCTGCACATATTTGTGAGTTCTCGGGACGACTTTACCCTAAGTCTTGGCAGCGCATTCTCTGGAGGTTCCACATATCTGGATTACTTGGATTCTGCCGGAGCTCCAAGCCTCTCCTGAAGCTTCTGCTGAAGCTCTTTGAGCCTAGTCTTTGTTCTTTCTTCTTGTCTTCCAAGAACGGTCACTCTAGTGTCGTTGAGCTCGTTCCTCTCCTTGAGTTCACCCAACAGCTTCTGTCGGTCGCATCTGATCAAGATGCTTCCCAAGCTCTTGTAGATGGGTGTCTCATCAGTTGATTTCTCAAGTTCAGCCATCGCCTTCTCAATCTCTGTTTTCTCAAGCTCAAGTTGCTGCTTCTGTGTGATAACCGCTTGTAGGGTCTGTTGGAGTTGCTGGAGCCTTACAAGTTGCTCTCTGACCTCGGGCGGAATCTCCGTCTCTCCTTCCAACTTTGACATCTCTCGCTTTGGTCACAGCCTGTATGCTGACTTGTTTATGAACCTAACTGACCACAACATTGGTTCTTGGCTGAGTTCTCTTGGATCGAGTGAGACTTCAACCAGTCCTGCTATCGCTTCTTTTTCTTGGCCTTCTTCTTAGCCTTCGCCATATCAGTCACCCCCGATCTGAGAGTTGGTTTGCCAGAAACCGTGTTATATCGAGGTGCGCATGTTGTATATAGCATGTTTGCTGAGTCAAGATTATGAGATTGGCATCTTCATGGTCTAGTTATTCTAACGCTGTGTTTGTGATTTCGGTAAGAAATTGACAATAGCTCCCAATGCGAATAGAGCCACCGCAATCATGAAGAAGACGAAGATTCTGTAGAAGGTCAACCGTGAAGTTACCTGCTCTTCAAGTGCACTAACCAGTCTAAGACTTGCGAATATCCAGACTACGTTTGCGAGGAAGTGCAAGGCGAGGGATGATTTTCTCGATAGTCCACAAATTATCAGTCCGTCTATGGCGAGCAGGATTCCTGACAGGATTGGAATAGCGACGGCATTTCCGTATAGTGGAATATCAGAGGTACTGCTCTTTCCTTGAATGAATAGAAGCTCATTGATATTGTAGGCAGAATACATTATCAGCAGTACGCCAACTACTACGACGACTATGCCTGCATAGAGTCTTGCGCTCATGTTCCCAAAGAACCCCTTACAGATTGTCTAGAAGGATGTGATGCAGCAACTCAAGAGTCTTACGGTAAGCGAGTCAACATGAGGATCTAGTTCAGAGAGTCGGCGATTCTCCTCCAAGCCAGAAGCACTCGAAGGTTTGAGTTCAGCGTAGCCCTCAGAGATGAGATATCGTCCGCCTGTATCTGAAACACCAGTCTCCTCTTGTGAGTCTTGACCTTGACTGAAGCTCTGGGCGTCGGTTGGTTCTCCTCATCAGTCACCATAGCCTTCCAGATAGCTTTGAGACTGCGGTATGATTTGAAGGGAATAACGACCTCAGCCTTCAGGGCTCTGTTTCTTCCTTCCATACGTCCTTACCATCTCAGCTCCTTCGCCCACATAACGAACCCCATAATCTCCTTTGCGGAGAGGTCAGTCGGCGCGATCCCCAGGTATTTTGAGTCACCTGATATGTGTAGTGAATATTCGAAGTTGGACGTTTCGTGGTCGACCAGTGGCAACCTGAGGAAGTTGGAGAGCGCTTCAGCCAGACGTGAAGCCCTATTCGAGTCCGCGGTTATACATTCCAGTTTCACTCCGCGGCCTGTCTTCACAGTCTTCACAAACTTCACGTTCTGCAGGATTATTGTCGGAGGAGTTTTTTGGAGTCTCCTGCCTTCGAGCTTCATCAGTTCCAGCCTGTCTGGCCCACCAAACCTCCTGTATATGACGACGAGGCGACTGGAACCTGTAGCGATGAGTTCTTCAACCAGCTGGCGTAGACCGAGCTTACCCCTCACCAGCCTACGTGTTCCAGGTAGAAATCTTGCAAGTTCCCTGGATAGTCTTCTGGTGCTTTGGGTAGGTTTCCTCCCAGTGGTTATGGCTATCACTGAGCCTCTTCCTTTGGCGACTCACTCTCAGCCTTCTTTCGGCGGGGTCTTCTCCTTGGTTTCCCAGATTCACCTTTCAAGGTCCCAACATCGGTTGGAGCCTTGGGAGCCCCAGTGGCAGGGGTTGAGTAGGTCGTGCCTGTTGCAGACCTTTTAGCCAAATCCCCGAGCTTTGTGAAGGGCATGTATGCGCCGCCTGTGAACTGGTGTCCGCATCTACCGCATTGCCAGAGCCCTACGCTGAGTCTTCTGGCCGCTCTGACTTGGCATCTTGGACATTCATGCAGTCGCCGCATCCGAGCAAGTATCTCGATATACCTTCTTCTTGGGGCCGTTCCGTATCTTGCGGCGAGTCCGCCTCCCGGACCGGTCTTCCGCTTTCCTGGCAACTACGCAGCCTCCTTGATGAGTGTTCTCAATTCTCTTGATTTGGTTATGGCTATCTCAACCGCTGCCTTTACCTCGTTTGGATCCAACTCGCCCATCCCCCCTTTCTGGACAGCGCATACGCAGTCCTCATTCTCTATACCCACGGTTAGGCGGGTGCTCATGGACTCTTCCTCTTTCAGGCAAGGGTCCACCATCAATGTCTTCCCAATCTTAGCAAAGGTGACTGGTACAGGATAATTGTTCATGGGAAGCGGTTGCCTGCTGTCCTTGTAGACTACCTCATCGTCCTTGATCTCAAATTCATTCATCTTGGTGTTCAGGAGAGCCGCAAGTGCAGCGTATGTTGAGGCATCTATGAGATTGCCGCCATGGTCGAGTATGTTTATGTCAACAAAAACTATGAAGACCTTCTTGCCAGGGACTATGCACAGTCTTCCTAGGTCAACCGCCTTGGATTCTCTGAGGTTTCTGTCAACGACCCTTGCAAGCTCTATGGCGTTTTCACCTGGGGGACCCAACTCGAAGACTGGAGAGGCCAATGGGGTAAGTTCAGCGTTTACTGTGAGTACTCCTTCGTTGGGTGTGTCAGGGAAGGGGTCCCCGAGTTCAACTTTGATTCCGACCATGACCCGGGTCTTTCCAAGCGTAACTTGTGCAGACCCGTTTGCTTTCTCTATGATGCCGGCTTCAATCTTTATCTCTCTGTAGTCTAATATGCCTCTGCCGTCAAGGCGGAGTCCCTTCGCAGCAAGCTCGTGTATCGAGTTTCTTTCAATCCTCGTTATGACTGGGATTTGTGGGGTTGTTGACATCACTTATTTTCCTCGCTGATGTCTCTTGCCACTTCTGTATCCGTCGTTGCTTGGTATCTCCGCTTGAGAGCCTCAACTTGGAGGTTTCGGATTTGTCGACAACCGTCCAACGCCATATCCAGAGCCTTCTCAAACTCTTGCTTGCTGAGTCCTCCATCCATCTGTATCAGGGTTATGACGCCAAGGTTAGGCATGAAGGCCACAGGCATGTCAGCTTGCCCATACTTATCCTCTAGGTCGAAGAGGTCGGAGACGACCTGCCCGTCAACTTTGCCTGCTGAGCAGGCTGAGACAAGTTCCCTCATCGGGATGCCGGCGTCGGCGAGGGCTAATGACGCAGCCACTATTCCAGCGCATCTTGTTCCACCGTCACATTGGAGCGCCTCTATGAATATGTCTATCACGGTTCTTGGATAGTATTCAGAGATGACCGAAGGTTCGAGGGCTTCCCTTATCACTTTTGAGATCTCTATCTCACGCCTTGACGGTGCAGGATTCTTTCTTTCCTCGGTTGAGAATGGCGCCATGCGGTATCTGCATCTTATAGTCGCTCTGTCAGGCAGGAACATGTGTTTTGGATGAGCCTCTCTTGGCCCGTAGATCCCAACCAGGATCCTGTTCTTTCCCTGTTCAATGTAGGCTGACCCGTAGGCGTTCTCAAGCACCCCAACCTCGAGTTTGATGGGGCGGAGTTCGTCGGGCCTCCTGCCGTCTAGTCTCAAGCCTCTCTCATCAATCAATCTTTCAGGAGGCTTCTCTCTCTGCAGAGTAACCACCTCCAAGTCTGCTTTTGATCATCTCGAAGACTCTGTCTGTCAAACCGTGTGTATGAGCTTCATTCTCGATCATCTTTATCACGTCAACCACAACTTGCTCATACTCTGGAGATTTGCAGGTTACAAGTACTACTCCGTTCTGTCCCACCGTCAGTGAACATGAACTCTCCTTCTTCAACATGTTGATCATCGACCCGCCCTTGCCTATGAGGCGAGGGATCTTTGAAGGCGAGATCCTTATGATCCTCCCATGTGTTACCTTGCCGAGGCCCCGATCCCTAGCCGTGAGTAATGGGTCGCGGGTTCTGTCGAACGCAAGTACTTTGGCCTTCACCAGGTCTCCAACATCGAATACTCTTTCGTGCTCTCTGTCAGGTGTGCGTTGTCTCGCCATAGTCTCTGTTGCCGGCAGGAGTGCTGGGTAGGGGGAGTTTATGTCGACAGACCAACCTGACATGCTGATGTCGACTATTCTGCCTATGACTAGGTCGCCGACAAATGGGATGTAGCAGTGTTTGAGCGGGACGACTGAGAGACGATTGCCTCTGTAGTCGAAGATTCCGACCATTGTAGAGTATACGTTATTGCCGTCTTTGAAGGTGTTCAAGTCTGAATAGTATTCACCCTGAGCCAGTAACTCACCTGGTGTGACCAAATTCATCTTCTGGACATATATCGTCAAGGTGACACCACTTAGATGCCTCTTTCCGAGATCCTCATCCCGTCATTCTCTCATCACTTGTTCAAACATGTCAAATGAGCCTACTATCTTGTTGATGTTGGAGCTTTCCGAGTCCGGATCGTATTCTGTAGCCAGAATTCTATTTGTCTCTTTTGACCCCGAAGGCGGGAGTTCAGGGTAGTTTCCAAACTGGCCTTACTAAAGCTTTCTATGGCCAGTCTGGTCTAGTCACCTGACGCTTCTGTCGGGTCATCGGCTTGACCTCAAGGTCTCACAGTCTGTTTTGGGAATGGGGTCACCCATCTCTCCGATCCTTTCCATTCTCTGTCTTGAGAGGGGGACCCACCCCCCCACCC
>CAYZRW010000013.1:0-40627 GCA_964480955.1 uncultured Candidatus Bathyarchaeia archaeon | reverse complement strand
ATAGGCTCCAATCGGCCTACGCAAACCCTGAGATGTGCAGTCTAAACATGGGCACACTCACTATGAGGGGGCTCTATAAAGCTCGAAAGCCACCCCTTACAGGCAGAGACCAAGATGTGTCAGTTGAATCAGTATTCAAGAACACTTACAGCGACAGCGAAAGATTCGCTAAGGAGATGCTTGACCATAACGTCAAACCAGAGATGGAGACATTCGCCGATGGTAACTGGTACCTGATAGACAACCTGATAAGCAAAGGACTGCTCAAGCCACCATACTTTGTTCAGCTGGTTCTTGGAATGCAGAGTGCCACACCCCCAACACCTTGGCACTTGCTCAATCAGGTAACCTTTGCCCCGCCGAACACCATATTCAACATCTTGGGCACAGGTGTACATCAGGTTCCACTGACAACTCTGGCCATCATTCTTGGGATGCATGTTAGAGTCGGTATGGAGGACAATGTATACTATGCAAGGGGAGTCAGAGCGAAGAGTAACGCAGAGCTTGTCGCCAGAGCAGTAAGAATAGCCAAGGAACTGAACAGGCCGGTCGCGACACCGACAGAAGCAAGAGAGATGCTGGGGATCTCAAAGACACCCACCAAATATTGAGGGGCCAAACCCCCACCCATTTTTTTGACAATTTACATGTGTGATTTACCTAAGACATCGTCCTATTTCTGAAACCGAATCCATAAGCTATGAATGAGTCTGCCGCAACGAAAGGGCCGACCTAAGCCAACTAACTGTCTTTCTCGTAACTAGCCTTTGCCTCCCTGCAAAGATATGGTCCGCCTCATTCACCATAACCATCTCCTTGGGTTCCAGAGCTCTGGAAAAGAGCTTCCTTGAGCAGCTGACGGGGATTACGTCGTCCTCATCCCCATGGATTAGGAGAAAAGGTCGCGGAGATATCCTGTTGACATAGTTGATCGGATCATGACGGTAAGCGATGACCGCCCACTCCTGCAGAGCCTTCTTCATTGTTAGCCCAGCGACAAACGGCAGCCCCCTTCTCAAGACCATTTTAGTGCGACGCGTTGGAAAATCTTCCCTCAGGTTTGCCACCGGGCATAAAGCTACCGCGGCCTTCACCTTGTTGTTGTAGGCGGCTAGGTGAATCGCGACGAGACCTCCAAAGCTGTGACCTACAACTGCAAGATTACGCGCATCTACCCCCCTAAGAGCCAGCAATGCAAGTGCTCGTCGAGCATCGCCCAAGGAACCCAAGAAACTGTACCGACCACCGCTTCCCCAGCATCCCCTATAGTGAATCATCATAGGCGCAAAGCCATCTTGACAGAGGGCTGAGGCCAGGTCACTCATTACGGGGGGTACTCCCGGGAATCCGTGCAGAATCAAGACTCCTAGCGGTGATTCAGTGTCTGAAGGCATAAGCAGTGACCCAATTAGTTTTTGCCCTTCATTCCTGAAGACCAGTCTTTCGAACTTGTACTTCCGTTCTTTCACAGTTCTCAAGAGCCTAACACCCTTTGAAAATGCGAAAACGTTGGGGGATACATGTCTGACTGGCACATGGTCTTTGAAGTCGCATGAGAGGACAAACCATATTACCCCAGTAATATTTTAAGCGTCCCGTTAAGCATTATCTACACTCACACGCCATATCCTGATCGGGTTTCAGAGATGAGTTTCTGGGAGAACATATTCTTCAGCTACCAATTTGTTATGATGTGTATCTCCTTGGTGTTTCTTATCTTGATGCTCGACGAGCTAGGCCTGAGGGAACACGCAAAGCTTAGGGACTATGTCAGGCTTTCCCTAATCCTTCTTGGTCTGGGCATCTCAACCATAGTGTGGGTCTATCTCGTTGCGTTAAGTCTTGTCAATCTTAGCCAAGAATAGAATCAATATGGTTTTTATTCAAGCACAATAGAAATACTGGATGGGTCAAGGACAGGTTAAGGAACGTGCAGCTTGAAAAGACCGGAACCGTCAGGACCATCTCGCAGAAGGGAGAACTTAAAGTCTTGGTAGTCATCGAACTCCACCAGGAGAACCCGGACCAACCACCAAGGCCGATAATCTCTCCGATAAATCAACCGCTGGAGAAGCAGATCTCAGACTCGATCCACATGGCTGTATCTGCGATTCCCATTGGTCTTCAACAGCTCACTAGGTCACCCAATGAGGTGAATTGGGTCATGTCCAGAGAGGAGTACGCGAGTAGCGGCCTCTGCGTCGGCGATAGTGTCACACTAACTCTTTCTCGCATTCGAAAGGCAGAGTGAGACGCCGCCAACAAGGTCGCGCCGAACGTATTGGTGGCTGGGCAACTGAGTGTGTTAGAGAACACTCACCGGGCATTTAAGAAATGATTCAACTCTTTCAATGGCGGCTGGCAGCATAGCTTGGCCGCCGGATCTAGACTACTCGGCGGACAGCTTCTTTAGCTGACTGTTATACATCTCAAGAATCTCCTTTGTAGTATTAGCGTCTTCGGGAGACTTGTCAAGCCTATAGTTACCTGTGAATCTGGGGAATCTCACAGCTAATCCGCTGCCAGGCCTGATTGCCCCCATACATGTTGTATGGGCCGGACTGAGCGTGATTTCGTCACCGATTACCTCAAGTACTAGGTTCGGGACGAACCAGATGTCTGCTGAGATTCTTGAATCAACCCTTGGGTGCTTGTGTGGTATCTGGAAGGGTTTGAGTTTCTTAGGAAGCTCCTCTAAGTCCTGGTCCGTGAAGCCGGAACCGCACTTACATACCGTGCGGAAAACATTCTCATCCACGTCGTAGGCCGCGAGAAGGAGCGCCCCGTAACTTCCACCCCTTTTCCCTCTGCCATGAAGAGCCCCCACCACAACGAGGTCTACTGTGTCAGCCATCTCAGACTTGTATGCCCTTTTGTACTTTATCCAGATCCAGCCCCTTGCTCCAGCCTGGTAGGTTGAATCAGTACCAATAGATTTGAGCATCAAGCCTTCGCAGCCATCAGAGATGGCTTTCTCCATGTACTGTTCAATCTCTTGAGGGTCGGAAGTTACCAGCTGTTCGGAAATCCCAATCCAGTCATTTCCCTGCATGATTCCAACCAGGGCCTCCCTTCTCTTAGGGTAAGGTTTGACTGTGTAGTCAATCCCATCGGAATAGAGAAGATCGAATAGAAAGACCTTGACAGGAATTTCTCCCATCATCCTCTCGACCTCATACTTTCTTCCTCTCCTCTGACTGACCATCTGAAAAGGGAGCATATCCCCGGTGTTGGGGGCGACAGCGACACATTCGCCCTCAATAATGGCATCCTCGGTCTTCACAGACTGCTGGATATGTTTAACCACATCAGGAAACTGTTTTGTGATATTCTCAAGTCTTCTTGAGAAGAGAGTGATCGTTCTGGACTTTACATGAGCTTGAATTCTCAATCCGTCATACTTGTACTCTGCAGCGGCCTTACCGCCCAGTTTCTCTAAGATCTCAACCGGATCGGAAAGACGCTCGGCCAACATGGGCCTGATCGGTCGACCCACCTTGATCTTCAGCTTGAGTACGCCACTCATGCCCTCTGAAGCGACGGTTCTGGCGATTAGACCGAGGTCTGAAGAGAGATTGTAAGCTCTTTCGAGGCGTTCCTTGCTTGCGACGTCGCCCACGTAGGCTATGGCGAGTGCCTCAAGCAGGGTCATGTCAGCCACTCCAAGTCTCAATCTACCCAAAGCCATTCTGACGATGTATTTCGCCTCTTTCGGTGAAGCGTCATTCAAGAGATTGCAGAGGAGTCTAATCTTTGCTTCAACAGATCCCGACCCTGTTGCTCTGGCGATCTTATCAAAGGCTTTGTAGACGTCTTCAACACTAAGGATCTTCTCTGAAAGAGTCTGCTGCGTCCTTCCGCCCAAAAGTTTCTCAGCAGTCTCCCCCAAGTCTCCAGTCGCTCTGAAGCTTGTCTCAACGGTCTTCTCGGTCTTTCCTGACGCTAGAGCGATCGCTTTTACCATGAGCCTCTCGGCCATTCCGAGCTCGATCCCAACGTAGTCTGGATACAGTTTCCCCTGTGTGAGATACACAATTTTCTCCACGACATCCTTTGGCGTCTTTCTGAAGAGCTCTGCCAGCAGGTCTCTAATCTCAAGACGCTTGGTAGTCGCCTCTATCTTCTCGTAGGCGTCTGCTAGGATAAAGTATTTCATATCGAGTTCAGTCACTACTTATCTCTGAGGTCCCCTTAAACTGTGGGATGCCGGACGCTTCGGGACTTTTCAGGTCGGGTACATTTCTTCATGGATGACTTCTGTAACTTTCCTCCTTGATGTGGGCTCCGGGATGTAGCGGGGATATCCTATTGCAATTATCCCCACGGGTCTCACGTGGTTGCGAGCCCCAACGACCTCAGCCACCGCATCTTCGTCGAAGGCTCCAACCCAGCATGCTCCCAAACCCATACCGTGAGCTGCCAATAGCATGTTTTGTATGGCCGCTGCAGTGTCTTGTATCGAGTACAGTTCGGCTCCTCGACGACCGTAGATCCTAGCTGATCTGGACTGGTTAGCTAGAACCACTATGACTACTGAGCCTTCTGCAACGAAATTCTGGTGGAGTGCAGCAGCCGCGAGGGCTCTTTTCCTTTGTGAGTCCCTGACCACAACGAACTCCCATGGTTGCAGGTTCCCTGCGCTCGGCGCTAACGTGCCGCACTCAATGATCTTTTCGAGTTTGGACTTTGAGACTTCCTTGTCTCTGAAGTTTCTGACGCTCCTTCTTCCTTTGATGGCTTCAAGAACATCCAAAGTCGCAGCCTCAGTTACCCATTTCTGACTGAGGAAGAAGGGAAACCAGCTCAGAGAGTTCATTCGACGTGAACTCTGAAGAGGTCCATGTCAAGGCCTATCTGTGTGAGGAATTCCTTCGCCGCATGTTCCACATCCCTTGACTGCGTTATGTATCTTCCAACTATCAGTATGTCTGCCCCAGCCTTCAGAGCAGCCGGTACATTGCCTGGCTCTATTCCACCGGCTACGGCGACGAGGAGTCTTTTGTCCTTGAATTTGGTCTTGATGTCTTTGATGAGTTCCCATCTCGTCTTCCCTCCACGCTCCTCATCTATCCCTCTGTGGAGTATCACGACATCAGGGATTTCTTTCAGGGATTCTAGAACCTTTATCGGATCAGCGACATCCATCATGTCGATAATCGCGTAGATTCCGAGCCTTCTGGCTTCGTAGATGAACTTATCAAGGGTGTCTCGGGACGCAAGGCCCGAAGCGACAACCGCGTCAGCCGTTTCTTCGAACGCGAGGTCAACCTCAACCTGACCAACATCAAGAGTTTTCAGGTCTGCGACTATGAAGACGTCTCTTGCAACCTCTCGAAGTTCCTGTATGACGCTTGTGCCGTACTTCTTTATGAGTGGGGTTCCAGCCTCATATATGACTCTGTCACTTCTTGGCACTTGAGAAACTATCTTCTTCGTTCTTTCAAGATCAGGTATGTCCAAGGCTATCTGGATATACGGGGGCATCCAAAGTCTCGGAACCCTGAAACCCATGACTGGGTGCCTCGCCCTGTCTTTGTCAAAGATTATCTTCTCAATGCTAGGATATTTGCTTAGGGCCCTTCTTATGGCAAGTTTTGTGGCACCGTAGTTGTACTGGTAGATCTTGCGGTAGTCCTTTGCCTCTGGATGAACGAAGACACTGCAGAGAACTACCCATTCTTCAACAACATCCTTCGGGATCAGACCTTCCTCCACTGCGTCTGCAACTGCCTTGGCAACCCCGGCTTGGGCTGGGCCAAAGATCTTGGCAGTTTCATAGATATCCTTGACAGTGACTTTGGGAACCACCAGTGTGTAAGGCTTTGAAGGAAGGTTTGGCCTGATGACAGCCAGCAGTGGTGTGTGGCCTGCGGAGTAATTCCCCAAACCGTTGGCGAATGCTTGTCCAACCGGGCCGTCTTTGGTTCCCATTATCAGATCTACATGAGCAACTTCAGGTTCTTTCCCGACCAAAGCTTCACCGATAAGGTACATGTGAACACTATCCCGATTGGCCCCTTTCGTGATCTAAACACACCTTGCCGAGTTTATAAATGCATTATTCTTGTTACCCATTGTCCACACGAACTTCAACATTGAGATGCTAGCCACAAAACCCCTTTACATTTGCTAGTCCTACAAAGGAAAGCAAGGTCCGACGGATAACATATCAAAAGTCATCTAGGCAAATTCAGAGGCACATCTGTTTTCCTGTATCCGCTTCCAGTGATAAAGGTACTCTTGGGCATACCCTGCGTAACGGCCGAAGTGTAGTCGACCAAAATGACTTAGACCCCGATAGTCTTGCGGGGTCAGAGGCGATTTCGTATTTACTCTCCTTACGAGGTCTGGTCTTATATGACTGCGATAGAGCTGGACAACTGCCCTTGCTATCCAAACGTCAACTGGAAATGCCTCAAGTTTCTCAAGAGAGAAGAGCAGGACGCAGTCAGCTACTTTGTTCCCGACACCGTGATCGAGAGACATCAGAGTAGCCTTCGCCTCCACGTAAGGCATCATCTTTAGCATATCGAAGTCGATTACACCTTCACAGACAAGCTTCGCCATCTCTTTCAGCTCGAGAGCTTGTCTTTTTCCGTATCGAAATCTGCACTTCGTGAGGTCCAGTAACTCAGCCTCACATATCGACTCGGGTGTAGGGAAGCTATAGCCAACATGATTACTCCATACGATTTCCTCGCCAAACCTTTGGCAGAGGTTGTTCAGAACCCGCCTGATCATTGGAATATTGCAGTTTCTTGAAATAATGTAGGACACCAAGCACTCCCAAGGGTCCTGCCTTAAGACCCTTATTCCCTGGACGCTTTCTGTAACTCTTCGGAACGTTCTGTCCTTGAGTAACTCTCTTAGGATTTGGGAAAGATCATCATCAAGCCTCAGGTAGCTTTCAACCATGGACCTCGAAATCGGAGTTGAGGACTGAATCTCCAGACACAGTTCTTTCTGTCGCATCCTAACTAGTGCTTTCCCCAAGGTCCCAAGCCACCAGTCCCCGGATTTAGTCCACCTGAATACCTGACCACATGACATTGTGTGATCGAGGTCCAATGCTTTGGAGGGGATGTCAAGCACTATCCTCATCACGATGCCTCCTTCCTTGACGGGAGTCTTAATTTCTGCTGGGTTTCAGCTCTGTGAGACGTAACCTGTCGAGGTGTAGGTCAAATTCTTGGAGAAAACTCCTGAGCCTGAGGACTGAGACCACCGGTACCTGCTCAATCATTCTGTTTTCAGTATCGACTAAGGTGAGGACGATCGGTATGAAAAACGTTTTGTGTTTCAGTGGAATGTGAAGTTTGGTTCGATATTTCTCAATTTCCTTCACTAGTATCTCTGTTCGCTCAATCTGTTTCTTCACAGCTTGTGAGAGTCGACCTCTAGATAGGCCGCGCCGCCAATGTTTGCAGTCAACGCAAAGTGCTGTGAAGCCTCTTCTGCCAACAAGATCTATCTCGTACCTTTTGTTGGCATGTCTGAGGAGGAATCTGGTGTACGTTTCAAAACCGTTAGCACGAAACGCTTCAGCCATGATATCCTCAAACTCCCTGAAGCCCAGAGCTCTGCAAACCCTCTCCAAATCTACCCCTTTGATAATCGCCTCCAAAGCTAGATTGATGCGATTCTGGTATGACACCACGATTGTTGAGTCCTCAAGAGTAAGTGTGCCTGCATTTGCCAAGCCTTCAACCATATCTTTTGCAGTCCCGAGTGAGGATCTCGTTGCGGTAGCGAGATCTTCAACTGATGTCTTCTGGCTTGTGCGTGTCCTTTCCAATAGTGCCAGAAGTAGTTCATCTGACTTCCTTCCAGCCAAAGGGTTGGATTTGCCGGACGTGATGCACAAGATGACTGGCAACTCAGCCCGGTGGTGTCACGAATGACAACACTAGAACTGCCAATATTACCGGGAAGAATACGGTTCGCCATCGGGAGAGTGGAGAAACGTCCTCAAGAGGCTCCGCGGCCATCCATGCATGTCTGCTGGCTGTCATAAGCAGAATCAAGAATAGGGCGAAAAACCAGTATCCACTCACGACTAGGACACCGAGACCTATTGTTGAGGCGAGCCTATGCCCTTTGCGGCCTAAGACTGCCCCCGATACGTGTCCACCGTCAAGTTGCCAGATCGGCAGAAGATTAAGAAACGTCACCAGCGATCCGACCCAAGCAGCAAAGAGAACCTGAGCAAGTACAAGTGTCCATCCCTGCGGCAATGTGAAGATCTTGAGTGTTTCAACGATCCAGAACAACGCCAAGAATAGGAGGGGTGAGCTGGGCCAAGAGACTGGCCCGACAAGATTCTGCTCTTCAAGACTCTTGACCTGCACTTCGGAAACAGGTACACCCAAGGCCATGCTTAGAAGTGTTACAACAATCACTACTGCAAATCCAGTCAGGGGACCAGCGACGCCTATGTCGAACAACTCGTCCTTGTTCGTCGGGGGACTCTTGAGAGAGATCAGTGCTCCGAAGGTTCCGAAGGGTGGGAAACCAGGTATGAAGTAAGGTGTTGAGGCAGCCAAACCGTGGCGGCTGCACGCGATCTTATGCCCCAACTCATGCGAACCTATTATTCCGGCAAGGCAGGCTGTGTAGATTGCTGCCTGAAGATAGGGGTTCGCCTTGGGCATAAGTATTTCGCTCCAAAGCCGATTTCCAATCCACAAAACGTAACCTGCAATGAGGATCGTGGTCAAAGTCACGGCGAAGAGGATTAGGCTTAGTCCCTTTCTATCAGCCTTCACAGGAGGTTTGCTGAACACCTTAAGCACAAGGGCAGTCTTACCACTTCTTAAAACGGGAAACAGTTGGAGAGGTGACAACCGTCTTGTGAGGCCCTTGAACTTCGCCTTGACAGGTTCAGGTGTGATTATGAAGGTGGGCGTTCCTGCCACATCGATGAAAGCGTCTACCACACTGAAATGTTCACTCACCATAGCCCTTAAGTCAGCTAGGGAGTACGGCGACTCGTAGACAAGCTTTGAAGTCGACTGACTACTCAAGTTCTGCTCTCCCTGACGATTGACATCGATTGCAGTTACTGGCTTGAAACTGTTACCAAGTTAGACTACAAACGCTTATATTAATAGTCCTCAATCTCAACCGCGGTAATGAGATGAACCTAGCTTCCGAGGTAACCCTCAGACGGTTTTCGGGTGAAGACCTCGAGAAGGTTATGGAGATCAATAGGGCCTGCCTCCCAGAGAACTACAGTCCCCATTTCTTTCTGGACGTTTACAAGAACTGCCCGGATGCATTTCTGGTCGCTGAGGTCCAAGGGAAGGTAGTTGGCTATGTCATGTGTCGGCTTGAGACTGGCCTCTCCGATCTAGGCCGCATGGGGCTGATCAGAAAGGGTCACATTGTATCAATAGCCGTCATGCAAGACTATAGAAGAAGAGGTATTGCCAGCGCTCTCATGCTTTCGGCAATCTCTGCCCTTGCAAGCAACGGTTCTACAGAGAACTTCGTCGAGGTCAGAGTCACAAATGAGCAGGCGATGAGTCTGTACAAGAAGCTAGGGTTTAGGATTGTCAGGAGGATACCCCGCTACTATTACGATGGGGTAGACGCCTACGCTATGACAGCCCCGACAAGTAAGTGACGGCTGAAGCATCAACTCGACTTCAACGACCTCGGCCAACAATTGCCTGAGTTCCTCCTCCGGTCTGATCACAGTCATCTAACGTCAGTAATGTCTGCATGACCCAGAAATCAACTGCGAGCTCATCGATCCGGATTCGTTGGGGGGATAGAGTGTTGGATCAAAGAAACTCTTAAGTCATGCCAACTTCCTATCAAATCTCAAGGACATAACATGTCCAAGTCGCTCAGAGAAGAGTTCCCAACAATTTCTGAAATTGCCTACCGAGAATACCAGAGACATTTTCACGTAGTCGACGTGATGACCACAACTGTCTTGACAATAAATCCTGAAGCATCAATGGAAGACGCAGCCAAGATTATGGGTGAAAGACACGTCGGTAGCTTGGTTGTCACGGAGAAAGACGTGCCAATAGGCATAGTTACGGAACGGGACCTTCTCAGCAAGGTCATAGCTGCAGACAGAGACCCAGCAAAAGTCAAGATCAAGGAAGTAATGTCAACGCGACTGATAACAGTCAAGCCTTCTGACACAATAAAGGAGGCAGCCCAGACAATGATCAGGGAAAAGGGCAGGCTCATCGTCCTTAAGGAGGGTAAGGTTGCAGGGATAATCACTGCGTCAGACTTGATCCGAACCCTACCCAAGATTCCGGAGACTATGCTTAAAGTCGACGACGTAATGACCAGGAAGGTAGTAATGGTAGATTGGGAGACACCTGTTGAGAAGGTTGCCAAGATGATGGGGGATATGAGAATCGGCAGCGTCTTGGTCAAAGACTCAGGTAAAGCCCAAGGCATATTCACCGAGCGTGACCTACTGACTAAGGTTCTGGCCCGCAGACTCTCGATGAAGACGAAGACTGGAGACTTGGTCTCGACTCCCCTAATAACAATCCCTGCGGGAAGTAGCATCCACAAGACAGCTCTGACAATGGTCTCACGCCATATCAGGAGACTTCCAGTAACAAGAGATCATGACATAGCAGGCATAATTACGGCAAGAGACCTTGTAGAGGCATACTCCAAGTAACATAACGACTCCAGAAGCATGAAGGTTAGCCAGACGGTGGGAGGTAAAACAGATTGCCCATGGACCCTGATTTCCAAAAGAACCTTAGGGTGACCGGGGAACACGCCGGCCACAAGGTATGGGAGATGTCCAGCTGCCAGACAAACTTGGGATCCATGGCACCGACGTAGCTGTTGACTTCGACTCATGCAACGCTGACGGAATCTGCATTTCGGTCTGTCCAGTCTTTGTCTTCGAATGGACTGAGACTTCGGGCCACCCGCTATCAGAGAAGAAGTCTGACCCAGTCAACGAAACTGCATGCATTCAGTGCATGGCTTGTGAGATAGTGCCCAACTAGAGCCATAAAAATCACCTCTCCGTAACATCGATCTTCGATGGTTCTGGCCTGAGTGAATGTCTTCGTTAAGATAGTGATTGGAGTTCTGCCTGCCGCGGCGACTAGCAACCGCCGGTCTTGAGGAGCGAGCGTGGCTTACAAGAATTAGGTGTAAGCTTCCAATTAGTCTCGTGAAGACGTACCAGATTTGACTCGAGCTACTTCAATCTGTTTCCCACTTTTCTCTACTAACTAACAGTCTTAATGGAATATTCTGGCTGGTCCCGTCTGGCAGACTTCTTCTAATACTTATTGGGAGAATGCCTGCTTTGAGCTCCATGAGGGCTATGCTTATGGGAGACTTTGCGGTGTCGTCTAGGTCTATTAGTACTGGTGCCCCCATCGAGATCTGCAGTGCCCTAGCGCCCACTATCCTAGCCTTTTCGAATCTTGTAAGTTTTTGCGGTCCTATTAGGACTTGAGGCGGAATCTTAGGACTCTTCTGTTTCACCAGCACCCTCCTCTGAAGTTTTCGGAGGTTTTGTTTCTCCCGCAGCTTTGCCCACTGCAATCATGTCATCAATCCTCAGAATCATACTCGCCGCCTCGCTCGCTGAGGCAAGCGCCTGTATCTTTACGGAGAGTGGCTCATATACACCTAGCTTCTGCATGTCACCGATTCTTCCTTTGAGCTGGTCTACGCCGGTCCAAATTTGGCCTTTATCATGTCTTGCCCTCAAGTCTACCAGAATGTCAACGGGGTCTAGACCAGCATTTTCTGCCAACGCCATTGGAATGGACTCAAGGGCCTCTGCAAATGCCAGAATTGCGAGTTGCCCTCTCCCTGAGATTCTCTTTGCATATTCCCTTAGCCTTCTGGCAATCTCAATCTCCGGCGCGCCTCCGCCAGCGACTATCCTGGGATCCTGAATAACATCCCGCACAACACATAATGAATCGTGGAAAGCCCTCTCCGCCTCGTTTACAACTCTCTCGGTGCCTCCTCTAACGAATATTGTGACAGCCTTAGGATTCTTGCATCCTTCAATGAAGAGCATTCTATCGTTCCCAACCCTTCTCTCCTCAACGAGTTCAGCGTATCCCAAGTCTGCCGGCTTTAGACCGTCTACTTCGGTGATTATTCTGCCGCCTGTAGCCTTGGCTAGCCGCTCCATGTCTGAGACCTTCACTCTCCTAGCCGCAAGTATTCCCTTCTTCGCCATGTAGTGTTGTGCCGCATCATCTATTCCTCTCTGGCACAACAGAACATTGGCTCCTGTGCTAGCGAGCCTTTCTGCCATCTCTTCGAGGAGTTTCTCTTCCTTCTTGATGAATGCCTCGAGCTGTTCCGGTCTTTCCACTGAAAGTTTTGAGTCGAATTCTGTTTTTTCAATCTCAAATGGTTTTATTATCAGCGCAATCTTGGCCTCATCCACTCGTTTAGGCATCCTCGCGTGGACGACCTCCTTGTCAATAACTAGACCTCTTATCAGTCTGGTGTCGGAGATGCCGCCCCCGGGTTTCTTCTCAACCTTTACGTCTTCTATGTCTACGGTATGTTTTCCAGCCCTCTTCTCGGCAACCGTGAGGACAGCCTCAACGACTAGGTTTGCCAGCTTCTCCTCAGCGAGTATCTTTGTCGCCATAGCAACATCCGCGATCTTGCGAAGTATTCTTCTGTCCGAAGGGTCGATCTTGATGGCTATTTCGTCGAGGTAGCGGCTCGCCTTCTCAAGAGCTTCCGCGAAGCTCTCCACCATCACACTCGGATGGACGTCTTTCTCCATCAAGTACAGTGCCCTGTTAAGGAGTTCCCCAGCTAGGACGACCGCTGTAGTTGTTCCATCCCCAACCTCTTGGTCTTGTGTTTTGGCAATCTCAACCATCATCTTTGCTACAGGATGTTCAACTTCCATCTCCTTGAGGATTGTCGCTCCGTCATTTGTAACCGCCACATCGCCAAAGGTATCCAGCAACATCTTGTCCATGCCCTTGGGGCCTAGCGAGCTCCTAACCACCTCACTTATTATTCGAGCTGCTGTAATGTTCGCGCGTTGCGCTTCTCTGCCCCTAGTTCGGGTTGACCCCTCTTTTAGTATAAGTATTTGTTGACCAGTTGCTTGAGGCAAAGACATCTTAACTTACCCCCCATAAATGCGGATCAGCAAGAGGTATGACACGTAATAATAAGTATTGCGTTAAGATCTCCCAAAGAATTACTGTAGGGAAGCCGTAAGCCCAGGCGCATATCCAACATAATAAACCATAAGTTTGAATCGTTCAGCCATCGGAACTCGTTGCGCACAGCTGCCAATAGCGGCGCCAATCGTCTCATGTTAAGGATTAGGGCGCCACAACTTCGTTGTATCCGCACGGTCAACGCTCACGTTACAGGGAGGTTCGAAAGGAGTCAGGGCTTCACTGATAGTCGACAAGTGTTGTGAGAACTACGGATTCAACAGAACGTATGACGGTTTCGCTTGTACTCCTGTGGAACATCCTCGAGAAGCCCTTACGCATCCTTCTCTTTAGCATCAGGACGGCGTCATAATTTCCCAGATTCGCTTCTGAGACTATCCCCTCAACGATGTTTCTGGCAATCGCGACCTTGACCTCAACATCATAATCTTGGCCCCTCAGCCAGTCTGCAACAGATTCAAGTCTACTCCTATGGTCGGCAATCTCCTTCTCGTAGGGATACGAATTAAGAGTCTGTGTTCGACTGGGTACCTCAATCACGTGAAGCAGTACAACCAGCGGGTTCTTGAAGACGGATAAGACTTGCAGTCCGTGAATTATCTTCTCTTTGCTAACGAAGTCTGCCATGGGTATCAGTATCTTACTGAACCTATCATTTCCTGAATGAACCTCACTCATATACGAGTTCTCCATCCTTCTTGATAGTATGCAGTATGACTGAGGTCACAGTACTTCTGATGCCGTCGATCTTGAGTATCTTGTTCTTGAGGAGACTCCTTACAGACGCAATGTCATCCACACCTGCTAAAGCGAAGATATCATATTCTCCGGTCACCTCGTAAACGTCGATTATCTCTGGGAGATTTGCGAGATCTTCTGCCACTTTATCCATTTTCTTAGTCTCCGTGAAGACGTTCAAAATCAGCATTACATTTTTCCTCATCACTTCTCCACTCTCCTCGCAACCATCATTTTCCCTGGATACTTGGATACTATTGCTCTGATAGTATCTTCCCGCTCCCTTTCAACGTCACCTCTCATAGTTCTCCTCTTTATTAATACGACTGCATCGTTTCGGTCAGACTCCAATTCTTTTTCAAGGACCATCTTGCGCGAACCTACTTCAACTCTGGATTCGCAGGCAAATCCTTCGGCTCTGAGTCTCTTCGCAATAGAATTGAGTTCCTCGTAAGTCTCCATCTGGCTCCTCCTCAACTGCTCGTATTCCCTTCTATCATCCATAGATAGCCCAAGATCTGCGGGGTCTATGATGTTGAGCAGAGTGAGTCTGAATCGTCTGTCAACAGATTCCACCAGCGATTGCACCACGGTCTCCTCATCCTCAGGGGTTCTGACAAGAACCAGCGCGTTCATGACATATCCCGAAGGGTGAATGGTCTTACCTGTTTCGTTAGAGAGTATTGACAGGTTCATCCGTCTTCTGAGAAGATAGAACCCGGCGATGCCGACAGCAATCCAAATACCCCCAAGCAACCTACCCACAGGATGGTAACCAATCACTAAAACCCATATGGCAGTACATGAAATTGCTCCTGCCACACTTATGAGTGGCACAATGAAGGCCCTGTCATTAAGTCTAATTCTGATGTCTCCAGGTACCTTCCACGCTCTATAGGCTTCTGGTTCACTGTTCCTCAGAACTATCAGCGATACATTGACAATCATATAGGATAATAAGGCTCCAAAATTGTACAGGTCCGCGACCAAGTGCAGTTCACCCAGAAGCGACATTGAAGCCCCTATCAAGCCGAAGACAAGTATGGTCCGATAGGGGGTCCTGAATTTCCCATGGACCTTGTAGAACCATCTTGGTAGAAGTCTGAATTTCCCCATGGAGAACACAACCCTTGAAACCCCTATCACTCCAGTATTCGTCGAAACGAGGCAAATTGCGAATCCCGTTATTGCTACTATCGGAGCGAAGTAGGCCCCTACGACGGGTATGTTCCTAGCTATTGCGGCCATAGGGTCATGGGCCGCCGCCAAATTCTCCCATGGCATCATGCCCATACTGACCGCTGAAAGTCCAAGTGCAAATATCAGCACTGAGAATATGGAGAGCTTGTTTGCCAGAGGTATCCACCGGGCCGGTCTTCTAGTCTCCTCGGCAGCTTGTGCAATCGACTCTATGCCGATGAAAGATGTCATGGCCAGAGTGACGCCGTATGCAAAATTTTGAAACTGAAAATCTCCTGACCACATGTAGGAGATGTGAGCAAACAAAGTTGGCGCCCCGAGAACTGTTATTTGCTGAAGAAACTCGCCAAAAGAGAAGGCCAGTACGAAACCGAAAGCAAGAATCGAGATCTCAACAATGAGATCGAGAGAGACGAGAAGTTCGTTGAAAAGTGAAGACTCTCTGATTCCGATGAAGTTCAGAAACAGTAGGACCGCCACTACGGCTACGGCGACTATCCCCAGAAGATGTACGGTAGGGGTCTGACCAAGAAATGTCAGAGTTACAGTTGAAGTGGCAATCCACGGAAAGAAGAAGCTCAAGTAGCCTGCCGTGGCAAGAGAAAACAAGGCTATGTCTACGGTGTAGTCGAGCATAACGGCCCAACCCGCTATGAAGCCCCCTAGGTCGTTGAAAGCCTTCATGGCGTAGACTTGCGCCCCCCGCGTACGGGTAGACTGAAGCAAGTTCAGCGTACGCCAATCCTGTGTAGATGTAGGTGATAGACGCTATGGCAAACGCTAACGGAGAGGCTCCAGCCGCATAGAAGGCAACAAGACCCAGCGCTATGTATATGTCAGCACCGACATCGGCATAGCCCATGCAGAAGGATCCGTACCAGCCCACATCCCTTTTCAATGCCTGTTCTTCTTCACGGGCCACCTGAACCACCGAGTTTGAACACGAAGGATTTTCCTTATATGCCTACACAAGTCGCCTTCAGGAAATTCGCCGCATATTTAAGATTGTGGTGATTGACGTTCTCTACTGTCAGTGAGTTCTTTGGATGAAATCTATTAATATCTTGCTTCGAATGAGTCTGTCTTCCACTAATCCTCGTTGATTGACAGCTCAACCAGATCGGCGAAGAGGCCTCAGGGATCGGTATGTCACCCCTCGTCTTGGTCGTCTTTTTAGAGAGAAGCCGAACAGGTAGCATGGAATTCCTGTTGTACTGCTGCTTTTCGCTAGCCTCGATAGACTGTCCAACTCTGATCTAAGAGGATCAATCAGTCAGCAAGGCTTAAGATGACCGAAACTAACCTCTTCAAGGTTACGACCGGTAGGAGGTTCGCATGTGCGGGGCCCTCTAAGAATAAATCAGCCGTCAATAGGAAAGGAAGAGATCGAAGCCGCCACTGAGGTCCTCAGGGACGGTATTCTGACTGATAAGAGTGGCTCCGGACCAAGAGTTCTCCGTTTCGAAAAGGAATTTGCCAAATATGTAGGCACAAAATACGCCGTCGCAGTGAATAGCGGCACAGCCGCTTTGCACGCTTCACTTCTCGTGTCAGAGATCGGCCGCGAAGACGAGGTCATTCTTCCATCATTCACTTTCTCAGCAACCGCCGAAGCCGTACTCTTGGCGGGAGCGAGGCCAGTGTTTATAGACATCGATCCCAAGACTTACTGTTTAAGAGTTGAAAACATAGAGAGCAAGATCTCAACCCGCACAAGCGCAATAATCCCTGTACACCTCTATGGGTTTCCAGCAGACATGGGGCCCATAATGGATCTCGCGCAAGAACGTGGACTGACGGTCATAGAGGATGCGGCTCAAGCTCACGGGGCTGAGTATCAGGGAAAGAGCGTTGGCTCCATAGGCGACATGGCCTGCTTCAGCTTCTACGGAGTCAAGAACATGACGACCGGTGAGGGTGGAATGGTGACAACTAACGACGGCGAACTGGCTGAAAAACTTAGAACTGTCAGGGTACACGGCGAGGAGAGGCCATATTGGGTCTCTAGGTTAGGTCACAATTACCGCATGACCGAGATCTCCGCGGCAATCGGGACGGCACAACTCAAGAAGCTTCCAATCTTCTTGGATAAGCGTAGAAGAAACTCAGACTACCTCTCAAATGGACTCAAAGACCTCAAGCAACTCGAACTACCTGGTGAGCCTGAGGGTGGAAAGCACGCTTGGCACCTATACACAGTCAGATTGAGGGGTGCCAATGCGGGAAAACGAAATAAGGTTGTGGCGAGACTGCGCGCCAAGAACATATGGGCTTCAGTATATTACGAGACGCCGGTCCACCTCCTCCCATTCTATCGCCGCCTGAGTGGCTCCTACAGAAGCAGTCTATCCGAAACCGAAAGAGCAGCAAGGCAGGTCTTCTCTCTCCCAATACATCCGATGGTGAAGCAAGATGATCTCGATGAAGTAGTAGCGAATCTCGCGAAGATTCTGTCAAGACAGTGATAAGATGTATGTTCTTCACGTGCCCGGCATAGGAACCTCTTGTTGGTGGGAGTCTTGACGGAAAGTGTCTCTAGAACCGCAGTAAGGTTCTCAGTAGAGTATGTTGGCGAGGTAAAAGGAGAGTTCATCAGATTTCTAGCACCCAGAACGGTCGAGGCATTACTCAGGGCCATGCCAATCAATGGTATAACCGCTCTCATGGAGGGGGCTGTCTACTTTGAGGTACCTGTCAAGGTTGGAGGCGAGAAGTCCAAGATGCAGGTGGAGGCTGGGACGATAGCTTATTTGCCCTTGGGCTCCGCCTTATGCGTTTTCTTCAACAGAGCCCAGCCCTACAGCCCAGTAAACGTGGTCGGCAAGGTCACGGACAACTTAGAAATGTTCAAGCAACTTGGGTCTGGTAAGAGGATAAGGATGGAGAGAATCTAGCCGACTAACCGAGGATCATTTGACCGTGGACTGTCTAAGACGCGGCGGCAACTTGGTATATTCTTACTCTAGCGTTGCCCCCTACGGACTTGACAATACGCTTTCTTTCCAGCTCCTCAAGCAGGTCTTTGGCCAGACTTATCTTAAGATTGAATTGAGAAGCGACAGAGTAGGGGGTCACGGCACCCATTCTGGAGAGGTCTGCAAGGAACCTCTCGCTATTAACGTCTGGCAACTTCATGCTTCGTTCTTTCTTCTCGAATTCTAGCTTTCCCTTAGATTTCTTTGTCGGTTGCTGCTTCTGCACTTGAGTTGCCTGCATCTCACTCATCTTGGAGATACTCTTCTTCTTGGCTCCGCCCACCGCGCTCACCGATGGGAACCAAGAAGTCTCGCCTGATAAAAATCTTTTGCAGAAGATAGATCTTCAAGATAGACGGTGACGCTGCGTGATGCTTCCAGTTCATTTTCTGGTTTGGATTCTCCCAAACTTACTCAGCAGCCTGTGGAGCAGGCTCTCATATTTCTTATATCTAAACCTGTGGCCAAGCTTCTCAACGGCGAGCTCTATTTTGGATTCATCAACCTTCGTCGGGTCATAGTCAACATAGAGTCGATTAAGGAGGTAATTGACCTTCGCGCTCTCAATCCCGTCGATCTTCTTAAGTTGTCGCTCTATAACCGGAACGCAGGAGGTGCAGTTGAGACTTTGCAGATCAATCTGCCTTCTCGCTTTCCTCTGCTCTTTTTCCGCCTCTGTGTTCGACATACTTGACCCTTACGTCTTCTCAATTAGCATATGAAAATGTAAGGTTTCTGGCTACAGGTCGAGCGTTGTCTACCTTGGATACGGTGAGTCTTCTATCCACCTGTTCGGCATGAAGGTACACGCAGCTACCGCTGGAGAGCCGTTCGCTCATCAGAATGTGGCTTGTAGCCTGGTTGGTTGGTGGTTTCGGTAGAGGGCATGTGACCTACAGGATTTGTTCTGGCTAGTGGAAGAATCTGTCTTCCTATGTGATCATTCGAAGGATGCTTACCTTTCCCTTGATCCGGCGATGAACTCCTCGACCCATTGTTTTGCGACATCTTGCGGCGCTTGAACCGGCGGATGTTTAAACGCGTATGATGATATGCTGACCAGTGGTCCGCTAATCCCTCTGTCCAATGCCAGCTTAGCAGCTCTTATGGCGTCTATCACTACGCCTCCACTGTTGGGAGCGTCCCATATGTCAAGCTTAACGTCAACGCTAGCGGGCGATTCACCAAAGTATCTACCCCTAAGCCTAATGTAGCAGATCTTCTTGTTCTGCAGGAAGTCTACGTAGTCACTTGGACCGATCCTGAGGGGAACATCGTAGGGGATCATAGCTTGGACTGCACTGGTCTTGCTTATTCTCTTGGACCTTAGACGCTCCTCCTCTAGCATGTTCAGGAAGTCGGTGTCACCGCCTATGTTGAGTTGGTAGCTCTCGTCAACCTTGACTCCTCGGTCAACCAGCAACTTGGCCAGTGTCTTGTGCAAGACTGTTGCGCCTAGTTGGCTCATAACGTCGTCACCGGCCACAGGGAGACCAGCGGACCTGAACCTCTCCTGCCAAACCTCGTCTGAAGCGATGAAGACTGGGATGCAGTTGACGAAGGCACATCCAGCCTTCAGAGCCTGTTCAGCATACCACCTTGTGGCTTCTTCGCTCCCGACTGGGAGATAGTTTACCAGAACTTCCGCCTTGGACTGCCGAAGGGCTTCAGCGACATCAACTTCATTCCGGTCCTTCTCAACACTAACGACCGGTTTCAGATACTGACCAAGGCCATCCATCACAGGCCCACGCATAACTCTCACACCTGTTTCTGGAGGCCCTGCAAAGATTCTGGTATTGTTTGGTTTGGCGAAGATCGCCTCACTGAGATCCTTGCCAACCTTCCTAGAATCTACGTCGAAGGCTGCCACAAATCTTATGTCTGAGGGACGGTAGCCCCCAAACCTCACATGAAGCAGACCTGGGATCACTTCGTCTTCAATTGCATCCCTGTAAAAGTGGACCCCTTGAATCAAGGCTGACGCGCAGTTCCCAACACCAGCAATGGCTACGTTGACATTTGGCAAGAGAATTTACCCCTTATTGTATTTCTCCATTGGTAGAGGGAAAAGCTAGAAAAACCTTCCTGAGATCCAGATATGCGGAGGGGTCCAGAGCATCAACGATTCATCCCTGAGCGACATTTGAAGCGGAGACTGCATCGTCCCTGATTGAACGTGCAGATTCCTCAGCGTTGGCGGAGTCGTAGATCGCCCTCCCAACGATCAAGTAGTCGGCGCCCGCCTCAATAGCTGCCTCGGGAGAACCCCCCTGGGCAATTACCCCAGGAGCATATATGGGAACCCTGCCTCGGAGAATCGTTCGGACAATAGCGATCCTCTCAGGGTTAGTGGCGCCGACGATAGCTCCGTCCGCCCCCCAGGACACAGCCTTCTCGGCAAAGACCATGAATTGCGGTCGTTTCTCGCCGGTTCTTCCGTCAAGGACAGTCTGCCCGTAGCCTTCGACGGACCCCCTGTGGCTCATATGCACAAGGAGTATCATGCCTTTGCCTCTTCTTGACGCTTCTTCGAAGACAGAGTCGAGGCCGCCCTCCCACCCAACGAATGGTGATGCAGTCAGCGCGTCGAAACCAGCATCGAAGTACTGCACGGCCGCTGCCAAATTCGTGTGCGCCACGTCGTTTAGCTTAGCATCCATTATTGTCACTAACCCAAGGTTATGAGCAAGCTTCAGAAGCGCTTTGACCTCTTTTTCTAGGCATAGTTTCAAGACGAGTGGCCTATTGATCTTGACGGCGCAAATATAGGGGGCAACCGCCTCAAGTGTCTGGACGCACTTTCTTGAGAGACTCGACGAATCGTGCCCCATCGGATCCAGAGCTAGTACTATGTTCGTCCCCAACTCCTCGGATACCGTCTTGATTGATTCTGTAAAGACTGGCAATACCCTCATCAGCCTGTAAGAAGAGACTCAGCCAATTCTTTATTTCTTACGTCCAGATTTGCTCTTTTCTGAGGAGAAAGCGCTGAAGAGTCGCGCCGCTTCACCATAAGGTAAGGGCTTCGGTGCCATCTTAAACGCGTGAGCACAAATCTCGATGGGTACCCCGACAACATTTCGATCTTTGGCGAGCTTAACAGCCCTTATGACGTCCACCAAGACGGCAGCGCATGAGGGCCCCTCGATATAGTCCAGGGTCATATCAAGCGTAAAATGGGCTTGCCCGAAGTACTTCCCTGTTATCCAGAAGTGGCTTGTTCTAGAGTTCTTCATGAATTCAACGTAGTCGGACGATCCCGCTACCAGCGGGAACTTGTATGGAACAGCCAAACTGACGGCGTTGATCTTTGTCTTCCTCTTGATGAAGTATCTCTCTCTTTCAAGCGCGTTGAGAGACTCCATCCCGCCACCTATGTCGAGCTGATAGCTCTCCTCAATCTTAACCCCCCTGCGGGAAAGCGTTCCAAGTACAGCCTCGTGAAGTATGGTCGATCCAACCTGATTCTTTATGTCATCCCCAACAAGCTGAAGTCGGGCAGACCTGAATTTCCGTTGCCACGATGGATCATTCGCCATTTTCGTCGGCGTCGCGTTGATGAAGGCACAACCGGCCCCAAGGGCCTTCTCAGCGTAAAACCTTGAGGCTTTGACTGCTCCTGTTGGGAGTAGATTCACCACGATCTCTGCCTCAGTTCTTCGGAGGAGCTGTGAGATATCGATGGGTTTCGAAGAATCTGTAGGGACTCTGTCCCTTGCATGACTTCCCAAACCATCGAGTAAGGGTCCTTTCTCGACGGTCACGTCAAGGCGTGGTACATCACTGAACCTAGGCGTGTTGTTTGGGCTTCGAAAGATTGCTTCTGAGAGGTCTAGCCCCACCTTCTCACGGTTCACGTCTATGGCGGCGACCAGATTTATGTCCTTGACTTTGCACCCACCGATCCTTTCTGACATCAGACCGATATCTCTGCCACGGCCTGGGGCAGCGTAATAGTGGAGTCCTTGAACCAGAGCTGAACAGCAGTTTCCCACTCCAACGACGGCAACATTGATCTTACTCATTTCGGGCTCACGGATGAGAGTGATGTCCAAGATCTGCTTGAAAAAGGTTTGTAAGTTCAGCGGAAACCAGACTGGGAAACTCTCGTCTCTAAGGTTGAGACCTTATTCAGGACCAGAAGCTTCGGTAGACTCTCAGAGTGACAGGGGGAATGGACAGTTCATCCTATCGAACCACTCTACAGAAACGGAAGCCCTTCAACATCTATCAGCTTGACATAGAAGTACTTGACGTCTGATGTGTTGGATGTGAATTCCAACTTCTCACCGGAGGTTTTCGAGGTCAGATACCTCAGGAAGGGGCCTGACGGCGGTTCACCTGACCTGTAATAGAAGAATATTGGTAGTGCGTCAGCCTCATAGTAATGTTCGAAAGGAATTACCACACCGATGTGGTGTTCACCTCTCTGCACAAAGTGCCAGAGAGGGAAGACTGTGTCCTCCCTCATCGAGAGAGGGATGAGGACTCTGACTATGGAGGAGAGGTTCTCAACTTCCATCATGAGCGGCTTTGAAGGTTGCGGATACTTCCCCTCGAGAGATTCTCTGAAAAGGTCGGGCGTCTCGTTGATGTTGATTATAGAGGCATACCTGTATCTTGCGTCATCCACATCGTCACTGTAGAACCATTCCTCTCCACTCGGGCCGTCACTCCGGTAAGCTAGGAAGGGTTTTGCAGGTTTCTGCTCGACCAAGTAGGCAAGAATCGGCAAGTCACCCTTCCAATACATGTAGGCTGTGAAGAAGCAAAGAGCATGCTTGCCCTTGTATGGGAGACTCCAGGCTATCTGAGACCCTTCACTCAGTGCGAGGACGAGTCTGGCAAAATTCTTCATATCAGCCACTCTGACTGGGACAGGAGGTTTATCCGAACTCAACTATCGTGCCCCCGATGATTCACTTCAGAGGAAACGCACCACATTGATAAGAGCCTTTCTGGTGATGTTTAGGCCTATTCACTAGACAAACCCGTTCAATGGAGCCCAACCTTACACCGTTCAGAGAGACTTCCGTTTCATTTGTGAATACTCAACGGCAACAGTATCTTCTGAGGTATTGTGGTCATCAATTGGCTGTTCCTAAGGTCTTCGAAGTGCAAATCTTGAGGACACTCGGCAGCCGTTGCCTGTTCTCGGCGCATCATCATAGACACCCCAAGGTTTTATCAGCTTGAGCACTGGTGAATCCGCGAATGCTGTTGTGAAGGCTAACCGCCCCGGAAGGACTCAATCATTTGATGAAGCTGATCCGAAGATACTTGTAGGAGTCTGAGACTAGACGCCAAACAGCTTATTCACAAGGAATGGTGTACAGGAGTTGTTGTTGAATCGATGAGCTGATGGTGGGAATGGGCGCTGTCAGCGCGGTGCGGACGAGGAAAGGGATAGATGCAATCCCGCTACTCATCAAGATGGTCGAAGGTCAGATCCACAGGGGAAACGACGCCTTCGGAATTGCCACAGCAGAGGAGTCGCTTCTTACCAAGAGTCTAAACGAGATCACCGAGCTACGGGCAACCACCTCGGCCATAGCATACAACCTGATGAAGCTTCAACCAGGAGATTTGCCACAGCCAAGAACTTCTGGAACCCGTTCCATAATCGTCGAGAGTGACTACCTGGAGTTGAAAAAGTCACTCGACGAGTTACTCGACTGTCTTTCTGATGATTCTCCTGGGAAGTGTCTCTCAAGATTCGTTTCGGAGTGTGATGGCCAGTACACAATAGTGATCCTTGCAGAGAGAGAAATCTTCGTGGTGAGAGATCCCGTTGGCCTGAAGCCACTCTACTATGGCTCAAACAGTGATTTCGCCGCGCTATCTACGGAGAAGAAGGGGCTTTGGAACCTCGGACTTAGGAGGGTCTCGACCTTTCCGCCTGGACATCTGTGGAAATTGGAAGAGAGACGAAGCCCCTGGCCTGTTAGACAGTTGACAAGACAGAAGGCTGTCGAGGGAAGCCCGACGGAGATTTCTGAGAGACTGAGGAGGCTGTTGAGCGAAGCTGTCTGGGAGAGAGCGTCAGGCCTCGGAAAAGTTGGTGTAAGCTTCTCAGGTGGAGTGGACAGCGCCCTCATAGCTTACCTCTTATCGAGAATGGAGTCTGAGGTGATTGCCTTTATAGTTGGGTTGAGGGGGCACCCCGCGGTTGAGTGGGCGCTCAAGGCTGCTGAACTTGTAGGTATCGATGCCAGGGTGCGTGAATACGGGTTGGAGGATGTGGAGGATGCGCTAGGGAAATGTGTCTGGAGAATAGAGGAGGCCAGCATGGTCAAATTGGGGGTAGCAATACCGCTCTGTTGGTGCGCAAACCTAGCAAAGAACTGCGGCTTCAATACGGTCTTTACAGGTCAAGGTGCTGACGAACTTTTTGCAGGATACCATAGATTCCTGCGCATAATGAAGGAGGGGGGAGAACGATCCCTTGGAAACTCAATCTTTAGGAGTGTACGTGATGCTCACGAGGCCAGTTATCATGTGGCTGAGCAAGCCACCGCGCCGGAGAGGGTGAGGATGCTACATCCGTTCACAGATTGGAAACTCACCGTGTTCGGTCTCTCGATCCCTCCTACTTTGAAGATTCAAGGACCAGACGACACCTTGAGAAAGCGTATCCTCAGAAAGGCCTGCATAGACCTTGGATTACCCGAACAACTCGCTAATGCGCCCAAGAGGGCGATACAATACTCCACAGGCGTCGACAGAGCCATCAGGACACTGGCTAAGAGAAGACGTCTAAGGACCGAAGAATACTTAACCCGAGAATTCGAGGAAATCTTCGGACATCTTCATTTGAAATAGTGTGTAGCCCACCTTTTGAACGCTCTGAGCTATTAAGGAAAGTATAGCTCAATAGAGGAGGTCGAGCCAACGTGAGTCGAGTTAATGGCCTACAGAACACTGCCTATGTTGCGACGCTAGTGAGAAATGATCTTATTAGCGTGAATCTGAATGAAATAAGGCTGGAATGTGGGGTCGTCGTCTAGCTTGGTCTAGGTAAGTCCGCCAAGAGGATACCAGAGCACAAGGGCGCGGTGAACCTGGGGAGGACAACCCGGAACGCTGGCGGTCGCGGGTTCAAATTGACCACGTCATGAAAGTCCCGCCGACCCCACCATAAACTCTAGATACCAATACTTCTTCATCGCCAACAACATTTACGAGTAGGATGCGACACCTTCCAAATACAGAGGGCTTTCCCATGACTAGGATCACTATGGCGCACGGCGGAGGAGGCGCCGTGATGCAGGGGCTTGTCAAAGACTATGTTGTCAAGTACTTAGGAGGTAGCGACGCGGAGGTTCCGTTAGAGGCCTTAGACGACTCGGCTGTCATAAACGATATCGTCCTGAAGTCTGACTCTCACACAGTCAAACCTCTCTTCTTCCCCGGAGGCGACATCGGTCGATTAGCTATCACAGGGACAGTAAATGACATAGCGGTCATGGGTGCTGAACCAGTAGCGCTCTCGTCAGGCTTCATAATCGAAGAGGGCTTCCCAATTGATGATTTTGAGCGCATCCTCAAGAGTATGCGCGAGGCATGCCAAGAAGCAGATGTCTACATCCTGACTGGTGACACGAAGGTCATGGAGAAGGGCGCCTTGGACAAGCTCGTGATAAACACGTCTGGCATTGGAAAACGTAGCCCCGAACTGGATAAGAACATCGAAGAGGTGAAGAAATATCGGAGCTTCAATGCTCGATGGCTTCTTGACTCAAACCTCTCCCCAGGAGATAGGATAATCATTTCAGGAACGATTGGCGACCACGGAATAGCAGTACTCTCATCTCGAGAGGGCTACGGTTTCGGAACAGAAGTGATTTCGGATGTGGCCCCGCTAAATAAACTTGTAAGAGAGATCCTCAGAATTGGCGGAGTTTTGAAGATGAAAGACCCAACGAGAGGCGGTCTGGCCAACGCGCTAAATGAGTGGAGCGAAAAGTCGCACGTTGGAATAGCTGTCAATGAAGAGGCTATTCCGATCACGACGGGTGTCAGAGCGGCCTGCGAAATGTTGGGAATAGACCCCCTAGAAGTTGGAAATGAGGGAAAACTGGTTATAGCAGTAATTCCAGAAAAAGCACATGAGGTTTTGGAGGTGCTTCGAGAATCAAGACTTGGCAAGAACGCCGAGATCATCGGCGAAGCCTCCAACGATTTCAGTCAAGTTATCCTTCAAACGTCTGTTGGAGGTCGAAGGATACTCCTTCCACCAATAGGAGACCCCGTACCAAGAATATGTTAGAATCCGAAAGAGCTAGTCTGGCGCATGAAGTGAGCTATACAGCATCTTGAGCCTATCACAAGATGAGCCGATATCTAAACCCTCTTTAGCGGAGTTCTACAGCATTCTCAGGCAGGCACAAGCAGGCCGTGAAAACTGGATGCCCCAATCTAAGCCACTGGAGAGAATCCGACAAGGACTCCTGCTAGACAACTGGATAGCCAAGCACCGTCGAGAGAAAAACCGTTTGCGACACGTATGCGTAGGTTTCCAAGCACTGAGCATAGGATAGTAGTAGACCATTTGCATCCAAGAATTCTGTTGGCCTCCACTTGGACACCTCTGCTGCAACACATGCTGCAAGCATGGGCGTCAAGAACGCCGCCACTCTCGCAAGTTCAAGCTTTGCGAAGACTACTGCCAATAAGAGCGTCGCAGAGAGACCTAGAACAAATGTGCGGCCTTCGACTTGGCTAAATGAAGAGTTGAACGATCTGAAAACAGTCAAGAAGAATATCATGCATACCGGAAGGCCAAGCAAGAGGAAGAAGAACAATGTCGAAAATTCAATACTCCAAACTGATGGCATCATGGAATGAAGATGTTGGTAGAACCACTGGTTTGTTCTGAGAGCCCATAATGCTGCTTCAAAGAAGGGGAATCCCAAAGTCAGTTCCAGAATGAGATATGGAAGAAACGCGCTCGACAGGAAGGAGAAGAACTTCAATGAAGCTTCCCACCAAGATTTGGCCGTAATCGTGAGCACGGCTGCTAGAACCAAGATAGATGCTGAGACGAACGTGAGAAACATTGCGCAAGCTAGAATCAAACCCCCAAGCAGACTGTATGAGGCACCTCCACTAGTCCTCAGCGATTTGAAGAATAGAAGAAGAGCTGTTAAGACGAAGACGCCTACTGCCAAGTCCATGTAGGGGAGATTGAGGCTGATCGACGGCGTCCAAGAATATAACACGCATGCAAGTGTCGCGGCTCTGCTGCCATATAGCAACTTGGCCAGATAGAAGAGTGGTAGTATTGCTGAACCCGCAAGCAGGATTGAAAGCCAAACAACAGACTGAGGGTCTCTACCAAAGAGATGGAAGCCAGAATAGATCAGGAGCGCATAACCTGGGAAGTGGGTCGCTAGGTGGCCACCCCAGTAAAGTAGAGGCACCTGCATCGCAGCCAGCCACTCGCGAACGTAAGTCACGGGATCCGAGGCTCTGAGTGCCAGGGAATAATAGGCGAAGCTTTGAGGATCTCTAACGAGACTGACTAAAGCATCAAAACCTCTGAGCCTAATCGTTAGGATTTGGACAGACATGAAGATAACAAAGAACGCCAGAGGTTGAAGTACTTCGATTCTGCTCCACAACCCCACTCGTGATGAGGTCTTGGCGACCTTGCTGTTGGATATGCTCAGGAAGAACTTGAGGAGAATGCTCTGGGCAATGAGGAGGATCACTATCAGAAGAGAAGCGGCGATATCCTTCAAGAGAAGAAACTGTGAGTTAGTGGCTAGAAAGTGAAATAGGCTAAGGGCAAGCATGACCAGTACAGTTATGTTAGGGCTTGTTCTGCGGCGGATCCAGGTCATGTTCTTGGTGAAAACAGAGCACATAGGAGTATTTGGACCGCCTGGGCAGAAGCCCCCGAGGGCCTGTCACCATAGACAGGACTATCTTAACGCACGCCTTGAAATATCAAGATTGGTCTGGCCTTATTAGACTTCAGATGTGGATTCGGAGTCTCCCGAAGTCACTTCGCTATCTGCCTGTAAAAGGTCTTGGTCTCCACGCTAGCCGCGAGGAGGTGATGACTTTGAGCTAGGTCGCGCGGAACCTTCGATACTTATATTCGATGCTGCACGAGCCCTCCGTTGAGACCATGCACGGACCTACCGGATGCTGCGGAGTGCAGGCCTTGCCGAAGAGTATACATTCTTGCGGTTCCATCAATCCCCTGAGTACCCGGTCGCAGCCGCATCCCTCCGGTTCCGGAAACTCCGTTCTCAAAACTTCTTCAAGGTCATCATCATATTTTTTCTCAGCGTCAAAAGATCCAAATTCCTCTTTGAGCTTCATTTTGGAGTCTGGTATTGTAGGAAATCCTCTCCATCTTGCACCTCTGGGCTCGAAGACCTCCGACAATACTTTGAGGGCTCTCTCATTACCCCCTTCTCTCACGGTCCTTCGATATTCGTTCTGAACAGTCGGTTCGGAAGCCTGAATTTGTCTGGCTATCATGTAGACAGCCATCAAGACATCGAGGGGCTCAAAACCGGCGATGACCTGTGGCAGCTTATACTTCTTGGAGATCGCCTGGTAAGGTCTAGTTCCTATTATGGTGCTGACGTGACCTGGCTCTATAATCCCGTGTATGTTGAGTTCCCCCATAGCAAGGAGAGCGTCAAGAGCAGGCGGCAGATATCGGTGGCAACTGATCACAGAGAAGTTTTCAGGAGGACGTTTGAGTATTGTGACTGCGGTGCTTGGTGCAGTGGTTTCGAACCCTATCGCGACAAATACCACTTCCTCATCTGTTCCTTGAGCGATCTTAACCGCGTCTGTGATGCTGTATACGACCCTCACCCTCGCCCCTTCAGACCTTGCGTCTGCAAGAGAGCCTGAGGCTCCCGGAACCCTTAACATGTCCCCGAACGTAGCTATGATCTTGCCATTTCTTGCCAGAGTCATCGCCTCTTCAATCTCTCTTGTCGTGGTTACGCAGACTGGACAGCCTGGACCCTGCCTGATATCTACTCCACACTTCTCAAGTAGCGTGTCAAGACCGTACCGGACGATCGTGTCCTGATGGGTGCCGCAGACATGCATCAGCGTCAGGTCCAGCCCCATCGATGCTAACCGTTCAAGTATCTTGATTGCAGTCGACCTGTCTCTGAACTGAAGCATCTACGTCAGGTCCTCAACTTCACTGACTTGATGAAGCAGCCTCTTCCGGCCACTATCTCAACTCCCCCTCCACATCTTGGACACTCTAGGGTAGGGAAGATGAGGTGGTACTGTGGTTCTTGCTTGAACTGGATAGGGCCCTCGAACATGCAGTTCTCACAGTGGACCCTGCTTTCCTCCTGTTCGATTCGAAGCTTAGAACGTTCAAGCGGTGTGTCTTTGGTTAGGAGTCTGTAGCAGTAGCGAAGCTGCTCAAGCCCAAGCATCGTAAGTCTGCCAACGACAAGCTGAACTTCAAGGACTGAACGAGCATTCCTTTTCCTTGCCTCACTAAGCACAGTCTCTACTATACTATTTGCCATTGAGAGCTCATGCATTTAGACCAGCCAACATCTTGAGCGGCTCTATATACTATCGATCTGGAGAGCTTCGATCACTCTGTCAGTACCAATGTTGTTCCTGCAGCTTGCGCCCACAACCTTTGCCCTTGGGTTGATCTTCTCAGTGTCTCTCTGGAGCTTCTCGAACTCCACGCCCATGGCCTCGGCGAGGTCGAGTTTGTTTATTACGACTACGTCAGCCTCCATGAAGATGAAGGGGTGTTTCAAAACCATGTAGGGACCTTCAGTCACACTCACCACGACAAGCCTCCTGTCAGCTCCAAGCTTGAACTCTCCCGGACAGATCAGATTTCCAACGTTCTCTATCAGGATCAAGTCCAGTTGACGGAGATTCACGTCCTTGAGAGCCTTGGCGACCAGATTCGCATCTAGGTGGCATTCCTTCCCAGTGTTTATCTGAACAACTTCGACGCCGTGCTTTGCAACCCTGTCGGCGTCAATGGTAGTCGTTAGGTCACCGTTGAAGACAGCTATTCTGTACCGTTCTTTCAGTCTCTGAACAATGTTCTCGATTAGAGAAGTCTTTCCTGAACCGATGGAGCCCATGATATCTATGGCCTTTATACCGTGCCTTCGAAGAAGTTGTTGGTTCTCGGCTGCTAGGTCCTCGTTGGCTTTGAGGATACTCTCCTCAAGCTCTATATCGAAGACCTTACCCTCGTCATGCTTCACAACCTTCTCCTTGTGACGCACTCTGTTACGCCCCCATTCCTCATGTTAAAAGAGATTTGATCATTCATGATGATTACGCGTCTATCCAAGACTAAGTATTTCGTCCCATAGTTTCAAAGTCTCCCTGGCCGCTTCCTCGTCGAGGATCTCTATGGCGAATCCGGCATGGACTATGACGTACTCTCCAACCTTTGCGTCGACAAGGGAGATATTGACCTGTCTTCTTGTGCCATCGCCAAAGTCAACCTCGGCTAAGTCGCCTGCGATTCCTGTGATCTTTCCGGGTATTGCCAGACACATTTCCAAAGACGCACTCGAACAGAAACTGTTGTTTAGAACCTGTAGGCCAGAGGTTTGTGTAGTTGCTCACCGGGTCTCTGTATAGACCCGTGGCGTCTTTGAATTGAGGCCAGCGTAGATATAAACTGTTCTTGTCATCACCTGCTCCGTAGCAGGTCAACTAGTCTTCTGGGCCGCGACCACAGCTTGGCCCAGGGAGATTCCTCCATCGCCTGGCGGTACCTTGTCATGGGCCAAGAAGGCGAAGCCACGCTCTTCGACGACCGACCTGATCGTGTTTGATATATGCTCGTTACATGCAACTCCGCCTGTGAATCCGATCACCGAGACATCTTCACTCTGTGCTGCCTCTACAGCCAGCTCTCCAAGTGACCTAGCCAAGTAAGATTGGGCTGAGAACGCAAGGTCCTGCATGCTGACTCTACCGAGGTTCTCATAAAGCTCCTCAAGTAGGTTGCCGGTGTCTACAACGCCCCTATTTACCTTTACATCTAACCGCAGGATGTCCCTCCCCCTTGCGGCCAAGGCCTCCAGCTTCATAGCCGGCTCACCCTCATAGGTCCTCTCGTAACATATACCTAATAGAGCAGAGACCGCATCCAGGATCCTTCCGCAGCTACTGGTCACAGGTACCCTGCCCGACTTAAGTTGCTTCATCATCACCTCCACTTCCGCTGTACCGTGAGGAATATGCTGGGACCTCTTCAAGAGGAGACTGGCTGTGTCGACGCGGCCGTGAAGGATTCCCGCAACCATCCTCAGAGGATATCTCGTCGCGAGGTCTCCGCCAGCCATCGGTTGCTCCTGCAGGTGACCCAGTCTCTTGAAGCTCTCCATGTCCGAGTAAAGCACCTCTCCTCCCCACGCTCCTCCATCAGAACCGTAGCCGTATCCATCGCAGACTATTCCCACAGCCTCGCCCACACCATGCTCAGCCATGAGTTTGGAGAGGTGCGCGTGGTGGTGCTGAACTCTGACGGTGGGGATACCCCACCGGTCACCCAACTGCTTGGCCAAGAAGGTTGTACTGAATCTCGGGTGAAGGTCGCAAGCGACGCATCCCGGTTGGGCCTTTGTTAAACCGAGCAGATGCTGCGCGGCCTGCCCTAGGAACTGTAACGTCTCAGGAGTCTCAACATCCCCAATATGTTGTGAAATGTACGCTCGACCACTTGTGAGGATGCAGCACGTCGCATTCAGTTCAGCGCCCAGCGCCAGCGCATCCTTGGTAGACTGGACCTTGAGATGTATGGGGGCGGGAGCAAACCCTCTTGATCTCCTGATGAAAGTCCTCTTTCCCCCCACAACTCTCAGGACAGTGTCGTCACACCGCTGTTCGATAACCCTGTTGTGGAGCAGGAAGTAGTCGACGATTCCTCCCAGCATCTTCCTTGCAACATCGTCTTCGATTATTATGGGTTCGTTTGGCTGGTTTGCACTGGTCATAACCAGGGCCGGTTCCCTCGTCGAGTCGAAGAGGAGGTGGTGGAGGCCAGAATACGGCAGCATCACACCAACAGTATGCAGGCTTGGTGAGACCAGTTCAGATAAGAAGTATCGTTTGCTCTTTTTCAAGAGGACTATGGGCTTTGAATAGGATTCAAGAAGCTCAGCCTCGAGAACATTGACCTCAGCAAAAGACCTCACCGTCTGCAGGTTCCGGGCCATAATGGCAAATGGTTTCGTCTTTCTAGTCTTTACTCTTCGAAGTCTCGATAGTGGCTCAGGGTTTGTTGTTGAGCAGACTAGGTGGAATCCGCCATTCCCCTTGACTGCGAGTACGCATCCCTCATCTAGAAGTTGACCGGCTTTGACCGTCGGGTCTCCGCAGTCCACAGGCTTTCCTACATTGTCTGTGAGGAAGAGTCTTGGGCCACATCCTGGACAGGCGTTGGTCTGAGCGTGGAATCTGCGATCATCTGGGAAATAGTATTCTCTCTCACAGTTACTGCACATCTTGAATGGAAGCATAGAGGTGTTGGCCCTATCATATGGTAGTCTCCGAATTATCGTGTACCTCGGTCCGCAGTCTGTGCAGGTTATGAAGAAGTATCTGTACCTCACATTCTTTGGGTCAAGCATCTCGCCGAGGCACTGGCTACATATGGAGATGTCTGGGGGGATGGTTGACCCCTTCTCACTGCCTCCTCTGGAGCTCTCCTTTATCTCGAAGGTCGAAAAACCTTCTGCCCCATCTCTGTAAGTCACTGTGAGCCCATGAATCTCGCAGAGCGGTGGCTTTCTGGTCTTAAGCTGAGTTATGAACCTCTCTATGTCAGGCCTCTGACCCTCAACCGTGATTCTGACGCCTGCGTCACCCCTATTCTGCACAAACCCAAGTAGCCCATTCTCGATTGCGAGTCTGTAGACGAAGGGCCTGAAACCCACTCCCTGAACTATGCCTTTGACTAGGATATCGGCTAGCAACCAGACATCATCTTAGAATAACTCGCACTGGTACGGGAGCCGGAAAGTGGGTTGTGGTTGATTGCCGCTTGTGAAGGTGTGTGACAGCCTCGAGATGTCTTACTCCTTTTACTCTGAGAAGAGTATGGTGCTTATCTTTGGCTCCAGATTCTTTCTTTCCCGCTCAAGAATGGAACCCAACGTGTTGTCGACTCGTGTCCTTTCGTCCGTCGACTGAACGACGGCTCCGCCTATGGTGGAGATCTTTCTTTCCGAAGTGTTTAGGGTTGTCTCGACGCCCAGTCTTGAGCCTACCCGCTTCGATATTTCCCTCAGTGGTAGCTTCCGTCTTGAGTCGGCTCTGCTTAGGAGAACCGCAAGTTTCCCGCCTCCCGTGGCCATCGCTGCCTCCTCAATCAGCCTTTCCAATGTATGCATGTATACGTCTCCCTTGGTGAATGACTGGAGTTCGTCCTCGACTTTCTGGAAGACTCTATCCAGTATCTTCCGTTTCTCTGACAAGAGTATCCAACGTGCTTTGATAGTGGCCTCTACAGATCTGCGATGAACAATGTTCTCCACGTCGGCATCAGCCGAGCGAATTATCTCTTTGCAGGCCTTCTGGGCTTTCTCCTGAGTCTCCCTCCGCTTCTCCTCCAGCGCCTTCTCCGATGACTGCTTAGCCTCGTCAATTACTGTCTTTGCCTGCTTTCTTGCATCCTCAAGTATCTTTGAGACTAGTTGATTCAGAGTCACTTCGGTCAAGGCTTGTTTCCACCTGAGGTGATTTCTCGAAGAACCAGCTTCACAGTTTTCATGAGGTTCTTGTCAGCTGAGGTTTTCAACTTGGCAACATCGCTTTCGCAATCGTCCATTATCTTCTTGTATCTTTCCTCTGCCTTCTGCTTTGCCATTTTCCGCGATTCTTCGGCCTTCGCCCTGCAGGATTCTACGATTTTTCTGTAGGTTTCATCTTCCACCGTTTCCGAACTTTTCTTAGTCTTCTCAGCTTGACTGTGAGCTTCTGATATTTCCTGGTTAGCTTGTTCTTCTGCCTTCAGGATCGCTTTGATGACCTCGTTGTCCATAGCCATCTAGGAATGCCCTCATGTAACGTGCATAATAGCTTTTCGAAGTATTCTGTCAGGTTACTTCGGATGTCTAACATCACCTTTATATCAAGTGGATATTCCAAACTAAGGCAACTCTGCAATGGGCGTCAGGACTTTGCTGAAGACCCAACCGATGGTGAAGGCAAGAGCCTACTTTCACGAGGAATATGTTGACGAGGTAATTATGAACATAGTTGAAGCTGGGATGCTGCATCAGACAGATGTACTTAAGAGCCTGAGGGGTTTCGAGGCTCAAGTTAAACCTGTTGAGCCATCCGAGAAACTCTTCAGGGTCACGTCGGTAATCTCGCGAGTTCAGACAATACTTGCGGGTTTGAATATTGACCCCAAACAGGCTCGAACAGCCATCTTCGAGGTGCTCTCAGAGAAGAAGATTGAAGAGATTGATCGCGAACTCATGGATATTGAGGGGCGGTATGCCGGCATCGCCTCAGAGCTGGCAACACGTGCCGCAGAGGGAAAGACGGCTACTGAGCCGGACACAAAGACCGAGACAAACCAGCGATTATCAGAACTCACAAGCGACTATGGAGAGAGGCTTCTCCTCTGGAATCGACAACTTGAAGTCACCAGATTGATGGAAGACGCAAAATCTAAGAGCGCTCGAACCAGCAAGACGTTTGTCATCGAAGGCTGGATCCCCCAGAAAAAGACAGGTGAATTCGAGGAGGCTGTAAATAAGGGATCAAGAGGCTACTATGCGACGTCTTATCTGCAGCCGCCCCCAAAAACAGAGGCACAGTCGCATGAGATTGAGGCCCCACCTACTCAGATAAGGAACCCAAGAATAGCGTACGTCTATGAGAAGGTTGTAACGGGATTTGGACTACCAAACTACTTTGAGATCGATCCAACAGTATTCATGATAATCTCGTTCCCCGTCATCTTTGGCTTGATGTTTGGGGACGTCGGTCACGGCCTGCTCCTGCTCCTATGCAGTCTTCTACTGTTCGTAGTTAATAGGAGAGGAGTCAAGGCACCTGAACTCTTTGAGTATATGATAAAAGGATCTCCTCTCCTCATAATGTGCTCCATATCTGCAATATTCTTTGGATTCCTGTATGGAGAACTCTTCGGGTCGGAAGAATACTACCACATCGTAGACGGCTTCCTGCACCATGCCCTCGGCGTCAGCATCCTCGAGACAGTAAGATCGACTTCACATGTTATTGAGGGAGTACTCTCAACGGTCGCAGGCTTCCCTATACCGGTTCCATTTCCGTTCGCGCCTTTTGAGAAGCCAATGTTGCTTCTCTTGGTGTCCCTGTACGTCGCGATAATCCAGATAACCTTGGGTTTGGTCCTGGGATTGATAAATCAGTTGAGAAGAAGGAACTACTTGGAAGCGATTGTTGGCCCAGGCCTATGGCTTTGGTTCTACTCGAGTTGTGCCTACCTGTTCCTCAGATATAAGTCGGGAATCCTCTCGGTCGTCTTTCAGCGCGGTGATATTCTCGGACTCTACATAGCCCTTCCAGCCGTGGTTATGCTACTGGCAAGAACTGGCCTGCACGGGATGGATGGATTCGGACATTCTCTCGAATCTCTCATATCGTCGCTCTCGAATTCAATCTCATACGGCCGAATACTTGCGTTGGCGTTAACACACGGAGCCTTCAGCAAGATCCTTCTAATGTTCCTCGGACTCCAAGGGGAATTATTGGCCATAGTCGGCGGGGTCATGTGGGCGCTTCTCACTTTCCTACTGATACTCTGCTTCGAAGGACTTCTATCCTTCATCCAGACGCTCAGGCTTCACTGGGTTGAGTGGTTCCTGAAGTTCTATTCCGGCGACGGCTACGGGTATAAGCCTCTGAGATTAGATTAAGCCACAGTCGTGGTCTCGCGCATATCTATACAGAGAGAAGTGTCTAGATACTACTGTCCAATAGGTGCTCTGCCTTCAGCCTAAGCCATCATTATCATGAACGCCACGACTAGACCGTATATTGCTATGGCTTCTATGAACACTATGTAGATCAGCGACTTGCTGAAGGTCTCAGGCTTCTCCGCCATGGCTCCAATGGCTGCTGCGCTGGCAGTACCCATACCCAATCCAGCCCCCAAGCCTGCAAGACCAATGGCTACACCCGCGCCGATCATCTTGAAACCTGATGCGACCACGTCAGCCTCTGCACCAGCTTGGGCATAGACTAGGCCAGTTGCTGAGAGAGCTATTCCAATCGCAACGAAGAGGAATGTGACGACCTTATGTATTTTCAAGAGCTAACCCTCAAATCGTAGCCTGTAGATTCTCCGGCACCTCTTTAAAAAAGTATTGCCCACACTCTGCAAGCCGGAATTGGCTCAGGCGAAACCTTATCGATGCGCTGCAGTGGGGGTAGCACCAGTTGAGTTCTCAGGTTTGATCATGAACCTTTGTTGAGGGTGACAACACTAGGCGCCGCAGAGCCTCAACCGGCATCCTGTCTCTCTTTCCAAGGAGTATGGTGCGAATATCCAGAGCCTCAAAGTACTTGAGGTTAAGAAAAGCCAGAATTGGCCCAATACCGAAGGGATAGCCTACGAATGTTCGAGAACATCTTTGGGCAAAGAATCTCTTCAGTTCAAGTTCAAGGGGGAGCAGGGTCCTTTTTCGTTCACATTCAGCCTTGACACGAGACACGATGTTTCCATAGTAACCAGAGGTCAGAGCCTGCATTGCATCGATAGCGGACATAGCTTCCATGGCCGTCTCAGTCTCCTCACCCAGCTTGTACCGTATAGGAATGGCTAGGTCTTGCAGGGCTGAGAAGGTCATTCCCAAGTGTTTGCCCCGTAGTATCAAGCTCATGTTTGCCGTGTCAATCTCGGTTCCGATGATGTCCCTGACAGGATCTCTGTCCCAGTTGTCCAGTTTACTGACGGTGGCCCATAGGGAATTCAAATAGAACTTGTCTAAAGCCATCTCTACTGGTAGGGTGGAGTTCAGTTCCTCGCACTGCCCGACCCTACTGAGAGCTATCTCTTTTATCTTGGGGTCGTTGACCTCCGAGAACAGTTGACGAAGGTTCCGAGTCTTCAATAATCTGGAGACGTATTCTGGGGTGTATCTCCCCACTGGAGTTACCAGTTGAGCCGATTCCTCCGGAGGCACTCCCGCCCTCACTAGATGCATAATGAACTTCAGACATGAGAATTCATGCCTCATATGGTTGGTCTCGAGAATCAGTCTTGCCTTCTCGGTTGTGTGGACACTCACCAATTCTCCAAGTATGCGGTAGTAATCCTCAAAGATGGCCGAGTCGATATCACTGAGGTTAAGCGACTTACCTGAGTGCCCTGCGAGACGACTTGAATACGCCGTGTCCGCCAAGTATCGGAGCACATCTTGTTCGTCTTTTGCCTTCAGCAATGTCTCGTACTGTTCCTCACTGAGTAGTCTAGACCGTAATGCTCTGACGTAGGCTATTGCGTAGGCGTAATTGTCAGCTCTGGACATTTATCCAATCTCCTTCGAGAAGACCCGTCGTCAACCTCTGAAAGACGGGATGCATTAATGATGATTGACCTTTTCTTAAATCTTCTCAGTATCAGATCATAGGGTAGGTGGCGAAAAGCAAATAGTCAGGTGCACCCAGAGCTTCTTGGATAGATATTCTGGTGGATGCTGGGAGTTGCGGCGACAACCGGAAATGGGTAGGGCTTTTTGGTACCTCGGGATAACGATCACCATACCAATAATGGCTTTCGCCGGCTACATCGTTGGCAGACATTATGGCCAGGAAATCCTCGGCGCACTCGTCGGCACCCTCCTGGGGACTTTTCTTGTATGGATGGACATGTTGAAACTGGGGGGGCTCCTAGGTAGAAAAAAGAGAATTGGATAGCTGAGCTGTAATGAGAGGTACAGGCAGCTACGAATACGTCAATGCCCTAGTCAGAGGTCAAATAGGAAACTTACTCAAGCTCTACGACTATGAAGCGATTCTAGGTTGCACGCGACCAAGCGACATAGTCCATGTCCTCAGCAGGACAACCTACGGCCAAATGGTCGCGAGAACCACGCCTGAGAGCTTTGCGGACTTGAGAGAGGCAGTGATGTCGGCAGCGTCCAAAAGCGCGGAAAGCTTCATCGCGTCAAGCCCAGACTCCGCACGGATCGTCCTTGAAGATTTCAGACTTCTCTTGGAGTCAAGAAGCATAGTCAACTCATTGAAGTTAAGGTTCAATCAGAATGACTTGGTCAGCAGCTCAGGAGCGATACCTTTGGGAGCGATACCTTCCAAATACTACGAGCTGCCTTCAGAGTCCCAAGGCAGGGGACATATCGAGACCATTCAGGATTCTGGACTGGCCCGAGTCATTCGAGAATCTCTTGAGACTGCTAGAAGATGTGGGTGTGTTGCACCGCTACTTAGAATACTCATCTACTGCGGCGAGAGGTCCTTGGACAGGATCTCTGAAGTATCGTCCGAGGATCTTACCTCGACTCTTAGACCCATCAACTCAATGATAGATGCGGCAAATCTAGAGATTGTACTTACAAGCATACAGTGTGGGATAGAGCCGCAGACAGTCCGCAGTTGGCTCTTCAGTCAAAGAGGCACTCTAGATGGTGTCATTGAGGGAGCTTTGGGCTTCAGGGATATTGTGCAGTTGCTTGCCTGGCTCAGAGACAGCCGCTACGGACCTTGCTTGGAGGCGAAGTCCGAAGAGACTGTAGACGACCTTTTGAATAGGCTTCCCTACTGTTTAATGCGGCGGGAAGCTCGTTCAGTCCTATCAGGATACCCTTTCAGAGCGTCCACGGTCGCCGCAGGGATGATGTTGAAGCTCTTGGAGATTCGGAATCTCAGACTTGCGGTGGCTGGAGCATCAGGCGGTCTTGGGAGAGCAGCTGCGTTAAGACTCATGGTCTTTCCCTAGTAGGCGTAGAGTTTTCCACAAGGTCTCTCTGAGCTTGGAGATACCTTGAAGAACTCCAGGTTGAGAATCTCCTTTGGTCGTAACCGAAGTGCTTACTGTAGTCCGTTGTGAGTGGGTGTAGCCTACCGAGATCATTGCCGCAATCACATACGGCGTATTTGGTGACAACCTCACGTGTGTTAACATCAGGGAGTACCGCTCCGAGTGAACAGATGATAGGGCGTATCCAGCAACCGATGCAGTAGCCTTCTGTTGCATAGACGCTCTTCACAGACATACCTCCCTGAATACGTGTTTGTGGAGCTTGTTGCCTCTCACTGGACATCCTTGGAGAGTTGCAGAATATATCATGATTATCCTCAGGAGAACATTATTATGACAGAAATGATAATTCTTTACGTAAAGACTGCCCATGTTAAGCAAAGCTGAACCCTTAAGCACGGAAAATATGCTAAGAGACGTGCTAAACCTACAGTTGTTGAGTAAGCTATGCGCCGGACAGGGGCTCAGCATAAACCTAAGCTACCTCGCCAAGCACCTAAGGAAACATCGTAATACTGTTCGAGGAAGGGTGAGGGAACTCATCGAGCACAGAGTTATTGACAGACCAGTCTTTCCATTCCTTGCTCTATTCAAGGAACGCCCGCTACTCGTAGCCGTCTACGCAGATCTACCAGACGATGAAAAAGTCCAGAGGTGGCTCAGGGACGACGCCAACATCTTTGCGGCATTTCGTGTACGTGAAGGAGAGTATAACATGATGCTCTTTGAGCTTCACAGGAGCTTGTGGAGCTACCACACTTGGAGGGAAGCGATCGTCAAGGAAGGCAAGATACCTGGTAGAAGCGAAAGAATCCCCTCAACCGCAATATATCTTTCTAACGAGCTGATAGAGAAGTATGAACCCAACGCGCCGGTGCAGCTCATCAGGCAAGATTTCTCAGAGAGAAGGGTTACAGAGATAAACGGCTGCGCCATGGATGACCTATCACTGAGCGTTCTCACCCATCTCACGAACGGTGAGGGGATATCAGTCAATGAAAACCTCCTCGCAAAGGAGTTGGGGGTTCACAGGAGAACGGTAAGCGACAGGATCAGAAAGCTCATCGACGCCAAAGTAGTACTTGGACCTGTCTGTAGGTTCCCCTCATTCTTTGTGCCGCCCAACTTCCTACTGGTCTTCTCGCTAATAGAGCTACGTAGACCATCCGAATATTTCATGCGGGACATCCGTTCAGATCCACATGTCAGCTTGACATTTAGAATCAGTGAAGGCAGATACAACCTGCTTCTCTTTGAAGCCCATCTCAGTTTGGAGGATTATCTCAGGTGGGAATCCTCCTACAGTATGAAGTATCCTGGTTGCTTCGGATCGATCAAGAATACCTACCTGTCACCCAGGATGACGATATCGATAGATCAACAGAAGGTGTCGCTGGGGGTAATAGCTGAAAGACTGCTCTCGATCAGAGAAGCAAGAGGCGCTCAGCAACATTTATCTCCAAAGGGACGGGAGAATAGGAAGGCAACGATGACGATTCAGAGTTAAGCAAGAACAAAGAATGATTTGAAGGCATTAGGCTGAGTTGCCA
>CAYZRW010000012.1:0-60096 GCA_964480955.1 uncultured Candidatus Bathyarchaeia archaeon | reverse complement strand
CTCTCTCTCTCTCTCTCTCTACATAGCCCATTTTCCAATTACCTTGCAAGGTAGCGTGTACAGTTTCGAGTATTGTGTATATAAGATTTGTCAACAGGGGGCGACCTAACGGCGTCCCACCGTTCTTTGGGCAGAACAAGCCATAAAACACAATTTTCCGACAACCTACAGAAGTAAAGCGGCGATACTTGAAGCGTCTCCCCTATCATCCAACGGGAGCCAGACTGTAGGTGTGGCGCCGGGGGTGAGCTCCATACTCTCGGCATTAAGCCTCAAATTTGAAACTGTCATTATTTGTAGTCGCACTAGTGAGAAAGAATTTAAGCAACAATACTGTATCATCCGGAAGAGATGAGTCTGGATGGGTTTTTCTATGAAAAAAGTTCAGGATTTAGACCCAGTTGGGTTCAAATCCCGCCCGGTCCACTATTGCCAGACTAGGCTAGATTAGGTTTAGATCACTCCCGCGAGAGTCGATGATCTCAACCTGCAGTTCAGTGTACAGCAGGGTCTTTTCGGGGCCCTAAGATTATCCAGTGGGTACAGGTCCACATAGTATCAAACAGGAGAGCGAATTTCAGGGCTTACGTGATTGTGACATCGGTGCGCGAATCCCACTCCACGCACCATTTACGTTATGTCGAGTAGTATTTCTCTGAAATTTGAATAGAACCAGCGTGTGTGTTTGCTTAAGTCTTTGATGTACAGCTCCGTATCCGCCATTACTTTCGATGCATCTATTTTCTCTTCGTTAAGCTCTTCTTGGTACTCCCTAACCCAATCTTGAATCATGTCAGCGGTTACTTCCAGATGGAATTGCAGGGCATATGCACGATCTAAACGAAGGCTTGATTTGGAAAAAGTCGTGATCCAGCTAACCTAATAGCATTCTCTGGAACATCAAATGTGTCACTGTGCCACTGGAAAACCATCATCCGTTTCGGAAGGCTATTGCAGATAATGTCTCGGAGATTCTCCTGCAGTTCGAGGGGATGCCAACCTATCTCTCTGTAATTCCCTTTGTAGACTCTTGAGCCTCCAGCCTCAGCGATCAGCTGTGACCCTAAACATATGCCCAAGACGGGCTGATGACGCCGCAGGGCATCCCTTATCAATTTCTCCTCTGACCAAAGGAACGGATACTTATCCACTTCGTAGACGCTTTGAGGGCCTCCAAGGACCACCAGTCCAGAGTACCCACATAGATTCTCGGGGACTGGATTACCCTCATAGATCCTCAGGTACTCATAATCAATTCCATCAGCATCAAAGAAGTCTGCTAGGATACCCAAGTGCTCAGGCTTTACATGCTGCAAAACCAAAAGCTTCAGCAAAGCACTTGCACCTCCCGATATTAGCTTCCTTGCGTCATTTCTTTGCATTAGCTATAGGGCATGTGTGGCGATTCCTTGATTGAGAAGCTCAAATAGAGCCTATTCTACTTAGAGGAGGTCGAAATAGGGTGTTTCTGAACCTGCTCCTCGCCCGTCAGATCATAAATTGCCGTGTCAAGCCATCGAATAAATGGACCAAGACATGTGTTTCATGCTCAGAAGTAAACGCTGGAAATTTGGAATGGTTATTTCGGAGCGACTGCGATTACTTCAATCTCCACTAAGCAATCTTCCCTAGCTAACCTGCTGACCTCCACGAATGTACTTGCCGGAGGGTTTTCTGCAAAGTATTTATCTCTCACAGCAACAACCTTCCGAAAATCCTTCATGTCTGTAACGAAGATCGTTGCTTTTACCACATCCTTCAGAGATGCCCCGCTTGTCTTCAGCACCTTTTCGATTTGCTGGAAAACACACTCCGTCTGTGCTGTAATGTCTCCCGGTCCTACAGTTTTCCCTTTCTCATCTAATGGAAGTTCCCCAGCGACAAATATCAGTACTCCATCCACAGTCTCTACTCTAACGCCATGTGAATATTTGCTGGGCGGGAACAGCATTCCTTCAGGGTTGATTATTGTTTTCTTCATATGACAATCACCTCCACCATCATTTTGAGCCTGCAAAAGATGAATCAGTTAGCAGACTTGATTCCTGCTAATTCTTTCATCAATTCCATTATCACAGAATAGTCTTGCTCTCCTTTTCCTCTGGCCTTTACTGCAGTGTACATCTCATTCACGACGCCTGATGTCGGAGTTGGCACATTGAGATCTCGGGTCTCTTCCTTTACCAGACCTAGGTCTTTACACATGAGGTTTAATGAGAAAGCCGGTTCGTAATTCGACATTATCATCGACTTACCTTTTGCTTCGCTTCCACCTGATCTTGCTCCAGTGGAATTTATGATCTCCACCATCAGGTTGGGATCTATCCCGGCCTTCATTCCGAATGCAAGCGCCTCTGCTAGGCCTTCAAGATTAACAGCTATAATCATATTCAAGACGAGCTTCATGTAAGAACCAATGCCATTCATACCGACATAGAAGGATTTCTTGCCCATGGCTGATAGGACATCCAAGTTTTCTTCGAAAACCTGTTTATCGCCTCCTACTAGGAAAATCAGGATTCCTTCTTCGGCCTGTTTTCTGCTTCCTGCAACAGGAGCATCAAGCATCTCAACACCCTTGTTTCTGGCCATTCTGCTCCCCATTGTTCCAAGACCTATGAAGCCAATCTTCTTCACCATAACAACTTCCCTAAGAGTTACTGTATTTCTACACTTAAAAAAGGGCTACAACCGAGAATCTGCGCAAGCAACAACGCCGCCATAAGTAACACATGTCTGGAGAATGTTAAACGGATAGCGTGTTAACAAGTTCAAACCCGTGACGATTCGAACCCGGGTGGTTTGGTACCCCGATTCCGGCAGTAGAAACGCTGCGGACCACGCCCGATCCACCAAAATTCTTATCTGGCCCCTTTCCTACAGCTAGAACCTCAATCAAAGAGTATGCACACCACGAAAACGAGTGAGCATAAGTCAGCCGCATACTGTTACAGGCGTTGCGCCAGAGATTTTCGAGGGAGGTCCCAAAGATCATGATTGAAGAGATTGCACCCAATCTATACCGCACGGAAATCCCCCTGCCTAAGAGCCCGCTGAAGTGGCTGAATTCCTACATTGTCAGGGGCAGGGATAGATCCCTGATTATTGACACCGGCTTCAACCGGGAGGAATGCCAAAATGAAATGAACGCCAGCTTACAGAAGCTAGGCGTTGACCTGAACAAGACCGATATTTTTGTCACCCACCTCCACGTTGACCACATGGGACTTGTCGGCACCCTCGCCACGGATAGCTCCAAAGTTTACTTCAATGAGAAAGAGGCGCGCTTGGTCAACACCCAGCGTAATAACTGGGCAGACCACTGGCAGAGACTGCTGAATGTCTACGTGGCTAACGGTTTTCCTGCAGAAGGTGCCCGACTATCCCTGGAGACCCATCCAGCGCGTAAGTACGGCTTGAAGAAAGAGATCGCCTTTTCTGTGGTAAAAGATGGCGACATGATAGAAGTCGGGGATTTCCACTTCAAGTGTGTTGCCACGCCGGGGCACTCGCCGGGACACATGTGCCTTTATGAGCCGGACAAAAAGATCCTAGTCGCTGGTGACCACATTCTTTTTGATATCACACCCAACATTACTTATTGGCTGGAGATGGATGACCCTCTCAACGAGTATTTGACGAACCTGGAGAAGGTTCAGGCTCTTAATGTGAAAATTGTTCTGCCGGGGCACCGCCGATTGATGCATGACCTACACCGGAGAATAAGGGAACTTCAAGAACACCACCGCGACCGGTTGGATGAAGTGCTCACCGCTCTGGGCGATGGCGCCAAGACTGCCCTCCAGATCGCACCCCACATCACCTGGGATATCTCCTTCAACTCCTGGGAGGAGTTCCCGCCCGCACAGAAGTGGTTCGCCTTTGGTGAGACTCTAGCTCACATCAGATTTCTGGAAAATAAGGGCAAGGTACGCCGCCAGAGCCAGAACGATAAAATATCGTACTCGCTGGCATGAGCAATTCTGCTGTGAACGGCGCGCGCTATTCCGCCCGGTCCACCATAGATTTTCGGATTCAGCTATCAGGAGAGTCCTACGCACCTTACTCTCCCCGTGTCCACCCTACAATGTTGTGACCACACGAACTGCCGTCTAATCACGTGTTAGTATATCACGAGGAACTTTCTCTTGCAGATGGCTCGAAATGCAAGCACTGGCGCCACAACATATACAGCTACTGACAGGGTGGCTGCGAACAAGAATGCCGTTACAGATGCCAATGTTGGGTTGACAGGCATCATTACTATATGAATGGGAGCTATTGAGTGAACAATCACGATCAGCGGTAAGAGCAGAATTCTGAATATGGCTTTCAACGGCCCTGAGTTTCCTATCCACCCAGCTATTGGAGGCGACCATGAATAATAGAAGGCACCCCATCCATCCACAAGCATCCTTCCTATTTGGTTTGAGCCTATCATGTTGTCTCTGACATTCCGCATATAGGCTACTTCGGGAGCCAACTCGCTTCCGTAAGCAGCGGTGGCAATAATGCAGCCTGCACGTGGAGGTGGTGTAGCTGTGGTAGCCTCAGTTATCTCGATCCCGATGTCGGTGGAGTTGGCGATGGCTCCACTTGAGCCCATAACCCTGAGAGTGAAGGTTCCGATGGTGGCGGCGACGCCTGCTGAGACCTGAAGCTCTGATGTAGCAGATCCGTTGGGTGGTGGTGTGACGGGCCCCGGCAAACTCACGGTGACATCGCTGGGAGCGTCTCCAAACCATGAATAAGATAGGGTTACCGCCTCACTGAAACCATTCAGTGAAGTGATATTGATTGTGGATGATCCTGAAGATCCTTGCGCAATAGATATTGAGGAGGGCTCTGCCCTGACGGAGAAATCAGGTGATGACGGAGGTATGTAGTTCAAGACACAGGGAGTATCTATGCTATCGTAGTAGACGGTGATGGGGGCCTCACTGCTTAGACTGAGCTTTATCCTTTCTCCATTCAGTCTAGTCTCAGGTATGTTGATGACGTCTGGAATCGCGATATGCGTCACTGTTGAGGTTGTTTCCAAAGGATAGGACTTGCTTGAGACCAAGATTGGAGTTCCGCTTCCGTCCGGTTGAACTGCAATGTGGACCGTTACCGTTACAGTCGTAGCCGCGTCGGCCGTGTAGTATAGGTGGAAGCTGTGCCCTTTCGGGCCAAGGATCGTTCCAACATACGGCGGAGAGTACCAGTAATACTCGATACCGCTTGAAGTAGTAAAATAGGCTGGATCTACTCCAGTTGGAGCCTCGAAATCCATAAGCTTCCCGGGGTTTGTGGCAACTCCAGAAGCTGCCGAATCCTTAAGATAGATGTCTGGAGAAGCCTCGACGATGGGAATTTGAAAGAAAACTACAAAGACTGTGAGAAACAACAGTGTTGAAGCCAAAAGCTTCAAAGCTTTCACCAATCGAATGGTTGAACTTCCTGCGAATTTAACACTTCCGAGCTTGATAAGAAAGAGTTGCAGGGAGATCTCGCCCAGATTCTCATGAGAACAGTAGGACTTTCAGCAATTTTCCTGCTCCTAACCGCACAGAGTTTGTGCTTTGGCCACAAGACATGACATTTCGATTTACAACTGCATGTGAGCCGCCGCATCTCCCGCTTAGATACTCCAGTACACGGAGAGGCGAGAACGTAGCCACACAGACTGGTGGTTTCGTGACCTCTGGAATACTTTTGTCATGTAAGAAAGAACTTACACCCAATATCGAGCGCGAACACCGTCAAGATCAAGTATTTTAGAAGTGCTAGTATTCTAGAAGTACCAGGAAACTCTAATAGTGCGAGAACTTTAGTCTCACCGTGGGATGGCGGTATCGTGGAACCAGTACTATTAGTTGCTCTTGGAATCCTGTTCTTCTTTTCCTTCTGGAATGGTTTCACGGACGCAGCGAACGCGATCGCAACCGTCGTCGCAACAAGGGTGCTGACACCTTTGAGGGCCGTCGCCCTATCAGCAGCCGGCAACCTCGTAGGCGTGTTCTTCTTCCCAACAGCCGTCGCAGTCACCATGGGCGAAGGAATCATCAGGGGTGACCTTGTGACTGCTGAGGTCCTCATAGCGGCATTGATCGGCGGGTTGACGTGGGACGCATTCACATGGTGGCTGGGACTGCCAGCGTCAGAGTCTCACGTGCTAGTTGGAAGTTTGATCGGGGTCGGGATCGCTGCTTCAGGTGTTGACGCCGTAAACTTGCCGTCGGTTCTGAATAAGGTGGTGATTCCCATGGTGATGTCACCGACGATCGCCTTCATCTTCGCCTTCCTCTTCACTGCCGGAGTCATCAGGCTCTCTTTGAGGGTTCATCCAGCGAAGGTCAACAGATACTTCAGCCGTATCCAACTACTATCGTCATTCTTCTTCTCAGTGACCCATGGGACAAACGACGCTCAGAAGGTAATGGGCGTCATCACGGCCCTCCTAGTCACATACAGATACCTGCCATCCTTTCAGATACCTCTCTGGGTTGCAGCCATATGTTACATCACCATCTCGGTAGGCACATTGTTCGGCGGCTGGAGGATCGTCCACACGGTGGCTCACAAGATCACAAGGCTCCGACCCTACCAAGGTGCCTGCGCAGAGACTGGTGCCGCTATCGTCCTAGTGGCTACGGCAATAGGCGGATTCCCCGTGAGCACCACCCACGCCATCAGCGGCTCTGTTATGGGTGTAGGTGCGACACGGCGACTCTCAGCCGTGAGGTGGGGTGTCGCGAGAAGTATTGTAATCGCTTGGATACTCACCATACCTATCTCCGCCCTTCTTTCGTACATCTTCTGGAAGGCCTTCACCATAATTGGACTCGTGGTAGCACACTAACCCCCTCTAATTCACCCATAACATTCTGCAGGCAACCCAGTACAGTCATCGGAGTGGCCCACAAATTAGAAAACAAACGTTATTATTTCCCCCTAACATGAAGGTTCTCGGTATCGGTATGCGGTTAAGAGAGTTCATCATACCTCAGGAAAAGGTCTTCTTTGACCTCCTGTCGGAGCAGTCGCGAATCCTTGTGAAGGGCGCAGAGGCCCTCTTCGACATGGTAATGAACTATTGCGATTTGAATGCAAAAGCCGCAGACATCAAAGAGATTGAGCACCAAGGAGACGCCTTCGCCCACGAACTCTACGTGAGATTGAATAGAACCTTTGTAACACCCTTTGACCGAGAGGACATCATGGATCTGGCCTCAAAGTGCGATGATGTACTTGACGCGATCAACGGCGTTGCAAAACGCCTCCTCATCTTTGAAATAGAGAGTCCTACTGAAAACATAAGGAACTTCGTCAAACTGATCCTCAAGGCAACAAGAGAGATAGATCTCCTTATGACAAACATCAAGAAGGCTGATCAGACGCTCGTGGAAAAGGGATGCGAAGAGGTCGACATGCTGGAGAATCAGGGGGACGAACTTCTCCATGCTTCGCTCGTAGACATCTTCAGGAAGAATGAAATGCAGGCGGTGGAGGTCATCAAGCTCAAAGAGATCTATGAGTGGCTGGAGTATGCATTGGACCGATGCGAGGACGTAGCCTACGCGATCGCTGACATCGTCATGAAGAACAAGTGAGTTCTAGCGTGAACTAGCAAACCGCCGCCTAAGTGACCGGCCTCGAACCGTGAAGAGCAAAAGTCAATTAGCCAAGGCATTGGAGGATTATGGCATCTTCCCAGTTCTATCCATGTATACAACGTATAGTAAGAGTGTGAAGAACGTCGCTATTAGTAGTTGAAAGACTGCCTGGAGCGGCGGAGGAAAGCCGAACCCCCAACCGTATCCGGGCCCTCCACCACCCATTCCCCCTCCGGGGAATATTGCACGTGCGAATCCTTGAGCGATTATCCATAAGGATACTACTCCAAATGTTGTCTTTAGGTTCCGCCTCACAAATTTGATACTTGTTCCTATCGCCTTAAAGACTCCAACATCATCGACGACAAGAGTCTGAACCCAGAAGAGCGTAAATATGAATATGAGCCCAGAAACTGTCAGGAGTACAAGCCAGATCCCGAGTGCACCAGACAAAATCTTCAAGATCTCGATCAGCCAAGGTGCTAGTCCGCTGAATGCTTCAGGTCCGAAGACCTTTGTTGGAACTTCAGGCATGACCTCTGGAGCAGGGATTTTTGGGATCTCAGGAAGTATCAGGGCAATTGTCAGGATTGACCCCGCAACTATGATGATGCCATAGACTATGGCCAGCAGTATGACACCGGCAAGGAGCTTGCCGAAATACTTCCTGCAGCCTTCCCAGAAATCGTTCATAGAGCTCGTCCCTGTAAGAACTGCTCTCTTGTTCATGTTTGCGGCTCCTGAAAGTACGTAAATGTACGACAAGACAGCAAGCACTATGATCACGGTGAATCCTAATAGAGAACCTTGAATCAGGGTCGACGGGAAAGATGGGCTCTTGAGTGCAACTATGATTATTGGTGTGAAGATGTAGACAGCAGCTATCAGAAGAGCCACTGGGATAAGGTAGAATATGATTAATGCTGGAAGAAACAGTATGAGGTTAGACCTCAGAACCTCAACAGTCTTCTTGAACTCTGCCATTAGATCCAAGGTCTATTCCTGAAATTATGTTGTGTCAAAACAAGATAAAGCTTTAAGAAAGCCGAGATTGCTGTTCTGGATACCTGTCGTCCAACATCTTTCAGTAGAATAGGGAAGACTAATCGTAAAGCCGGTTACGATCATGAGCCTACACAATGGTCAAGAGATCATGATCATCGACTGCCAGTTGGTCGGCATATCAGGAAACATGATAGTCGCCGCTCTACTGGACTTGGGCGCCAATCCAAAGAGAGTCCTCAGTGCAATCCGATCAATAAAAGAATATGTTGAAGGCTGCGGTACGATTGATGTTGACCTCTCTGAAACTACTAGGTGTGGACTTCGAGCCAAACAAGTCAAGATCATAGCCCACGAGACCGTGAAGCACCGCTCAGGCTCTGAACTTATGGCGGCTGTTACCAACTCAGCAATAGGCTTGAACCTTTCATCATCAGCACAGATCTTTGCAGAGAGATCGGTCAGAACATTGCTTGAGGCTGAGTCAGGACTCCATGGGGAGAGTGTTGAGAACGTTGTTCTACATGAAGCTGGATCTGTAGATACTGTTGCTGACATAATCGGCGTAGCCGCAGCCCTAGATGACCTCGGAGCCTTCCGAGACATGAAGGTTTACTCTACTCCAGTGGCTGTTGGCGGCGGCTTATTCAGTTTCTCACATGGCACCGTGGCTTCACCAGCTCCCGCAACACTTGAGATCCTAACAAAGAGGGGATTCACTATTGTTGGTGGCCCGCTGGATTGTGAACTCTCCACTCCTACAGGAGTCGCGATTCTAACAAGTCTCGCCGAGAGAAGTCTGAGGTACTTTCCGGCCATGAAGCCTAAAGCCGTAGGCTACGGTGCTGGAGAGAAAGAGTTCGATGCTGCCCCAAATATTCTTAGAATAGTCACCGGAGAAGCGTCAAGGCTAGACCCTCTTGAAGACCGAGTTGTTCTGCTGGAGACAAATCTTGACGATGTGACCGGTGAGACCGTTGGCTATACTGTGGAGAGACTTCTTTCAGCCGGTGCCAAAGACGCGGCGGTTACACCGATCCTCGGAAAGAAGTCCCGTCCCGGATGGATTGTCAGTGTCATAGCTGAAGAGAGAGATGTGGATAAGCTCATAGATATTCTGACTCTTGAGACAGGGACGCTAGGTGTGAGAGTGCACCCTTGCCACCGCAAGATTCTCCTGAGGGAAAGCAGAAAGGTTGAAGTTGAAATCGCAGGCGCAAAGGCCGAGGTCAATGTTAAGATAGCGAGTGACCGTTTCGGTAAGGTTACGAATCTGAAGCCCGAGTATGATGATGTCCGAAACCTTGCATTGAGGCTGGGAAGACCGTTCAGAGAGATTCAGGAAGAAGCCACCCATCAAGCCAAGAAAAAGTTTGGATTAAGATGACCTTTTGAGAACTACAAGCGCACGTACCATATCACTGCGTTAACATAAACCTCAGACTGATCGTATTTTCTATCCGAACTAGGATACCGGATAAGGATGATCTGCGGAAGCCACGTTTTCCCGATATGATGAAGCCCATTCCATTGAGGAAGAGCAGTTCAAATCGGCGGACTACACAATTGCGCAACCTAGAGTAATCCTGCTTTATTGAGTCTGGAGAAGGTACTTTGATTACTTCTCCTCCTAAGAAGTGAGCTTACGGCGAAGTAGTTTACGCTGGAGCTCAGTTCTTTCCAGGATGGCAACATGAACTGTTCAGGATTCGGATAGAGCAAAAAGCTTGTTTGAACTGTCTGTAGAATCGCTGAAATCTTCGCAGATCTGTCTCTTTTGAATCGTGTATCCTTTCATTTGTGGCAACGCTATCTTGAAGCTTACTGAATGTTTTCCGGTAGCTAGGTAACGTGGCCAGAGCCTCCTTCCTGTAGCTTGAGACCATCTGCTCTCTTCTCTCCTTAGACAACTCGATCCCGTCACGTTCGAGCGTTCTGAGAACCCTGTTGGTTACCTGAGATATCATTGCATCTAGGCCTCTGATGGACTGGCCCATGTGGAAGAGTATTTCAAGGTCAACCTGACCTATGACCGATGGGAAAAGTCTCCTCATCGACTGATTAGAATCGAGAACTCGATACTGTAATCAGTTAGGAAGAAGATGTTTTCAAGAAGCTCTCTCCTGGCTGAGAACTCTCCCGACAGGGGGCATCCAAGGGAGTCGAATCCCTGGAATATTTCCGGGAACTCCTTTGTGAGAATCTTGAGTAGGGGGATGGCAAAGAGCCTTGTTAATCGGCCACCTCAGCCGGCGAAATATCTCCTATAGCTTCGCGTGAGAAGACCTCGACCTCAAGTCCCTTGTTCAGAAGCCTCTTCGTGAGTTCCCGTACATGGACAGTCTGTCCCGAACCTTTATGAAGGTTTGTTCTCACCACCGCAATCCTCAAACGACATCGGCCTCAAGTCGATTAAGTTCTTGAAACAATTGGAAAGAAGGGTTTCAGTCCTTCAAAGACATAAGCTTCCTGCTTTGTCAAACGTTCAGAATGTTCAATTGACATATTCTCTGTCTCTGGGATAAAGCCGTACATCTTTCCAAGCCAAAGCCCTCTCGAACAATCTAGAAGCTCCGTTTGCGCTGCATTCCGATTTTGTTTTCCTAAATCACGGGCAAATGGATAGACTGTTCTAGCCAAAGATCAGGGGCATTTGGATTTAGGGTGAATGGGTAAGTTCAGTTATGGATTCAAGAAGGTCTCTGTGAAGCACCTCTTCTAGAAAAGTTGTCTTTTCAGCTATCGTCTTTCTGAATTCGCCCAGAAGCTTGGGTGAGTTGAACTTGACAGGTTCTGGTCTAGGAAAAGAGAAAGATACCTTGACAAGAGGAGGGGATTGCTTGGACCTACTTGGCTTCTATCTTCTTCATATTCCCCACTAATGGGTTGGCGAATCCCGAGACCGTAGTTCGCTCGTGTAAAGGGGAACTTGGGTCTTCATAGCAGGGCAGTTAGCTAGACAGACAGCTTTGATCTTGTTCCTTAGACGTATCTCCTACAGGATGTACAGTACCACTTTTGGTATTGAGAATAGTATGTGAGGGGTTTGTAGCATTTGGGACATACCATCCTGTATGCGCCTTCACCGTAGGTGCGTTGCGCCGTGGCCCCCCTCCTCTCGGTAAAGACTGGAAAGCGTGAGGTGTATCCTCTTTTTCTTCCTAGGATCGCCGCCGCCGTCAAGGGGATTATTACAAGCGGAACTGAAATCATCAGTACTAATGGGAGTATTGAGGCTTCGTATCTGGGGCTTAGGTTCAACCTGACCGTCCTAGTGTTGTTCGTAGGATCGTCGCCAGTTATTCTCCCATTAGGGTCTGCGGTTACAGCAACATCATAGATTCCAGGATCATAGCCTGTGGTGTTCCATCTGAAATGAACTACTCTTGTGCTGCCGTTGGAAAGCTGGACCGAGGTTGTGTCAACCTTTGTCGTATTGCTGAACAAGCCAACCTCGAATGTCTCTGGTATCGTTCCATAGTTTGCAACCGTGGCGTTGAAATCTATAGTGTCGCCTTCGGTTGCTGTTGTGGTGGATGCCGCCATGTCGATCGTTGCAACTTCTCTAACCGCTAGCCCTGGTGGAAGATCTATCCTGATATCTATTAGCTCGCCTCTGTCGTAGATTATGGTCGTTGGAGATAGGCTTTGCACAACCGTCACTCGCTTCAGCGCAGTAACCGTATAAGTCACAACCCAAGAAGTCTCAGCCAGTATCTGCTCGATCTGCCAGAAGATTGTACCGTCAGATATACTGACTGGCGGTTGGCTTGCGTCATTATTGTAGGTCACAATCGAGGAGGGCAAATGCTCTGTGACACGAACATTCCTTGCTGGGGGAACGTGTATTTGGGCGGAAATCTCAAGGTATATATCTTCGAGATCCGAACTTGTCGGAGCGAAGTAGTACTTCCCCTTTCCTGCATTTGCAATTTCTTGCAGTAGAGTTGCATTAACAGGATCTGGTACGCTAGGTCCACCAAGTCCAATTGTGTATACCATGACATTGGCAGAGGCAGCGCTCTCAGCCAACTCGATGAACTTTGAGGTTGAAGTTATGCCAATGTTTGGTCTTCCGTCTGTCAGGAGAATCACGGCTCTTCTAGAATCTGTCCGTCCTTTCCCCGTAATTTCCTGCACGCTTTTCTCTAATGCAGCGTAAAGATTTGTAAAGCCATAGGGGGGTATTATCTGGTCTATTGCTCTCTTAAGTGCAGTTTTTCCAGAAGTGTCCGTCTTCGTGAAGTCCTTCTGGACCGAAACTTGCTCGCTGAAAGCTATCACTTGAGACATATCTTCTTCTTCCTGGTCGTCAATGAAGGCTTTGGCAGCGGCCTTTGCATCTTCAAACTTCTGGCCGTACATGCTTCCGGTTCTGTCGATTATCAGTGAGGTGTCAACTGGACCTGGAAGCCCCCCACCCCCACCTGTAACCGATATGTTGATCTTTACGGTCATGGATTGGCCGGGCAGAGCAAGAGACGGCGTAATGGATTTGATGGTGACTACTGTACCCACAGCCTGTGCTTGGACATTGGGAGGATTAACGAATGGAATCAGCAAGAGAGTTATCGCAAAGAGAACCTTGATTCGGAAATTAACGGATACGGGAGCCATCTTCAACCATTTCAAATTATAGGATACCCCTGCTATTAATCAGTTACCATTCTAGGGCCTGCGGCAGATACCCTAAGAAATCTACTCGAAGAATATGTTCCACAAGAGAACGAATCATTCATGAGACTAAAGTAAAACGCTGTGGTATGAAAGAGACTTAGCTGCAAGGTTTGATCGGGTGATCAAGACTCCATAACTTCATTCAATCACTACAATTAAATTCTATGCGAGAATATTAATTAGATCTAGACTATCTCGACTGTACTTGCCATATTTCCGCAAGTGTGAAGATAGGAGGGGAAAACTTGAAGAAACTGTTGAGACAACCTACCGTGCCTATTCCTGTGAGCTCAAACAAGAGCGTGGATGAGCTTCTCGTTGAGATGGGACATACAGCTTTCCAAGGAAGGAAGTTGGGTGAGGCCGTTGAAGTTTGGGCTAAGATGTTGAGGAAGAGGCAAGTAGTCATATGGTTGGGCCTAGCTGGAGCCATGATTCCTGCTGGGATGCGCCGGGTCCTAGCCTACATAATCAAGAGAAGGATGGTTGATGTGGTAGTCTCAACCGGCGCAAACTTCTATCATGATGCTTTCGAGGTATCCGGCGGTAAGCACTACATAGGAAGCACAAACTGTGACGATAGAAAATTGAGGAAACAAAGGATCGACCGTATACATGATGTCTATGCAGATGAGGATAAGTTCTATGCATTTGACAGGTGGTTGGACAAAGTCTTTTCAGAACAACTTGAAGACAACTATCCCTACTCGTCCCGTGAGCTACTCTGGATATTGGGGAAAAATTTCTTTGATAGATATGGAGAAGTAGATTCTATCGTTGTAACCTCTTACAGGAAGGGTGTGCCGCTCTTCTGTCCGGCCCTTGGTGACAGCTCTCTGGGATTCTCGTTGATGTTCGCCAATAGGCGAGGAGGAAGAAACATTATTCTGAATGCACTAAAGGATGTTGATGAGAGCTCCAGAATCACCGAGAAATCCAAAACCGGTGTTGTGTATGTTGGTGGAGGTACACCTAAGAACTTCATTCAGCAAACAGCGGTCATCGCAAGTTATCAGACAAGACACGATAGAAGTCACAGCTTTGCCATACAGTTCACAACCGACCTGCCGGTTTGGGGAGGCTTGAGTGGGTGTACATTTGAGGAGGCTCAGAGCTGGGGAAAAGTAAGTGCAAATGCTAGGATGGCCACATGCTATGTCGATGCCACAATTGCCTTGCCAATAGTTGTGCATGCCCTGGCTGAAAGATTCAAGAAGTTCAAGAGGGAGATTCCCATTTTCGATTGGGAGGGTAACAACCCAAGGTTGACGTTTGAGAAGGCCAAGCTCTAGGAGACTTCTTTTGAAGTATTATTGACAATACTCTGAATTAGTCCCGACCTTTTCTGGGTCAAACTCTACCCTCAACAGGTCCGTTTCTGGTGGCGAGATGTAGCTTTGCCCTGAAGGAAACATTAGGAAGACTGACTCTCTAGCTGTATTCAACCCATCAGCCAAGGTTAATATGCAAGTTGGCTCTGTGCTGTTCAGGTACCTGTAGATTATTCAATATTGTTCGACAGGTTGAAGGCCTTGATATGTCGACACTGCAAAACAGAGAACCCACCCGATGTTAAGAACTGCATCAACTGTGGAGAGGTCATCAAGCATGAACGATACTTCAGGCGTTGTTCTGAATGTGGCTCCGTAAATACTCCACACAGCAAGAAATGCCGCAAGTGCGGTGCAAAGATAATCTTTTAGAGTCTCAAAGAAGGCCCTTGAAAAACTATTGGTCATAACTTGTTTTCGGCCTTGAAGTCGTATTTCTTTAATCAGATTGGACAGCATTTGGAAGTCGTCAGACTCAATGATATACCGAAGTGAAGATTCTTGGAAATTCTGGTGGACCAGCGCATGATTCTTAACGGAATGTTGTGGACAGCTAAGTATTAATGAGAGGACTAGAAACCAACCCCTAATTCCCAAAAGATTTTTGGAGGCGGCTTGATGACAAAGAGAGTGTTTGAGAATGTTCTTGAGACAATAGGCCGAACCCCACTGGTGAAACTGAATAAGGTGACTGGGGGGGCTGAAGCAACGGTACTTGCAAAACTTGAAGCTCGGAATCCGGGTGGAAGCATAAAAGACAGGATCTGTCTGAGCATGATCAATGAAGCTGAAAAACGAGGACTGTTGAAACCTAATTCAGTCATAGTAGAACCTACAAGCGGCAACACAGGTATAGGACTGGCGATGGTTGCAGCCGTCAAAGGCTACAGGCTCATCTTGACCATGCCCGACACGATGAGCCTCGAAAGGAGGACTCTGTTGATGGCTTACGGTGCCGAATTAGTCTTGACTCCTGGAGCTAAGGGCATGAAAGGAGCTGTTGAGAAGACGGAGGAACTGGCCAAGACCATTCCTAACTCCTTCATACCACAGCAGTTCAAGAACCCCGCCAACCCAGAAATTCACAGAGAAACCACAGCCGTCGAGATATGGGAGGACACCGAGGGTGAAGTAGACATTGTTGTAGGTGGTGTGGGAACCGGTGGAACAATAACAGGTGTTGCTGAAATGATCAAACCCAAGAAACCCAGTTTCAAGGCGGTTGCCGTTGAGCCTTTTGACTCACCAGTTCTCTCTGGAGGAAAACCTGGACCTCACAAGATCCAGGGAATCGGGGCAGGGTTCATTCCAGAGGTCCTGAGGCTTGACCTAATAGATGAAGTATTCAAAGTGAGAGATGAGGAAGCTATCGATACAGCTAGGCGACTTGTTAGGGAAGAGGGAATTCTGTGCGGGATATCCTCTGGAGCAGCGGCATTCGCGGCGATTCAGGTTGCAAAAAGACGGGAGAATAGGAACAAGTTAATAGTGGCGATACTTCCTGACACAGGTGAGAGATACTTATCTTCAGTGTTATTCAAGGATCTGCATGAGAAGGCAGTAGCTTTGCAGGCCATCTAGGAACTATTTTCTCCAGCAGCCTTATCTCTCATCTGAAGGCCTTCTTTACTGTTAGAATAAACAGTTCTCTTGGCACTCACGGTCTAAGAATGTCTTACCTTCCCTTCTCCTTGAATAGCTGATATTGAAGCCCTGAGAGTTTGACTGCTCCTGTGGCTTCCCTCTGGTCAAAGCCGCCCTTCTTGACTGATCGAAGTTCAGGGGCGAAGAGTGACCTGTCAGACTCACGCTTAACAATCTCCAGTGTCCCTTTATACATTTTGAGCCTGACCTTCCCACATACGTACTGTTGAGTTGAATCTATGAAGGCCTCTATGTCGCGGCTGAGTGGATGAAGCCACATAGCATGGTAAACCATATCGGCCCATAGTCTGTCCAGCTCACGTTTGAGTCTACGTTGCTCCTTTGTCAGGGTCAAGCCCTCAAGGTCCGCATGCGTTGTCAAGAGGATAGTTGCCGCCGGGGCCTCGTAGAGTTCTCTTGACTTGAGCCCGAGTATCCCATCCTCGATGATATCTATCCTTCCTATTCCGTTGGTTCCTCCGACGCTGTTGAGCCTCAAGACGATCTCTACAGGATCTCTTATTCCGTCTAGCTCTACAGGGACACCGCCGTCATATGTGAGGGTAATCTCAGTCGGCTCATTGGGTGCTCGCTCCGGTGGGACAGCCCAGAGGTAATCTTCAAGGTACTGAGACTGAAGATCCTCAACCTGGCCACTTCCGATTGAGTGCGACCACATGTTGACGTCTCCCCCAAGCTTCCCCCTTCTCCTTTCAGGTTGGATACCGTGTTGGCGGAGGATCTCCTCCTCTTTAGGTCTTGAAAGGTCGAGTTCCCTTACAGGTGCAATGATCTTCATCTCCGGCACATAGTATCTGAAGGTGTTCTCCATTCTGAACTGGTCGTTACCCTTCCCTGTGCAGCCGTGAGCTACAGCCTCAGCACTCTCTCTCTTGGCTACCTCAGAAACCTTTGAGGCTATGAGAACTCTAGACATAGAGGTTCCTATGGGGTATCCTTCGTAGCTCCCATTCGCCTTTATGCACTTGAAAATGTAGTCTTTAACGAACTCTTTCTTTGAGTCGAAGAAGGCTATTTCCCTACCTAGTTTCTCAGCTCTCTCTTTAGCTATGGCTATTTCTTCCTCTCCCTGGCCGACGTTAACCAGGACCGGTATGACCTCCTTGAATCCGTATTGTTCCTCAAGAAGTATCATTATGAGGGTTGAGTCAAGTCCTCCAGAATATGCCAACACTACTTTTCTTGGTTTTTCCAATCTACTCACCCAACTAACTGATTATCGACCTTACTATTTCTAGTAACTCCTTCCATACCTTCTCTAGTCTCTCAACTTCGTCTTCGAGTAGTGCCTTAGATTTATTTAGCTTCTCCTTTCTTTCTTTGATCATTCTCTTAATCTCTTCCGGGTTGGGGCTTCCCACTGTTCGACGTGAACTCAGTGAGGCAGCTGGGTCTAGTACCCTCCCCAACTCCTCCACGGTTATCTTCACTTTTTTCCCGAGAATTCTCTCTGCCGTCTTCTCAATCTTTTCCGGAGTCAAACTGCTCAATGTCTTCTTTGACTCAACACTTTCCCGGACAATATTTCCTACAAGCTTATGTGCTTCTCTGAAGGAGAGGCCTTTTCTTACAAGCTCCTCAGCCAAGTCTATGGCTGAAGCGTAGCTACCTGAGGCGACATCAAACATCCTCTTCTGATTGACCTTGAGTGTCTTTACTGCACCGGCAATGATATTGAGGCAGTCCTTTGCGGTATCGATGCTGACCCAGAGGGGCCGCTTGGCTTCTTGGAGGTCCCGGTTGTATCCTGTCATCAATCCCTTGACTGTTGTCAGCAGGTTCAGCAATCCTCCGTAGACTGTCCCAGTCTTACCTCTGATCAACTCAAGGGTGCAGGGGTTCTTCTTCTGAGGCATCACACTTGAGGTCGAGGCGTAGGCGTCAGCAACCTCCACATAGCCAAACTCACTGCTTGACCAAAGAATCAAGTCTTCAGAAATTCTGCTCAAATGTGCCATCAGAACGGCTAGGCATGCAAGGCTTTCCAAAGCAAAGTCTCTGGAACTCACAGCATCTATAGAGTTCTCTACAAGACCATTGAAACCTAGCAGTTTGGCGGTTCGTTTTCGATCCAGAGGGAAAGTTGATCCTGCAAGCGCACACGCACCCAGAGGCGAATTGTTAAGCCTGACATAGCATTCTCTGATGCGTTCAAGATCTCTGAACAGACAGTCAACATAAGCCAATAGGTAGTGTCCAAAAGATGTTGTCTGTGCATGCTGAGTGTGAGTATATCCAACCATTAGACTTCCAGAGTTCTCAGCCGCCCTCTCCAGCAACACCTCAATGAAGTCAAGAAGTTTCTGGCTGACCTCATTTAATTCCTTTCTTAAGCTCATTCTCTGGTCAAGAGTAACTTGGTCGTTTCTTGATCGTCCGGTGTGAAGTTTACCTCCAACTTCAAGGCCTATCTTCCTCAGAACATAGTCTTCCACGAATTCGTGGACATCCTCAAAGTTAGGGTCAAGTTCAATCTTGCCTTGAATCCACATTGTGCGGAGCTCCTCCAGCGCTGCCAGAATCTCTTTAAGGTCTTGGCGTGAGATTATCCGTTGTTCATAGAGCATGATGTCATGAGCCATTGTGCCCAAGATGTCTTCTAGTAGGATTCTATCATCATCCTTTATTGAAGACATGAACTTAGCAGTGGATTCGACTAATCCACCGCTCAACCGTGACCTGTAAACCCCAGAAACCAATCAAGTAACCTCTGCAGGGATATTCTATACTCAATTCCTGTATTGATAGATACTATCGTCCAATTATTCTTTGGACTTGTATATTTAGATAGGTCTTGGGCTTCTTAGCAGTGACGATGCGGATTGTCTTGAGACACTCCATGCTTTCCGGACCATTAGAGTCGACGCCATCTCCTATCGAGCTTGCTTCTTGTGTCTATTCTTACGCGCATGTCCACCACATCTCTTGCGGCCGTTCATGATGGTAACTACTATTATTGAAGCTGCGATGGCTGCAGTGACTAGGATCGAATAAGCCCAGCCTCCCTGAACAGGTAGTGTTTCAGCTTGTTTCGAGGTTCTGGGCGGCTTGAAAGGCAGGTCTTGAAGAATCTTCGACTCGTCAGTGATACCTACGTAGACTTTCACAGTGTTCCCTGAAGGATCTATCAAGACAAGTGTTGGAATCACTAAAACCTTATACTTCACACCTACATTCTTTGTATCTCTCAAAACTGCCCAGTTGATGTTGTGTTCCCTTTTATAGTTGATTAGATCTTGGTCTGAGTCTGAGACGGGATCGATCCCTATTGAGATCATGCTTATGTCATGGCCTAGCAGGCTCCATAGATTCTTAAGATATCTCAACTGGATTACGCATGCTTCACACTGAGTTGCGAAGAAATTTATCAGAAGGTATTTTCCTTCAAAGTCTGAGAGTGACACCTCTACACCGTCGGTGTCTTTTAGCGTGAAGTCGTAAGCTTTCTCACGGCATACTGCTTCCGGTAACGCGATCGTGTATGTCACAAGCAAGAAAAGGAAAAAGAGGGCTGATCCTTTCGTCATGAATCCATCGGTGTAATCGGTTGTGATCGATATAACCATGCAAGAGAGCACGCCCTCAACAGAATCTGGCTGGCTTTTAACTTATTCTGTACCTTCCACATCGATATGCCGTTGATCTGGACATTGAAAACCCACCTTATGAATCCCCTCCGCATAGAGGCCCTGTACTAGAAGTCAGAGCCGAGCAGATATGAAGTCACAATCGATTGGCGGTCAGCCAGATATGCAAAGATTTTTTAGGCATGGTTGGCTAAGTTTTAAGTGACCTTTTGGGGCTCGGGTAATGGAATTGCTGAGCCTAAAGAAAGATCCTACCTACATGCTTCTTTCTATACTGCTGGCCCTAACTTCAACCTCTCTCCTCATGGACGGGGGCTCAAGGTTGACCCTTGCCAAAGTCCTTTGTGAGCTAGGTAATGGAACATCGACTTTTGGTCTCTCGCCCAACCAATTAGCGCTGATTCCAGTTGTTCTCGGTTCAGTCTTTCTGATTTTGAAGCTGGGCGGAAGCTGGCTGAGTCAAAACAGGAGACTTGTCATTAGAGGTTTGGCCGTCGCGATTATCTTGATACTTGCCTCCCAACTGATTATTTCCTCCTCTGTGTTGCCGATAGGAGAGAGAGATGAGAACTCCACACTCTTTGTGGAGGCTCAACGCAAATATTCAGGAAAGGAGTGCCTCAGCTGCCACGTCCAGACAACCCCCGGCATAGTTTCTCAATGGAACGTCAGCGAACACGCCTCAGCTTCGGTCTACTGCGATGCCTGTCACGGTTCAAACCACGATTCCTTGATCTGGCCTACAGGCGAACAGTGCAAATCATGCCATCCCACTCAGGTTGAACAATTCAACAAGGGAAAACATCATCTTGCCTGGGTTGCTATGAGCGTCGTGACAGAGGATGTTTTGAAGCTCGACGAGACGGTTACTTGGAAGGGATGCGGCGGTTGCCACAGGATAGGGTCCTCAGGGAACACCACAAACTGGGGTCCCAAGACACTTGGCGTCGCCACCACACCGGGATCCAAATGTGACGTATGTCATACCAGACACGTCTTCTCCATAATTGAAGCCAGAAAGCCTGAGGCTTGCAGCAACTGTCACATGGGCTTCGACCATCCAGCATATGAGATGTATATTGGCTCCAAGCATGGGATAATCTACAGTACAAGGGGAGAGAACTACAACTGGAGTTATCCCCACAATGAGCGGTGGCCGAATGAGGCGCCTGTCTGTATTACGTGCCACCTAGACAAGGGAAACCATGAGGTAATAACAGCCTACGGCTTCTACGGTCTTCTAGGTCCAAACGTTGGACCACTTGCTACTGACCGTGAATGGGCAACAGACAACGCTGAGGTGCTCAAGGGTCTAGGCATCCTCACCCCGGACGGTCAGCCAGGCGCTCTGTTTGACTATGCTAAAAACATGCGGATCGCCCGCCTATCAGATGAGGAGTTCAAACGGGTGAGGGCGAATGAGTTAGAGATATGCTACCGATGCCACTCAAAGACATACATTGACAGTCAAATCGGACATTATGAGAATGTGACTAAGGAGTCGATACACCTGCTCGCTGAAGGTGTTAGGATCGTCGCGGAGCTCTATAAGGAGGGGATAATACAGAAACCAGCCTCCTACCCATACAACTACCCCTTCATGGTAGCCTTCTATAATTCGCCGACACCGATAGAGCAGGACCTATACAGGATGCTCGAGGAATATCACAACCGGATGTTCATGGGAGCTTTCCACGAGAGTTCAGACTACATGCATTGGGAAGGCTACGCCCCAATGAAGGAGCATCTGGTCAGGATGAGGGCGGAGGCGGAATTGATGAGGCAGGCCGGCCCAGTCAAACCAGCTGAGAGGGGCTTCCCAATTCCTGAGATAACTGCAGCAACGGCCACCATCATCGCTGTGGCCGCGATAGTTCTGGCTATTAGAGCTGAGAGGAAGACCAGAAGAACTTCCTCGTGACAGAACCAATATACAAGAATAACCACCCAACAGACTTTAGGAAGACGATAGGATGGAGTCCGAAGATTCAAATCTAGTCAAGAACTGGATGCGGTTGAAGACCGTAGTCTCTTCAGAGGCCTCGATCGTGGAGGTTGCTGAGGTGATGACCTCCAAGGATGTGGGTTCAGTTCTTGTGACTGTGAATGGCAAAGAGGCTGGAATCTTGACTGAGAGGGACCTCACTAGGAAGGTTGTTGCTAAGGGGCTTGACCCCAAATCGACCAAAGCGAAGGATGTAATGTCGTCTCCTCTCCTAACCATTCCTCAGGACTCAAGCCTCTGGGAAGCCGCGGAGACTATGTCCAAGAAGCGGGTCAGAAGGCTTCCTGTGATGGATGGGGATGGAAGGGTTGTTGGCATAATATCTACAAGGATCATAAGCTACGCTCTACCCTTGATGCAAACGACGAAATCAGCGATGCTTCAGCTCATAAGGACAGACAAGGACGAATAGACGAGCCTCGTTGGCTTCCGGTCCTACAGCTACTTGATTTCGTTCCTTGCGATTATCAGCCGCTGAACCTCAGATGTCCCCTCCATTATGGCGAGCGCCTTTGCATCCCTCATGATCCTCTCGACCGGACCCTTTCTTGACAGTCCGTATCCGCCGTGGATCTGGACCGCGTTAAGGGCTGCACGCATGGCAACCTCTGAACTGTAGAGTTTAGCCATCGACGCTTCACATGTGAATCTTGAGCCTCCCTCAGCCAAGGACCCAGCGTGGTATGTCAGGAGCCTAGCGGCTTTGACCTCAGTTGCCATATCCGCTATCATGAACTGTATTGCTTGAAATTCTGATAGGGCTCTCCCAAACTGGCTTCTCCTCTTTGAGTAATCTATCGAGGCTTCAAGGGCAGCTTGGGCCAGGCCTACGCCTATGGAGGAAAGGGCTATTCTGCCCCTGTCGATGCAGGAGAGGGCTATCTTGAGTCCGTCTCCCTCCTCTCCAATAATGTTCTCTATTGGGACACAGCAGTCTTTGAGAAGAACCTCGCCTATCGATGTCCCTCTTACCCCTATGAGGTCTTCTGTCTTTCCAAAACTCAGGCCTTCTGTTCCTTTCTCAACTATGAATGCACTCAGTCCTTTGGATCCTTTTGTTTTGTCTGTTGATGCTAGGACAATGTAAAGGTCGGCCTGCCCCGCGTTTGTGATGTAGCTCTTTTCACCGTCTATCACATACTTGTTGTTCTCGACCTTTGCCTCGGTCTGGATTGACGCTACATCGGAACCCCCTGTTCTCTCGGTTATGGCGAAAGCGCCGAGCCTCTCCCCCTTGGCCATCGACGCTAGATAGAACTCCTTCTGCCTCTTGCTTCCAAACAGCAGGATGCTGAAGGCTGAGAGGACATGGGCAAGGTTTATCGTCGCTGTGCTACTGCACACCTTGGCAAGCTCTTCCAAGACTATGCAGTAGCTGACCATATCCATCCCTGAGCCGCCGTACTCTATTGGGAAAGGCAAACCCAAGAGGCCGTGATCAGCCATCTCCCTAACGTTATCACGTGGAAATCTCGCTCTCTCATCAATATCTCTGGACTTGGGAGCCAACTCTTTGACGGCAAACTCACGTACACGTTCTCTCAATTCTCTTTGAGCTGCTGAAAATGAGAAGTCCATATTCAAAACCTCTAGCTAACGTATTTCACTATCAAATAGGAGGTAATTAATAAAGAAAAAACATTTGAGGATGTGTTTGGATCTATTGCCGGTGTGCTTCTTGCTATTTCTCTAGAAGTGTCTGGAAAGTGTTGTGGTGATCTTCCTCATCTGCTAGGATCTCCTCATAGAGAAGTCTTGTGACTGGGTCATCATTTTCAATGCTTATTTTAATCGCTTTCTTGTACATCGTTATGGCTTCCTCTTCGGCCTTCATATCGTCTTGAAGCATCTTCTCGACTTTTCCTCCCGTCACTATCGGCGCTGGCTTGGTGGTTGGAACTCCGCCCAGATAGTCGAGCCTCTCGGCGAATTTTTCAGCATGCTTCATCTCTTCTATAGCTGTCTTCCTAAAGATCTCCTCGACCTCTGCGCTCTGTAGGCCGATGGCCATGACATGGTGCCACATGTACTGGATCGAGACAGTGATCTCGCGTGCAATCGATTGGTTAAGTATCTCAAGTAACGCTTCTTTACCCATAAAATCACCTCCAGAAAACATTTATGATTCACCTATTATTCGGCCTGCGATATTTAAGGTCTGATCCGAGTTTTGACAGAGAAGCTTTAAAGTAGAGACGAAATCTCTTGGTCTGTCTCGGTTGTTCTGAACCTATCTCTGAAGACGATAAACAATCTCATTTATCATCATCGCGAGACGACCTGCGAACTGAGTCTTCTTGGTCGCTTGTTACTTACAGATGAAGATTCTGGTCCTATGAGAGATCTGACTTCGCAATGGGCAGAGTCTCGTCAATGTATGGTTCACGATACATTCTCTTTATTTTGATGAATTTCTTTGTCACGCCTTCAGTCTTCTCTTCCCAAAGGTCAAGCTGGCCATCGAATAGGCCGAGCAGAGACTCCAAGTCTTCTCTTGGGTGCATTTGAGAGTTTATGGTTGCCAACATCGTTACAGATTTGGGCTTCATTCTGGATGTGAAGTCGAGAAGCCACTGCCTTGTTGCTGCTGATCCATGCTGGAGGAGTATGTCAGAGACCAGGTCTACACATGCTACTTTCTGTTGCAGCGTCTTCTCCATCTCTTCAAGTGCCTTGATGACGGTAAGGTTGATCTCTGTCAGATTGTCTAGGCTTCTCACCCCATAGGTATGAGGCGTCTCAAGATCGCTTTGCCTTACCTGTGGATTGCAGATGATATAATGGAAGCTTGAGGGATACTTTCGTGAAAGCTCAAGTTCCCCACTCAACTTTGTGGTCATGAACAGCATAGTGTTATTTGTTTCTAGCCCAGCTTCAAGGAATCGATGGACCAAGAGGTCCGCCTCATCACATGAAGGTGATGTTAGAGCGACAGCATAGTTTGGTTGTAGCCCCCCATGAAGTAGGCGGTCAAGCCCTTTATGTCCTGTTGAAACGCGTCTCGCGGCCGCTTGATAGATTTGTCTCGGAGATTCCGGCAAAGGCTTGGCAGCCTCTCTTCGCAACTCAACTTGAGGCGGAGGCTTAGGTTCACGCCTTTTTCCTATACTCCTCCATAGAAGTAGGAGGGCCACAGCTGAGGCGGCAACTACGACTGCAAAAAGGGGAGACCTATCAACTTGGGCGGGCGGCTTGGACTCGGACTCAACCATAAACCGCACGAGACTCTCTGTCCCTTCATAGCTTTCGTCACCTTCATACCTCACCCTAATCTTTGTATCACCAGCTCTCTCAGGATTCCAATTCAGGGCGAACCTTCCCTCACGGTCTGTTCTTGCGGTAGAGATAGGATTCCAGAAGGAGTCATTCAATGAGTACTCGACAGTTACAGGCTTCTCTTTGAGAGGTGTTCCGTCTGACTGCAAGACCCCAGATATTGTAAGGTCTGTTCCAACCTTGGCCTCCGGCGGGTCTATGCGCAGACTCATGACTGTCGTCTGCTTACCTAATGGGGGAGCCTCAGCGGTATAGACTACCTCAAGCCTTGGTGCGTTTAGTCTACCAGGCTGATCATTTGAGTAGAAGACTGCGCTGGCAGCGTACTCGAACCCCTCCTGGTAGTCTGACTTAACAACCAGCGTTAACCTTCCTATTGGGAGCGAGTCTCGAACATCCTTCTTCACGTCGAAGTGATACCACGCGACATTTGTTATCTGTTGCGTGTTGTTTGAAGTCGGACCGATTGAGAACATTCTCGCCAAAGTCCAGTAGAGGTCTCCTTCACTCCATGATGTGTCGAAGCTCCTGAAGGCCCCAGCTCTGAGGGGGCCGTGAACCTCGAGAGCGTATAGGTAGAGTTCAGCTGACTCTATCGTGCTGTTCCGTGGGATGCTCGTTAGGTCGAATAGGAGGAAGGACCATCTCTGCCTGTTCTGTGGCCTGAAATAGAAGTATTCCACAACAAGGTTTGAGCCTGCGTAATTGACCATCGGTGACATGGAGTCGATGTAGCCATCTTCAATCGGTTTGAGAATCAACCCTTTGGTTTCGGCTTCTGCGTCGGCAACATGTGCAACCGTAAATATTATCATAATTGTGAAGATTGAGATTGCTAACCATATTCTGCTGATGTGAGATTCCATCGAGATCAAAATCTTCCTAGGGAGGCATCAGGATCCTCTACATTCTTGAGTGTTCAATCTTAATGCACCTATCCATCACAACAATCATTTCAGCGTCTCTCGCAGTCTCGGCGGCTCCCTCATTCACAATTCCAAGCTGCATCCAAATCACGTCAGGCTTACCATACCTCTTTCTCAAGAGGATTGCTTGCTCAACTATTTGGGGGACTTCTGAAGGGGGCCTGAATATGTCAACTATCTCTATTGATTTAGCTACCTCTTCAGGAGTTTCCAATAGGCTCCTGTAACATTTCTTTCCGAGAACTTCGTCGCAGAAAGGGTTGATAGGCACGATCTTATACCCTTCGGACCCTAAGTACTTTGCAACGACGTGACTGTCTTTGCTTGGATCCTTTGAAAGACCTACTACCGCCACGGTTCTGTATCTTGAGAGGATCCTCTTCACTTCTCTATCCAGTTCATGCTGAGACATTAAGTAGTTACCTTCTTCTGAGGTAGGGGAGGTTTGACCATTGATCTGTTCTGTACTTTGAGAACTTTAAGTCTTGTACAGAGCGTTGGTGTGACAACTGTGAAAATAGCGGAGGTCGAGAGTGAGCAGCTCAACCTCAATTTCGAGGCTGAGTCTGGAACGGCCTTGCCTATTAAGCACCCTTAATGGGGGGATTCGGTAGATGTCTTGGGTCTTTGCCTCCGTTGGATTGGTCGAACATGCTCAGATCTCTTCAAACATGAAGGGCGCTCTGCATAATCGTTTTTATATGTTGTAGGCGTCTTTGAAAGCATTTCAAGAAGCAATCGTGGTGGATTGCCAATTCCGGGGCCTAATGGTAATGTCTAGTTGCCGAGATGCGCTGGTGAACCTCGAGATAGACAAGATGCAGAACACTGTTCGAGTAGCTCTTGACTCTGGCTTGCCGCCGCCAGAAATTCTTAAGGACCTAGAGGCAGGCATGCAAGAGGTTGGTTCAAAGTTTCAACGGGGAGAATACTTCTTCTCAGAGTTGATAATGGCTGGAGAGACGATGAAGGAAGCTCTGAAGATCCTTAAGCCGTTACTCGAATCCAGTCAGGGCAAAGCTAGAGGCAAGGTTGTGATCGGCACAATCCAAGGAGACCTTCACGACATTGGGAAAGACATAGTTTCAACACTTCTGGTCTCCGCTGGTTTCGAGGTTTACGACCTAGGTATAGATGTGCCGCCCAACAAGTTCGCTGAGAAGGTAAAGGAGACTGACGCAAATATTGTGGGCATTTCAGCCCTGCTTTCTGTAACTGTACCCACCGTCTCAAAGGTTGCTGAAGCCATGAAGCTCGAGGGTTTAAGGAACAGAGTGAAGATCATTGCTGGGGGGGCGGCGATGAGGCGGGACTATGCTGAGAAACTGGGGATCGACGCAGCCGTCAACGACGCCATTGAGGGAGTAAATATAATCAAAGATTGGGCGGAAGCGAGATGAGACCTAGAGACAGAGTGATCAACGCAATCGAACGGTCCAGTCTGGATAGGATTCCACTCGACGGCTGGTTCAGACCCGAGACAATGAGTAAACTCCGAGAACACCTCAATATGGATAAGAATGAAGATGTGCTGAAGACTCTGGGAATAGATATACGAGAAGTCAGGATGGACCCCCCTGAAGGCTTCAAGCCAGAATACGTCCTGCCGGCCCAGAAACTCTCGAAGGACTTTGAAAGTTTCTACGCAACAATGTTTGATGAATGGGGAATCAAGAGGGGGGCCGGTTCAACGGAAGAGTACTGGCACTTCACATACCATCCCCTTGAACACGTAGACCTCGATATCTATACATTTCCCGACATCGATGCCCCTGGAAGGTTCGAGAGAGCGAAGAAACTTGCTGAGCAATATAGAGACGAGTTCTTTGTCGTGGGGAACGCTACACTCGGCCTTTTCGAGGAGGCATGGGCCCTAAGAGGCTACAGAACCTTCATGCGCGACCTCTACACAAACGAGAAGTTTGTTACGAGACTCCTTGATAGGCTCTTGAGATGGAAGATGGAGCAGTGTAAGAGGTTGATCGAATGTGGTGTGGACATGATCCTGACGTCGGATGACCTTGGGATTCAAACTGGATTGATGCTGTCGCCAGACATTATTCGAAAGTACTTCATTCCACGTTACAGGATATGGTTCTCCGAATTGAAGAAACAAGATGCTTACATCCTCTTCCACACGGACGGGAAGGTTGAACAGATCATTCCGGATCTGATAGACGCAGGGATAGATGTCCTGAATCCTGTCCAGCCAGAATGCATGGATCCAGTTTCAATAAAGGAGATGTATGGTGACAGAGTGTCAATACATGGAACGATCTCCGTTCAGAAGACTCTTCCGTTCGGGACGGTAGAGGATGTAAGGAACGAGATTGAAACCAGAATCATGACGGTGGGCCGGGGTGGAGGATTGATAATTGCTCCAACACACACCATAGACCAGCACGTCCCAATTCAGAATATCCTAGAGATGTATAGGGTGGCCAAACAGATGAAAATCCCTACCTAACACCCCTAGACACGTTAATTTCCAACCGAAAGTTGAAATAGTATTCTGCAATCAACTGTTGGTGGAGTTGCTGATTCTTGCCTCAACGAATCTACTGTAACAATTGCGGCCATGAACTCTATGTTGGTCTTGAACTTGAGTCACCCTTAGAGACCATACATAGACACGGCGGCTTCTGTCCAAGATGCGGGAACAAGCTCGGCTTCGACATAGAATCCATAAAGATAACTCCAATAGAAGGTCCACCGTAAAACTCTCGATCAGTAATATATACTAACCAGCGTACTTAGTAGGTTCCGAATCGTTCAGAGGTGTGATGTAGCTTGAAGGTTGATGACTACGATATTCCAGACGACCTATACTACACAAAAGAACATACCTGGGTCAAGATAGAGGGTGACCGATGCAGGATCGGTGTAACTGACTACGCTCAGAAGGCGCTGCATGAGATTGTGTTTGTTGAGCTTCCTCAGGCCGGGTCTAAGGTTGAGCAGCTGAAGGCGAACGGGACTCTTGAGTCCGTCAAGGCTGTCTCAGACTTCTTCTGCCCAGTCTCAGGCGAAGTTGTCGAGGTCAACAGCAGGTTGACTGATAATCCGGAACTCGTTAATGAGAAACCATACGGTGAAGGGTGGATAGCGATTCTTGCACCCTCAAATCTCGACCAGGAACTTGCAGCCTTGATGGACGCCGAGAAGTACGGTGACTTCCTCAAGACGATCATAGAGAAGAAGTAAAAAGTTCCTTTACGCTCTTCAACCGCTCCAACCATGCTGATGGAAGGCTGTCCTGAGCCTCCATGCTCAGGCAACGGGATCAATGTGGGGAATAGAATCAACTCCCGCGAAGATTCAGAAGACGTTAAGACCAAGATCTTTTTTTCTTAAGAAAAAGCGTATACGGATAGTCTGACCTGACTACTGCAGAATCCTATACGCTTCATTGGGAGCGTCAAGATACAACTGTGGCCTTTGGTTTAGGCTTTGCTCGGTACGTAGTGTCTATGGTAGGGTTTCGAGTCAGGCCTCGGGTAGATGTCTCTTTCTGAGATCTTCTTGGCTTCGATCGCGTCTTCCGGACAGACTTCGTGGCAGAGGCCGCATCCGTCACACTTCTTCAGGTCGACTACAGCCTTTTTCTGTTTTATCTCTATGGCGAAGTAGAAGCAGCAGCGTTTGCATATTCCGCATCCGGTGCATCTTTCCTGGTCGACGACGGCGTAGACACCTCCATTCCCTCTCTCAACCATGCTCGGGGGAACTATGTGTGGGAGAGCTGTGCCTCTCATGTCTCTTATTGAGGAGTAGCCGTGCTCCTCCATGAACTTGCGCATCATCGCCAGCCAAGGCTTGACGACGTCGTAGCCTTGAACCATCACTGCTGAGCAACTCTGGACCGCGGAGGCCCCTACCATAACATACTTGACCGCGTCGGTCCAGTCAAGCATCCCCATACAAGCTATTATCGGCACCTTAAGTTTCGGCGCCGCTTTGGCGATCCATTTGAGGGAGAAGCCTACAAGGTATGGGCCTCCGAAGCCTACGATGCAGCCGAAAGGAACAGGCCTCCCAGTCTCTATGTCGACGTCTAGGCTTGAGATTCTATGTGAGAGGGTTAAGCAGGAGGCTCCTGCAGACTCAAACCTCGCCGCCCACTCATCAACCTCACCCGTTTGGGAGGAGACCTTGACGCTGAAGGGTGACGCACACTTCTTCTTTGCTAGCCTTATGACGTCTTCAGCCATATACATTAGTGTCCAGCCTAGCCTCTCCCCTCTCTGCTTTGTTCCGGGCTCTCCAGCATATGGACAGGAGAAGTTCAACTCAACCATGTCTGCTCTTGAGCCGTTCATCAACTCGATATACTTCTCCCAAGTCTCCATGTCGGCCGCCGTTATGCTCCCAATGATCACGCCGTCATCGCCAGCAGCCTTCTTTGCCTCGTCAAGTTCTTTGACGTAGTCTTCAGGATTCAGGTGTGAGCCTTCCTCAATATCTGTTATCGAGAGTGAACGGGGAATCGTTCTGGGGTAGTCTCCCTGGTCTTTGAGCCAGTAGACTCTGAACCTAGGCCTTGGGTAGACTCTGGCATAGTCTAAAGGCACAAGTGTCTTCATCACCGCGCCCGCCCATCCCGCCTCTAATCCCTTGATTATGTTCAGAGCGGTCTTTGTGGGTGTGGCTGATGAGAGTATGAAGGGGTTCCTGAAACGGACTCCGCAGACTTCGCTTGAGAGGTCGACTGACAAGATAGATTCAACCTTTCTCTTCGAGCGAGCGTCTGCCCCTATAAAATATGCTGATAATCTCTCCTGTTGCGGGGGGACGGTGGCCTACGGTTGCTCGATTCACCTGTTTCACAGCTGCCTCATCCTCAATTACTAAGCGGTGCTTTATCCTTTTACTGTTGCTTGGCTCCGCATCTGTCGCAGAACTTGGCTTCCCCAGTTATCTCCGCGCCGCAGCCGCTGCAACTCTTGCTTTTCGGCGCGACCTCCCTAAACTGCCTCAGGTCCTCGAGGGTCTTCCTAATCTCTGAGACTTTGCTGTTAAGCTCCGTTCCGGTGAGGGCCCCAGAGGAGTGTGCTGCAGCCGCCTCTTCCAGATCTCTCTTCAGCATCTCCAAGACCGTGACCGTAGGCGACATCTCGGCGGTGGGTTGCGGATGCTGCAGCAACACTGGAGGTTGGTGAACCGGTTGAGAGCCGAATCTTGACTGTGGCCTCCGCCTTACAGCAAGCAGGATTATGACCCCGACCGTAACGACGGTTACTACAACACCCACCAATGCCAATAGAGTCACGTCAGGAGTAAACGTTTGCAGGTATGTCGAGGCCAAACTTAGAGGAGCCAATCTAGAAATCTGCCCTCACACTCATCCATATTCAGTACCATGAAATACCATTTGAGTCTAAGAAGACTCAAAGCAAGATTTCATAATAAGCTTAGCCGCTCATCCCAATATAAAACTCAACCTTCAGTAGAACCCTCCGCCTCTCTAGACGAAAATTAACCTCAAACCTCTAGAGCTCCCAGATGACACTCCCCTAACCGCCTTAACCTCAACCTCCCCGAAGACGAGGGCCCGAAAGGGTGGGGGGTGGGTCCCCCTCTCAAGACAGAAACGGGAAACACTCAAGCCTCCAATTTATTGGATACTCCATGGCACAACATTAAACATTAACAGGCAAGAAACGCCGGACCGCCTCAAGCAGTATCACCTCAAGATACTCGCACAGAAAAGGGCGTGCTCTCGCTCAACCACTCCAGGACTCCAGACCTCAGGAATACATATAAATAGAAGTAAACCTTGGTCCGGTCTACTCTCAGAGAAGACCAGACTCACCAGGCCCAGAATCCGCTCAACCGAAAGAATAGGTGGTTCCCAAATGAGCCGGATGATAAAGGTGAAGAAGATACTCGTGGTCGCCTTCGGCGACAGCCTGACGGTTGGCTACCAACCTGCGAGACCAAGCTCACCCCTACCCAAATCGACACCCTACACAGAGCCCCTAAAGAAGGTGGTGGACGAAGCCCTAGAAAAGACTGGGAAACTGAGAATCATCAATGTAACCTTCTACAATAAAGGGGTGACCGGTGAACTTACGGCCGACATGCTACGGAGACTTGACGGTGACGTAATATCTGTGAAACCAAACTACACCATAATATTAGGGGGCGCCAACGACCTCGGATGGGCTGTAGAGCCCAAAGACATCATGGAGAACCTAGCCCAAATGTATGAGAGAACCTCCTCAAAAGGGATTGAGGTAATCGCCTGCACCGTCCCGTCTATAATCGGACCGGAAACATATATCAAGCCAAGACTCGAACTGAACGAGTCAATAAGAGACTACTGCTTCGAAAACAAGATACTCTGCGTCGACCTCTTCTCTGCGACGGCAGACCCCAAGACGAGGATACTGGACAAGAAGTACTCAAGCGATGGCCTCCACATGAATACGGCCGGCTACTTGAAGATGGCCGAGACCATTTTCAACCAAGCCTTCACAAAACTCATCCCGATCTGGACGATGGGTTGAGAGGAGACCCGCACACTCAATCGTGAAGCCTCACCGGGGAAGGCCCCTTTGGAATCTCCAACCGACAAAGAGACCACCGTCGATGAGCTGAAAGAGGCCGTCTCAAGATTCGTCCGTGAACGCAAGTGGAAGAGATTCCATAACCCAAAGAACCTCGCCGAATCTATCTGTATCGAGTCGTCTGAACTCCTGGAACTCTTCCAGTGGCTCACAACCAATGAATCCAAGACCCTCAGCATGGACCCTGAGAAGATTAGTCGCCTCTCGGAAGAGTTTGCCGACGTACTGATCTACTGCCTAGCATTCGCAAATATTGTGCACATAGACATAGCAGACGCAGTACTCTTCAAGCTGAGAGAAGGCGCAAGAAGGTACCCAACATCAAGATACAGAGGAAGAAAAACCCACCATTTCCAGAAGCGTTGCAGAAAGACCTAAGGGCAGGTTCAATATCGTAACTTCTGGCAAGGGCCTTGAGTAAACTCAGTCTCCCAGACACGTGCCCAGGAATCTCTAAATTTGTGAGGCCAACCCCCGAATCGATCGCCTGCCATAAATGTGGCAGAATCCTAGAAATCTGGAGTGATGAACAAGAAACCAAATGTGAGGCGTGCGGAGTGATTATCTTTAGAGAAAAAGGAGATTTCTGCCTAGACTACTGCGAATACGCAGACAAGTGCAGGGAGATAATCAACAAAAAGAAGCTCGGATAGAGTCTACAGCCTTGACCCGTCTGAGCTTTGACGTAACTATCAAGCCAAGAGCCAGTAATATGGCTGAGATAGCCAGTGATTGGAGCGGCAAGATTCTCCTCACCTCGCGTTCTGAGTCGTCCTGAACTGAAACTGATCGCTGAATGAAGCCTCATACTCATCGTCACCGGTCCATACTGCAAAACAGTATTACTCACCTAAGAGGTCTGGCCTGAACATCAGCTGGTACAGGCCGTCACGTCCAGACCGAGCCTCAAGAGTTACCTTCTCTCCTGTGGGCGAGACCATGTTGGGTAGGATCTCCCTGCCAGCCGCAGGCCCGCCAGAACTGGTCAGGCTTAGAGAACCAGTCAAGAGAAGACCTTGCCCGATATTGACAGCTGATTTGGGGCCTTCACATCAAAGTCTGGTCTGTCTCCTCAACACCTCATACTCAATAATCAGTGTAGGCCTCAAGGCGGGATTGACGTCATCCTTTGAGGTTAATCTCAAATTGACAGAGGGGTAGGCTGGATCCAGGTCGAGGATAAGGGTCTTATCCCTGAATGTCTCGATTTCAAGATACTTTAGGTAAAGCCCAAAATCTATCGTGTACTAACCTCGTCCCCTAGGCCTTATCATCAAAGGCTCAAGTCTGGCAAACCTTCCACTGTATGACCTAATCTCCAGTTTAGACCTCACCGTACTATCCCAAACATTATACGTTATCTCATCTTCTTTCCAAGGCCTCTTGGCGTCGAAGAAATAATCGAACACCAGTCTCGCTTCATTATCTCTGCTTGGTTTGGATAAGCGAGAATCATCCTCCGAGAAATCAATGAGGAATATTCTAAGTCTGAAGGAGAGGACCCTAGCGTACATCGATGTTTGAGGCGGACTAAATTTCAAGAGAACAGCTGACTTCTGTTTATCACCAAGTACTCTTGGGTCCCAAAGTTGGAGTCACGTGAAGTAGACGAGATATAAGTATCTGCAGAAACCTCCACTCTCATAACTCCACTATAGGTGTCAGCAAAGGTAACCTGACTGACAAGAAGCTGACTCCCAAAGAAGACCAACAGCAAAAGACTGAGGATTCTAGACATGTAGCTACATTCGGGCATCAAACCTCACCCAGATCAGGGAGCGTCACCCAAAGAACTGGCTTGACAGCATTCATGTGATGACTCAGCAGGACGACACACCCTCAAGTGAAGGGAGACCTAAAGGTCCATCATCACTTAGGGCCGGTACTGTGAGTATCTATCCTCAGTCCAAGGATCGGCCGTATTGCTGTAGCCCAACTTCTCCCAGTAGCCCAGCTCCTGCTCAACAGTGAATTTGACCGCACGAATCCACTTGGCACTCTTGTATCCGTACCTCTTGGGTACAACCAGTCTTAGGGGCCTCCCATGCTCAGGTTCAAGCTCCTCACCGTCAAGCTCGTAAACCAACATAACATCGTCGTCCACCAATACTTTCAGAGGAAGAGAGGTCGAGTAACCATCTTCACATTCAAACGTAGCAAAGCGCGCGTCCGATCTAGGACCGCACAACGCAATGACATTTCTGAAGAGTGTTCCGCCCCAAACATTGTCTAACTTGCTCCAACCTGTAACACAGTGAAGATCGGATTTCTGGATCAATTTCGGCAAGTCTAGGAACTCATTCCAAGTCATACTGAGCGGTTTCTCAACCTCCCCACCGATTCTTAGCCTCCAGTCCCTTTCATTAAATTGTGGGATAACCCCGATACTGTAACCCACTAGCTCTGAGACTTCGCGTTGGTTTGGTGGGAGACGTGAAGTACGATTGGCGGGCAGCAGCTCGCTTTTGGAGTGATGCTGCCCTAAGAAGCTGAACCCCAATCCCAGTGTGGCAATACCTACTATTATCGTGGAGAGATACTTTAGGATACTTCTTCTGCCAAAATTGGGCCTTTGAGTTTGGGACATTCCTTGAGGCCTCTATAACTGGCGTCAACCAAAACTTGAAATTACGACATCGAAGACTATTCACGAAAAAGGTCTTATTCAAGCATACTCTTCCATTTCTTACCTCTTAGATCTTGAGCGGCGCTGCTTAGGCTTTGAGCGGCGTGGGCTTCTCTTCTTGCTAGGAGTCTTCTTCTCAACCCTTTGCAGTCCAATAAAGTAGCTTCTTCCATCGACCAACCATTCCTTCAAGAGTTCAACCGAAGGTTTTGTCCGCCGTCTGCTTAGAAAAGTCAACTTTCTTGCTCTGACTTCCTCGCATATGTATTCTCTCTTGTCCCTCAGCGACTCGAGCGCTGCCTTTTCCGGCGGAGCGACATATACCGAGATATAAGCGTCTACCGGTAGGTCCAGTTGCCTCCTCATCTCCTGTATGCGCCTGACAACATCCCTTACCAAGCCTTCTGCAAGAAGCTTCTTGGGCATCGTTATGTCAACGTAGACTCTTCCTTTACTGAAGACCCCTGGTATGAAGTCCTCAGCCATCTCCTCACTGAAATTAACCATCTCAACATTGAGCGTGACAGTCTTACCTTCAACCTCTAGGTTGCAGGAACCCCGCTCTCTAAGTTCCTCAAACAACATCCTCCCATCAAGCTTCTTTATTGCCTCAGCAACGAGGTTTGCATCTTCTCTGAACGCGGGGCCCAAGGCTTTGTAGTTTGGAGCTGCCCTAAGCCTCCTGAGCTTCTCCTCCTCCTCAACATTCACAAACTCTATCTTTCCAGTATTAGCTTGGGAGCAGATGACCTGTTCAAACTCATGAACTGACCTCTGCACTATGGGCTCTTCAGTAACAATTATTATTCTTGAGACTGGTTGCCTCAACTTTATCTTGGCAACTTGCCTCGCACTCAAAGCAGCGCTCACAACTTCTTTGGTCAACTCCATTTTCTCCTCCAAGGAAGGTTCGATCCAACCTATCCTAGGCTCAGGATACCGGCACATGTGTATGCTCTCCGGCGAGGCTGCCTCAGCGGGTCTAATCATCGTTTGGTACAGTCTCTCCGTGAGGAAAGGTATGAACGGCGCACTCAACAAAAGCCATGTCTTGAGGGCATAGTAAAGGGTTGAGTATGAGGCCAGCTTGTCTGGACTCTCCTTCTCCTGCCAGAACCGCCTCCTTGCCAGTTTGATGTACCATCGACTGAGGTCCTCGACAGCATACTGGCTCAGGACTCTTGCGGCCCTGTGTATATTGAGGCTCTCCATCTCCTTCTGCACAAGAAGTTTCAGGCTCTCTGTCTTTGAGATCAGCCACCTGTCCTCAGGTCTGAGACTGCCTGTCCCTACAGGCCACTCTTCAGGCTTGAATCGGTCTAGGTTCATGTAGATGCTTGCGAAGGCATAGACGTTCCATATTACCTTGATGTCTCTCAAGGTCTCCCCGACCGTCACGGTTGAGAATCTAAAATCTTCCCATACAGTCCGTTGAAGCTCATAGAACCGGAGGACATCCCTACCATATTTCTCGGCGATGTCCTGTGGTGAGATGAAGTTGCCCTGCGACTTACTCATCTTCTGTCCTTCTGCGTCAAGTGTGTGGCTATGCATCAGAACAGCCTTGTAAGGGACCCTGTCAAACGCAATCACACCTGCACCGAGCTGTGAGTAGAACCATCCCCGTGTCTGGTCGTGAGCCTCTATTATGAGGTCTGCCGGCCACCACCTCTTGAACTCCGTCTCTACGCTAGGATACTGCAGTGAAGCCCATGAAGCCACACCTGAATCCATCCAGACGTCTACTATGTCTGGGATCCTGTCCATCAAGCCCCCACATTCACATTCGAGTTTTATGGGATCGACATCTTGTCTGTGTAGTTCAATCTCACCCTCAAGGTTCACAGCCCTTTCTCTAAGCTCTTTTTCCGAGCCTACAACAGTTCTTCTGCCACAGCTCCGGCAGATCCAGATAGGAAGTGGGGTTCCCCAATATCGCTGTCGCGATATGACCCAGTCCCTCACGCCGAGCAGCCAATCTCTAAATCTCTTACTTCCAGCCCATTCAGGAGTCCACTTAATCTTCTCGTTCTCTTCAAACAGTCTCTTCTTTGATTCCGTGATCTTGATGAACCACTGTTCAGTAGCCCTGAGTATCAGTGGGGTCTTGCATCTCCAGCAGTGTGGGTAGGGGTGTTGAACATATGACGCCCTGAAGAGTAAAGACTTCTTCTTGAGATCCTCGACGATCTCTGAATTCGCGTCAAAAACATATTTTCCAGCATACTTTCCTGCCTCCTCGGTTAACCTTCCAGTCTGGTCAACCGGACTTACGACTGGCAGCCGATTTTCCTGGCTCACCTCAAAGTCCTCCTCACCATGGCCAGGTGCGCAATGGACACATCCGGTACCTTCTTCCATTGATACATATTCTCTGCTCAGAACGACCATGTGAGCGTCTTTGAGGTCTGGTTGAGACTGGACCGTCACCTCTTCCAGGAGCGGGGGGCGATATTTCAGACCCCTCAGTCTCTCGCCTTTGAAGACTTCTATGACCTCTTGAGAAGGCACCTCAGTCAACACAGCGCTCCGTCTTGCTTCAGCCAAAATATAGACTTCGTCTCCAACCCTGACTCTTGAATAGTCAGCATCAGGATTCACCATGATCGCAAGGTTTGCCGGAAGCGTCCATGGCGTCGTCGTCCAGATCAGTATGTATTCATTGTCTCTTCCTTCTATCGGAAACTTGACGTAGATAGATTGATCTCTTACTGTTCTGTACTCGTCTGTTACCTCGTATCCTGCTAGGGCTGTCTCACAACGTGGACACCAATGAACCACTTTCAAACCTTTATTGAGCAGTCTCTTCTCCTCAGCTCTCTTTATCACCCACCATACGGACTCGATATACTCATCATCATACGTTAAGTAAGGCTTATCCCAGTCCATCCATATTCCAAGGTCCTTGAAGATCCGTGTTTGAGCCTTGGCGTTCTCCTCGGCATATCTCTTACAGAACTCTATGAACCTCTCTATAGTTATGCGATCCTCAATCTCCCTCTTGCTTTTTATCTTGAGGTCTTCTTCAACCTTAACCTCTATTGGCAGTCCGTGGCAGTCGTAACCAGGCTGATCTCTAACGTCATAACCCACCATTCTTCTATGCCTGATCACCGTGTCCTTCAATATCTTATTCCAAGCTGTGCCTACGTGCGGTGGATTTGTGACGTAAGGTGGACCGTCTAAGAAATAGAATTGGGTATTACCTTGAAGTTTCTGCTTGACTTTTTCATAGATTTGATTCTTGCTCCACCAATCTATGATTTCTTTCTCTAATCTTTCTGGAGAGTAGGTGTGAGGTATCTTACCAACGCAGGGTATTCTCAAAGCCAGCAACTCACACCATAAAGACGAAGTAGCACTTATATTTTAGTTTCAAAGGGAACTCTTAACTCAACCATAACACAAATAAGACCCATTCAATCTCGTCTTAGCGTCCATGAGGAATCACTTTGACCATGCTTGGCCACGATGCCTTCGGTTCTGCAGTCAACTTCTTCAAGGAGGGGGTTGCCCGAAAAGCAAGGAACGTTAGGCTATCACTCGCAACCATCCCAAGAGCTTCCTACCTCAACCTCTTGTGCATCGCGGCTGTAGCAGCCGCAGCAGCCCTACTCCGTTCCTTACCGTTGAGATGGGGCATGTACCTCTCCGAATTTGACCCCTACTTACAGTATCGACTTACAGAACATGTTGTCAGCAACGGTTTCGCTTCATTCTTCAGTTGGCACGATGATTTGAGCTGGTATCCTTGGGGGCGAGACATGACCACACAGAGTTATCCCGGCCTGGCCTTTACAGCGGCGATCCTGTACAGATTCCTACAGTCTATTGGTATCCAAATGTCTTTGTTGCAGCTGTGCGTAATCTTTCCAATAATCCTAGGCACCGCTACATGTGTTGTCTTGTACATCTTCTCTAAGGACTTGTGGGGTCGCGGTGTCGGAATCTTCTCAGCACTTTTCCTCGCTTTCAGTTCGTCACACGTCTTCCGCACAGCCGCCGGGTTCTTTGACGATGAGACTATAGGAATATTTGCGATGCTCCTGTCATTCCACTTCTACTTGAGAGCAATCTCTCCTGAGCGCTCGCTTAGGTCAAGCATAATCTGCTCACTCTTGTCGGGAGCCTCATTGGCTTATCTTGCCTCGGGATGGGGGGCCTATCGGTACCCAATGTCGCTCATAGCACTTTTCTCATTCGTACTCGTTGTCCTCGGCAGATACTCAAGTCGCCTCTTGTACGCCTACGGAATCACTTTCGGCGTGACATTTCTAGGTATGGTGCAGCTTCCTCAACTGGGCTTTGCTGCAATCAAAGAATGGACAACATTGGCCATCCCTGGGATATTCGTAATACTCTGCGGCTACGAGGCTTCTCGCAGAACCAAGAATAGACCGGCGAAACTTGTGACTGTTCTCTCTTCGGCTCTGATTCTCATCGTAGCATGGTATGTTCTTTGGCAAAGCGGTTTGATAACCGAACTTGGAGGAAAGTTCTGGACTGTACTTCATCCCACATCGAGGGTTGAGATGCCCATAGTGGAGTCTGTTGCAGAACATCGCCTCGCAACATGGGCTTCCTTCTATCATGAGTTCGGCATGTTGACTCTGCTTGGAATATTCGGGTTCTACTTTGTTGGTCAACGTCGTAGAAACAGTGACATATTCATAATACTCTTTGGTCTCTCATCAATCTATTTTGCCGCATCACTTGTGAGGCTCTCTCTAATACTGGCACCCGCACTTGCGCTCCTGGCAGCAATTACTGTTACCGAGTTGGCTACACCCGCTCTAGATGTTATCAGGGAGACCATTATCTTCCCAAGAAAGAAGATCCGCTTCACAACGAAGATTGGCAGAGAATTTGGAGTTGCCATACTCCTCGTCTTACTTCTAATAATTACGCCAACATTCAGCGGAGCCGTTAGGGCAGGTTATGCGCCGGCGACGATAGTGACTTCAAGCCTTCCCACAGTCAGACAGGCTCCTCAGGACTGGCTTGAAGCCCTAGCATGGATGAAAGATAATCTTCCTGAAGATGCCGTCGTCTTCGCATGGTGGGACTATGGCTACTGGATAACCACAGTGGGTGGAAAGCGCTCCCTCGCAGATAACGGGACAATGAACACAACTCAGATAGCAATGATCGGCAGGACTTTTCTATCCGATGAGAGTAATGCGCTGCCCATACTAAAAAGATACGATGTTAGTCATGTGGCACTACTTGTTACTTGGTATATGAAGGATAATACCGTTAATTTCTACGGATTTGGCGAAGACAGCAAATGGTACTGGATGGCCAGAATAAGTAACGGCTCAACCCTCGACGGCGAAATCGTGCACTACTACACTCGAAGGGTTGGTGAAGGCGAAAAGGCCTATACTGCATATGACCGTGTCCTAACAGTTTCCGACAAGATGGTCTCAAACAGAACAATAGTTGACAACACTGGGGTTTCAAACTCAACACTACTTGGACTCCTGATTTCAGGCGCCTACTCCAAGGTATCAGGAGACGAGTTTTTCAGGCCTGCCTTTACTTCATCTAACAAGTTTGTGCTCATTTATGAGGTCAAATACTTGACGCGAAGCAATCTGACACTTCGCTTGGGCAGCATAAACATGACCTACCCTGAACAGTTAGAGATTTCAGGAAGTCTCGACGATGAGGAATCGAGGCCTCTAGGCAACCACACCGTTCATCTTCAATACTCAGAAGATGAGGGCCGCTCTTGGCTCTCCGTAAAAGATGTCACAACGGCTGAGAATGGGACTTACAGGTATGTCTGGGCTCCAGGTGTTGGAAAATACTTGGTCAAAGCTCTGTGGGATGGTCTTCCGGACAAATATGCCTCAGCGACGAGTCCATCTCAAGAGCTGAATGTTCTGAAAGGCAAGCCCACAGTAAAGTTGACAGTGGAACCGACTGTGGTTGCTTTTGGCAAGAATGTGAGCGTCGATGTTAGGATATACCCGCCTCTATCCGAGGGTCAGGTAACCTTTGAGGTCAGTAAGGACAATAAGACTTGGGTTCCAGAAATCATTGGGGAACCTGTGAAAGGCGTCTTTACACCTAAGTGGCTTCCCGAGGCTCCGGGAGTCTACTATGTGCGAGCCTCATGGACGGGTACAGCCGAGTATGACGCTATGACTAGCAAGATAGTAGTGGTGACTGTTAGCGAGAAGATTCAGTAGCCAGACTGAAAAAGAAGCCATGTTCAGGATATGTAGCTGATAGTCTTTTCTAGAACTCTGTCTTTTAAGGCAAGGTCCATGTTCTCCTCGGCTTGACGTATCTTCGACTCGACCTCAGTCATCTTTACGATGCCGCTCTCAATGCCTACAAGGTCTATTTCGATTCCTAGCAGCTTCACTAAGACCTTTAGAACGCTCTTGGCGGCTTTGGGGTCGGGTACATATCCAAGGGTCTCTCCCAAGAGGCATATGGCATCCAGCTGCCTTGGCTGAGCCAATCCAAGTATCAAGCCAGATACCCCTACCACAGGTATACCTGCTCTGTTAACTACTACGCCCAATTCGATAAGCCTCTTTACCAAGTCAGTTTTTGTTGCTGCACCGACAACCTTTGCCTCATCCCCTCTTGCTGAACTGTAGCCTCCAACAGTGATTATGAGTTTGGCTGAGTATTTCTCGGCATAATCCATTATCGTGCCTGCAACCTCGTATTGACCTGCGGAAGTTTGAGGTTGGCAGTCTCCTGTAACCACTACTATATCCTTCTTACCATTTCCACTACGCCAATGATAAAACTCATTTCGTGGGAGCCTCGCCAGTCCACCCCTGTCAATCAGTGCATAGTATGGGAATAATGGAGAATAGAGTGCCGCTATTTTCTTAGCCTTGAGGCTTTTCACGACTTCATGGGTCACTATCCTACCTACTGAGCCTAGACCAGGAAGACCCTCTATGATTATGGGTTCACTGGGTTTTGTCTTCCCTTCTATCATGAAGGTCTTCAATACGGTTCAACCTTGGTACTCTATATCGCGCGTACTTGTCCGACGGCGAAAACTTAGCCGGGATCGGACTTTCGGTTTCAATCTTGCACCTAAGACAGATGTCTTTTAGTGTATACTCCCGACATTTCACGCATCTACGCATTTGCCATCTCAATTCAGCTTGCGTCCCATTCCGCCTAGGCTTCTTATAGTATCTATGGCTCCGTTTACTGCTTCTTGAAGTATTCTCTCAGCGTCAGAATAGTCTCTTGCCACGACTTCAACTCTATATTTTGGGGCTCCTATTGTATAGACTTCTATTCTTGCGTCCTTTGGCGCTCTAACCTTCTTTGCACTGAGAAGGGCTGCCTTAACATTCTCAATACCATCAGGTTTTGTGCTGAGAACTTCTATCGTTGCTTCCACATCTGCCGTCTCGATCTTGATCTTTTGTTTGGCTGTTTCGGCCAGCGCTGAGGCCCATTCTGGTTCCATGTTGACTTTCGCAAACGTCTTCTCGCCGATTTCTGCAGATTCTTCGAGGGCATCGAAGATACTGGGATACTTTGATAAGATCTTGTTCTTAATCTCCTCAACTTTGTTCGGGTCTGCTTTCAGTCTTTCAGCTGCAGCTTTGAGTATTGATTCTGCCTTTCTGTTCTTCTTCCATTCAAGCAATTTTTCTGTCTTTTCTCTACCAGTTACTCTTCTAAGTGAGAGGTCTATTTGCCCCCTTTGGGGGTTTACTCTGAGCACTTTGAGGACGAGTTTCTGTCCCTCTCGCGCGTGGTCTCTTATGTTCTTGACCCAAGTCGTTGATATCTCTGAGATATGTACTAAGGCTTCCCTCTCATTGTACTCGTCCAGTTTAACATATACACCGTAATTTGTGATCCTTGTTACGGTGGCCACTACTACTTCTCCCACTTCCGGATAATCTTGGCCCGAGATCTTCAATTCCTCCTAGGTGAGTATCTGAACAATTTCGCCTTTTATCGAGGCCTTTCCACCAGAAGGCTCAGCCAGAATCTCGTCGCATATGTTGCATCTGACTATGGTTGAGCATCTTTCGAAGATAGGTTGCTCATTAGAGCATTTTGGACATCTCACTTTGAGGAAGCAACTTTCGGGTTTAGGTATTATTCCTCTCTTGACCATTTTCAGGCCCCTAATTCTAGTTTCCTCAGTCTGATGCCGTATCTCTGGATCGTGTACCCGCAACTCTTACATCTTAGCCTTAGAAGCTGTCTCTTCGTGGTCTTCGCTGTCCGTTTCAACTCGGGCCATTTTTGGCCTCCGTAACCGTGTTTTTCGCGCTCATGCCTTCTAACTCCAGCAGCCAGGGCTCTCTCTCGACCTTTCTTGTAGACGGTCACAGCGTGTGGAGTGTGATGCTTACACTTGGGACAAAAAGTGTTAACTTCCTTTGCCATTTTCATGTTTTGCGCACCAGGCGGAGGCATAGTAGAACGTCTGGATGCACTATTTATTCATTTTCCAGATTATGTGAAATATCTATTGTTGCCTCCGGCTACCTGCAGCTCTTAGTCTTCTGTTGTTATCTTTATGGCGACTTTTTGGCGAACCAGCGCCTCAGCGTTTTCTCTAGGTAACGTCGCTACATCTTCAGGCTCAAAGGGGCCGTAGGATCTCATGTCGACTCCGACAACAACAGGAATCTTGGCCATGAATCTGACCAGTATTTTTTCGAATCCCAAACCTGTATTTACAGTTGATTCAGCGTTTCTTCCTTCAAGTATTCTCTTTTTCAAGTTTTCATGCTGCTCAGAGGCTTCCAGCATCCGCTTGTACATTTCTACTTCCTCACTGGCAAGATGGTTTGGAAGTACATTCTTGCTTTCAAGGATTGCTCCAATCAGTTTCCCGTATCTTGTATCTATAACCGAAGTGACCAGCCTCTGAGCCCTTTCAAGTTCAACGCTCAGAAGTTTATACTTCAACGCTTTCTCATCCAGCATCCGGAGTTCTTCACGCATCTTCTTAACATATTGACTGATCTCTCCGTAGAAATTTGGTTCCAGCAGTTGGAGATCCTTGGACTCAAGCTTTTCCCTTCGCCAAGTACTGTAAAGCTTGCTATACAACCTGCTTGATCACCGGGTGCGCTTTACCTTTGCAGAGCAGAAGAACGGCCGCAGCTGTTGGCAGATTTTCGTCCACATCTTTGAATGGCCCATATTCTTCCCCGCCAATCATGAACCTTGGGGCGTCTTTGATATGCACCGTCTCTTCATTTCCGAAGGCTATAGCTTCTCTGAGTGGATCGAACTTAGGAAGCTCCCCAATCTCAACTCTCATGGCTCTCAAGCCAGTCTTGCCGTTCAGTGTTTCTGGAAGTCTTATCAGCCTATGGATATCTGTCGTTACAACAGTATCTATACTAACAGATTCTAATGAAACTGCCTTCTGAATAATTGACTGCCATGTCTGCTTCCCTATGCCTTCAACTAAACCCAAAAGGCGTCTATTTTCCGTCAAGTCTGATTCGCTTCTTAGACCTATCAAGGTTTCAATTGTTCTTCTCCGCAAGCCCATTCTTTTGAGCGCTTCTCGATCCGTCTCAAGCAACATCTTTTCTATCATTCTATACAGTCTTCGTCTCCAACTTGGTTCATTTGGTCTTGGGCTACTATGAACTTCGAGTTTTCCGTCTAGGTTATGCAGGCCTAATAGATCTATGTCCAACCCTGTACCTGTTATGTGGTCTACTATCTCTTTTCTCTCTTCTGAGCCTAGACTTTTGACTTCTTCCGAGTCTACATGTAGGTGGTAGCCTCTATTCCCAGAGAAGTTTACAGTCATTTTCTCTAAGCTTATTCCAAAGTCCGTGTTGAGTAGATCGATTAGTCTCAAGACTTCGTCTTTTGCTTTTTCCAGGCAATCATGACACATCCATGCATCCTCCCTGAGCTTCTGTCCACTGCAGTTTGGACAATTCTGAGGGGTTTCACCGCTGCCCGATGCCCCGCATTCGATGCACGACCATCTGTCGTGTCTTTTCTTGCATTCGGTGTTTATATGGTCAGCATCTATATCGAATATCAGGTCTGAACCGACCCAACCTTTCTTGTCCATAGGCGCCTCTGGATTCATGTAGTAGGCGGCTGAGTAGTAAACATCTGATGGATTCGCAGTCTCGATGAATCTTCTCAAGCTGCTTACTTGCTTGAACGATCTATGCCTTAACATTACACCTTCTGTGAATAGAAGAAAGCCAAATTCTCTCTGTTCCATCAACCTTGGGGGGGCAACCGCGCTTATGTTCTTCTTGTAATATTCAGAGAACCTAGACTTAATTAAAGATCGGGTGAGTTGTTCTAGATTTTCTGAACCTTTCATGTTTGTAGTCTACCTTTACTAACTCTTGTGCTTGTCTATTTAGGTGTGCCAGATGCGCATGGCAATTTGCGCTGACAACCTTGATCAACGAAGGGATCTCTATATGATAGCTTCAATCGGCAAATGAGCAGTCTATCATACAAACGATATTTGAGTTGCTTGCGTAGGAGGCTAGGGAAGTCTAACTGGGCTTCTCTTGGACATTCTCCTTTTTCTTTTGTAGTATGTTATAGGGTGTCTAGTCCCCTTGCAGAGTTCATCTGACTCAACACATAGTCCATGTGTCTTTAGTGTGTCACATTTAGGTGGGGTATACTTGGTTTTACCGCCTATTCTGCCGCTTATATGTTCAACTTGATATCTTGTCTTCTTTTCATCAAAATCGGATGCTGACTTGAAGAAGTCCATTACATCATCTTCTGAAGCGCCTATGTTTACCAGAAAAGAAGTTAGGGTGAATCTTCCAATGTGCGACAGCCTTCCGCCAGACGACAGCGTATCCATTAGTTTCTTGATGCAGGGCGGCGCGTCCTCAACTGCTACACTTAAGGTTTGAACTGGAGTGTAAGATGCGATTATAGTTGAACCAAACTCTCTTATGGTTTCAAGAGATTCTTGGAGTGCCTTCGGTGGCTCAACTGAAAGTCGCTTTGTCTTCTCAAGTATCCTTCTTTGAATCTCTTCCTCAATCAATCTTGAAGCTTCATCTTTTGTCAGCTGGACGTAGCCGCCTCTGAGGAAACGATTTGTAAGTTTCCATTTGAGTTCTCTCATATTCCTGGTGTTAGTTAGATATTGCTTGAAGTGAAGGAGAAAGTCGCCTGCCTGTCCTTCACTTTCGTCCAAGAGTCTGATGTCCCAATTGAAAGTTGCTTTTGCTATGCTGAGGATTTTCTCTGGGTCCTCCTCTCTTAGTCTTTCAGAAAAGCTCTTAGATTCGGCAAGCGCGTATCTTCTCTTGGCAATTTCATTGTCTATGTAGGCCATCAACATGATGGCTGTTGGAAAAGAGGGGACTTCTATGTTTGGGTCTTGTTCCTGAGGTGAGACCTTAAACTCAAGTAACGCCTGTCGGATCCTCTGTTCAGCCCTCCTAAGGATTGCGTTATAGGGTTCTGACGTTAGGTCATCTATACCTATTCGAAGATCCTTGACAAACTCCGCGGCTTCAGTTGTGAATGGATATCTTGCTTTGTCTCGCTCCGAGCTCATTTGGTATTCTTACTCTGCCTCTATCCTAGGTGCCAGATAGTATGCAAGTTTCCCTTGTTGCAGAATTTCAAACTCAAGCCTGATCGGCATATTCGTCGAAAATTCCATCACAGCCACATCCGACGTTGCGGCTCCTGCCTTGACCATTTCGCCAAGGTAATTGAGGTTGAATGTGGCAGCAGAATTCTCTTTGACTTCTATATCGAGTAGCGCGCCGTCACTTTTGGTTAACTCCATATTTGCACTGCTCAATTCAGAAGTTGCTTTGACGAGAAGTTTATCTTGGCTCGCCTCAAACCTAATATTGTCACTCACAGTTTCACTGTCCTCAACTATCTCCTTCAATGTTTCGGACATCAGTTTGATTCTGGCGTTGAAAGATAGCTTAGGGGTTGGGACCTCCTCCTCCACCGGCTCAAGCGTGGACATGGTGAAGTTCTTTAATATTCTTCCTTTTAGGGTCAGATTGATCTTCTTATTTTCCTCATCATATGATATCTCTAAGCTCTCTTCACTTTTGCTTCTTCTAAGAAGCTTGAGCATCGCGGTAATATTGACTCTTATGTTTGTAGGTTTGTCACATACATATTCTTCGAAGGCCGCTTTGGGCCACTCAAAATCCACCATTGCCACATGAGACGGGTCCATCGACCTCAACTTCAGACCTTCGCCTGTAGTGTTAAAATCTGCCTCCTCTATTAGAGTTGATATTGCCATCAACAGGTTCTTCCACATTTTTGCATCTTGAACCACAGCTCTAAACATACTCATCCCACAGTAATTTCTCTTGAAGCGGGTTCTTTTCAGTCTTTTTCTCTACGAGGTCTCGCGCCAAGTTGCTCCACACCGAGTGCATCTGAAGAATTGGGTCGACGACTCGTCGGCGCCTCGTGTTTGTACAAGCCAATAGAAGGCTTCTGTGTGGGCACATTTTGGGCAGACCGCGGTTGTCTTTGGTAGAGTCCTTATTTTCTGTTCCTCTCGCCCAATCACAACTATTTTCTCTTTCTCATGTCTTATTCTTGAGACTTCCTTTGTAGCCTTCTTTGTTTCATAACTGCATTTGGGGCAGGTTAGAACTATTTTGTTCTCTTTCTTGGTGGGCACTAAGGTCGTTCCGCAGTTGGGACAAAACTGCATCTTCTAAAGCAACCGATCGTGCCACTACCTAGCAAGCCGCATTTAAGGATTACTACCAGACAGTCTTGACTTGAATCCACGAGTCCCATTCAGAGAATTGTTTCTGGCATCTGTTTGACTATAGTTCTTGCGAGTAGGCGCGCTACCCTTAATGGGTCTGGAATAGCGCCCTGCAACGTGAATCTGTTGAGGATCCTTAAGGCTTCTTTTCTCCCAAGTCCAAAATATCGTGCAAAGACGGTATTCCCGGTGTGGAGTTCTAGCTTTTCTCGTTCTCCATTTTCCCTGTATTTCACAATTCTCTCTTCTGCTCTATCCCCAAAATACTCTATCAAATACTTCTCCAATCCTTCCGACTCCTCGTAAGTAACGCAGATCACAGGGAGACCGGTGTCACGGTGGACCTTCCCTAGCTCAATTATATTGAACCAGCTAATGACGCATCCGTTCAGAAACATGCAGTTTATGTCGTCCCTCCTGAGCTTCTGGTAAAGTTCAATTACGCAGTCTGTAGCATCCATGCCTCCAACAGTTGTCTTTGAGAAGGAGAAGCCGTCGACGATTAGGTCAGCACGCATAACAACTCCTGCAAGGATAGATTTCTTGCTCTCACCCTTTATGAAGCTCTCTGAGATTCCGAGGGCCCTGACGCCTTTCTTGTCTGTGTGAATTCTAAGAGTTTGCACTGTTTTCATCCCCTTAACAGTTAGAATCTCTCTATTCTAAACCCTAACCTTTTTGGGGGAACCTAGTGATTGTGTCAATGAACCCTACAGTCGAAGTTGTAGTCTCTTGGCAGTTAGCTCTATCAGATAAGCGAAGTTCTCTTGAGGACCTGCATTCCTCTTCAGAACGTCTACAGCCTCTTCTGTGGCCACAAGTTTGCTCCTCCAAGCGTAGATGAGGAGGGCCTCCACAGCGTTTGCAGCATCGTTTCTTCTGGTTCTCTTAGGAAGTAGTTTCCTAAGTCCAGATACTCTTGCTGCCTCCGCGAGTGTGCTATCGCTGACCTTGATTCCTTTGGGTTCTCCTGCAATCTCGGTCAGCGCCAGAGAATATATGAAATTAATATATGCGTCTCCAAGCCTTGCGAGGCTTCTGTCGGTGAGGATCTTTCTCAGTTCAGCTATATCCATTACAGCTTTCCTGTCGCCTGCTCGAACTTTGATAGGAACTCATCAGTCCTGCTTGTAATCTTCTTCAATGCTCGCTCAAGCGCTTTATGCGGATCCATTTCCTTCTTAACTTTGATGAACATTATCGCCTTTGACGTTAACGGATGCTGCATGTCATATCCAGCCATTTCGACACTGCGATCTTCGAGCAAGACATTTTGAAGGAGGTTACAGAAGGTGTGACCCTCTCCCTCTATTTCTATTCTTAACTCCTTTTTAGTGCTCTCAAGAGTCCTAATCTTCAAGGTTATCCACCAGTTCTAGGAAGCGTAATCCTCAGCCAACTTTCTCTTTTCAGTGTTATCGCACCTTTGACATTTCAGAAGTCTTCTTCTTAAGGTGAGTTGGTAACCACAATTTGAACAGTAGGCCCTCAAGACGCCCAAGTTTCGTCCTACAGTGGTCAACCTAATGATGCCGTTTGCTGTGCTAGTGACTTTGGCCCTAACCAGATCAAGTGTCCTGCAGACATCATTCATACTTCTTTCGTATCTTGGGCTCGAGTTGGATATGTGGAGGAGCCCAGTAAAAGGTGTTGAAAGAATTTCGGTTTCGATCTTGATTATATCTATCACAGCCATCTTCTCTTGGACATTAGTGACCACTCCCAAGACATTCTGACCTTCTGAAGGTAGAGTTGGCGTTATTCTGGGAGTAACGTGGACAGCCTTTCTCACTGGATCCGCTGAGGCATGTCCAATGTACTGTGAATAGATTATTCCATCTCTTTCGTGAGTCCCTTTGCCGAATGTGAATTCTTCGATTACTCCAAGTCTTGAGCCTGGAACCACGAACCTTTCACGGTCAACATTTCTCTTAGACATAGGTCGATACCTAGGTTCCATAAGGGAATCATATTGGTGAGTTGCCGTTACTTCTCGGGGACTTCATATAAACCTATAGTAAATCGCGAGGTATTCAAACTTCTACGTGCCTGTTATCTTTTGGGTCTTGTGATGTATAGATCGACCTCGACATCATATGTTTTTCTCTTGTGAAAAGCATACGTTCTAGGGATTTGAAGTTCAATTTCGTAGAGCGCCTCCACTGAACCAGAGTTGTCTTTTATGAGTCTGAGCAAATAGTGACGTGTACTCCGTTTATGTAGTGAGTATACTTTATCAGCTATTGAAAGCGCTTTCAGCAGAAACTTCCTGTCAGAATGCTTCATTCTGGTTCCAAAGGGTGGATTCATTATTGTAGTGTCAAACGACCCTGTGATGGCATCTATGTCTGAGTTGATCCATTGTATGAGGTCACGTGCCTCGAGTACTCTGGCATTCTCCTTTGCAGTTTGGATAGCTGTGGGGTCTATATCTACTGCGGTGACTTCTTTGGCTGCTAGAATGCTTGCCCCAATCGCAAGCCTTCCGGTTCCGCATCCAAGATCTATGATACTTTTGCCGGCGATGTCTCTGTGGATGTTTGAAGCTATGAAAAGTATCTCGGCAGCAGTTCTTGAGGGGATTGTGTATTGTTCCAGCCAGACCTTCGGTTGCGGATGGACTGCCAATCTTTCAAGAGCAATCTCGAGTTCCTTTCTCCGTAACATTTGACTATGTTTTCCCTATTGTCAGAGTTAGATCATCTAGAGCCAACCTTGCGCTAGCAAGTTCTCCCATGTTAGTTCTCCAATCGCGACTAGAGCCTCTTTTGGCAACAGGATAGGTTTTGTGAATCTTTCCGCGTCATCGAGCGCTATTCTTGGGCAAGCTGTATTGACAAAAACCTGTGCTTCTTTGAAGTTCTCTAGAGGACCAGGCGAGATCTCGTCTGCAACTATTATGGTTACATTTTTGCCTTGAGTCTCAAGTCTTTTCTTGAGCGAAATGGCGCCAGAGTCATGTTGACCTGGTTTTGTTCCTAGTATTATGGCGAAATTCTTTGCGCGTTTGGCTTCATCAATAGCTGCGTATCGACGTAGGATGAACTTCCTTTTTGTTTCATTCATGTTAGCGACTTTGTTTGAGTACGGGTCTGCCAGGATGACGGGCTTGTCAACGGCTATTGAGGCACCCAAACCATGGAACGTGCTTCCTACAATTAGGAAAGAATCGACTTTGTCAGCTATCATCTTTAGGGGAGTGTAGTCACATCCAATGATTTGTCCATCATACAAGCTATGGCCTCCCTTGGGCGTGACGATCACTTCGATTCCGAGCATGTTGATGTGTTCTCTGACGCTGTTGAGTTGGTCTAGATGTTGAATAGTGGTTGCAATGCCCACCTTCTTCAAACCTGAAAGCTCGTGTCGTACTTTCTCGAGAACGGGAGTCAGATTCAGTTGAGATCTTGCCTCTAGGAAGATCATTGAGGGCCCGTCTACTGCTACAAATTGTGTGTGTCCATAGTGTATGATTAAGTCGCAATGTAGAAGTTTTGCTTGGTCAATCGCGATGTCGCACGCACCATAGCATGCGCTGGAGGACAAGAATACGTCCGCCTGAGTCTTCTCCTCAATAATCTTTGAGAGGGCTACGGCTTGAGGCTTGAGTCCATCAGGAATCTGAATGAGGATACGTTTTGCTTTGCGCCTGGCTATTTCCTCAACTAGAAGGTCTGTTTCGAGCTTGTAGGGAGGAGCCAAAAGTAAACACTTTGGATGCGTTTCGTTTGTGATGTATGTTAGGGCCAGTGCAACTTAATGGCAGAATCTTTGTCTGCTCTCTAGGCCTCAATCTTCTTGGGAGCCTCAGCAATTCTCTCAACAACTATCTTGCAGGGCATCGGCAGCTTCTTTGAACATTCTGCCAGTGCTTCTTGAGCAAGTTTGAGGGCGTTTTCATTCACGCAAATATCTATTATTTGTTGGTTCATTCTCACCCTCGCGGCTCTACTTATGGGCTTACCGAATGCTCTTCTCATACCTTCTTGAAGCCTATCGGCACCAGCCGTGGCTATCATCTTGTTCTCGCGAAGCACGACATGGGGGTAGACTCTGATATGCATGAGGTAGCCCGTTTCTCCAAGTTTGTCGGTTAGGATTTTGTTGGCTGAAACCCTTGCAGCCTCTAGAGCATTGTGACGCACCTGTACTTCGGCTTGTGAGACTAAGGTTACTTTGTAATCGTACGTACCCTTAGACTCGCCCATTACAAATTTCGATATCTTAGGCGTCGGAGGACCGTGAATGTACTCGACTCGCGTGTACGGTTGACCCTTCGGTAACCTGTAGTTTCTACCTTTCATGTTGGCTCGCCGCTCGCCAACATTTGTCTCTCAGTCTTATTTAAACATCCACACAGAAATGTATCTCTAGGTCGCTTGTTTCCGTTTGGTTTTCCCGTTCAGTCTTATTCTGTCTATGGCTCTTCTGATGGGGCCCATCATTAAACTTGCTTCCCTATTTGTAATGAGGCTGCGTGAGAGTACGTTGCTTAATGCTTTTGTCACAAGCGGAATCCTATGTTTGGGGAGGCAGACTTCTTCTGAAAGTTCTTCGAATAGCTTCAATAGTCTTTGTCTAGCTTCTTTATCAGCCGTCTCGAAGTGACCTGCCGCTTTCCTCCTTGCTTCTTGGAGTTCGTAAAGTGTTACCGAAACTGCTGTGGCAATGTTAAGTGTTCCGTAATCACTGTTGGTCGGAATAGTCACAACCAGGTCGCATCTTGCGATCTCCATGTTCGTCAGGCCACTACTTTCCCTGCCGAAGAGTATTGCGGCTCTAGTCTTCATTTTGACAACTCTCTGAGCAAACTCTTTCAGGGTGAGTGGTTTTCTGCGAATATTTGATGGACTTCCTCCAATCACTGCTGTAGTTGCAATGGTGTAGTCGCAGTCTTTTACTGCATCTTCCAGACTTGGAACTACTCTTGCTTTTGCCAGCAAATCTTGAGCATGGCTGGCCAATGCTCTCGCTTCTAGGCCAAGTTTGGCCTTTGGATTCACAAGCCAGAGTTCACTAAATCCAAAGTTCTTCATTGAACGCGCGATGAGACCTACGTTTCCGTCGTGCTCGGGTTCCACAAGGACTACTCGCATCTCCAATTATTCTCACGCAGTTGGCTACACTTTTCGCATCTTTAAGCCGATAAGAGTGAGGTGAGCTTCTGAGTAAGCTCCTCAAACTCTTCAACAGAAAGCTGGTAGACCCTTCTATCAGGGAGGTCTAGACCAAGCATTTCTTCTGTGCGGCCTCCAATTCTCTTCTCGATATAGTGTTTGAGGGCACTTCGAAGGTTTCTCCTTCTCTGAGTAAATAGTCCTCTGACGAGGTCTGCGAATAGCTCTTCGTTGACCGTTTGTTCAGTTTCTTTAGGTGTAATCTTCACTATCGCTGAGTCAACCTTGGGCTTTGGTCTGAAAGCTTCTCGTGGGATATAGTCCAGTATCTCTGTGTTAGCTTTGTGATTGAGCGTGACACTTAATCTGCCATAGCTTCTTGTTCCTGGTTTAGCAACCAATCTCTCAGCGAACTCTTTTTGGAAGGTTAGAACTATGCTTCGACATTTTCTCTTAAGAAGTAGAAACAAGAGCTTTGAGGAGATATTGTATGGTGGCGTTGCCACGACCTTGTCGTATTTTGGGGGGTCTATTCTTAGGATATCTGCGTTGACTACCTCGACTTTGGGGTTGTTGTGAAATCTTCTATAAAGAAGACTGATTAATTCTGGATCTTTCTCTACCGCAATTACCCTCTTCGCTTTGTCCTGAAGAAGCTGCGTGAGAGCGCCTAGTCCGGAACCGACCTCAAGTACAGTATCATTTGGTGAAATCTCTGCGTAGGATACTATCTTCTCAAGCGATCTCTTATCTATGAGGAAGTTTTGACCTAGTCTCTTCTTCGGCAAAAATGAGGGAGGAAAACTTCTTTCGAACATCAAGCTGCCCTTATGAACAGCCTGTATTTTGATCCGCCAGCTAATTCTTCTATGATTCTTCTCGTAATTGTTTTTGCAGGGTCAGGTATTCCGGCTCTATTCTGGATATCGCTGAAGCTTTCAAAAGGTTTTTTCTCTCTCGTGTCGACGATGTGCCACATCGACTTCTTCCCTATTCCTGGCAGAAGCTCGAGAGCATGCATTCTAGGAGTTATCGGTTGAGTTTTGTTGAAGAACTCTACAAAATGACTCTCACGCTTCTTTACCAGCTCTTCAATTATGACTGGTAGCTCCGCCTTCGCTGTTGCCATCAACTCCTCGTAACCTATTCTGCCTATGATCCTTTCAACTTTGTCACGCTTATCTTTCCCGACGTATAATCTTTCGTTCAAGGTTACGGTGGCCCCGAACTTGAGTTCTAACTCCAGCAGTGTGAAGTAGTTTTCCCCAACCACTTGAACTGTTGGCGCAACCATGTGTCTATGTCTGTCGTGAGGTTGTCTTCCCGTTGGAAGATAGTCAAGTACGTAAGCGTATTCCTCATACATTCTTCTTGTCGGAGCTTCGTAATCAAGGTCTCTAGGATGCGGCCTCCTCTCTCCGTTTTGTTTCGTAGGAATAGACACCCCTCTACCCTCCTGTATGTTGGATCCTTTGAAGAACTCTAAGAACTGAAGATGTGGTTCACTGTTTCAAGTTGTGTGTGACTACTGTCGTCGTAGAGGTAGGGGGCCAACTATGCTTCTTCCGACACTTATGGTATGTACTGCTGCAAGAAAAGTTTTTCCTTAAAGGTGGACATTCTTGTGGGTCGGAAGACTCTTTTCACATCTATTGGCTAGCCTTTTCCCTGAACTTATCTATAGCCCTCAGCATCTCTTCGAGTTGTTCGGTGGTGAGGACTCTTCCCTTGACCGTCAATATTGATCTCAGTTCCCCTACGGTCTTGGGCATACAGTTTGCAACTTGGACGGCCTCTTTTCTCTCAATACTGAAATTTGAAACTAGCTCTCCAGTTAGCTTTCGGGCTTTGTCAGCCTTCAGTTTTGAGAACTTCTGGGTGTATTCTAGGACTCGCCTTTGAAACTCCCCTAGTTCTCCTTCGCCAGCCCGCTCAAGGATTCTTCTTGCCTCAGCTATCGCGACTTCATTTTCATCAATTATTCTTCTGGGCATAGGCTCATCCCTTGAAAAGCTCCAGATGCTCAGGGCGCGCGATAACTTTCTTCTCCTTGCCTCCTGACGCGACAGTTACAATGTAGCTCCTTCCTCGACGTTGCTTCACAACTCCGACTCTTCCATGAAACCTCTTGTGCGGCATACCTTTGTGTAGGCTGGGCTCTACCTTGATGACAACACGGTCACCGACCTTGTAGGGTTGGAGAAGTTTGCTTAGCCCTATCTTACCTTTTTGGCGTGGTTTCTTCTTGAAGAGAGAACGAGTGGAGGAGCGGTAACCTTTAGATTTCCTCACCATTGTTGGCGCATCTCAACCTAGACTTTGTGACCGGAATTCCAACCTTTTGATAGACTCATCTTATAAATAATTCTCAATATGGACCTACGTCGGGAAGGGGAGCCTCCTCATCAATGTGGATTTCTGTCTCCTCATAGACTTGAACATCCTCCTCATTGCGCCATACTGGGTGAGGAGTTCCCTGACGTCTTTTTCGCTTCTTCCCGAACCCTTTGCAATCCTTCTGGTTCTTGAGGAGTCTATGATCTTTGGGTTATCGATCTCTTCCTTGCACATTGATTGAATTATGACCCGCCATGAGTCAAGCTTCTTCTCGGCAACATCAGCCATCTCTTCAGGTAAGTTGTATCCTCCAGGTACCATGCTCCAGATCTTCTTCAGGGGCCCCATTTTCCTGATGGCTTCCATCTGTTCATACATGTCTTTGAGTGTGAACCTGCCTTGAATTATCTCTTTGGCTTTTCTTGGGATGTTGAGTTCAGCTTCTTTTACTCGTTCAACGAGGGTTTGAATATCCCCCATTCCCATGAGTCTTCCGACGAAGTTCGCTGGGACGAACTGCTCGATGTCGTCGATCTTTTCTCCGGTTCCGATGAATTTGATCTTCGAACCGGTTGCTGCAACAGCTGAGAGAGCCCCTCCCCCCTTCGCTGAGCCGTCCAGCTTCGTCACGTATATTGAGCCTATTTGAGTTGATTGGTTGAAGGCCGCAGCCTGTGTTGCTGCTTGTTGACCGATTGTCCCGTCTATAACGAGGATTACCTCGTCAGGCTTGATTGTCTCTGCTAGGCCACGCATCTCCTCCATCAGGTCCTTTTCGTTCTTGTGTCGTCCTGCGGTGTCGATTATTATTATGTCGAAGCCCTGTTTCCGTAAGGTCTCCAGACCTTGCCGAGCTATTCTCTCAGGTTTCTTCTCTTCCTTGAGTCCAAATGTTAAAACACTGACTCTATCAGCTAGCTGTTTGAGTTGTTCGAAAGCTCCCGGCCTAAATGTGTCTGTACATATTATGGCTACTTTGAGTCCCCTTTTCTGATAGAATCTTGCAAGTTTCACTGCTCCGGTTGTCTTTCCGCTTCCCTGAATGCCTACAAGCATTATCGTCGTTGTTCTTTGTGGTTCAAGAGAGATCTTTGCTGGTTTCTCACCCAAGAATCGTGTGATCTCGTCGTAGAGAACTTTTATGACATGTTCCCTTCGTGACACGCCTGGTGGCAGAGTCTCTTTGAGCGATCTTTCTTCAACATTCTTCGATATTTGAAGTACAAGATTCACGTTTACATCTGCTGCTAGGAGGATTCGTTGGAGATCCTTGACTAGCTCTTTGACGGCCCTTTCGTCAACGATGGGCAGTCTTAGAAGTCTTCTGACAGTCTCACTAAGTGACTTGCCTAGACTCTCAAGTGCGCTCAATAGGTTCTCCTGACTCCTCTCGATTGCTGATCGTTTTTCTAGCCGGTGAGCCTCATCTCAGTCATCTAGTGCAGAGGCTACTATTAAGGGGAACAGGATTGTGGCGTCACCGATGAGTGTTACTATGCTTTTTTCACATTTTACTTTGCGCCAGCTTATGGCCTCTTCAAGGGGGGCGCCGCTGAGGCTGCCAGCTTCGGGCCTATCCATGGTAATCTGGATTGCAGCGTCAACTCCTCCTCTTAGGGTGTTGGCTATCAGTAGGTGGTGTTTGGGTAAGCCTCCTCCGATGATTATTGCGCCAACCTTCTCTGCCTCAAAGGAGATCTCGGTCAGTTTGCTTAGGTCCTTGAGGTTGTTTATCGTGAGCGTCTTGAGTGTGCTGTATGTCCAAAGGTTCATTCCAAGCATTGAATCATATATTCCAGGACAGATTATTGGCACCTTTCTTTGGTAGGCCGTCTTCAGGATAGAGTTGCCATCCTTCAGTTTATTTCCGATCTCCCACAACAGCTCGTATCCTGCTATGTTTCTTCTCATCTCTTCTGGCAGTTTATCAAGTGTCTTATAGATCCATTTTTCAAGTCCCTCAAAGGCCTCCAGGCCTATGTATATGTCGTATATTCTGCCGATCCCTCTCCTTCTTAGGGAAGAGTCTCTTGCTGCTGTCGTTCCAATCTTGTGTCTGTATCCTAGGGCTTCAATTATGTCATGTGTGACGTTCGCGCCGGTTGAGACTATAGCGTCTAAGTAGTTATGGTAGATTAGGTCACGGATGACCTGTCTGAGGCCTCCAGCCGCCATTGGGCCGGCTAGCGCAAGAAAGCAGGTGTAGTCTCTGTTGAAGATCTCCCTTGTTATCTCAACGGCTCGGGCAAATCTTCCAGCCCCCAAGACTCCGGCCTTGCCCATTTCTTTTGTGATTTCTCTGAGTCTCATTCCGCGCCTTATCTTCATCTGTTTAACGTAGGCCATCGTTCCTCAACCTGAATCTTGACGCTCATCCTGTTGAAGTATAGTGGGGTTCATGCTTCTATAGTGGTTATCGGCCTTGTGTTCAAAACCTTGAGATATTTTGTGGTCTTGCGAGGCTGAGGCCGCTTTTGTCCTCTGTCTGGAGAGTGTACACCTTCTCCATATCGAGATTGACTTATTCTCTCTAAGGAGGTGAGTCGCCCAATCCGTGAACATAATTGTTCGGTTCACAGTATGCCCTGTACTTCAAGCATCCTTCGCATGCCAAGGTTCTGAGAGTCATTTCGTTCTTACTATCTTGATTCCGCCTGACATCTTCCAGTATTCGACTTCTACACCAGAGTTGAGTTTGGAGCTGAGTTCCGCCTCTCTAGGTAGGGGGGTCTCGAAAGTCTCGTAGGTCTCAAGATCCATTATTTGGACGTTTTCACCCATTACGGCTATGACTTGGCCGCTTCTCTTCTCTATGATTGGCACATCTATTCTTGCGTCCACAGGGCTTATGACGTTCTTCTTCTGTTCACTGAAGAGCCCTATGGCCACGATTCTGGCTTTTGCGGCTCCGTGTTTTCCCGGTTTGCTCTTCTCGTACTCCACGACTCTGCAAGGTTCGTTGTCTATGAGAATGTACTGGCCGACCTTGACGCTTCCTACATCGACAGGTTTACTCATTAAGCTCTCCTCGAGGTCTTGACTTCACTTTAAGGCTGCATAAGCTAAAAGACTTACTGGGATTGTTCCTTAACGTAACATCTTAAAGTTAGAGGTCGACTATAACGTTCTGTTCTCCTAAACCTGTGGGTGTCGCTTTTGGTCAAGACCGTTGGGATTGTTCCGCGTCTGGATAGTGAGGAGGCTTTGGGTTTGGCGTTGAGTCTTTATCGTTACTTGGATACTAGGGGCGTCAAGGTTCTTCCTGAGGTTGAATTCTCAAGATTGAAGGATCTTGGGGGTGGTGTGCCGCTTTCCAAGATGGACGCTGACCTGATTGTGACTGTTGGTGGGGACGGGACGGTTCTCAAGACGAGTATGAGTATTCAGAGGTCTGAGACACCTATACTGGCTGTTAACATGGGTAGACGTGGATACTTAACCGAGGTTGAGCCTGAGGGTGCGCTTAAGGCCTTGGGGGAATGTTTGGCGGGAAGACATAGGCTGGAGGAGCACGCCAAGATCTCGGTCTATGTTGAAGATAGAATGTTGACTGAAGGTTTGAATGAGGCTCTAATTACTCCGGCGACCACATGGAAGATGCTCCATTTTGAGGTGAAGCATGACGGTAGGAGGCTTGTTGAACAGAGGGCTGATGGTCTAGTGGTTGCTACCCCAACCGGTTCTACGGCTCACGCGTTCTCAGCCGGTGGACCGGTTCTTGAGACCTCTCTTGAAGCCTTTGTCGTCGTATTCATTTGTCCGTCAGACCGTGTTCGGTCACTCGTGGTCTCCTCGGTCGGTGACTTGGAGGTTAAGCTCATGGATCCTAAGGTTAGGGCTGTGGTCACGGTTGACGGTCGCTATACCAAGCAGTTGCCGCCTGAGGGCTCTCTGACCGTCAGGAAGTCCAAGAATAGGGCCGTCTTTGTGAGGTTGAACTCTTCCTTCCTGAGTAGGAGTCTGGCTCGTTCTAGCAGGTTGTGAGTCGAGTCGGGTGCTGAGATAGATGGGTGTGTACATACTCGATACTTCGGCCTTTGTGATGGGGGTCAACCCCTCGATGATCAGGGGTGAGGTGTACTCGGTCCCTGAGGTTGAGTCTGAGTTACCTCCGAAGAGTATGGCGGCTCTACGTTTCAGCACATCCAGGGATAACAGTGTTCTGTCGGTTAGGGCTCCTCGACAGTCGTCTTATGAGGCTGTGAAGAAGGCGTCCCTGAAGCTTGGTGAGAGGGGGGCCCTCTCTAGGGCTGACCTCAAGATCCTTGCTTTGGGTTTGGACCTGAAGTTGGAGAGGTTGAGTCCGATAATTGTGAGCGACGACTACGCTATTCAGAATGTTGCTGAGCATCTGGACCTAAGCTACACCTTCCTTGCGACTTTTGGCATAACCTATGAGTTCAACTGGTCAATTTATTGCCCGGCTTGTTTCAGGAGGTACATGTCCAGCTACCTTGATAGGAAATGTGAGGTGTGTGGAACTGAGCTTAAGAGGAGGGTTTTGAAGAGGTGCAGGAAGGCTAGTCTACACCGGGCCGAGCACGTTTCTTGAAGTCTTGCGGAATTGTCTTTGAGGTGGCGGGTCAGTTTCTTTGGGCAGTATCCAATTTATTGGAGGGCTGGGTATTTCCCGTTTCTCTCTTGAGA
>CAYZRW010000011.1:0-66015 GCA_964480955.1 uncultured Candidatus Bathyarchaeia archaeon | reverse complement strand
CCCACTCCCGGCGCCACTCTCTGAGCTTGGTTCAGTTAAAGCCCACCCGAGTATGAGAGGGCATTCTCAGGCTCTGTCGCCCATCATGTAGTGTAACGCGCGCTGGCTAGTTCAGAGATAGAAAGTCCTCTAGCGCGCTCTCACAATCACAGTCTGACTTCTGCGCTGGATGCTCCGTCCTCTCGTATCGTCACATCAATAATATTTGAGGCTTCTTCATCGCAGATGTTGTGGTGAGTAACTAGGATCATCTGTGAGAGTTGTCTGGAAGCCTCGCCTATATGGCTTGCAAGCTGTGGCAGATTTTCAGCGTCGACCCCGTAAGTCGGCTCATCGAGGATGAGGAGGGACCGGAAGCCTAGTGCGTCAAGCAAGGCCAGGCGCACTGAAAGGGCTAGGAGACTCTGATGGCCTCCTCCAACCCGTGTTGCCGGAATAGGTTCCGCCAGTCCTTTTGGGCGAACCCATACGGTGTATTCGTCTGGGTCTATGGTGATTGCGCTGTAGACATGTTGGTCAGTCATTGTCTTGTAGTATTCCAGGGCCCTCCACTCGATACGCCTCAGGAACTCTTTCCTCATTTCTTCCACCCCCTGGTCAAATCTTTGCGAGAGACTGCGTGTCAGTTTTGCTCTATCGACTCTCAGCTTCAGTTTGGCGAGCAACTCTTTCGATGACTCCATTTCTCCCTCGAGTTCCCTCATGCGGCTAATTTTCTCCTGCAGCACCTTTTGTTTCTCATCAAGGTCTTTTCTCTTCTTGGCTAGTTCTTCAGGGTGTATTGGAAGTTGTTGGGCTACCTTAACCTTGAGTTCAGAGTCCTCCGGCTCGAGGGATAAGCCCAGCCTGCCTAGGGTGTCACGGATCCTTAGATGTAGCCGCTCACGTGTTCTGTAGATTTCACCGGCTGAGTCTAGGTACCTCTTCAGGTCATCCTTGGTCAAGTTCAGGGTCTGGACGATGTTCTCTGTATTGACAATCTCTTCGTTAAGCTGGTCGAGGTCTGACTTCTTCTTTTCATATGTCTCCCTGGCTCGTGACTCACTGGATCTTGATTCTTCCAGCCGAGCTGAATCTTCCTCCAGCATTTTCTGAAGAATTGCGGAGTTGAGGTCTTGGCCGCATGTCGGACATTTCGAGACCTCCCTTTGGAGAAGCGATTTGTGCTCTTTGATCTGGTCCTCAAGCACATCTGCTTGGCCCTTGAATGTTGACCAAGCGTTCAGGAAAACCTCTACTTTTTCGGCCGCGACACTCTTCGTCGACTTCAGATCTTCCAGTCGCTTCCTCCAGCTGCTGGTCTTCAGTTCAAGTTCATCGGGTGAGGAGCACTCGGATTTTCTTAGAAGTTCTCGGACTCTCACATCGAGTTCCGCCATCTTCCTCTCTGTTTCCTCTTTCTCCTGGATCTGCTCCAGTAGCTCCGTCAATTCTGGAGACTCACCTTTCCAGACTAGGTCCTCAAGCCTCTGAACTTCCATCCGTAATGAATCAATGTCATTCTTGACCAACCCGAGATCAGACATCAGGTTGGGTATGACGCGGCCCTCGAGGCTCCGCGCCTCAGTGGCAGCGTCTTTGCCATCATACACTTCCAGGTGCTTCCTCGCTTCGTCTGTCTGTTCACGTAGCTCCCTAAGCATGGTGATCCCAATCACGGAGTCCATCTGCTCTTTTGGGGGTTCAAGGATCGCTATCAGCTTATCCTGCTTGACATATACCAGGTTGAGAAATTTTCTCAGGCTTATTCCCATCAGCTCGACGATTCTGGCCCGAAGGTGCCCATCGCTCTCAGTCTGCACTTCGTCGCCGTTGATCTGGAGCTTCCTCTCCTCTGTTCTGTAGGCTCCCTTACTGTCAAGCCTTCCTTTTCTCTCAACCTCAACCACATCACGGGTTAGAGGACTTCGAAACTTGATGTATGTCGACATCACTCTTGAACCGGGCAATCTTGAAACTAGAAGCCTAGGTTTTACATCAAGAGCTTCGCCAAAGAGGGCGAAGACTAGGCCGTCCAGAAGTGTACTCTTGCCGGTTGAGTTTCTCCCTCTTATGAGGTTGAGGCCTTCGTAAAACTTCAGCTCCGCCTCCTTGTAGCCCTCGAAGTTCTTAAGCTTCAATTCTTCGATGATGACGCTCAATCCCGGTCTGTCACCTTTTCAAGGACGTCAACCCATTTGGAGACGAAGGTTGCCCTGTCCGAGCCCGTAAGTAGTCCTGTCGTTTGGCTAGCCCTCTCATCGAGCGCCATACGTACTCCCTCAACTATCTTCATCGCGTCCGGAGCCAACCCGCCCAGCGGCCTAAGGATCTCCAAGGTCAATTCCTCGCCTCCGCCTAGAGTTGGCAGGACAGAGATTTGCTGAATGTTATCCACCCGGTTGACGAGCTCCACATGCAACAATCTAGGTGAGGCCCTCCTTATCTTGGCAAACTCTGGCGTGAGGGTCTGCTCTATACTGTATGGGTCTTCGTCTGTCAGGCCGATTAGCACCAGTCGGAGTATGCCCTCGACTTCTCTTGCCTGAACGCTTGATGCGTAGGCGCGGGCTTCTTTTGACGCTTTGTTGATGAACCAACTCGTGGGCTTCACAGCTTCTTGGGAGACTACTTTGATGTTATGGATTTCATGTAGTGGCATGATCGGAATGAATCGGATTGGTTCCTTTCCTTCAAGAATGTGGACGCCGTAGGAGCCTTCATCAGATAGGTCCACGGCCTCTGTGGCGCCTGGGGTGAGGAGTATTGTTCCGTCCTCGTCTCTCGGTTCCTTCCGTGGATGGTAATGGCCCGCTACGACAACATCTGCCCCTAGGTCTCTTAGCACCTCGGGAGTCAGGAAGCTGTGTGGAGGAACTCCTGGGGGAATCTGGTGATACCCTTCGATGAAGTTGTGGATTACGAGCAGTTTCAGTCCACTCTTCTCTGCAAAGCTACTCTTGACTATTGATCTTACGTTTTCGAATCGTCTGGATATGTAGGGGTGATAGGCTACTCCCACTATGCACAGGTCGTCGAGAACCTGAGCTTCGTCTCTTCCCTGAAGGGTGCCGTCGCCGACGATCTTTAGGTATTTGGCTAACGGATGCTTGATGTAGTCTAGAGCGTTGCTCTCAGGCGTTCCATCATGATTCCCCCTAACCGCAAACATAACCACATCCTTGCCATGTGCATTACGAATCGAGTCAACTAAGCGTTGCAGCTCATCCTTGACAAAGACGCTGTCTTCTGGGGTCATGCTGCGTTTCTCAAACATGTCGCCTGCATGGATCAGGTAGTCTATTCCTTCTTGGATGAAGACATCGATGGCTTGAGTGAAGGCATGTCTGTACGCTTGCCTTCTGAGCTCACCTATTGCCCTGGGTACGCACCTGCCGATGTGGGTGTCTGCGAAGACTCCTATCTTCATCTAATGTATCACTGACAAGACGCTTCTAATATTCTATTCCCATGTCCATTTCATCTAGCGCGCTACGTGCAATACATTCTCTGGCGTATGCGCAATCTTCCCACATGAAACTACTGCAGAGGCCAAAGGTTCAGTTTCTTCCATCAAGGATTTTCTCCAAGCCTTCATGGTACGAGAAGTACACCACGCCATCAGGACTTGCATCTATGACTTGTTCCTCAGCTTTTCTAAACTCTTCTTTGCCGCTTCCAAGTATGAAGATTATTGGCGTAAATCTAGCTTTGTTTGCGCCGACTAAACCTTTTGCTTTCTTAGCCTCTATACCTATGACGTCTGCAGGAAGACCTAGTTCGATAAGTGACTTTGTGTCTGAGGGGGGATTGAACGATAAGTAACCGAGATTCTGGTAGATATTCTGCAGGGCAGGAGTTCGTTGCTCAACGATAGAGAATCCTTCAACAAGCTTAGCCAGTTCAAAATTTATGCAAGCCAATCCTTCGCCCTTACTATAGATCATCGACTGAACAAAATCAAGAATCGAGCCTAGCTCAACATATCTTTGACCTGCTAGGGTAGCTAAGCTAGGTGTAAAGACGGCTGCTCCAACCTCGGCTTCTGGATATGAGGCGCCAACATGTTCCCTGACATGCTTCACATGCTCTGTTATAGAATCACAGCGAAAATCCAACCACTCAACTAGAGGGCTTGAGCGGTCGAGGGTCTTAAAGAAAGCCATGGGGTCCTGGGGACCTCCTAGGAATCTCCTTATTCTAGACAACTCATAACCGAGGGTCTCAGCCTTCCTGCAGCAATGCTTGCAGAAGCATGTCAGAAATGATGAGCGCCCGCTCCCAGGTGAAGGAAAACGAACACCGTCCAAGACTATTCCGTCGACATCAAGGCTCGCTAAAGCCTTCTTGATGCGTAACATGTAATTTTCCCTGACGGCCGGATTATTTGGACATCCAGCTCCCGCCCAGAGACTCCTGCCACCATAAACATCCTCAACACCGAATTCTTCGATAGAGGCTCTGAAAGCCCATACGGCTACGTAGATTTTGAACCCCTCGTCCTTGGCCTGCTTCACTTCCTCCTTTGATGCGCTATCGAAGAAGACGGCGTCGATTCCCAATTTCTTGTATGCTCCTAAAGCATCAGCATCCAAGGATCCGTAAATCCCACGTTTCCAACTCATAGCCTGGCGCCTAAGACATCGCTATCGAAGACTCAAGCCTGTTATGAAATAGGAAAGTACCAGTAGCGTATATATGGAGTCTGTGAAGACTGAAGCTATTAAGGGCTGTAGTGCATTTGGTTCCGTGACCCATCGAAACGATAGCCGCATCTGGAATGAATCTTATTCTCCACTAATTTAAATAGGTATTATCGGCCATAGCGCTTGTAAGGTTATATGAATTCTGAAATGTGAGAACAGACACTCGATAGATGGAGTGTTGCATAGTGATCAGTAAGGCCGTAATTCCCGTGGCGGGTCTGGGGACTAGGCTTACGCCAACCACGAAAGAACAGCCAAAGGAGATGCTTCCAGTCTTCGCCAATGGACCGAACGGTCAGGTATGTCTCAAACCGCTTGTACAGCTGATCTTTGAAAATCTATATGACTTCGGCATAGCGGAATTCTGCTTCATAATAGGCCGGGGAAAAAGGGCCATCGAAGACCACTTCACTCAAGACCAAGGCTATCTGAATATGCTGAAAGACAAAGGCAAGGATATATCGGCTTCTGACCTGGTGAGTTTCTACAACAGGTTGGAGAGGTCAAAGATAGTCTGGGTGAATCAGCCCGAGCCGAAGGGGTTCGGCGACGCGGTACTGAGGAGCAGACCCCTCATTGGCAATGAGAGATTCCTAGTTCATGCAGGTGACACCTACATAATATCGAAGGGTGACGCCCATCTACAGCAACTAATGAGTGAGTACAAGAGATTGGATGCAGAGGTCATGCTCCTACTCCAGGAAGTTGAAGACCCCAGGCAGTACGGTGTTGCGGAAGTTGAGAAGGCGGATGGAAACTCGCTGAAGGTCGTGAGCTTGGTAGAGAAACCCGAAAGGCCCACATCCAACCTGGCCATAATGCCAGTCTACATATTTGACCCTGTGATATTCAAGGCCCTAGAAAAGACTGGCCCCGGGAAGAGCGGCGAGATACAGTTGACCGATGCCATGCAGACTCTGATAGAGTGGGGATCGAAGGTCTACGCAACTAAGCTGAGACCTGATGAAATCAGACTCGACATTGGCGATCCCGAAATGTATTGGGATGCGCTGAAAACCTCCTACGATTACGCCACGGGAAAATCTGGACTGCCCACGTAAAGAGTCTGGTCACGATCAATGCTTGACGAAATAATCCTCAAGGATCTGGAAAATGCTTGTAGAGCTTCTGAGGCCAAGCCCTTCAGTGGCGAGAAAATTCTGATAACAGGAGGTGCCGGCTTTCTCGGAAGCTGGCTTTCCGACGCACTAGTCAAGATGAACGCCAGCCTATCTTGCGTCGACAATCTTTCCTCAGGCTCTTTCAGTAACATAGAACACCTTAAGAAATCACGTAAATTCAGATTCATACGCAGCGACATCGAGGAACTAAGAGTCTCACGTGACAGGTTCAAATTTGTAATCCACCTTGCCAGCAGAGCCTCCCCAGAAGACTATCAGGCTCATCCAGTAGAGACCCTGAGGGCAAACTCCATGGGAACACTGAAGACGCTAGAAATTGCTAGAAAGCATGAGGCTATATTCCTTTTCACGTCAACCTCAGAGATTTATGGGGATGCAAAGATCATTCCGACCCCTGAAAGCTATTGGGGAAATGTAAATCCTATAGGGCCGCGATCACCATACGACGAGAGTAAAAGATTCAGCGAAGCATTATCCAAAGCTTACGAGAGAAAATACGGCCTCGATGTCCGAATCGTTCGGATATTCAACACGTATGGTCCTAGGCTCAGGTCTGAGGGCCTCTACGGACGTGCCGTCTCAAGGTTCATAACGCAAGCAACTGAAGGTCGTGACATAACGGTATACGGTGACGGTTCCCACACAAGATCCTTCTGTTACGTAACAGATACTATCAGAGCGATATTGTATGCCCTGACGAATGATGGTGCGCGCAGCGAGGTCTTCAATATAGGAAATTCAGAAGAGATCAGTATACTTGAACTAGCCAAGAAGATCAAGGCTCTCCTCAGGAGCGAATCGAGAATAACATTTCAACCCATGCCACAGGATGATCCAAGAAGAAGATGCCCAGACATATCCAAAGCAAAGAAGATCTTGAGTTGGCAACCTGAGATAACGCTTGATGAAGGTTTGAGGCGAACGGCCTCCTGGTTTTCAAGAAGAGGCAGGTTATAGAGAAGAATGCATAAAGTCACAGTCCTAGGCCTCGGCTACGTAGGCTTGACTATGGCGGCCTGCCTTCCGGAACGAGGTTTTGAAGTCATAGGTGTAGACGTAGACAGCGAGAAGATAGCTGTCATAAACGCTGGAAAATCGCCAATCCATGAGCCACTCCTAGAAGAGTTGCTCACGAAGGGCTTGAAGGCCGGAACACTCAAAGCAACGGAAAGCCTAGAAGACGCTCTGGGAAACTCCAACATCACATTCGTCACGGTTGGAACACCAAGTCAGCCCGATGGTTCAATAGGTCTGGAGCAGATAAGGTCCTCGTCAGAGTCGATAGGAAGAGTGCTTAGAGGGATCGAACAGTATCACCTTGTGGTTATACGTTCAACAGTCGTCCCAGGAACATGTGAACAGACAGTCAAACCCATTTTGGAAAAGTCCTCTGGAAAGTCTTGCGGAAAAGACTTTGGCTTATGCTCAAACCCTGAATTCCTGAGTGAAGGCTCAGCCGTGAAAGACATGCTGAAGCCAGATAGAATAGTGATTGGTCAATTTGACGATAAATCAGGGGACGTACTGGAAGATTTCTACCACCAATTATACCCGGCTGAGATGCCAAGATTGATCAGAACAAATCTGGCAAACGCGGAATTAATCAAGTATGCGAACAACTCCTTCCTAGCAGCCAAAATCAGCTTCATGAATTCCATAGCCAACCTGTGTGAGAAAATACGTGGGGGAGATGTTGAAGTCATCGCGGAAGGGATAGGTCTGGATCCTAGGGTATCTCCTCTGTTCTTAAAGGCGGGACTGGGGTGGGGTGGAAGTTGCTTTCCCAAAGATTTGAGAGCGATCCTTGCCTTCGCACGAGACTTGGTTGTAGACTTGCCTATGATCGAGGCCGCCTTGCGAATCAATGAACGCCAACCAATCTTCGCAGTTGATAAGGCAAAGAAGGCGCTCGGCGGTCTTAAGGACAAGCAGATAGCCATCCTTGGCTTGGCGTTCAAACCAAACACGGACGACATCCGGGAGGCCGTGTCGGTAAAAATCGTTGACAGATTCTTGCAGGAGGGCGCTAAGATTCGTGCATATGACCCGGCGGCCATGGACAACGCGAAGAAGATTTTCGGAGAAAAGATCCTTTTCGCCAAGTCTGCTGACGAATGCATTAAGGACGTGGATTGTTGCGTACTCGTCACCGAATGGGATGAGTTCAAGAGTATACGTCCAGAAGACTTCAAGGCGAGAATGCGCAGACCGATATTGATCGATGGAAGAAGGGTCTATGACCCCAATGAGTATGCAAGCGAGCTGGAGTACTATGCAGTCGGCCTAGAGAAGGCCTGAGCCGACACGCATTAGCAAGGATCCGTTAGCGCATCCTGTTCAAAACTAGATCTAGTTGAGAGTATTCTTACAAAATGGGTAGGTCAGACCAAATTTCCTCGCAAATGCTCTTGAAGGACGCTCAACATTGTCAATAGTGTCATACATTTTGAAAGCAGACCTCAGCCCAACAAAGCCTCTACGTACTTGCATACTCGTAGATGCTTATCCCGCCATGTCTACGGACTTCTTCGAAGTTCTCTATTGGAACATCGGAGTACCATATGAAGTATATATGTGAGAATTCTTGGGTTCGTATTCTTTCGAGGATATTGTCTACTGGGGTCAGCCCCGAGTAGATTGCCAGCTTAATCCTCTCAGATGTATGAAGCCTAGCCCAAGATGTGAATCTCTCCTCGGTTAGCAGACATGAATTTTCTGGGGCATTCCGGTCCAGCCAATCTAGAGACTCTATGCAATCATCTATAACGGCGGTGACGTCGCCGACGCTCGTCGATGAAGCTACTAGGCTTGCGGGGACGTAGGTATTTACAGACTCTATCGCGCCGATACTAGTCTCGCCGGGGCTCGGAGCATGTGGCGTCTTTCCTGTCAGGCTGAAGTACATGCTGCGGAGGGGGAGAGCACCACTGGCATATCCAAGCGACAAGCTAGTGAAGAACAGGAATAGAAGCCACATGCCAGTTGCTCGCCTTCGCCAAAGCCTACTGAGCTTTAGTAGACCGCAACCGGCATACGCAGCGAACGGTATTATCAGGAGAAATATCCAGCGCCAGTATACTGCAGGCAGAGATATGAAAGGTACTATTAGTGGACTGAAAGAACCTATTGAAACGATGACTAGCATAGGATCCAATATTTCATTTCTTTTGAAACCTTTGATTATGAAGGGGAAAATCAGACCATAGCAAAATATCATTAGCATCCCAATGTTTCTGGCCACTACAAAGTATGACCCTTCTGAGAGTCTAGGATCTATTGCAAAGTAGCTGAGAAAATATCCGGTCGGACCTACGTTTAAGATCCTTGGGTCTTGAGCCGCTGGAACTAAGTAAGTTATGTATAGAACTGTTGTGAAGAGAATACCAGCAGGGAGAAGTGGAATCAGGATAGGGAGAATCCTTGCTCTCGACCTAATCTCACGTGAGATAATCCAGATTGCGGAAAAGAACAGCATCAAGGTGGCGATTTGATGCGCCAACACCACAAGAACAGCAAGAGAGGCAACCAAATAACTGCTTCCTGAGAATCGTTTGACTATCAGACCCAGTGTGAGGAACATAAGTGCCAAGCCTAACTCAAGTCTGAACATATCCCACGATAACCTTAGAGCTACGAGCTGAAGCGTGAAAAGTAAAGTACTAACGAAGGCGTTCTTCTCCTTCCATCCCAGTCCTTTTCTCAAGAAGAAGTAGAAGGATGCACATAACGCTCCATATAGAAGAGGCCCTGCCGCCTTGAGATATGAGAGGACATCGACTCCCGGCAACTGAATCGAGGCATACGATATCAAGTAGAATAAAGGCGCCTGTCTGAGCATCTCTACCACGCCCATCTTGTCGTAGTTAAGGATGTTGAAGAGATAGTGTGCAGTCGTATCGTATCCCACAGGATACTTTTCTACAATTACCTCTGGAATCCCACGAATAAACATGCCAAGAGAAAATAGGGTCAAGTATGGATGTTTGCTCGTTAAGAGGCTGGTATCATTCAATTCATTCATGCTTCCAACTTCGTAGTTGCCTTCAGATAGTTCTTTTCCTAAAATCATTTGTGAAGACTACTAGCTTTCTGCGGTTCTCTGTTACTCTGCATATCTGTATTCATTTTCCGCAGTGGTTTCTATGTTCGCAAGCATTCGCGCTGAGGCATACCTAGACCTTGAATTCTTCAAGGATCTTATCGAAATCTTTCAGTTCATGCTGCTGCTCAAGGAAGGGCAGCCGACCTACTGAATTGCGGAGAGATCTCCCAACGACTCCACTCATCTCTAAATTGCATCGAGAGTTAGTCCGAAGATCTGAATCTTTCTGTGGAGGACTCAAATATTCCGTTTTCCTTTCAGGATGTTTGTGGCTGTCTCTTGAGCTCTTAACGCGTCCTCTCCTGTGATGTTGGGTTCCTTATATTGTAGAATCGACATTACAAAGTGTTCGTCTTCCTGATAGTGCCCCCAGACTCTAGGTCCTTTCTCCTTGAAGATCCACTCCTGTTTGTCCGGGTTGGTGCTGTAGAGAGTTAGAATGTCGTTTCCTGTTGCCACAATGCTGTTCATATTGCCTCCCAAGACCTCCAGCCTACTTGTACTCATTGCAGGTCTGACGAGTCCACTGAACTGCAATGTTGCGACTGCTCCGCTTGAGAATTCAAGGACTGTCAAAGAGTTGTATCCTTTGGTCCCGCCCAGCTCTTGTAGGAGAACATCTCTTGAGGCGGAGTGAACATTCACTATATCAGCTTGAAGAAGCCACCGTAAGAGATCTATCGACCAGATCGATAATGTGAACGCGGGTCCTCCTCCACTCTTCTTCTCATCCCAAGCCCAAGAGTTGGGAGGCCATTGTTGCGCCAAGACCTCGGCGGCTATGAACTCTCTATAGAACGCTGCTGCCGGAGTACCGATCGAGCCTTTCTCGATCAGCTCCTTCGCTTTGAGATAGTTCGGTGTAAACCTGAAGTTCAGGCTTGGCATAAGAATTACACGGGCCCTCTTAGCCTCGTCAACCATTTCTTGAGCCTCCCTCAAGGTTGGGGCTAGGGGCATCTCGCACAGAACGTGCCGACCTGCCCTCACCGCATCCAACGCGATCTCGCGGTGAAGAAACGTAGGAACCGATACGACAACAGCGTCCACATTAGGATCCCTTAAGAGATCTTTATGGCTGGAATAGACAGATTCGAGCTTGAACTTCTCAGCCGCTCTCCTGGTTCGTTCCACATCGATGTCGGCCACCGCAGCAAGCCTTGCTCCTGGAATAGACCGGAAAGCCGGCAGATGAGCCTTCTCGCCGACGAATCCTAAGCCGACTATGCCAATACCCACTTCCGTCTTCGACAATTACTATCCGACAATAGCGGTTGAGAATCTCCCGTATAAAAGCATGAAACATGTCGAATTCCAAGGCAGCTGCTCATGTTATCGAGTTTGCAGACGCAACTGGCTCCGTACCCACAGCCTGAGAGTATACCGTAATGTTGTGCTATAGCAGAAGATAGCATGTACGAAGGCTTCAAATATGCAGTCAAAAGTTAGTAGGTAGGTAGGTAGGTAGTATGGTCGAGTTGAAGTGCCAACACTGCGGATACAGGTGGGATTATCGAGGTGACAACGAGTATTACGCTACCTGCCCCCGTTGTCGATACAAGGTCAAGCTTCCTGAAGACAAAGCCCGCGAGGTAGGTCGGAGAAAGTTGAGTCTGGAGCTAAGAAGGAATCTCCTGACGGAGAAACAGCCCACAAAATTGCTTGGGGTCGCTGGAACAGTAAACAGGGTGATAGAAGAATTCGGATACGGCAAGAACATGCTAATTCAGACCCTTCTAAGACTACAGAGAAGTTTCGGCTGGCTCCCGAGGGAAATGGTGTCAGAAGTAAGCAAACAGCTGAGGGTTCCACTCAGCCAAGTCTACCAGATCGCAACCTTCTACAAGGCTTTTCCTCTAGCTCCCAGAGGTAGACACCTAATCAGAGTCTGTATGGGAACCTCATGCAAAGTCAGAGGCGCACCGATGGTTCTCGATAAGATCCAGAGGACTCTCAAGATAGAGAAGGACCAAAGCACCCCAGACGGTAGATTCAGCCTTGAGACGACCAAGTGTGCAGGTTGCTGCGCTCTAGGTCCCGTCATGACCGTTGACGACGAACATTATGGGAACCTGAGGCTACCGGACGTGGAGAGAATTCTGTCCAAGTATGAGTAGGGGACTTGTCTTGGAAGCCGTCAAGCCCCTGAGTTCACCCAAAGAAATTGAAAACCTTCGTCAAAGAATCAGAGCCAAGAGAAAGACCGGCAAACCCATGATCTCAGTCTGTGCCAGCGCGGGTTGCGTAGCGCTCGGGGCTTCTCGGGTTCTAGATGCTTTTAAGGCCGAGCTGGAGAAGCAGGGACAGAAGGATAAGGTGGAGATCAAGCAGACAGGGTGTCTAGGCTTCTGTGAGCAGGCCCCAATAGTGACTATCTATCCTGACGAGATCTGCTACTTCAAAGTCAGACCTGACGATGTCCCGGAAATACTCTCTAAAAGTATCGATAAAAAACAGGTTGTGAAGAGACTACTCTATAAGGACCCGGTCACCGGTAGAAGGGCCCAGAGGCTTAAGGAGATACCCTTCTACAAATACCAGCTCAGAACACTCCTTGAATGTAACTCGAAGATAGACCCAAAGAAGATCGAAGACTACATCGCCCTGGATGGATACGATGGCCTCGTAAAGGCCCTATTCAAGATGACGCCTCAACAGGTTATTGATGAGGTTAAGGACGCAAACCTGCGGGGTAGGGGTGGAGGTGGATTTCCAACATGGCTGAAATGGGAGACCAGCCGGAAAGCCACAGAAGAACCGAAGTACGTCATAGCCAACTGTTCTGAGGGTGACCCCGGATCTTTCATGGACAGGTCGCTTATGGAGGCCAACCCCCACAGTATCCTTGAAGGACTCATCATAGGCGGCTACGCGATCGGATCACATGAAGGCTACATCTACGTCAAAGACGAGTACGGCCTAGCCGTGGAAAACATTTCCAAAGCAATAAGGCAGGCCGAAGAGTATGGGTTGCTCGGCGAGAACATTCTGAGGTCAGGATTCAGCTTCAAGGTCACTGTTCACAAGGGTGCCGGAGCCTTCGTCTCCGGAGAGTCCAGCGCCCTCATGACAGCCATCGAGGGAAATATTGGTGAACCCAGGCCAAAATATATTCACACAGCAGTCAAGGGCATCCGAGGTAGACCAAGCTGCCTCAATAACGTAAAGACATGGGCCAACGTCCCCCTCATAATTCTCAAAGGTTCAGACTGGTTTAGGAGCATTGGAACCAAGTGCAGCAGCGGAACCGCGATCTTCTCACTTGCAGGGAAGATAAACAACACAGGTTTAGTGGAGGTGCCGATGGGGACAACCCTTCGAGACGTAATCTACAAGGTGGGTGGAGGAATCAGAGGCGGAAAGAGATTCAAGGCAGTGCAGATAGGCGGCCCCTCTGGAGGATTCATCCCTGAGCAGTATCTTGACCTTCAAGTAGACTTTGACGAAGTAGCCAATGTCGGCTCAATGATGGGTGGGGCGGTGGTTATGGACGAAGACACCTGCATGGTAGATGCGGCTGGATATTTTGTGGATTTCCTCCTTGACGAATCGTGTGGGAAGTGTATTCCCTGCCGTGAGGGATTGAGGGTCCTCTCTAAGACCCTAAACACCATCTGTGAGGGAGAAGGCACGAGAGAAGATATGCAGATTATTGAGGATGTGGCTGAAACGATGCGGGATGCTTCCCTCTGCGCTCTGGGTACAAACGCTGCAAATCCAGTTCTCACATCCCTGAAGTACTTCAGAGATGAGTGGGAACAACATCTGAAGGAGAAACGTTGCCCAGCCAAAGCCTGTAAGGCTCTGACGAAATATTGCATTGACCCAAAGAAATGTCAAGCCTGCCTCATCTGTCTAAGAGAATGCCCCGCAGAAGCCATTCAAGGCGAAAAGGACAAGGTCCACTGGATCGACCAAGAAAGATGCACAAAATGCGGTGTGTGCTATGAGGTCTGCAGTTTCGATTCGGTGAAGAAGCTTTCGGGAGAACCGGTCCCTTCACCTCCACCGAAAGGCATGAGACCGATTCGAAAGAGAGGTGGTTAGAATGGTGAAGACCATTACCTTAAGGATCGATGATAAAGAGGTTGAGGCGACTGAGGGTATGACGATTTTGGAGGCCGCGAAGAAGTTGGGTGTTGAGATACCGACACTCTGCCATTATGAGGAATTGGAGCCTTATGGTGCCTGCCGAATTTGCAGTGTAGAGGTCGAGAGAAGAGGAGGATCCCGCATAGTAGCCGCCTGCTGTTACCCAGTCGAAGAAGGCCTGAAAGTCAGGACGAGATCCCCCAAGATCGATAAGATAAGAAAGACCATAATAGAGTTGGCCGCCGTAACTGTTGGAGAAGATATCGCCGGCAAGATGCGTGAATTGGCCGATGAATACAACGCTGACATCTCTCGATTCCGTTCAAAGGTACAGATTGAGTCGACAAAATGCATACTCTGCGGACTGTGCGTGCGCCGCTGTGTTGAAGCTATCTGGGACAGCGCCATCGGATTTGTGGGAAGAGGAGTCACAAGGCAGATCGCGATCTTCCCAGAAAAGTCGGCGATATGCTCGGTATGCAACTACTGTTATGTTGTATGTCCAACAGGCAGGATCACATCCACAGGACCTAACCCGCCTTTCCCCTCGGTTGACGATGTCCTAGCCGGGAGAAAATAGGATTATTAATGGTTCACAGTCATCTTAGCGTCTTGGCAAGTTCATAATCACTCTTCACGTCGCCATTCAACCAATCCAAATTCGAAATCTAGAAGTTTGACTATAGTGAGGTTTATTGATGATGAGAAAGAGCGCAGCTCAAGAGATTATGGAGGAGCACCTGGTCGAGTCGAGTCCCCCAATAAGCATTGATCCCGATGCCACCGGCCAGCTATCCTACAAGGTCACAGCTAACATAATTGTATCTGAGAGAACAGCCTTCAGTCTGCAGACGATCGGCATCATAATCACTGTACTCGTGTTGCTTGTGGCAGTAGCCGCGGTGATAAGCAGGCGAAGAAGAAAAGCGGCGGCGCCAAAGCCACAGCCCCCTCCTCCACCACCTCAGGCAGCTCCGTATCCCGCAGCCGGCTTCTGTCCGAACTGTGGAGCTCCCGCCACGCCAACAAGCGTATTCTGCCGAAGTTGTGGAAGCAGGCTAAGGTAGCAGAGTCAGTAGAAGCCCCTACATGATCATCGTCCGCCTAGCCAGCCAAGCGGACGCTGACGCAAGAACATCTGCTGTAAAGAATGAGAAGGGAAGTCAGAACAAGAGCAGGTCTGTCCGCTTCATAATGCTGCGCCGCAGACCCCACAGAAAGCCGCATCCGCCGGAGCCCTCGCGCCGCAACGTGGACAGTACCTTGTTTGTCCTTCAGTCACCGGTTGAGGTGGTGCCGGCGGTGGTGGAGGGTAAGCAGGGGGCACGGCAACTGTGGCTGCACCCACAACGACTGTATTTGCAACCCTGTCTCCCAGTCTCTGTTTCTTAGGTGAGCGAGATATCAGAATGATCCCTATCAGGTACAGGAAGGGTAGGGCATCTATGACTCTTAGTATGTTCCTGACGAAAGCAGCACCCAGTCCGCAGGGGCTACCGTCCCCACTCACAACCTTGATCTTGCAAACCATCTTTCCCACGGTCGCGCCAACAGTGCCTTCCAGTAGCGAGAAGTAGAGCAGGAAGACCAATAGGCTAACCGCTATTACAGGAACTGCAGCCTCCCCAGAGACCTCCCAACTCGTCTTACCGAACATCGCATAGCCAATGATGAAGTATATTATGAGTAAGACTATCCAATCGATGAGTTGTGCGCCAAATCTTGTTCCTATTCCCTTATACTCTTGCTGAGACGTGGACTTCACCTACAACCGCTAGTTTATCCCCCTCACCAGTTATAAGACTAATCCAAAACGCAAGACTATGAACCGAGACTTGAGTAGAATGAAACAGCAATGTTAGCCGAGGAAACATAGAAACGTGAGTGCGTAGATTCATATCGCCAGCCAATCAGACAGTTGTAAAGGGTTACTTTCGTGGTGACCCTTAAGGAAACAGGACTTATCTGCACTATACTAGTGACAACCTTAGTACTCGATTCATTCTTGGCCGTATCGGATGTCTTGGCGCAGAGCAGCGGAAGTGATTACTCTAATCTGGCTTTGAGTAGTCAGGATTTTCCGACTGAGTTCTCAGCTGATGACAAGGAGCTGAAGATCCCGATCTTGCAAAGCGTCATTAACCATGTATCTGAAGGTTTCGAGTAGATTCAGCAATTTCTCTGTTGGCGTATGCTGAAATCTGACTGCCCTGACTGCCTTCATTTGACCCCAAACTAAGAAATGTTCGTGATTCATGACTCAAATTTACCGAACCCAGATTGGACAGAACCTGAGTTAGAAAGGTTTTTTATTCATATAAACTAGAACCAACTGGAGGTGCTTGTTATGGGAAAGAAAGCTAGAGAGATAGTCAAGGTTGACATACAGGGACTACTGAAAGACCTGAACAGCCTCTATGCTGATGAATGGATAGCTTTCTTCTACTATACTTGGGCCGCGGACTTCATTGAGGGACCGGTCTATCTGGGAGTCGCCGAGGAGATAGAAAGAATCTCAAAAGAGGAGTTCGAGCATCTGTCAGAACTGGCTGACAGGATATTCGAGTTGGGAGGAGAGCCTGAGAGAGACCTCGAGGAGTTGCAGAAGATTGCAAACTGCAAGAAGATTGTATTTCCAAAGGACGAGAGAGATATTGAGGGCGTGATCAACGCTCTTGCCGAGGCAGAAGGATGCGCGATCGAGGGGTACAATCGTCTTCTCCTGAAGATATCTGCGTGCTACGAGAAAGATGTGAGAACATTCCACCTGATACAACATATACTTTCAGAAGAAATACAGCATGAAGAGGCCTCTGAGAATCTGTTGGAGAAGAAGAAACAATAGAACTGACTACAGCTGATTTTTTCTCTCATTTTTGTTTATTTAGATAAGACTAGCAAGTCGCCTAGGCTTTGTAATCATCTTTGAACTGATTAGAAGAGACTGTCCTCTCTTTTTCTTCTCTCTTGCCGCAAAGAAGATGTTACAAGCTTTCTATCACCAGAAAGTAGCGTGAACATCAGAGGGCGAAATACCTCTGTCACAGATACTTAGGTAGGTTTATACTGGGTCAAGAAAGATATCTGAGTTGAGAACTCAACATCAACCGCCAATTTACTAGTGACACTCAAGATATGTCGCTTGGGGTATGTACTAGCGCGTTTTATCTTGGAGGAATAAGACCTCAAAGACAGTAACGGGTTTGTTCAACATGGAGGCAGAGTGGACCTGATGAAGGAAGTAGGTTTGGTCGGAAACGCCGAAAGGGAGCAGTTGAGCAGAAAAATGAGCGAGGTCTTGGAAAAGATTAGGAAGAGGGGTAGCATTCTGGTCGCCATGTCTGGAGGTGTTGACAGCTCTCTGGTCGCGTTACTCGCCAAGATGGCAGTGGGAGACAGGGCTGTAGCGGTGACGGCCGACTCAAAGACCTTACCTCCGGGGGAGTTGGAGGAGGCGAAGAGAGTAGCCGAGGAGATAGGGATAAGACATGTGGTCGTTAAGGTGAACGAACTTTCTAATCCAGATTTTGTCAGAAACCCGCCTGACAGATGCTACCACTGCAAGAAGGAGCTCATCTTGAAGCTGAAGGAGATTGCTGGAGAACATAACTTGGAGGCCATAGTCGACGGCACAAACGCTGACGATATGAAGGTTCACAGGCCGGGAGCCGTGGCGCTGATTGAGAATGGTGTATACAGTCCGCTTGCTGACGTTGACTTGACGAAGGTGGAGGTGAGGGCTCTTGCAGAGATGCTTGGCCTTCCCACAGCAGACAGACCCTCCATGGCATGTCTATCCTCACGATTTCCCTACGGCCGAGAGATAACTGAGCAGGGGCTTCGTAGAGTTGCTGAGGCCGAGAGAGCGATAAGAGGATTGGTTGAGGTCCGAGAACTTAGGGTGCGCGACCACGGCAACTTGGCGAGAGTAGAGGTTGGCAGGGATGAGAGGAAGCTCCTTTTCAATACAGAGCTCTTGGATTTGATCGCTCAGAAATTGAAGGATCTAGGATTCTGTTATGTAACGATGGATCTTCAAGGCTACAGAAGTGGGAGCATGGATGAAACTCTCGAAGAGAAGACTATTCCCAAGCCTTTGAAAGGCTAAAGGAGAGAATTGATCGTATAGCTTCACCGCTATAGCAGCAGGATGCTGAATTTATAGAAATACAGAGGCCTCTTTATCAGTGCGGCTGCACCGTAACCCTCTAAACTTCAACCCATTCAGGATGAAGCAGGAAGACTAATTTTCTCAAAAAACCTAAAATCGAGTCTGCTGATTAACTCATGTTCTGTTTGGTGTGTTACTGTTGAGAGATATCTTGGAGAGACTGTCGAAGGGTTTGGTCTCGGTGGAAGAGGCTGAGAGGCTTCTGAGGATGCTGGCTGTTGATGAAGTCAGCAATCTAGCTAGGCTTGATGTCAATCGAGAACTCAGGAAAGGTATTCCTGAGATCATTCTTGCTGAGGGTAAGACGCCTGAAGACGTGTCGAAGATAGCTGTTAAGACTTTGAGTGAGAAGGGGAGGGTGATAATCAGCCGAGCTGACAAGAGACAGATTGAGGTTGTCAAGACATCGGTTCCAGCCGATTCAGTCTTGAATGTGGACGATAGGGTTGGGATGGTCATCGTCAAGAAGAAGGATTTCAGAATTGAGAGGACTGGGGGCAAGATTGGGATCTTGGCCGCTGGAACAGCGGATATTCCGGTTGCTGAGGAGGCCAAGATTGTTGCTGAAGAGATGGGGTGTGAAGTCCTAACAGCCTATGATGTGGGCGTAGCTGGGATACATAGGCTATTCCCTTCACTAAAAGAGATTATTGAGAAGGATGTGGACGTCATCATAGCAGTGGCGGGGAGGGAGGGGGCTTTACCCTCAGTCGTGTCAGGACTGGTTGATGTTCCGGTAATAGGTGTTCCAACCTCTGTGGGATATGGGTTTGGAGAGAAGGGTCTAGGAGCCCTGACAGCCATGCTTCAGGCTTGCTCGCTCGGGCTGGCTGTTGTGAATATTGATGGAGGAGTAGCGGCTGGGGCCGTGGCTGTTCTCATTGCAAATCGAGCGGCTAAGTCCAGAAAGTCTAGCTCTCAGAGATAGAATCTCAACCGGCGCAACCTCTTCTGAAAATAGGAACTGTTAGCTTAGATCTCCGCGTCCCACACCAAGGGGCATTTAATGTCTGTAGTATTCAATCAACGAGTCTATCTGCTTGAAGAAGTCTCTGTTTGACCTTGGTCAATCCTAGTTCATCTAGACACTTGGCGGTCTGCCGTCCACTCTCAATATCCCAACCGTGTATTTGGTAATATTGATCTAGCATCCTGCTCCACTTCTCTTCATCAAGGGTCTCTCCTCTGTTAGGCCCTGTCTTCACAGGTTCTAGCATGAACCTCTTGGGAGGATAGTCGTCTGCCCGTGTGAAGCCGGCGTGCAGGGTGTTGAAGGCCTTCTCCACATTGTGGACTCTTCGGCCGACCTCCATCAGTTCCCCTCCTCCAAGCTGGACTCCAGTGGCTGCCGTGAATAGATGCGCGAGGTCGCCTGGGCCTAGTAGTTCCATGTCGCTCCAGACTGTTGTGAAATAGCATATTCCCATCATATCGACGACTGCTTTGAACTTCTCAAACCAGAAGACATTCTCTGCTTTTGAATCGTAGGAATTAGGGTCACCAGCGTTCGGGGTTCTGTGAGACTGAAAGGCGCCGTTGAGATGGCCTCCCCCTCTCGCCGCCACAACGCAGCCTAGGGCCCAACCTTTGTCAGACCTAATGGCTTCGATTGAGTCTTGACCTTTTATGTGGGATATGTAGTTCTCTGAGCCTCTTCCGATTATTTGGGAGGCTCTTCTTGATCCTTCTGCAAGTATGTTGCCGAATCCTTCTCGTCTGGCAATTTTGTGGAGGAGCTCGATCACGGCTTGTGTATTTCCCCACTCCAGCTTCAAACCGTCGGTTTCAGCTGGGCCGATTATTCCTTTTTCGAATAGCTCAAAGGCCCATGATATTGGGGCTGATGAGTTGTCGATGTCCAGTCCGAACTCATTGCATAGGGCGTTGATCTTGATCAGGGAGACGGGGTCGTCTATGTCTAGTTTCGCCGAGAAGTCCCAGTCGATGTTGGTTTGGAAGCCTTCACACATCAGTCCGGCGTAGGGGCCGGAATCTATCTTGTAGAAGTGGCTGCAGTAGACTGGGCAGTTGAAGCAGGCGAGCTTCCTCTTCTCATACTTCTCGTTGAGTGCCTCCTGCCTTATCTTATCGATCTTTTCACTGTCCCAGTAGTCGTCTTGGAAGTTCCTGACTCCCAAAAGACCGAGGTCGTTCGCTCCGGGGAGAAAGGCGCGGGTTCCGTTTCTTCTCCTGGCGTTGACAGACTGGCTTGCATCTATCTTCTTCCAGACTCTTACGACTTCATCCATGAACTTCTCAGGCTCGGCGACACTCACCGCTCCGGTGCCCCTGACGACCAGCGCTTTCAGCTTCTTTGAGCCCATGACCGCGCCTGAGCCGCCGCGTCCAGCCGCTCGGGCCTTATCAACGATTACGCACGCGGGCTTTGCCAGGTTCTCTCCAGCTATTCCAATTGAGGCAACTCGTATGTGCCGGTCACCCAACTCCCCTCTCAGGATGTCTTCGGTTCTCCAAGTCGACTCTCCCCACAGATGTGACGCGCCCCTGACCTCAGCTTCTCCATCCGTCACGAGGAGGTATACTGGGCTATTTGATGAGCCGTGAATGATGATGAAGTCGAACCCGGCGTATTTGATTTCGGGACCTATGTGTCCGCCGCAGTTGGAGGACGATACTCCTTTTGTGTAGACGTTCTTTGTGTCAAGACTCATTCTGGAGGCTGGAGCCATGGTGCCGGTCAATGGACCTGTTCCGAAGACCATTATGTTGTCCGGGTGGAGTGGTTCAACCTCAGGCTCTAGATGGTTGAAGAGTAGCCATTGGCCTACTCCTCTGCCCCCAATGAATCTCGTTACAAGATGTTTTGACGAGTCAATGGAAATTTCACGGTGGGTCAGGTTGACCCTGAGGAGTTTGCCTACCCAGCCATGATCCTGCAATTCTCTAGTATTCTCCTTTCTGATGTAGAAGGGCTTTTGGGGCGCAGTACTTTACGCAGAGCGATTCATTCTCACCCTGACAGAGGTCGCATCCTTCACTCAGGAGAATGTTCATCTCGCCATTCTCACTATTCCAAGCAACCTTGATTCTTGATACTGAAGGTTGAAAGGTTCTCTTCAAATGGTAGGAGCATGCGACCTCGCAGGACCTGCATCCTGTACATTTCTCCTGGTTGACTAGGAGTTTTTCAGTCAACTGTAGAGGCCTCACGTGCACACTTAGGTAATTCGCCTTGAGAGTGTTCTTGCCAGTTCTATGAGATTGTGACGACCAGGTTTGTGGGGAGGGTTTTCAGGGGATCACGTCGAAGTTTACTCTGAAGCCGCCGTTGATGACCTCGGGAGATTTCAGTTTGAATTGTCCGATCTCCTTTATGTTCTTGAGGTGGGTTCCTCCGCACGGTATTCCGTGGAATCCCTCTATCGTCACGACTCTGAGGTCCTTATTCTCAGGCAGCCTGTCGAGGTTTGGCGCACCGGGGGAGGAGAGTAAGGCTTCTTCTCTCGTCATCATTTGAAAGGTGACATTTGCGCCTTTCCCGATCAGTTCGTTCTCCATCGTTTCGGCGGACTGAAGTTGCTCGGTTGCTGGGCAGGCGCCTCGGTATCCTATGTAGCTGTCGTCTCCAACCCATGAGTCGGTTGTCTCGACGCGCTCCTTCAGGACTGCTGATAGGCAGCCGTCGAACAGGTGTGCTGCGGTGTGCTTCCTCATGTATCTGTATCTGGACTCCCAGTCTATCTCGAGGCGGGCGGCGCCGCTTTGAGGGGTGCCTTGGATATTCTTTCCCCAGTGGATTATGACCTCGCCAGTCATCATGACCTTTTTCACATCGAAGGCGAATCCGTCGCCGAGTATTCTTCCTCTGTCCGAGGGTTGTCCGCCTGACTTTGGATGGAATATTGTTTGGTCGAGCAGTATGTATGCGCTCTTTCGGTCGTCAGGCTCAACCCTCAGGATGTTGCAGGAGGATTCTTTGAGGTATGAGTCGTCCAAGTAGAGCAGGCGTGTGTTCGGCATGTCCTCTGCGAGTTCTGCCAGGTTCATTCTTATCATCTGTCGGAACCTAATTGTTTGAAGATATGCTTTAAAGTATTCATTATGAAGGACAGGTTTGATTTCTTGGAAGCATATGCTGAGTGTTTGTTGAGGTTGTGCGTATGAGGCAGATTACGGTTATTGGGAGTGGTGGCGAGGTTCCTTCGAGTGTTTGTGAGATGGCTGAGGAGTTGGGGCGGGCGATCGCGAGCAGAGGAGTGGTCCTCATAACAGGTGGCAGGGGCGGTGTCATGGAGGCGGTCTGCAAGGGAGCGAAGGAGAGGAACGGTCTCACAGTAGGCATATTGCCCGGGTCTGGAAGAGACGCTAACCGGTATGTCGATGTTGTCATCGTGACAGGTATGGGGGACGGTAGGAACGTGATAAACGTCTTGTCTGGAGACGTGGTGATTGCGGTTCACGGAGGGGCTGGAACCCTCTCAGAGATTGGTTTGGCGCTGAAGGCTGGCAAGAGGGTGATAGCGCTCAGACCCTCAGGAGGAGTTGCGGAGAAGATGGCTGGAGCGGTGATTGACGGTGGGAGGGTTGAATCCGCGGACTCTGTTGGAGAGGCAGTCGAACTAGCCTTCAAGGAGTTCTGATCAGTAATTCTGTGTTGCTGGAAACAGCCATGAGACGCCTCAATCAGCGCACACTAGCCAATGAGGAGGCGGCTCAGGAAGGTTGAGCTGGAGGGTCTGAGTAGTTTCGATTATCTCTCTGGGCTTTTCCAATTTCTGTCTTGAGAGGGTACCCCACCCCCCCACCACCCCTAGGGGGTCGCCAGTCATGTTCAGACGGGTGGGTGTCAGGCATCTTCTGTAATTTCGGTCGACTCTCGCGGCATGCTCTTGAAGTAGTTTTCTCTCTTGTGACGGGTCGAAAACTTGTGTGCTTGGTTATCTGCTGTGTTTGTCTTCAGCTTCTTCTTCGCCCAGCCTGTGTGCGTCCTGCGGTGAGCACACAAGATGATTGAAACTGGGGTTCAAATTTTGATGCTCTCACCAAGGGACCGACACCACCACCACCAAATAGGATGGCCCTCTAGAGAAATGTTTACAAGTTAACGATGTTCAATATCTGGCCTAGGAGTGGGTACTATCCCTCGTTTCAGGCGGCCAGGCATAACTGAAGATGAAGTAAGAACGAAAGTTCTCAAGATGACCCAGCAGGTCTGTTCGCAAAGATATGCGGTTGAGTTTCGAAAGATCCGTCAAGTGGGCGACTTGTGGGAAGCTGATGGGACTTATCGTTCACCTGATAGTGAAACCCCTCGTAGATTCACAGTCAGATTCAGCATGCGAGGAACCGTCAAGTTCAAGGACATAGAGCCGCCCTGAGGCTTTCTTTGCCTAAGACGAAAGGCACAACAGAGGGCATCGCAATTAAAAGAGTATAGCGTAGGAACTTTCGACAGGCACCTTGCTTATGGTCAGCGACAACGGAAGCTTATGTTGGTCTCAAGAGGCGTTGCGCGCGCTACCCACACACACACACACAAAATAACATACCATATTATTGCAAAATCGAAACCGCTAACCTTATAAAGGCCGCTCGGGTCTATAGCGGGAAAGGTCATCCAGTGGTACTAATTTCTTAGCATCGCTGAAGGCCAAATGAGCTCTCACGCAGCACATTCCGCACAGATATCATAGTGTGAAACTGAATTATCGATCTTTCGATTGGTTGCATTTTCAGGTTAGCACAAGAGACTTGCGGCTTTTGTTGCAGAGCCATGGTGACAATCATTGATGAACAGTTTCGAAGATATGGGGCTGAGTCCAGAGATTGTAGATGCACTCGATGATCTCGGATTCAAGAAGCCTTACCCAATCCAGGAGAGGGTAATCCCAATTCTGTGGAGTGGAAGTGATGTAATAGGGCAAGCTCATACGGGTACTGGAAAGACCGCAGCTTTCGGTCTGCCAATCCTAGAGATAGTCGATGAAAATAATCCTGCTGTTCAAGCACTAATAATTGTTCCAACGCGAGAACTCGCAGTTCAGGTCGCAGAGGACTTAAACTCCTATGCTAAGAAGACTAACAAACATGCTCTAGCATTGTACGGAGGCGTATCGAAATACGCTCAGCTTGACGCAATGAAGGATCATCAACAGATCATCGTTGGCACGCCAGGCCGACTTCTAGATCACATAGAAGGTGGATCGCTTAGGTTAGACAATACTTTTTGCGTCGTTCTGGACGAAGCTGACAGAATGCTTGACATGGGTTTTATTGAAGATGTCGAATGGATCCTGAGAGCGATTAAAGGAAAACATCAAACAGCCCTCTTCTCAGCCACTATTCCCGATAGTGTACTGAAACTCGCCCGGCGCTACATGAAGAATCCTCGTGAGGTCCTGATCGAATCCGACGATCTCAATGTCAAGGAGATTGACCAGTACTTCCTCGTTACAGACTCGAGAACGAAGATCAAGTCGCTTCTGAAACTTCTACGTCGCGAGAGAATAGATCGCGCCATATTGTTCTGTCGGACTAAGCGAGACTCATTCTGGGTAAATGACACACTACGTTCTAAGGGCTTATCTTCGGTGGTCATAAATGGGGATCTCTCCCAAAATCAGCGTGACTGGGCCATGGACGAATTTGCGAACGGTCGACGTCGAATACTGGTCGCGACGGACTTAGCCGGCAGAGGATTGGATATCGAGGGGATAACTCACATCATCAATTTTGATGTCCCTGACGATCCCTACAATTACTTCCACAGAATCGGTAGGACCGGGAGAGCTGGGAAGAAAGGGGTCGCCATAACCCTGGTTTCTCCCGAGCAACTCTCCAACTTTGAGAGAATACAAGAAATCGGTGGCAACACCATCAAGGAAGTTCCAGAGTTGGTGAAACGGAAATGAAAATAAGCGATATCAGTATTGGTATGAGAAAGTTGAACCTGCAAGGGAAGATTATCGACATGAATGGTTTCATGATAGTTTTGGACGATGGATCGGGACGGACCTTTGTCAGGTATCGAGCAAGGAACGTAGATACTCAAATAGAGCCTGGCGATAGTATTCGGGTTCAGAACTGTCGAGTTGTGAAGTATTCTGGCATTCTTCAAGTTAGACTTGAACGTGATGGATGCATAATCAATCAAACGAGGTCTAGCGCTGATTCGCTCATATCCTAGGATATCTATTTTTCAATTTCCAAGTTGGCGCGCGTTTTTACATATGTAGTTTAACATGTAACCGTCAGTCGCTTAGCTAGTTAGTTATACAAATAGTTGATACAGCTGGTTGTGTTCGTGGTTTATGCCGTGAGCATAACCCTAGCTGTTAAACTATAGTTGTATACAGCCTGGCTATGCTGTTAAACTGGCTGGTTGCCAGCAGTTTATCTAGGTAATATTACCTCTGCCAGCTAACTTAACAGGTAATGTTGCTGTTTTATTGTTGACTTTCTTACCTTAGTCTTCTTCTGGCGAGCGAAACGAGCCACATTAGATGTTGTGTGTGCTCACCAATGGATACACTCACAAGTTGTAAGAAAGCCTTTAAGGAATATCTCAGTGCAAATAACGGAAGTGGAGATGAATGAAGGAAAACATCCATAGCCGTAAATTGCCAAGAGGTGCTGGCTACCTGATAGGAACGGTGGTCGGTATAGCACTCGCTATTCCATATGGGATTGTAATCGGTTCTATTCCTATTGGGATCGCTGTTGGAGCCGGTGTGGGCATCTCTATTGGAGTTGCTTTAGAAGAACAGAATCACAAACCGCTGACTGCAAAGCGAGAGAAGGTCATGTTTGCAGAACTCACAGCAGGTGTTATTGTATTTCTATTCCTACTTCTTCGACAGGCATTCTGATAGCTACTTGCCTATGTGTATCTTTTGGTGCGGCTCCTCGAAACCGGACCATTTAGAAGGGCGCAAACAACGTAAATACTGAGGAAGGTTCGATTTCATGAATGAATCTTTCAAACCGCATGATGACTTGAAGAAGCTCTACTACACCTACTTGGCACTGGCATGCATCATCTTCTACCTTTCATGGGCTATTCCCGTAGGTATTCTGGCACTAAGCCTGTCACCAATCGTTACCACGTATGTCATATCGAGTCTGTTCCCGCCACTAGTGGCTGTTGTGGTTTTCGTGTGTTTCTGGATTCCGAAGTTCCATGCGTCTCTGACATATCTTCTGACTGAAAGCGACATAATCGTTGAGAAGGGTGTTTGGTGGAAGCATAAGAGCATAGTCCCCTACAACCGAGTCACGAACCTTGATGTTATTCAAGGACCATTATCTCGACATTTCGGGCTTGGAAAGATCTCCATACAGACGGCTGGGTTTTCGAGTGGAGGAGGAAGTGGAAGCACCAAGATCGCTGAGGCAGTCATACTGGGGACCAAGAACTTCGAAGAGATCAAAAACCTTGTCATGAACAGGGTCAGACACTTGAGACCTATGGCTGTAGAAGCTGGAATCGAGGCCTCAACATTCGAGAACTTCAGTCTTCAGATCCTAGAGGAGATCAAGAAGATTAGAGAAACCCTTCAGAAACGGCCTGCAACAGCTTAGAATTATTCCAAGTTCTTGCAAAATCAATCCTCCAAGGAGCAGAGACCTGAACTCCGGAGCTGGAAAATCGTCATTTACGAACGAACCGTTTATCTTTGATGAATCTGAAACGATCAACAATGGCTGAAGAGGGCGGTAGGGCTTGGATATGAACAGGTTGGTTAACTAGGTTGGATTCTGTCGGCGGTCATTGCAGCATTGCTGAGCATAGTGAGCAATCAGTTTGGTGAAGAGGGGTTTTAGGGGATTCTTCCCCTGACATGAACAGATTTCTCTGGTGGTGGACCCTTGGTGAGCACACACACCAAGAAACAACGGAACCTAACGGTTCAAATTCACATGCTCTCACCAAGGGACCACACACACATATACTGCTCGCTACGCTCGCCAAAATGATGTAAGATAAAGTATGCTAGGAAGTTACGAAAAAAGAGAAAGGATGTTTTGGTTAGTCTCTTCTTCGCTTAACCACTACAACCGCTGATACGGCTATGATTAGTCCTGCCAGTGCTGCGAATGGTGCCGCTATCTCAAGCTTGCTTGTCGGTACTACAACGCCGCCGACAGGTTTTGGTGTGGGTGTGGGTGTTGGTGTTGGCTGCTCCGGCACAACAGCAACACCGCGTAGGAGTGCTCCAGCTGGGGTTCCAACACCAAAGTCTGACAGTAACGTCTGAGCACCAGTGGACGGGTTAACCCTAAAGAGAGCACCATCATTTGAACTCATGATCTCATCTCTTTTGGTGCCTTAGTGGACCAAGTTACACCATTGACCTATTGGTTCCCAGAATGTTAGTCTCCTGAGCGACAGACAATAAAAGTTAATGAACTGCTAGGACACACACAACGGATCGTCGAGACTCAAGTCGTTGCGACAGTTGAGTGGGGGGCGACCAGACCATTGTCGCCCTACACCGCGCATGCGCGGACACTTCACTCAACCGCAAATAATGAATCTTGAAGAGCGCGCAAAACAATACTTGCAGACAATATTCCGATCGTGAAAGTGAGAACCTACTAGAGATCTCGATTAACCGCACTATCGAGAAAATCAGTAAATATCCAGATATTTCTCTATTTCCCAAGATGTGACTTGCATCTTGAACTCATTCCATTCTCTGGTCTTTATAGCAACATATCTTTCAAATAGATGATTTCCAAGAACCTCTTGAACAAGCTTATCAGTCTTTAGATTATTCAATGCTTCCTGCAAAGATGTTGGCAGAATATCAATATTCTTCTCTGTCAGACTTTCATCGTCAAACTGATACACATTCTCTTCAACAGGCTCAGGAGGCATCAAGTCACTCTTAATGGCGTCTAAACCTGCCTTGAGCATAACAGCAAATGCTAGGTATGGATTACAAGTGGGATCCGGACACCTCAACTCAACCCTTGCGGATTCAGGTCTTTGCCCGAACCACCTAGGAACCCTTATGAGCGCTGACCGGTTCATGCTGGCCCAAGTAACGTATACAGGCGCCTCGAATCCCGAAACCAACCTCTTGTAGGAATTCACGGTCGGACATAGAATTGCACACATCGCTTTGATATGCTTCATTTGGCCGGCAATGAAGTTGTAAGCAACCTTCGACAACCTGTATCTGTCATTCTCATCATAGAAAGCATTCCTTCCTGCTCTGGTGTCAAACAGACTCTGGTGAATGTGCATGCCAGAACCGGCGTCGCCCATCACTGGTTTTGGCATAAACGTTGCACAGAAAACATGCATCTGCGCAATCTTCTTCACCGCATATTTTAGTGTAAGCAGCTTGTCTGCAATTTGCAGAGCCGGGCCATAATTGAAATCTATTTCATATTGCCCTTTACCGACTTCATGATGCGATGTCTCGACGCTGATACTAAAATATTCGAGCGCCGTGGCTATCTCCTTCGCTATTTTATATCCTTCATGAGAAGATAGGTCAAAGTAACTTCCATAGTCTATTGGAGACTTCTTGGCTGAATCATCCCTCTTGAATAGATAGAACTCTGGTTCAGGTCCAACGTTATATTGAAATCCCATCTCAGCTGCTTCAGCAACCAACCTCTTTAGGATGAATCTAGGGTCGCCCTCGAACGGTTCCCCGTCTGGCATGTGAATATCGCAGATCAGCCTTGCCGTCTTGCCGTTTTCCGTTAGCCACGGAACCACAGAATACGTTGACTGATCGGGTTTCAGGAAGAGGTCGCTTTCCTGTATTCTTGCGAATCCTTCAATTGAAGATCCGTCGAACCAAACGCCATATGCCAGTGCGTCTTCCAACTCTTTTGCAGGTATGACGACTTCTTTTGTGACTCCAAGTAAGTCAGTAAACTGTAGGCTTATGAATTCTACACCGTCTTTCTTAGCGCGTTCTAGGATCTTCTGAGATTTCATGAATTTAGGAGTGATTGGACTGTTTTAAATAGCTTTGTGTGGAACCGGTTGAGGCCATCGTAACTTGAAACGTTAGTGAGTATGTGCAAAATTGACTATTATGTTCAGGTCGACAGCATTATCGCTACCAATTTGCTTTGTCTGACTCCTCGCTTACTCATGATCTCTTCAGACAGCTTCTTTGCAAGTCTGGCGTCGCCTTTGACAGGCGTGATCTCGAGGCAGTGACGTTCATCAAGGTGAACATGGGTGGTTGAGCTGATTATGCTCTGGTAACTGTGTTGAATATCGGTCAGGTCCTCTTCTAGACCTTTGACCTCGTGGTCATATATTGTTATGAGTCCTCCTGCAACTGTTCCTTTGGCCTCGTGAGTCCACTTGTAGTCATTGAGGAAGCTGCGCATCGCGGCCTGAATAGCCTTCGATCTGTCGTAACCTATCCTTTTGATGGTGACGTCGAATTCCTCCACGAGGCTTCGAGGAGCGGAGACGCTGAATCTGCAAACACCTTCAGACGCCAAATCAATCTCCCGTAAGATGTTTACTTCCAAGAAAGCTTTAATATCTATCATGATGTTACTGTTTGCAAGGAAAGTATTATCGGAGACCCCAGATGCACATCCCAGACGGCTTCCTAGACTACTCTGTCTGCGCCGTAACCTACGCCGGCTCAGTCCTCTTCTGGATACTCTCCTTCAGAAAGGCTAGGGAGAGCCTGACCGATAGACAGATCCCACTGATGGCCACATTGACAGCCATGTTCTTCGCGGCCCAAATGATGAACTACCCCGTAATTGGGGGCACAACAGCCCACCTCCTAGGCGGCCCCATAGTAGCTGTGACTTTGGGACCGTACGCCGGAATGGTCTCGATGACGATAATCCTCCTAATCCAGGCACTATTCTTCGGCGACGGCGGAATCACAACATTCGGCGCAAACGTATGGAATATGGGTGTAGTCGGCGTCTTTACCCCCTACATCATCTTCTCAGCCGTTATGACGACTTGGAAGAGTCCAAAAGCCCTGTTAGTAGCGGGGTTCACTGGAGCTTTCGTAGGAGATCTCTTGGCAGCCGTCTTTGCTGGGCTGGAACTCGGGCTCTCAACAATCTTTCCCTACGCAGCACCCATCGCCGTCACCGCGATGGGCATCCACCACTCGTTCATAGGGGTCGGCGAAGGCATAGTCACAACCGGAGTCATCAGGATCCTCCTGAAGACGAGGCCTGACCTTCTTCGACAATCAAGATTCACAATAAAACTAGCTGGAGAGAACCTGAGGCTAGGAGGAGAGACTGAAGGGGGTATAAGGTGAATAGGGATCGAAATGTAATATTGACTGGGGTCATCGTCTCCGTCATCTTCGTTGCCGTTGGGACTCTCTGGCTTTGTCACTCTGAGGAGACGCTAGATAGGGTGGCCGGCCGCCTAGGCATCGGAGAATTACCTGTTTGGAATCCACCCATACCAGACTACGAGATTCCCGGCTACGAGGGGAATATCCTGATAAATCTCGTCTTAGGAGTAGGCTTCACGCTGTTTGTCTTGGGAGTAACCCTGATTGTTGGGGAGGGGTTGAGAACAAGAAAAAGACTGGGGGTCCAAGATAGATCCTTGTTAGGAGATTTTCTGAAGACATTCGAGGACATAATGTATTTCGAGAGGTTCACCGGGACGAAGGGGATTCTCCAAGAAATCAACCCTTCTGTCAAACTCCTTTCCCTAGTAGCGCTTATACTGTCTGCAATAGCGGCGAAGACAATCTATCCACTCTTGATTCTGTTCGTGGTAGTCATCATACTCTGCATCTTCTCGAAGATCCCCTTGGGATATTTCCTGAAGAGAGCGACCCTCTTCATTCCAGTCTTTGCAGCCTTGATTGCTTCACCTCTGCTCTTCATGACACCGGGGACAATGCTTGCTCAGATCATAATTGGACCAGTTCTCATTCAACCAACCATCGAAGGGTTCCTGAAGGCTACAGTCTTCACTTTTAGAATATGGATCTGTGTCGCAACGCTAAATCTCCTAGTCTTGACAACAAGATTCTCTCAGATCATCCACTCAATGGATAGGCTCAGATTCCCAAAGCTCTTCGTGACTATGATAGCCATCACCTACAGGTTCATCTTCCTATTCATAGATGAAGCCTACAGAATGATCCTAGCTAAGGAGAGCCGAACGGCTGCCAGAGAATCGAGGATACGAAACTTAAGGTCCCTCGCAAACATGTTTGCAACACTCTTCGTGCGAGCCTATGAGAAGGGTGAGAGGGTATACCTGGCGATGCTGGCCAGAGGATTTACCCCGGAAACCAGAATGCGGAATGAACTGAAGATCAAGACTGGGGACTGGCTCTTCTTGACCGCATCATTCTCGATATGTGTGGTCATCTCATCAATAGAGCTTCTGCGTCTGGTTGGTTGATAGAAGTGAGTGAAGTCGCTGTTGAATTGAAAGATGTGACGTATGCTTATCCAGATGGACTCGTTGCGCTGGACGGCGTCAGTCTAAGAGTCATGAGGGGGGAGAAGGTCGCGATCCTAGGTCCTAACGGCGCTGGCAAATCAACCCTGCTCATGCACATGGCCGGCATCCTCACATCCTCAAGAGGAGAGGTAAAAATCCTTGACCTGCCAGTCAACAACAAGAACATTCGAGAGATCAGAAGAAACGTCGGATTGACATTCCAGAACCCGGACGACCAACTCTTCTGCAACACAGTCTTCGAAGACGTTGCATATGGACCCCTGAATCTGGGGCTGACCGAAGAGGAAGTGAACTCGAGGACAGAGGACGCGCTCAGGCAGGTCGGCCTCGAAGGTTACGAGAGAAGACTGCCCCACCACCTCAGTGAGGGCGAGAAGAAGAAAGTGGCTATAGCAAGCGTCCTCTCCATGCAGCCTAAAGTACTGCTCATAGATGAACCGACGGCAAATCTCGATCCAAAGAGCCGTGAGGAACTGATTGAACTTATCAAGAACCTAGGTAAGCAGCGAAACCCGACACTAATCGTAGCTACACACGACGTGGACTTGGTTCCTCAAGTCGTGGACAAAACATTCATCCTGAATAAGGGGCGGATTGTGGCGGAAGGTCCTGTCAGAGAAGTCTTTTCTAAACTTAATTTGATGCGTGAAGCTAAACTTGAACCACCGCCCATTCTTAGGCTCTTCCAACTTATGGCTGAAAAAAGCATAGTCCCCCCAGGAACTAAGCCCCTTACAATCGATGAAGCCCTAAATGAGATTCAACACATAATCCAACACCAAAAGCCAAAGTCATGACTCCTGAGTTTTTCAGTTGTTGTCTTGATTACTACAAGACATCTTGTTGGGTACGCTAGAGAAAAAGTTAAGTGAACTATATTTCTGAAATCAATTTTGTGAAACGATATGCCTCTGGGAATTCCCAACGCTATGGAGGAGGAGCATGAAGAGATTCATCAGGAACTCCTAAAGGCCACAAAGGATACCGGGCAAGGTCAGCAAGGCAGCCAAGCAAGTTGCACAAGTTCTCCATCCACACTTCGAAAGAGAGAATGAACTGGCGCTGCCAGTGATAGGTGTGGCAAAGGAGTTGGCAGAAGACAAGGCTTCCCCAGACTTTCCTAAGGCCTCAGAGTTGGCTGGCAAGTTCAAACTTGAATATGAGAAGATGCTTCAAGAGCATGAAGAAATCGTGAAGGCGCTCAATGAACTTGAGAAAGCTGGAAAGCAAGCCAAGAAGTATGCCGTAGTTGAGTTCGCCAGAAAGCTGAAGCTTCACGCTAAGACTGAGGAGGATCTTACATATCCAGCAGTCTTGATTGTGGGCAAATTACTCAGGGAAAGCCAGAATGTGACAAGCCCTTAGCACTATAAGGTGTTTGAGGAATGAGAAGCTAGAACATCAAGACCAAGCTTCTGAACTGGGGGAGCTGTTTAGGAGGCTCCAACTGAGAACGTATGAGCTATTGGATTAACTCTTGATGACCGCGCGACATGGTCTATTCCGCTAAGTTCACGCAGAAATCCCCTACATTTTCGGGATATGTTTATTATTCGCATCTCAGTACCAGAAACGCAAATGTTCACAAGTCTGCTGAACGTGAGCAAGGCAAGAATACTTTTCGTAATCTTTTCGCTTGTCCTCCTAGTTGTACCAATAAACACCCTGGCGCAACAGCGCTTTGGAGTCTACAGTAGTGTAAGGGTTGTTTCGCTCCAGAGGACTCTTGACGCTTATGGTAAAGGTCCTTTCTGCGCAAGCTGTCATAGTATTCCGTATCCTCTCCCTCCTGAGAAGTTGACTCATCAACCAGCGAAGCCTGTCGGAGTCACAGAGATGGAGCCTGGACTAAGGAGGCTCACATATGACCATGGAAGAGATGTGGGCACGGTCTACAGTCCCAAGGAGAACAGGATAGTCTGGGCTACAAATCGTCTTGGCAACTGGACGATCTGGATAATGAATGATGATGGAAGCAACAAGAAACAGTTGACCTCTGCTGATGTGATCAGCGGCTGGCCCTCTTGGAGTCCAGACGGCCAGGAGATAGCCTACTGGTCATACAACCTAACAACAGGAACATGTGATATTTGGAGGATGAGGTCTGACGGAACCTCAAAGGCCAAGCTCACAACGGACGGCACCTTCAAGGGGCCGCCAACGTGGAGTCCCAGAGGAGACAGAATAGCCTACACAGCAAACCAGACAGGAAACATGGAAGTATACATCATAAACACGGATGGAAGTGGAAAGAAACAATTGACTACAGGTCACCCGGCTGAGCGTTTCGTTGAGACCCGAGTCACCTGGCACCCTGACGGCGAAAGACTATATTATCAGGTGACGACCTTCCCACTTCCCCCAAGAACCTTCCCTAGCATCCCTGATGATGTAGCCTTTGTCGAGATATTCATGGTGAATGTTGATACTGGCTACGAAAGGAATCTGACGCCTCGTCTGCATGAGAACGTCCGCAGCGTCAGTCCTGACGGTAAGAAGATGGCTTGCATCTCTCTACGCTCGCCCAACTATGGTCTCTGGGTCATGAATGACGACGGTACCAACCAGACAAGGCTGACGTGGGACGGTGAGGGTGACAGAGCCCCAAGATTCAGTCCAGATGGAAGGAAGATTGTCTACTGGTCTCTAGCAGCAGAAGGTCAGCCCGACATATGGATGATTAATGTTGACGGAAGCAACAGAACAAGGTTGACCAAGAATTCTTATCAAGATATCTATCCGTTCTGGAGTCCTGATGGAAGGAAGATTGTCTTCGAATCAGATAGGGCTGGCAACTTCGATATCTGGCTGCTCTCACTGGACAGGCGTTTGGATGTGGATGTGAAGTTTGAGAGCAGTGTAACTCAAGAAAGCATAGGCAAAGCCCTCATAACCATCAAACCCACAACGAACTCTAGTGGCACGCTGCGGCTGGAAAAGGTTAGGCTGCATTTTGACTGGGCCCCTGAAGACAAATATATTGAGAGCCTCAGTTCACTTCCGAAAACCCTCACTGGCCCAGATGATATATACCAAGCTTATGTTGAATTCCAAGTTCCCAAGGACGCTCCACTGGGATACCACTTTTACGATGTCAAAGTTGAATACTCAGAAATAGACGGTGGAGTCGGCTCAACCAGAACCTATGAGCACTCAGCAGGAGACTTTGAGGTTGGAACCCCAGAGCATATGCAGAGTGACATACTCTACAAGGAGCTTGACGCTGAACTGAAGCGTATCCACACCGGAGCGATCAATAGGTCGTTCTCAACAGGCTACGCTATGTCTGAGGGAACCTTGCCTTTGAAGAGCTACTTTGAATATCTCCTGAAACCAGACTCCGAATACTTCCGCAAGGCAAACGAAGAATTCTATGCAGGTGAGTCATCATACTATGAGGGGGACTACATTGCTGCTCTGGCTCACTTTCAGCAAGCAAAAACCTACCTGAGTGAACAACCATCCGAGGCTACAGCCGGACAGACTCAACCTGATCCGTTTGCTTTACTAATACTGTCGTCAATTGCTGCTGCTATAGTGGTAGGCGCCATAGTACTGCATAACAGAAAAAGTTAGGCAACCTTTCCTAATAGGTTGAGACTCATCCGTATGCACATCTCAACTCTCAACATTCTGTTCAATTATGCTGTTTGCTGGATCGACGTGAATCACACAGTGTTAACAACCCGTCTCCCGGGAAACTCTTTCTCCAACCTCTTCCGCTATCCTGTCAGCTTCTTCAATCGGTGTGCCTCTGGCCACTTCTATGTGGAAACCCGTGTGAACAACAACGGGCCCTACATACTCGGCCCTCAAATCATGGACGCTCAGAACACCTCCAACTGACCTTGCCACTGATTCTACACTCTCCATGAATTGCCTGCTCGGGGCTCGGCCGACAAGGTTACCTAGCAACTGAAAGGGTCAGTCCCCTAACGAGATATCTCTTGATGACCAGAGCCAGTATCAGACTCGGGATTATGCCCAAGGTTCCTCCAACCGCTATCTCGTCCCAATCTGCAACATATGGTATAGCGGTCTCCTCAGCCTCACTCATCCCTTCCCATATACCTCTAGAGATTGTCTTTACGGCTCCTGTAAGTATCAGGGCGAAGAGATACTCGTTCCAGCATAAGAAAAAGACAAGCAGAGCGGTCGAGACAAGCCCCGGAACAACCAGGGGAACTGCTATCTCCTTCAAGAGCTGCCAGCTTGTGCAGCCGTCAACTTCAGCCGCATCCTGGAGGTCTCTTGGAATATCGGAGAAGAAACCCCTCATCAACCAGACGACTATTGGGAGATTCAATACGACATACGTTAGGGATAGCCCTAGATGCGTATCATAGAGCCCAACACGATTATAGACTATGTAGAATGGAACAAGAACGGCGAAGGGCGGTATCATCCTGAGTGCAAATACTGCAAAGCCCAGTGAGTCGCGGCCCCTGAACCTGAACCTTGAGAAGCCGTATCCTGCCGGGACACCAACCAACATTGAGATTGCGATTGTGAAAAGAGCTACCAGTGAGCTGTTCCACATCAGCCACGGAAATCCCCGCCACCCCAAAGCCAACTCATAGATCCTCAAGGTAGGGTTGAGGTAGGTTGGTGGAGGGTGGCTCGGGTCGTATGCAAAGATCCAGCCGAGGTCTATGTCGAAAGATTCTAGCACCATTATCGTTACTGGATAGAGAATGGCGGCCGAGGCCAAGCCCAGTATGAGGTACTTTGCTCTTACTGCAGCACCCTTCAGAAGCTCCTGTGCAAGACTCATTCTATCCACCAGACCCTTCTTGCAGCTTTGAATGCTATCGCCGCCACTGTGATGCTGACCAGCAGTAGTATGATGGAGATCGATGCGACGTAACCCATCGGCCAGCCATAGACAGGGTTGAAGGTGAGTTTGTACATGTACATAGTGACCGTGTCAATGGCAAACTGCAGACCCCTCAGGCCTACCCAGCTTGAGAGGCTGAAGGATATCTCGAACATCTTGAAGGCGTCTATGATCCTGATCATTAAGAGGAAAGCGGTTACTGGCGACCTAAGAAGCATGGGTAAGACGATGAGCCTCAGCTTCTGGAAGTCTGAGGCGCCGAAGACCTCAGCCGACTCCAAAACATCACGCGGAATGGACTGTAGGGCGCTGAGCATCACGAGCATAATGAAAGGTGTCCACTCCCACGCGTCGGCAAGTATCATAACAGTCATCATGGTTTTAGGCTCCAGCAGGTCTATTAGAGGTAGGCCCAGACGGCTCAAGGCAATATTGAAGTCGTCGAAGAAACCTAAAGGAGCAAAGAGGATGCCTACAGCTATAGGCGCGGTAGCTATCGGTATCAAAAGGATTGACTCAAAGAAAACCCTACCCTTGAGCCTAGTGTTCAAACTCAGAGCCAGAAGTATTCCTAAGAGAAACTCAAGGGAGATAGCGCAGACCACGAATATCACGGAAAGCTGCATTGAAGCCCAGAACTCTCTGTCGCCGAGCAACCTACCATAGTTCGCCAACCCGATGAATTGGGCCTGAAGGGAACGCATTCCAAGCGATGTGAAACTGAGGTAGAGAGTATAGAGGAGAGGATAGACCTCGACCAGCAGAACAGTAACCACCGCTGGAAGAATGAAGAAGTATGGTTGGAACCTCGACCTTCGGACCTTATCTATAGAAGACTTCCCATCCACCGAGGAGCCGACCTAGACTATGAGTTTCGCACTCTTCCTATCGAAGAGATGAATCTTCTTCTTGTCAAGGATGAGGTACACCCTATCTCTCATTGAGGATTTAAAGTCTGGACTCTGTTTCGCCTTGATCAAGAAGTCTCCCAACTTGACGGAGACTATGACTTCCGACCCCAAAGACTCCACGGCGTAGACCTCGCCGCAAATACTCTCTTCCAAAGGGGGTTCTGGAAGGACCTTGACATCCTCAGGCCTGACCCCCAGAATGAGCTCTGAAGAAGACGCCCCTTCTTCAATTGCGCCCGCCAGTGGGGAAATATCCAACTTGAAGTAACCAGTGTCGAGACATACGGCGCCCTCCCTTCTGATGTAAGAGGCGTTGATGAGGTTCATTGGTGGGCTTCCAACGAAGCCTGCGACGAAGGTATCTTGAGGGTCATTGTAGACCTTCTGGGGTACGTCGACCTGAAGTATCTTTCCGGCGTTCATCACGGCGATTCTCTCAGCCATGGCCATGGCCTCGACCTGGTCGTGTGTGACATAGATCAATGTGGTCACCAGCTCCTTCTGCAGCCTCACAAGTTCAACCCGCATCTGCACTCTCAGTTTAGCGTCGAGGTTTGAGAGGGGTTCATCCATCAAGAAGACTTTAGGTTTCCTTATGATGGCTCGCGCCAAAGCAACACGTTGCTGCTCGCCTCCGCTGAGTTCCCTGGGCCTTCTCTTCAGCAACCCCTCTATTCCAAGCAACTTCGCAACCTCCTTGGTTCTGGCTATTCTCCCCATTAGCGATTCACCACGAATCTTGAGTGGAAACCAGATGTTCTCGTACACAGTCATATGAGGGTAGAGAGCGAAGCTCTGGAATACGAAGGCCACATCCCGCTCCCGTGGAGGCAACCCGTTCACAGGCTGATCATTGATGTATACTTCACCAGAAGTCGGCGTCTCCAGTCCAGCGACGATCCTTAACGTCGTCGTCTTACCACACCCTGAGGGCCCAAGCAGTGTGAGGAACTCGCCATCCCCCACTGAGAGACTCACGTCATCCAGAGCCCTAACCGTCCCGTAGCTCTTGGAGATATGCTTCAAAGTGACGCTTGCCATGGCTTGAAGACTAGACCCCCAACATCTCTTCAATCAATCGACGTCTTCTCCTCAAGGATTCTTTCAGATACAGATAGACACCAACCAGAGTAACAACTGTACCCGCGCCAAGAACAACATATGATAACCTCGAAGGTTGCGGTCCATCGAACGACTGGACAGCCAAGTCATACTTAGCTCCTCCACCCATCTCCCCATAGACCACAAGCCAGTAGCTACCGTCGGAAGCAACATCATACTTGAAGCCAACCGTGCCGACTCCAGTTATTCGGCCATATGTCTCCAGCTTCGAGGCGACCGTTATTTCCCCACTGTAGAGGTCCACTGACAGGTTCAGATATCCTCCTGCATGGTACTCGTCTACCTTCAGCTCACCTCTGATGAAGTCGCCAGACTTGAGGTAGCCGAGGCCATACCAATTCTGCTTTGTTATCTCACCCAGCGAATACACATCGTTCTTTGTGATGCTGGTTACGAGTTTGGGCTCAGGCAGACCCACAGCAACACCTGCGGCTGCAAGAATTAGCAAGATGCCAACACTGATTGCGGGGACGCCTCTCTCCATCTCTTACCTATGAACCCAGACATCGATGTGACATATATGTCGTTTGACGGATAATCTCCATAATGCAACTAGACTCGCGAGATTCATCGTCGAACTCGACACGCACAAGATCTTCATTGCAGGAGATGCGTATTACAGTTGGGTTCTTGACAAGAAACCTTGGTTGGGATTGAACATCCCGATCTGCCAGGTCGAACAGATGAGGTTTCTATAGTTGCGCTTTGAAGTTGCCGAAGAGAGGCCTGGAGTTAAGGTGGTCTATTCCAAGATCATCTCTTTACGGTTGAACCCGAGATTCTCGAACTGCTTTGTGAGCTCTATAGCCTTTGTTGGGCAGACGTCTTCACACTGCTGGCAGTGGGTGCAGCGGTCGAGGTAGAATCTCGGTCTCTTGCCGCGTGCGTCCTCGATCATCTCAACAGTCTCTGAGGGGCATACCCTAAAGCACATACTGCATCCGATGCAGCGTTCCCTGTAGTAGGCCAGCTTGCCCCTTAATCCTTCTGGGACGTGAACCTTCTCCCTATCCTTGAATGGGTAGAGGATGGTTGCTCTGCCCTTCACGAGGTTTCTGAAGAGTTCAGCGGCCAGCGACATTTCCGCTCAAAGGCCTCCTGACCGACTTTCTTGTATACTTCTTCAACTGCTCCATCGTCCAAACCCAAGTCTTACCTTTGGAGGGTTCAACGAACCTAACCGAGCGGTCCATACAGCACATGCAAGGGTCTATCCCTGCGAGCAGAACCGGAATATCGGCGACGTTGACTTCATACTTCCCCCTTGAGGTCATGGTCTGGAGGAGGGGGGCAAGATTCGCCAATGTTGGTGCTCGAACCTTGTATCTGGCGGGTTTGTCCGTCCCGTTTGACCTCACATAATGCATATCTTCACCCCTGGGCGCCTCGACTTTGCTGACGGCCTCAGCGATGGGGGGTGTGTTTGGAAGCCTGATCCTTATTGGTCCCGTGGGCATGTGGTCAAGGCAGTACCTCACTTGGTTGATCGCCTCCAAGGTCTCGTCAACCCTGACCATTATCCTGGCGTAGAAGTCGCACGTGTCATAGCTGATGACGTTGAAGGGAACCTCGTCGTGGGCTGCGTAGGGGTCGTCGCTTCTAACGTCATCCCTTAGTGTTGAGGCCCTCCGCATAGGCCCCACGGCACAGAGTTGAACAGCCTCCTCAGGAGTGAGTATGCCGACCTCCTTCGACCTTGCCAGTATGGTTGGGTCAACCGGAACGGTCCGCTTGTAGTATTCTGTACGTTCCTCCAGGATGTCCATGCCTTTACGCATCTTGCTTTCAATCTGGGGGGAGATGTCTCTTCTGGTTCCTCCTATTGTTGTGAAGGACATGGAGACCCTGTTCCCGGTCAGGGCCTCGATCAGGTCTAGAATGATTTCACGGTCGCGCCACACATACATGAATAGGGTGTCGAAACCAACCTCGTGGCCTACTACTCCAAGCCAGAGTAGGTGGCTGTGGATCCTGTTCAGCTCCTCTATTAGGACTCTCAGGTACTCGGCTCTACGTGGTGGTGCCTTATCATAAAGATACTCGACGTTCTGTGTGTAGCAGATTGTGTGTGCAGTATTGCATATTCCACATATCCTCTCGACTAAGGGTATGTTCTGGAGGTAGGTCTTCGATTCCATAAGCTTCTCTATGCCCTTGTGGGCATATCCCACTCTTACCTCAGCCTTGACTATGCTTTCACCCTCAACAGTGAATGTGAAGTTCTCAGGCTCCTTCAAGGCTGGGTGTTGGGGGCCAACCGGAACCTTGAACGTTGTTACAGACATCTGTCAGTCCACCTCGCGGGGGCCTTTCAGCCTCGTAACCTTATACTCTTTCCTTAGGGGATATTCACCTTCAGGCCAATCCTCTGGAAGGATGAACCTCTCAAGGTTTGGATGTCCATCAAACACTATGCCGAAGAGGTCGTGAATCTCACGTTCATAGAACATTACTCCTGGAACTATGTCCGTGAGCGTCGGGATCTTGGGGTCTGTCTTTGGAACAGCCGCCTTCAACATAACCTCCACACCCCTTCCGAAGAGGAAGGTCATCACATCCATCTCTTTACCTGTGTCTGCAGCTGTGATTGTTGAAACATGGTTCAAACCTATACTCTCAACTAGATGTTTGGCGGCTCGCTTGTAATCTTCAGGTTTCACTTTTATGTGGAGCCTTCTGGGTCTCGGTATCTTAACCTCAAGAAGCTCACCGAGCAGATTCTTCATCTCACTCGCGATGGACTCTTCAGCTCCTGAAGACATGAAGTTTACCCACCTCTGATTTTTGCTTGTAGGGCAGCTACAGCCTGCAAGATAGCTTCTGGCTTTGGAGGACAACCGTAGACGTAAGCGTCGACAGGTATGACTGTGTCAAGTCCAGGATAGACATTATAACATCCCCTGTATACTCCTCCGCTGTTGCAGCAGTTTCCGATTGAGACGACAAATTTGGGCTCAGCCATCTGCTCATAGACCCTGACCAACCGGTCTCTTACCTGCCTGTTCACTGGACCTGTGACTACTAGGACGTCTGCATGTCGCGGACTGCCCTTTAGGAGGGCTCCGAAACGCTCTATGTCGAAACGGGGGTCGAGTGTAGCAAGAACTTCTATATCGCACGCGTTGCAGCCGCCTGTGTTGAGATGGACCAACCAGGGGCTTGATGCGCGACTCCAATTGATCAATCCCAAACTCGAATCACGATCCTGACAGTTGAGGTCTCCTAGGATCTTTCATGTGCTATTTAACATGTCTGGTGGCCTGCAGAGGTCAAGCAACCTGCTCACCTGCAAGACTCAGGATTCTTCTATAGTTGTCCTCAACCTCCCTCTTTATCGCCTCAAGTTCATCTTTGAATTCAGGTTTCAAGAGGTGGCTGAATCTTCCCTGCAGCTTAAAGTACTCTTCAATAGGCACGAGCTTGCCAGGCTTGAGGCTCAGCTTGTATCTTCCATCAACTATCTCATATATTGGGAAAAGTCCTGTCTGCACAGCCATCTTGGCCAGCTTTATCGTGTCCGCTGGGTTTGAACGCCAACCAAGAGGACACGGAGTCAAGACATGTATTACTGCGGGCCCATCCACCTCTATCGCCTTCTTCATCTTGTCGATGTAGTCGCTGAAGAAGCCTATCGAGGCTGTTGCTGTATAGCTTATTCCGTGTGCTGCGCAGATTGCTGCAAAATCCTTTTTCCTACCCCTCTTTCCAGGTATCACCTTCCCAGCTGGAGTCGTCGTTGTCGCAGCCCCCCTCGGGGTTGCTCCTGAACGTTGTATTCCAGTATTCATGTAGGCCTCATTATCATAACAGAGGTAGACTATATCGTGACCCCTCTCAAGCATTCCAGAGAGGGCTTGAATACCTATGTCGAATGTACCCCCATCTCCTCCCAAGGCGACGATGTCAACCTTACCCTTTCTTTCACCTTGCTTCTCCAATGCTTCATAGGCGTACTCTAGACCGCCTGCAACCGCGGCTGCATTCTCGAAGAGGGTGTGTACCCACGGGATCCTCCAGGCAGTGTAGGGGAAGATGGTGGTTGAGACTTCTATGCAGCCTGTTGCGTTGACGACTACTGTTGGCCCTCTGGTTGCTTTCAGCGCCATCCTAACTGATATTGATGGGCCGCATCCCGCGCAGAGCCTATGTCCTGGAGCGTACAGCTCATCTGTCGAAAGATCTTTGAGTGCTACCATTATTCTCTCACATCCAGAAACTTGATTCTCTCTTTTACCTCACCAGTCTTCGCAACCTGAAGCGTATCCTCGAAGGCCTGCTGAATCGTTGAGGGTGGTGTGTCCCTCCCCCCAAGTCCATATATCATGTTGAGGACCTTGATTTCACTCCCGGTATTCTGCAGTGTTGATGAGACGTCACTGCAGAGCGCGCCGTAGGGAGCGCCGAAGCTTATGGCCCTATCCATGACGGTCAATGCCTTCAAACCCTCCACCGCAGAGAGGAACTCCTCTGTCGGGAATGGTCTGTAAAGCCAAAGCTTGATGGAGCCAACCCTCTTGCCCTTGGCCCTGAGCTGCTTTGCCACTGAACGGACTGTCCCACTTGTGCTTCCCAGGCACACTATTGCTGCGTCAGCATCTTTGAGACTATAAGTCTCCATGAAGCCATATCTTCTCCCAGTCAATTCTCCATACTCCTTCCCGACTCTGTTGACTACATCCTTTGACAGGTGGAGAGCCTCCTCCTGCTGACGCTTGATCTCATAATAATACTCTGGTAACGCCATCCCACCGACAGATATCGGTGATGTCGGATCCAACTTGAAGACGGCTTTTCTACGAGGAAGGAATCTGTCAACATCCTCGTCAGCGATTGCCCTCATGCTCTCTGTTGCGTGTGAAACAGTGAAGCCGTCAAGATTGACGGCTACAGGGAGTTGAACAGTCTTATCCTCAGCTATCTTGAAGGCTTGAATTGTCAAGTCGTAAGATTCTTGGGCGTTCTCAGCATAAAGCTGAATCCAGCCGCAGTCTCTTGAGCCCATCATGTCGCTGTGGTCTCCATGTATATTGATTGGTGCTGAGAGGGCTCTGTTGACTACAGCCATGACTATTGGGCATCTCAGGCCCGAGGCAAGATAGAGAACCTCATGCATCAAGGCCAGACCTTGACTGGCAGTTGCCGTGAACACCCTCGCGCCACCCAGACTAGACCCTGCGCAGGCTGACATGGCTGAGTGTTCTGACTCTGCGTATAGATACTTTGTATCCACTTCACCGTCTGCGACGTAGTCGCTGAACCTCTCCACAATTATGGTCTGGGGGGTGATTGGATAGGCTGCTACAACATCGACCTTACACTGTTTCGCCGCATAAGCAACAGCCTCGTCACCGGTATATGCGCAACCTATCTGGGTGCAGACCGTCGGCCCTTCAATCGTTACGGTTGTTCCTTCCCCAGAATAGGGAATTATCCCCTCACTTGTAAATTTCCCTCTCTTACGGTACAACTTTCGATTCCTCCACCATCTCAATGGCGTCTACCGGACACTCAGTGGCGCATATGCCGCAGCCTTTGCAGTGGTAGTAGTCTAGCTCGACGCTCTCGACGTATTTCTTGTATGGTTTAGGCACCCTCTTGATGGAGACGTCGGGACAGACAACCCAACAAATGAAGCATCTTATGCATTTGTCTTGGTCTATGAGGGGTTTCTTGTCTACCCTCCAGTCGCCTGTCTTGTACTCAACAGTTGAGCCTGGCTCAAACATGACCCCTCCGATAGGCATCTCCCTCCAGCTGAGCTTCATCTTCTCGCTCAGGCTCTCCTTCTGACTCAACCACTAACAACCTCCCGACTTCCGCTTTCCAACAACTCTAGGTTCTTCTCAAGCAGTTCTCCTGAGAATCTTGACCTTACAGCTTCCCTTATCGAGTTCATTGAGACTACATTAGTTGATTTTGTGAGGGCTCCAAGCAGAACCGTGTTAAAGCCTCTAGAGCTCTTCAGAATCTTGAGGGAGATGTTTGTCGCGTCAACACAGAAACATGACGGACCCCTAAGCCCAAGCTCATTCAGAATCTGCTTTGGAGGTTTGGTCGAGTTAACCAGTAGGCTACCGTCTTTCTTCAAACCCTCACTGACATCTACAAAAGCGAACAGGGTTGGATCCAGAACAATGACGGCGTCTGGACTGTAGATCTTACTATGAATCTCAATCGGCTCTTCAGAGATTCTAGTAAAACCCGTCATCGGGGCGCCTATCCTTTCCGGTCCAAATTCGGGAAAGGCCTGTATGTGCTTTCCTTCTACCATGGCAGCCAAACCTAGGAGTCGACTGACTGTGATCACCCCTTGGCCTGCTCTACCATGCCATCTAACTTCATACATCAAAGCAACACCGTTTGGAACTACTGAGTGACTGTGATCTCACCTAGATTTTTTTTACATTTGCGCTGTGCTGTATCTGGATTGAAGAGACAAATCTGTAGCTCTACTTAAGTTTGCCCCTTCTTAGCAAACTACGAGCACGATGAGTTCACGGGCATTGAAAATATGAGTTTTAGGTTCAGAAGACTCTGGAATTGGGAGACCGCCTCATCCAAACCCCTAGGATTGTCTAGACTCTTTCTGTACGCCTCTGCACAATTCCTCTCAGTCTTGGCGAATGCCTCAAAATGCTCCTTTGCTCAGTCAACCGCCTAAGTTCGGCTGCGTCAGCAGTCTATATTTCCTGCTCAGCTATGGTCGCTTATTCTGGACACATTAGTCTCAGGAGCCGTCCTCAACGCGCCCTTGTGGTTATCCGCGGATACAGCACATTGAATAGTGCGCTCGCGTGCTCTGTCGCCTCTTCAGCAGTTCTCATAAAGAGACTTAATCTCTCGGTAACCCTCTCGTTTGGCAACTTCAAAAAGAATGTAGAGTCTATTAGATTGAGACTCACAGTAGAAGGCTGCATTCAGATTCTTCTTTAGTTAGGGTGCGGCGGCATCAGTCTGCGGACTCAAACTGATCTTTAGGAGCCCCACAGAGTGGGCAGATCCAATCATCCGGTAGATCTTCGAACGGAGTCCCAGCTTTGATTCCTCCGTCGGGATCGCCGACGTCTGGGTCATACACGTATCCGCAGATCGTACATCTATATTTCTTAGCCAATTCTTTCTCTCCTCAGGCCTTCTGATCACGGCATTATTTGGCCTCGTCAGCATTATTAAACAAGACTCAGTCGTAGCAGAATACCTTCCATAAGCGCGCCTATGTGAAGGTCTCTTTTCTATCTTACGCAGCGCGCGCTAAGGGATCAGTGGTCTCTTGGAGGGATACCACGGCCTCGGGATCAATAGTTTCAACATGACATTCTATTCGTCAGCGTGGGAGGAGAGGAGTGGGTACAGTCTGAACCTCAAGTTTATCTCTAGACCTTACCCTGAACCATTCTATGTCTCAGACTGCGGCTTCATGGAGAAACTTCACTCGGAAGTCATAGTTGAGACCAAGCCTGAAAGCGTGGCCGAGAATCTTCGAAGATATTTCAAGTGAAGAAAATTGACGCCCAACAGAAAATGCATGCACGATATTCACGCTAACAGCATGCAAGTTCTGACTCAAACTCCTTCAAAGTATGCCATTAATAGGGCCAATAAATCTGCAATTATTGAGTACAAGATTAGACTTGAACTGATTATGAAGACTTCCAGATTGGGTATGTTGAACTTAGGCTAGCTTTATATCCCAAGACCTTTGTCTCTACAGATAGGTGGTAAGTACGTCCACTGAAAAGAAGGAAGAAAGTCAAGTCTCGCGTAGAGGCTTCTTGAAGACTGCTGGAGCAGGCGTTGTCGGCCTTGCTGTCGGAGCAGGCCTAGGATACAGCGTCTCAAGTATGGAGGGCAAAGGCCCGGCGGCAACAGTAACAGTCACTACAGGTGGACCGGCCGGTGCAGGAATCTTCTCAATACCAGTAGAGGGAGACACAGTCGCTGAGAGATGCATGAACGCTATGAAGTTCGTAGTTAAACGCGACAACCTCGCAGGACAGGAACTTGTTGTCATGCACCCGGGTGGAGATGTGGGCAACTATGACGCGAATGTTCCCGAATTCGAAAGCGGAACAGGCATGAAATTCAAACATTCCGAAGTGCCTCTGAACGAGATGTTTGACAAAGCTATGCTTGAAGCTGTAAGCAAGACAGGAGCATACGACGTCTTTTCACTGCAACCTGCTTGGATAGCCGACATAGTCGAGTCAGGCCTAGTCATAGAAACGACACCATACGAAAGATACTTTGACAACAGAGTCTCCGGTGAACCAGACGGCTTCATCTACCCAATGGACCGATTCATGGCGGAGTACAAAGGAAAGAGATGGGCCATAGTCCATGACACGGACCTCTTCTTCACATATATGAACCTCAACTTCTTGGACGACGAAAATGAGAAGGAGGCCTTCGAGAAACAGTTCGGATACAAGCTCGCAGCCCCAGACACTTGGCAACAGTACATAGACATTGCATCTCACTTCTACCGCCCGGACCAGAATCTCTATGGAGCCGTAGAACTCCGAAGTGTTGATAGAGGCTACATAAATTGGTTTGCATACTACTCAAGCAAGAAATATCCATGTGCATTTCCATTCGACGACGATATGCGCCCACTCATAACTGGAACTGAAGGGGTCAAGGCAACAGAGGAATTCCTAGAATCTCTAAAGTACATGCCCAAGGAGACTCCCTCCTGGGACTTCCAACCTGGATACGCGGTCTTCTACAGGGGAGAGGCTGCGTTAACCTTCAACTTTCCGTCACTGGCCAACCAAGTGATCAATCCAGAAATCTCAAAGGTCGTCGGGAAGTTCACAACTTCAGTCGTTCCAGGCTCGATAGTGAAGGGCCCTGATGGCACAGATATTTTGCTTAGAAGGACAGTGCAGGGCGCAGGTTGGGTACACTTCGTCAACAACTACTCCAAGAAGAAGGATCTGGCTATGCTCTATGCAATGTGGCACAACAGCCCGGAGAAGGGACCCATAGCGGTGGCGGTTAAGGGATCCTGGAAGGACCCCTCAAGATATAATGAGTGCGGCCCCAACGCTGACCCGAGGATAATTGAGACCCGGGCGCCACGTTACAGCAGGGTTGCTGAGACAACTCTTGACAGCGCAAGATTTGCTGTACCCGTGATTGCAGGTATAAGAGGGGCTTTCGAGTATAACCTCACCTTGAGCAAGAACCTCAACTCAGCAATGCTCGGCCTCATGGATGCTGAGACGGCTCTCAGGAAGACGGCTGAAGAATGGGAGAAGACCACTGACCGCATAGGCAGAGATAAACAGGTCGAGGCTTGGAGAGCACTAAAGAAGTGGTATCCTACTGCCATAACGTAGGAACCACAGCCCCCACTTTTTTAAGATTATTCCTCACCTAAGCCGAGTTCCTTCGAGCAACCACCAACTTTTTATACATAGAAAAAATATCGATTTTCACTTTCGCCGGTGTCTTGGTTGAGTCGAGAAACTAGTAGAGTCGGATTACGCAGCTGGATCATGAACCCAGAGAAGCTCTCCCTTGCATTGCTTCTGCCCCTCCAGATAGTGATGAACTCTGTTGCGCTGCTTCCTTTCGCATTGGCGTGGTATGTGGGATTCACCGACTGGACCCCAACAACCGTCTCCAATTTCTGGGAGGCAAACTTTGTCGGCCCCAGCAACTTCATCACGTACTTGTCTGATGCGTTCTTCGGCGAGGCGGTCCTTAGAACGCTCTTCATCGTGGCTGTGGTCGTTCCGGTAGAGTTTGCTCTAGGCTTCATGCTTGCCTACGTATTCTCTGGAGAGTTCAGGGGGAAGAAAATTGCAACCACAATAGTTCTCGTGCCCATGATGGTTGTCCCAGCAGTCGGCGGATACATGTTCTACCTCATTTTTCTTGAGAGCGGCCCAGTAAACGGATTCCTGAAATTTGTCCTTGGTGAACAGGCAGGCATGGCCTTCCTTAACTACCCCGCTACAGCCCTCATGGCGATTATGCTGGCAGACATCTGGCAATGGACACCGTTCATATTCCTCATAATGGTTTCAAGCTTTCTGTCTCTGCCTCAGGATCCCATAAACGCGGCCTACGTGTTGGGGGCCTCAAGAGGATACACGTTCAGGCACGTCGTTCTCCCGATGTTGAAGCGCCCCATGATTATAGCGTTGATTCTGAGGGGGATAGAGGCCCTAAAGATCTTCGACGGAGTCTACATAATGACTCGAGGAGGGCCTGGAACATCTACCCAAACAATATCTATGTACCTCTATGAGTGGGGCTTCAAGTATTTCAGGTATGGCTACGTAACTTCAGAAAGCCTGACGATCCTCATCGTCCTCGCCATTGCAGGGTGGTATCTTGTAAAGCCGCTTAGAGGAGAGTGATGATGAACATGAAGCTTACAAAACTGTGGACAACCTTTAGCCGATGGATAATCGTCATAGGAGCCATCTTCTTCGCACTCTTCCCAGTCTACTGGATGGTGAAGATCTCACTGGTCGGTATAGCTGAATGGACCCCTGCTGAGACCCTCTGGCTCCCACAGAAGATTACCTGGTACAATTGGGCCGCGCTATTCATTCCCAGGGGAACCCTGATGGAGATGGGGTGGTTCCCAGGTTTGATGGAGTCTGAGATGGTATCCACAACCGCAACCCACGCCGTCTTGAACAGCCTAACGATGGCCCTCGGCGGAACAGCTATCGCGGTTGCTATTGGAACGCTTGCGGCGTACAGCATGTCAAGATATAGGGCTGGAGGCAACTTTCTCCCCTACCTCTTCCTGACATTCAGAATGCTTCCTCCGATGGCGATAATAGTCCCGATAGTCATCTGGTACTCTACACTACACCTGTTCGACAACAGAATAGGCATCATGCTCCTCTACGGCCTATTCCCAGTTCCATTTGTCATATGGTTAATGCGAAGCTTCTTCGACGAGATTCCAAAAGAGATCGATGAGGCTGCCATAATGGACGGCTGCACACCACTGGCATCATTCTACAAAGTCATACTGCCCCTGACGAGGGCTGGTGTAGCGGTCACAGCACTATTCATCTTCATCCTCGACTGGAGCGACTTACTCGTTGCAATAACATTGACCAGGGTCAGGGCTGTAACAGTAACCGTTCAGCTCGGACTCTACCAAGCCGAGGTTGGGTCGCTCTACGGTGTGATGGCGGCTCTTGGAATATTCGCCATAATTCCAACATTGATCTTCGGCCTCGCCATACAGAGATACCTAGTCAGAGGCTTCACGTTCGGAGCCATAAAGGGTTAAAGTCACGTGTCGAGGTGAAGAGAGATCAACCCTGGAAGGCAAGCTCTAATATTCCAGATCATCGGCTCTGTCTGCCTGATAAGCGTGATGTATCTAATAGGCCTCTTCTACCACGGTTAGACCGGACAAGTGCAAAATTGTGGGCCGCCCACTCTCAAGCCACATACTACACTCCCCCTTGGAGAGCTGATTCATGCCGTCTCTGGACGCCACAGCAACAAAGAGGCTCGTCAACGAAAGAATAAATTCTCTGACTCCAAGAATTCTAGAGATCAGCCACACCATCTTCAAGAATCCGGAACTTGGCCTCTCAGAGTTCAAGGCCTCTGAACTCTTAACTGCAGAACTGAAAAAACACGGCTTCAGCGTCGAGAAGGGTGTGGCGGGTCTGGCCACAGCCTTCAAAGCCTCAAAAGGCAAGCTTGGGGAACCCACGGTTGGCTTGATCGCTGAGTATGACGCGCTACCGGAGATAGGCCACGGCTGCGGCCACAACATAATCGCCGCAAGCGCGGTTGGAGCAGCGATGTGCCTCTCCGAGTTTCTTGACGATGTTGGAGGAAGACTTGTCGTGCTAGGTACACCGAATGAGGAAGGTTCCTCTGCCGGAGGCTGGGTGGAGACCAAACTCGAATCCCAAGTCAGAGGCAAGGTGGAGATGGTTAGGGCTGGGTGCTTCAGTGATATCGATGCCGTGATGGAGATTCATCCCCACATCAAGACAACCCCCTCAGCACGTTTCCTTGCATTAACGCCGGTCAAGATCACCTTCACCGGCAAACCAGTTCATGCCGCGGTCTCCCCTGAAAAGGGCGTCAACGCCCTCGACGCAGTCATTCTATCCTTCACCGCAATAAATGCCCTAAGACAACATCTTCGAAGCGACGCCAGGATCCACGGGATCATAATTGAGGGAGGTGAGGCCCCTAACATCATTCCAGAGAAGGCTTCCGCCCTCTTCTATCTGAGGGCTTCAGACAGGAAGTATCTTGATGAGGTTCTAATCAAGTTCAGAAAGTGTGCTGAGGGCGCTTCGCTCGCCACCGGTGCGCGCCTAGATTTTCAACGAACCCCCTGTACTCTTGAAAGCATGTTAACAAACAGTATCCTCTGCAAGGTGTTCGAGAAGAATCTCCGTGAACTCGGAGTAGATGTGGAGGAAACTAGGGAGAATGAGTATTTGGGCTCTTCAGACATAGGTAACGTGAGCGTAGTAGTTCCCACGATACATCCACTGATCGCCGTAGGACAGAAGAACCTCGTGCTTCATTCCCGAGAATTCGCTGATGCCGCAGTCTCTGAGAGCGGAGATAAAGCCTTGATATTGGCGACGAAAGCCATGGCGTTTACATGTGTTGACCTCTTCTCCAACAAAGAGATATTTAGACAGATGAAGATGAAGCACCGTGCATCAGCCGAGGACTAAGCCCTACTCAACTGATCTTCTTAACTACTTTCCTTATTCGATCCAGAGCATCGGTTATGTTCTCTTTGGAGTTGGCGAAAGAGAATCTGAGGTTACCTTCTCCCCGTGTACCAAAAGCTATCCCTGGAACGACTGCAACCTTGGCCTCCCTCAGTAGGAGCTGGGCAAGCTCCATAGAGGACAAGTCGATCTCCTTGACATTGGGGAATGCGTAGAAGGCGCCTCTTGGTTGGTTGCATCTGAATCCATCAATCTCGTTGAGGCCTGCTGTTATTATGTCCCTTCTACTTCTGAACTCCTCAACCATTTCACTTACACAGTCCTGAGGACCCTTCAAAGCCGCCATAGCGGCCTTCTGCGCTATTGAGTTGGGACACCAGACAGTATGCTCACTTATGCTTCGGATCTTCGCGATCAGTTCACTGTTAGCGGCGACATATCCAACCCTCCACCCGGTCATCGCATAGGTCTTGGAGAGGGAGTTTACTGTTATGGTCCTCTCCTTCATACCTTGGATACTGGCGAAGCTGGTGTGGCCGAGACCATCATAAATGAACTTTTCATAAACCTCGTCGGAAAGAACCAGTAGGTCGTTGGCTTCAGCAATCTCGGCAATATGATCCATGTCCTTTTGAGTAAGGATCGAGCCGGTTGGGTTTTGGGGAGAGTTTAGTATAATCAGCTTCGTCTTGCCATTCACCTTTTCCTTGAGTTCCTCAAAGTCTGGCCTGAACTGCCTCTCCTCGACCAATCTGATAGGAACCGCCCTTCCACCTGCAAGGCCGATGTCGCCCCAGTATTGTGGTAGACAAGGCTCTGGGACTACGACCTCATCACCTGGATTCACCAATACTTGGAAGGCGCAGTAGAGTGCGTTGTAACCCCCTGAGAGGACAGAGACCTCGCTGGAAGGGTCAACTTCGATTCTGTTATCTCTCTTGAGTTTCTCTGCGATAGCCTCCCTCAGCTCGAAGAGGCCCTCAGGAGGAGTGTAATGTGTGAAACCCTCCTTCATCGCCAACTGAGCCGCCTCCACAATATGGTCCGGAGTCCTAAGGTCTGGTTCTCCGACGTGTAGGTGTATTACGTCCTCTCCTGAACGTTGCATCTCGACCGCTTCAGCGAAGAATTCGGCGAAGGCTGACCGTTTAAGTTCTCTTGACCTGTCTGAGAGGTTCCTAGTCATTCCACATTCCCAATCTGTTTCTTCAACTGTTTCTTGAAGGATTTCTTGCTGAAATACTTTGACGTCGAAGCCAGGTCTTGAGGAAACTATATAAGGGGTGGTGCCTGTCACTTGAGGCCAAAAAACAGAGAGGTGTGATCATGCCAAAGGTGACTGTTGATTTCCCAAAGTGCAACGGGGACGGTTCCTGCGTCGGCGTCTGTCCGGTTGGCGTCTTTGAACTACAGAACAGACCTGACTTCAACGGTGAATCAAAAGCTGTTCCCGTCAACGGTGATTCTTGCATTGCGTGCCGTGCGTGCGAGACCCAGTGTCCAACACAGGCGATCAAAGTAGAAGATTAGTCGATGCAGATTCACAGACACACTTTAACATTATTCATCAATTTCACTATTCTGATTATCGAGTCCTTCTCTTCGGCTGTGAATTGTCTGAGACTCGTGTCCAGAGGGGGCAGTCTCCTGAGATGGTTAGCGATGGTATTCAAATAGCCGGAGAGATGCGGACTGGATCTCTCGCTCAAATGTTTCATTTCCCTTGTTATTCTCTCAACCTCACTCCCATAGCTCAGGGTCTCAAATACAGTGAGCTTTAGGACGTACTTTTGAAGAAACCACGCCAACAGACTGTCATCAACCTCATCGTGACCGTGATCCTCAGGGTGGCCGCTGCCCAACGCTTTCATCGCTAAGGATGAGAAGCTATCTGGGAACTTCTGATGCATTATCAGGTCTGCGTAGAAGTCTTCGTGTAGAGTATTGAGGACTTGGCTTGTCAGGCTCATTCGCGAATCCGTCTCAACCTCAATCACGGGCAGGCCCATTAGGTGGAGCTTGAGGTGACAGAGTTCATGCTTGAGCAGATCCGGACTTAGGCTCTTTCTATATTCTATGATGTATTCTAAAGTTGACTCTCCATCTTGGCTTGGCCTGTATGTTGCCAAGGTTGAGTAGACTGGTGCCCTCTTGCTCTTTACAAGCTTCACTCGGATTATGTCTGGAATCTCCAGTATCTTGAGCGCAAGCTGGAGCGTAGCCTGATTCTTCACAGAACCATCCTACCTCGCAATCTCTCTATTCTGGCACAGTATCTAGATTCTGCTGTTAGCGCTAGCTCGGCCCCAAGATCTTGGCCAACCCTTTTGAAGGTGATTTGGGCTGTAGGGACGTTCTTGACCAACCGACACCCCTAGCGTGTGTGGAATTCGACTACATCCCCATCCTTGAGGATATGTGTTGGACCTACTTTCTCACCTGGATACTTGCTGCTTGGACCCCAAACCTTGGCATATCTTAGGTCCCTCTGCATGTCACTATGGATCTGCCTTGCCACTTCAGACGCAGGGGTCCCTTCCTTCACAACGATAGGGTCTTCTGAGGGGTCCTTCTGGTTTGGGTCCTTTGTGTAGACTCTGACGAGCCTCAAAGCCTGAAATATCGAGGCCCCAATCTCTTCAAGCCCTGTCTGTGTTGCGCATGACAAGGGTATGGTCTTGATATCTTGAGTCACATATCTTCTAAGCGCAACAAGACTCTCTTCGGCACCAGCCAAATCCATCTTGTTGGCCACTATTATCGATGGTTTATAGGACATGCTGCTTTCCAATACCGCTTCCTCGGCATCTTCAAGCTTGGCCTCGCCCCAGATCCTTACGGCGACGTTGTGTAGACCGTAGCTTCTGAGAAGCGCCTCGACATCTGTCGAGCCACAGTCGATGAGGCTGCCCGATAGAAGAATCTGGATTCCGCTCAGCCCTTTCTTTCTGATTATCTCGACTTGAGATCTCTGTCTTTCGAGTGTTATGCCTGCCTTCTCAAGCTCCGAGGTGATTGAGCCAAATTGGCTGCTTGGATCCTTTGACATGTCTAAGACTATGATCAATCCGTCAGAGTTTCTTGCGAAGCTGAGGACCTGTGGGTTCCATCCAGAACCCTCAGCGGCCCCTAGGGTCAAGGCAGGGACCTCTATGAGTTGGAACTGAATATCCATGAATCTCAGCATCCCAGGCACGGGCCTCTGGGTAGTAAACTCATAGTCGGCCACGACCGGTTTGGCTTTTGTTATGGATGAGAGTAGGCTACTCTTGCCAGAGTTAGTGAGCCCCAAGATCACGATTTGAGCCACGCCTTCTCTCTGCAGCAGACTGGTCTTTGAGGAGCCGGAGTGTCTTCTGCGGTCCTGAACCTCAAGGCGAAGCGCAGATATCTTCCTCTTTACCTGACCTCTCAACCTCTCGTTTCCCTTATGTTTCGGGACGGATGACAGAAACTCCTCTAGGGCCTTTATCTTCTCCTGAGGATCCTTAGTTGAGCTCGCTCTCATCCAGCGAGATTTCGCTTCAGCCGTCAGGTTTGCAGGCATATGTCTCACCAGAGTGAGCATGTTTCAGAAAAAGATCCTTCCAGAAGTATCTCTGATCCCGTAAGCTCCATTGCAGCGCCTCTTAACTGTTGATTCTGACTGCCCTCCCAACAGCCTTCAACTTTCCTCTCGCTGCTATCAGTTCTCCGTCAGCCTCCACTGTTGGAGACGGTATTATGAAGTCTTGATGATAGTCTGCCTTGATCGCCCCACCCATGTGTGAGTTGTCTCCCAAAGCGATGTGTACTGTTCCCCTAATCTTCTCCGCCTCTAGAATAATGTCGCGTCTCCTAGCCTTAGGGTTGGTTCCTATGCCGAATTCAGCCAGATTTCTCCTTGAGAGGTATGGGTTGGTGTTGTCGCCTGGTCTGAGGAGTGCCCTGAGATTTTCTCCAACCTCTCCGCCCCCAACGATCCTCACCAGTTGCCCCCTTTCGAAGAGTAACTTCATATTATGCTTCAGGTTGGGAAACCAACCTTTCTCGACTACCACGGCGCCCTCAGCCGTTCCCTCAAGCGGCGCAGCATAAGCCTCTCCAGCGGGAAGGTTACCCCAACTTCCGGGAGTATCGTATATGCCTGTGTCAGCTATGCCTTCCCTGCCTTCGAGGCTCAACTTCAAGTCTGTTCCCTCTCTAGGCCGGACCCTTATCGTTGACGTAGCCGTTAGGAGCTCTGCCAGCATCACGCTCTCAGAGGCTATCTCCTCATAGTCAGCGGTCAGAGATCCGCTGGGATAGAACATCTCCGGCTGGACCATTGGCATGCTCGCTATTCTGACCCCGGATCTTGTGGCGGACTCTCTAGCGTCTGTGTGACTGATGGAGTATGTTGTTATGGCAATGACGACACTGAATAGTCTCATGCTTTCAGCAACATCTCTCCCAGGTTCTGCCGAGTCTCTTCCGACTGAAGGATAGGTTTGCAGTGTAACTTTGAGTTCGGGAAAATTTCTTCTGGCAATGTCCGTTATGGTCCTCGCAAGCAGGTTTCTTGTAGCCACGTCCTCAAGTCTCTCGAGGCTTTGGCTTCTCCACTCTTGATCTGTCGGTCTGTCGGTGATGACTAGTAGGGCCTCACCTTTCCGGAGCCCCATATTATGCCTTAGTACTCTTTTCACTCCAACCTCGATCTTTGAGGCCCAGTCCATAGCTACCGTTAGATTCTCGGAAGAAGTTGGGCTTAAAGCTTCTCAGGCACAAAAATCATTCTGATGATTCTCTGCTTTCCCTAACCTTCATAGATTTTCAGGAGGAACTCTAATCTCGTCAACATCCCCACCAGTCGTAGAACAATCTGCCTTTGGTGAGCGGGCTGATTGAGAGACCCTCACGAAAGACCTCTCCACCACCTGTCTCAAGTTAACTAGTCGACTCGATATCAGATGTCTCAAGTTTCTCTTCTTCCACAGAGTAATCGAGACCGCGGTTACCGCACCAAGAAAGATATAGAACTTGGTGAGGCTCAAGCTCCAAACAGCGTGAACCACCCGCGACCCATGCATCACAACACTGGCTTCAGTTGCGGGTGAACTTAAGTCTCCAGCCCAGTGTGAGAAGACGTACTCGACTCCAAACCATCCCCATATGCCAGCTGGAGCTGTTGGAGACTGTACTGAGAATTCTGCTGTGGAGTCGGCGTCGTACCATCCTGCTCCAACAGCAGTTCCAAACTCAGTTTGAACACTGAGGAAGTATTGTCGGAACCACTCTGCATGAAGCTCCTTTGGCGAATCCATCACCAGTGACGCTGTTGGGTTTGTAGTTGAGACCGCGCCTCCCCAACGGCTAAAGACCAGCCTTGAACTGTTGGCAACCTCCTCAATCGGTGTTGTAGCTGTGACCGTGACATATTGGCCCTCATCAAACCAACCGCTGTTCACATCCACCTTTCCCTCCTCGGGGTTTATTGAAAGAAGGTACTGCTTTCTCCATTCAGCAACAATTCTGGTCGGCCCGCCAACGGTCACGGTTGCTGTGGATTTCGTTCCCGAATAGTCTCCACTCCAACCGGAGAACACGTATCGGATCCCTTCTCCGGCCTCAAAGGGGGTTGAGACAGAGAATGTTGCCTCTGAGCCTGAGTCGTACCATCCCTCACCCGTCGTGTTGCTGAAAGGCGATTGGACCTCAACGTAGTACTGGGTCACCCACTCAGCCTGGACGAGTTTCGGCATATCCATGAATACGGCGTTGATTGGGTCGCTTGGACTATCTCTGAGGGGGCCGCCTTTCCACATATTGAACTTGTATCTGACTGATGAACTGACTTCCTGAGCTGTATCAACCATTATTGGAGCCCATGAACCGGCAATATGCCAACCTGTACCTCTGGACAACCCAAACTCCGAGATGACCTGAAGAAAATACAGGGGGTAGTAGGTGAATGTGTATGAGCCGCTTGAGGTGAAGGTTCTACTGTTCGATGGGGTGTAGTATGCCACACCACCGTAAGGCAGAGCCCTTCCCACAGTCCAGACGTAACTGTAGTAGTCCTCTGGTATGTGTTGTTGGACCGATACTGTTGCAGAGGTGTTGAAGTCCACTGAGATGCTTCGACCAGTAGTAACAGAGGTCACGAATGAGCCGTTAACATAGACTTTTGTTGAGAATGGTGAAGGCAAACCCTGAACGGATATCTCAACGTGATGTAACGTGGTCTCCGCTGAGGCATCCTTCAGGTTTACTGAACCACAGAGCAACACCGTAAAGACTAGCACTATCGCGGCTGAGGCAACCCTAAGTTTCACGCCACTATCCCTCCGAGACATGATAGATCTGGAACCACACCATTGAAAGATTACTCTAGTGACCGAATACCGGGTAAACCTTCACAGCCATCATGTACTTTTACGACCTTGGTCTGAAAAGCCACGATTCCATTCATCAGTTCGTGGTTCACAAGAATAGGTGTTCTGTCTCCTTTTATTATCTTCAAGACTGCTCCGGTCTTCACAGAGATTAGTTCAGACGCTTAGATATGACTGTAAGGAGATGTTGAGACCCATATATTTCTGATCTTTATCTAAGAGGCCAATCCGGCGATGGTTAGAAAACTTTAATTCAGGTTTATTAGAATCAAGAGCCACCTTTCACGAGTCTCAAGTGAAGAACTTTCGGTGACATAGATTGTTCAAGCCAGGAAAGATCGAAAGGATTGCTGGACCAGTGGTAGTCGGCAAGAACATGTTAGGGTCGCTAATGTATGAGCTTGTAAAGATTGGTGACGTGGGACTGATAGGCGAGATCATAAGGCTTGAAGGTGACAAGGTCACTATACAGGTTTATGAAGAGACTACCGGGATCAAGCCCGGAGAGAAGATAGAGAGAACGGGTAAACCCCTCTCTGTTGAGTTGGGACCTGGAATAGTCGGCCAGACATATGACGGAATACAGAGGCCGCTACCAGTCATCAAAGAACTCTCAGGAGACTTTATCGAGAGAGGAATCACGGTAACAGCCTTGGACCGCAAGAAGAAGTGGCGGTTCACCCCAACCCAAAAGAAGGGCGTGCGTGTCCAAGCTGGAGACGTTCTCGGCACGGTTCAGGAGACCGTCCTCGTCAATCACAAGATCTTGGTTCCACCCGAAGTATCCGGCACCATCAAGAACATAGTAGCTGAAGGGGACTACACCATTGAAGACGAAATATGTACGATTGAAGGTTCCTCTGGAGAAGCAACAGCCACTCTCATGCATACATGGCCCGTCAGAACATCGAGACCGTTCAAGGCTAAGGTGCCGGCAGACACACCTCTTATCACAGGCCAGAGGATCATAGACTTCTTCTTCCCAGTGGCAAAAGGCGGAACCGCAGCCATACCTGGAGGCTTCGGAACAGGCAAGACCGTTATGCAACATCAACTGGCCCAGTGGGCCGACGCGGACATAATAGTCTATGTGGGTTGTGGAGAAAGAGGAAACGAGATGGCTGAGGTTCTTGAACGCTTCCCTCAGCTCAAAGACCCACGTTCAGGACAACCCCTAATGTCTAGGACAATCCTCTTCGCCAACACCTCGAATATGCCTATTGCGGCGAGAGAAGCTAGCGTCTACACCGGAATAACCGTGAGCGAATACTTCAGGGATATGGGCTACGACGTCGCGTTGATGGCTGACTCGACATCAAGATGGGCTGAAGCCCTAAGGGAGATATCGGGAAGGCTTGAGGAGATGCCTGGAGAAGAGGGATACCCAGCATATTTAGCCTCCAGACTCGCAGAGTTCTATGAGAGGGCTGGAAGGGTGGAGATTCTGGGCAGCGGGTCTGACTTGGGATCTATATCTGTGGTTGGCGCGGTCTCACCCCCGGGATCAGACTTCTCTGAACCCGTCACACAGAACACCCTGCGCATAGTCAAGGTCTTCTGGGCCCTCGACAAGGCCTTGGCTGAGAGGAGACATTTCCCAGCGATAAGCTGGCTGACGAGCTACTCCCTATACTTGGATTCGCTAGATGGATGGTATAAGAGAGAGGTCAGGAAGGAGTGGGTTGAACTCCGCCGTGAAGCAATGCAGATACTCCAGAGAGACGAGGAGCTTAGAGAGATAGTGATGCTGGTCGGTCCAGACGCCCTCTCTGAAAGCCAGAGAGTAATCCTTGAAGCCGCCAGGATGTTGAAGGAAGACTTCCTGATGCAGAGTGCAGGCCACCCCGTAGACAGCTACTGTTCCGTCCAGAAGAGCTTCTACATGATCAAGGCCATAATGAGATTCTATCAGGAGATGTCGAAGACCACGGAGAGCAGCATACCTCTCCAGAGAGTGCTTGAACTTCCTGTAAAGGACGAGATTTCAAGGATGAAGATACAGCCTTCTGAAGGCTTCGAAGTTTTTGCAGAAGATCTTCTCAAGAAGGTTGACCTCCAATTTAGACAGTTGACCTCACAGGTTCTTGCCACAGCGGGGATACGATAGATGTCAACAACTATTGGAAGAGAATACAGCACAGTAAGCCAGATAGCTGGCCCACTACTCTTTGTAGAGGCTGTCAGAGGAGTCGGCTTCGGCGAAGTTGCCAGAATAACTACACCCAGCGGTGAGGAGAGACGTGGCCAAGTCCTTGAGGTTGGCGAGGACATCGCTGTCGTCCAGGTCTTTGAGGGAACCTCAGGCCTAGACGTCCCAACAACAAAAGTCTCCTTCAGCGGCGAGACAATCAGGCTCCCAGTCTCCTCAGACATGCTCGGCCGCGTCTTCGACGGAAGCGGAGAACCGATAGACGGTGGCCCAAGAATAATTCCTGAAGACTACTTGGACGTTCATGGAGCACCAATCAACCCCTACGCTAGAGACTACCCAAGAGACTTCATCCAGACGGGAATCTCAACAATCGACGGAATGAACACTCTCGTCAGAGGACAGAAGCTCCCACTCTTCTCAGGGTCAGGCCTACCCCACAACACCATAGTTGCGCAGATTGCACGTCAAGCAAAGGTTCGGGGAACCGAGGAGCCTTTCACAACAGTCTTTGCAGCCATGGGGATAACAGCAGATGAGGCCCGGTTCTTCAGGGAAGACTTTGAGAGGGAAGGCGCTTTTGAACACGTCACATTATTCGTAAACCTGGCGGACGACCCTGCGATAGAGAGGATCCTGACACCGAGAATAGCCTTGACAACCGCAGAGTTCTTCGCCTACAGATTAGGGATGCATGTTCTAGTAATACTGTCAGACATGACAAACTACTGCGAGGCCCTAAGAGAGATCTCGGCAGCAAGGGAAGAGGTTCCGGGCCGAAGAGGATACCCAGGCTACATGTACACAGACCTCGCAACGGTCTATGAGCGCGCCGGCAGAACGCACGGAAGCAAAGGCTCGGTCACCCAGATGCCTATCTTAACGATGCCGCACGACGACATGACACACCCCATACCTGACCTAACAGGCTACATCACAGAGGGACAGATAATAGTAGATAGGGGCCTATACCGCAAAGGTGTATACCCACCAATAGACGTCTCCCCATCACTGTCAAGACTCATGAGGGAGGGCATAGGTAAGGGTAGAACACGTGAGGACCACAGGGAAGTCTCAGACCAACTCTACTATGCCTACGCTGAAGGCAGGGGCTTCAGAGACCTCGTCGCCGTTGTGGGTGAAGAAGCACTCTCCACAAGAGACAAGATCTACCTCAAGTTTGCAGACACCTTCGAGAGGAGATTCGTAACACAGGGAGTGTACGAGAACAGAAATATTGAGCAGACCCTCGACCTCGGCTGGGAGTTGCTTGCAGAGATCCCAGAGAGTGAGTTGAAGAGGATAGACCCTGAGACCATCAAGACTTACCATCCAAGATATAGAGTCAAGACCTGAGGGCCGCAGATGTCAGAGCATCTGATGGACGTCCATCCAACAAGGATGGAGCTGCTCGCCCTAAGAAAGAGGATGGAGATCGCTGAGAGGGGAAGAGAGCTTCTAAGAGAGAAACTCGACGCCTTGATGATGGAGTTCTTCGAGTTCGTTAGAGAGGTGTCAAACCTCAGGGCCAAGGCCCAAGAGTCCCTCTTGGGGGCCTACAGAGCCTTCTCTGAGGCCCAGATGATAATGGGATACTCCAAACTTGAAGAGTTGACATATAGTGTCGAGGACAGATTCAACATCATAGCCAAGACAAGAAGCGTCATAGGCGTAGCCATACCGAGCGTAGAGGTTGAAGTGAAACCTCTGAGCCACTACCCATACAATGTGCTCGACACATCTGCTAGGCTCGACGAGGCCACACTAGCCATGGTTGAGGCTGTCAAGACCCTGGTCGAACTCTCCGGAATCGAGACCACCTTGACGAAACTCGCCGAGGCTATAGCGTCAGTCAAGAGAAGGGTTAACAGCCTCGAATACGTCATAATCCCAAGGATGCTGAACACTATACGATACATAAGAATGTATCTTGAAGAGAGAGAAAGAGAAGACTTCTTCCGTCTGAAGAGGATAAAGGGAAGGCTTAGAGAGGAAGCTTAAACATTATCCTTCTTGAGGGAGATTATGGCCTGGGCCAGGTCTCCTCCAGACGATTCAAGAGCCCTTCTAGCCTCCTCCAAAGACACGTTTGCCTGTTCAGCCACCAGCGCGACGTCACCCTCAGGTATCTTAGGTTTGGCCTCAGACGTCAAAGGCTCCTCCCTCAAGGTTCCCCCCGCGACCTGAAAGAGAGACTGCCCCTGCACCACGATAGACATTACAGTAGGCTCGTCAATCACAATCTTTCTGTCAGCGGTCCTTATCGTAACATCCCTGACATCGCCTATGGGCTTGGTCTCCATACCCATCCGTTGCATTATTCGGAGAGCCTCCCTCCCTGAAGGCACCCCCCTCAACGAGCGAAGAGCCTTATGCGCCAAACCTTCAACCCCAGTCAGAACAATACCGATCATTCTCTAGGGAATTGAATAACCTTTCTAAAAGAGGTTCTGTTCAATCTCGGGTCGGTAATTTCAAATCTCAATGATGAGTATTTCATGCGTGAAATCATTTGATGCCGGTTAAAGCACTCAGATTTCAATATACTCCCTACAGATGAGTTGCTGAGTCTACTCAACACCTTCAGATGCATGGTTAATGAGGCTTTATGGATAGGGTTCGAGAAGAAACCTAAAACCAGATTCCAACTAATCGTGATAGTGTACCATGACTTTAAGGAACGGTATGGACTGCACACCTATTACATCCTTAATGCATGTGAATGCGCTTTTTCCATGCTCAGGAATAGGAAATGGAAGAAACGACCGTGTGCTAAAAGTCTCTTCTTGAAGCTTGACAACCAGACTTATTGTCTTGATTACATGTTGCTCAGAATACCCACAGCACCAAGAGAATTCATCCATATTCCACTCAGGGGTGGGAAATATCAACTTTCCTTTCTACGTGACTTCACCCTCAAGCGAGGTTTAATCACAATTACAGAGTCATCCGTGGTTTTGGCCGTCTCCAAATCCACCACGCTTGTTGAGCCTCTAGATGAGCCCATTGCTTTCGACATCAATGAGAAGAACATAACCTCCTCTAGTGAAGAAAGGTTTGACCTATCCGAAGTCGCCAAGATTAAGCATCAATACTCCAGAATACGAGCTTCCGTGGCCAGGAACAGTCATGAAGACAGGAGAATCAAGCAAAAGCTTCTATCGAAATATGGTCGAAGAGAAAAGGCAAGAGCAGTTCAAGCCTTACACAGAATCTCCAAAAGGATTGTGGAGAAAGCTGCAGAGACAAAATCGCCTATCGTGCTTGAGAAGCTTACCCACATCAGAAACTCTTCCAGAAGAGGTAACGGTCAAGGAAGAAAGTTGAGAGGTAGACTCAACCGCTGGAGCTTCCATGAGCTTCAAAGACAAATCGAGTACAAAGCCAAGTGGGAAGGAGTTCCACTCGAGTATGTGTGGGCCTCAAGAACCTCTCAAACCTGCTCGCAATGCGGATTCATCAACAAGGCCCTCAAGTATGAAAGGGGATGGTTGTGCCCAATCTGTGGCGCCATTCTCGACCGAGACTATAATGGGGCAAGAAACATTTTGCTTAGGTCTCGGTTCAAAGAGGCGGATCTCATGGTTCGTCCGTCAAATGAAGGTCTGGCAAATGAAGGAAAGGTGCGGTTTGCTGCTGTCACCAGATGCTAGAAAGCCCAGTCGCAGGGTTACCGACCCCAGATTGGACAGAACCCTAAAAGAGTTTGGTTATCTATCACCACAAGCCATCAATTCTTGTCTTCAACTTCATCGACGCCTCTCCTGACCCTAACAGCCAAACCCAACCTGAACGAGGACATCTCCTCACCACTCAGCACGGCTCTCCCGACAGCCACCAATCTACCCTTCTCATCCACTATGATGACTTCACTCTCAGGCCTGACGGCGGGATCGGCGGCCAAGACGTGTTTTGCGAACAGGTTCCTGCCTGCCCTAACAAAGTCCTCAAAACCGTCCTTCACAGTTACTCTGAGGGGGGTCCCGTCACCCAGCTGCCTCAGGAGCCTTCTGGCACCATGAACGTTGAGGCTGAGGAGGCCGTCACTACTCCTCAAAGTTGCAAGAAGTTGTCCTCGAAAATATACCAGCTTAACCTTTCCAGTCCTTGAGGATCTGGTGACCCTGATGCCCTCAGGAAACAGTACTTTGCCAACTGACCCCCCAAATTGGTAGTTGGCGACACCTCTGAGTCTTCTCAGCTCCCAGAAGCTGGGCTGATCCATGTCCAACTCGCAAAGCTAATAGCCTCGCTTCTGATTTAAGCTACATCGTCCCCGAGGGTGTGGGATTTGAATTGTGAAGTATGCGGCTCCACCATCTATGGACCACCCAAAAGAATCGTTCTCGAAGGCTCAAGGCTACTTGTCTGTGTGAAGTGCTCCGGTCTGGGTGAGCCCGACCTGAGACGTGAGGAGAGGACACTGCTCACAACGCAGAGACCTCTAGGATCCCCGAAACCCTTCAAGCTGGGTGACGGACACCTACCTAGAGAGGTTGAGGAACTTGAGGTTGCGGATGATTTCTCAAGAAGAATCAGGGAGGCCAGAGAGAAGAATAAGATGACTCAGCTGGACCTGGCCAGAGCGGTCAAGGAGCGGCTCACCATAATTCAGAAGATTGAGTTGGGCAAGATGACACCAAACATGAGGTTGACCCGTACACTAGAGCACGTACTGAAGGTCAAACTCCTTCAACCCAGAAAGGAGTCTGAGATCCCGGCTGGGAAGCCTGAGCAGTCTGAGCCCCTACTTGGAGACGTAATCCAATACAAGAAGAAGTAGAATGAGTCTTGGTTGATTGAAAAGCCCTCCTCACTCGACTTCTTCCAGATAGGGATCTATGTTGAAAGTAATGGTACTACGTTGGGGACATAGACCCAGAGACCTAAGAGTCACAAGCCATGCTGCCTTGACAGCGCGAGCTTTTGGGGCTTCAGGCCTCGTCTTATCCGATGTTGAAGACAAATCGGTTGAGAGAACTGTAAATAGAGTTGTCGAGAAATGGGGTGGCCCCTTCAGCCTAGATATGTCGGTTCCGTGGAGAAGCTTCGTCAAGTCATGGAGGAAGAGGGGCGGAATCACAGTTCACCTAACTGTCTACGGAGAGAATATTGAGTCAAGTGATGTCCTCCAAAGAATCAGAAGCTCCAACAGAGATGTTCTTGTGTTGGTGGGGAGCCGAAAAGTCCCATCAGAATTCTACAGTAGAGAGGTCTCAGACTTCAACGTCGCAGTTGGAAACCAGCCACATTCAGAGGTTGCTGCGCTGGCCGTATTTCTAGATCGACTGTTTGAGGGAAAGGAACTCTGCCGCGAATTTCAAGGTGCAGAGTTGAGAGTCACACCATCCGAACGTGGAAAGAGAGTCATTTCTGTGTAATCTATCAATGGAAAGAGGCAAGCCCTCTAGGATACGGAATCTGGGAGACTGCCCAAGCTTCAATCACTGAAAAGCAAATAGAGATAATCGAAGCACATAAAAATATGATCATCCAAAATATATCGTGATATATTGAACTTCGAAGGGAAGACCAAGAGTCGAATTCAGTAGGAAGACAACAGCAGTTTGCCGCTGATCACCTTGACCATCTAAGGCATGAGGTCCCACCTTTGTCACTCCTTGACGAAGAACTCATGAAAGTAGCGAACCTCCTCGGGGAAGAGGACGCGGTTAAGATAGTCAGATCCCTTGCAAAAATGAAGGAGGCCACGGATGAGGCTATCGCCAACGACTCAGGAATTCGCCTCAACACGGTCAGAAAAGTCCTTTACAAACTCTACGACAAGACCCTAGTCTCGTGCACAAGGGTCAGAGACGAGAAGACAGGCTGGTACATCTTCTACTGGAAACTTCAGCCAGAACAACTAGACGCCTTCATTCGAAGCAGAAAGAAGAAGACCCTTGAGAAACTCAAGGCCAGACTCGAATATGAAAAGTCTCACACCTTCTTCATCTGCAACAAATGCGGCAACATCAGACTTCCATTCGAGGAAGCTATCGAGTCCGCCTTCAGATGCCCCAAATGCAACGGCCAGTTTGTGAGTAGCGACAACAGCAAGATAATTGACGAACTCTCGAAGATAATTGAAAGGCTCAAAGTTGAAGTGGCAAGCTGACTGGCATTCCTGAAATCTGGAAGAACAGTTATTGAACTGTCATGAGTCACGTTACTTGGAATCATACCCCCGGATGCGTAGAACGGAATGACGACCCATAAGCAGCGTTTTCTAGCAGCGGTTAACTTGGAGCAGCCCGACAGGGTCCCGATCGACACCTCCTTCATGGACCTGATCCATGTCGAGAGAATAACGGGGAAGAAGGCCTTTGGCGCAGGAGGGGGAGG
>CAYZRW010000010.1:0-66569 GCA_964480955.1 uncultured Candidatus Bathyarchaeia archaeon | reverse complement strand
CCTAGACCGCTGCCAACTCCTCCAGAAGAGTCGTGTCGAGAATATCTTTTGCCTGAAAGATTTATAACCACCCCTTAATGCTTGTAATGGACAACTCATATTTGAGGCATAGATTCTTGCTGATTATGCTCCAACTGTTTGGGCCACCAACTGGTGACAGTACCTCCGTAGGGACACTGGTCTCAACCCTGATGTACTTGTCCTTCATCCTCTTCATACTATTCGGCCAGAAGATTCAGCTTTGGACAATGCTTTGGAACATGAGCGGAGCTCTAAAAAAACTTGAGTTAATGAAGAGTGAGGCGAAGGCCCTGACTGTCAAGACTGTCAGCGAGATAGGTAAACCTAAGGAAGATCCCGCACCTAGACTGAACGCGCTCCTTGAGCATTTCTTCATTTCGCCGGTAGATATGGATCCGGCTGGGGTAGTGTGGAAGCTAGACCACCTATTGGATGTGCGTGATTCCAAATTCAAGGATGATGTCAGGAAGATTGCGCCTGAAGCGGATGAGGTTCAAGTAAATAACTTGGAGAATCTGGTCGAGGGCGCTTTGGCTCTAAACACCGTATACCGCATCGTGCGTCACTACTATCTTCTGGGAAAGAAGACTCAGAGCTTCTATCTCATCCTTCAACTACAGATGATCCTACCCCTCATCATGCAGGAGGCTGAGGCCCTAGTAGGTGCAACAAAAGCTTTCGCGCAAGGTCAACCCATAGGCGATGGAATAGGTTCACTTGTAGCTTCTAAGCTGATGAGGAACAGCGACAAAAGGAAGGTTGAGAAGGACATTGTAGCATCCGAGATTATGCTGGACGGTAGACATGTCGTCGCCCTGAAGGCTGAGGGTCCCGGAGGGAACGTTGGTAAGCCTGGTGACGCCATCAGGCAGTTAATCGAGGAGCGAGAGGGCAAAGTTGCGTTGGTCGTGATGGTTGACGCAGCGGTCAAGTTTGAGGGTGAGAAGACAGGGGAGATCAGTGAAGGAACTGGTGCTGCGATCGGTGGAGTTGGAACAGAACGCTTCAAGATAGAGGAAGAAGCTTCCAAGTACAAGATTCCAGTCTACGCTCTCATCGTGAAGGAGAGTATACAGGAGGCTGTAATGCCTATGAGGAAGGAGATCACTGAGGCTGCTGACAAGGTCATAGCGAAGATCAAGAGCCTGATACAGGAGCGGACCAAGGAAGCGGAAACAATCATAGTTGCCGGCATAGGGAACACAATCGGCATAGGATAGTAGGTGGCTTCAATGGAGAAAAAGCGAGGTGGCCTCTACTTTCATGTTGCTCTCATGTTCAGCGTCGGGGTTCTCGTATACTCAGGTTGGCTCATCTACGACTCAATCTTATCCTACGGTGAGGGCCAGACTGAGAAGTTCTACTATACCTTGATACTAGGCCTAATTGGGGTTGCCTTGGCAGTCTCTTCCTTAACAACGATGAAGAGGAGGATTCAGATTATCAAGACTCAGGCCACGAAGTCCTTCACTGTGGAGCTTTGTGAGAAGTGCGGCTTCAAGAAGATTAGAGAATTCAAGGTAGGAGATTACGTCCACAAGAAGATTGGCGCTTGCACACAGTGCGGTGGGGAACTCCTAGTCAACTCGATCTACGCTGAGTCGCCTGAGGAGTAGGTGCTTTTCAAGTAATAACTCTGCAACCGTCCCTCTCCACAATGACAGTATGTTCGGCTTGGGAAACTGGAGCCCCGCTGGCCTCCACAAGAACCCTGTACGGCATTATGCATCTTGATTGCACAAGCTCCTCGAAGGCAGTATCGAATGACGAGGGTGAAAACTTGGCCCTTAACCAGCGTGATGCGAATGGGAGGAAACGGTGCGTTTTCTTGATATGGTCAAGAAGGGCCGCGGCCTCTACTGTTTTCAGCCGCCTCTCCCTATTATATCTGAAGATGAAGGTCTCAGTAGAGTCCCTGACGACCCCAGTGGCTCCTTGGACTGTAACGAAGGGCTCAACAGCGTAGACTTCACCCTCCTCAATTTTGCCGCCCTCAATGCCGGCAACGTTTGGAATACTCTTTCCAGTATGCAGGCTGTACCTCTCGACTCTGTGACCCATGAGGTTTCTTATCGGTATATAGCCAAACCCAGTAATCGTTCTCTCAATAACTGCACCGACCTCTGAGACCTTCACACCGGGTTTTATCGTATCAATCGCGTTCTGGAGAGCCTCCTGAGCCGCAGAAACGAGGTCTTCATGTTCAGGGCTGAAAACGAATGTTACGGCTGTGTCGGCGATGTAGCCTTCCAAATGGACGCCCAAATCAACCTTAACGACCGACCCTTCTGGAACCGTGCTAGGGTCCTCGGCCGGAGAGGTGTAGTGTGCAGTCACATCATCTACCCCTATGTTAAGGGGAAAGGCCGGTTTACCGCCGAGTTCGATAGTCCTATGTTCAAGCCTCTCACAAACTTCCAGTAGAGGCACGCCAATATCAATGATCTTTGAGGCTTCATATTTGAGTCTAGAGGCGATTCTACCAGCCTCCAGATACTTCGCTAGAACCTCAGACAAGTCTTCTCTCGACCTTCACGCATACAGGAGAATCCTGTACCCCGCTTATCCAGTCAGACTCGACCCCTCAGTAGTTGAGATAATAATATTAGAAGGTTGGGTTGATAAAGCTAAGTAGGGTCGTAATGATCCGAATCGGAATAATCGGCAAGACCAATACTGGGAAGACAACCTTCTTTAATGCAGCGACTCTCCTGTCGGCTGAGGTATCCACTTATCCATTTACCACAAAGCAACCCAACACAGGAACATCATATGTCAGGACGATCTGTGTCTGCAAAGAGTTGAATGTCAAGGACGACCCAAGAAACTCAGCCTGCATAGATGGTTGGCGATTCATCCCTGTTGAGCTCATAGACTTGCCGGGCTTGATAAAGGGTTCTTGGGCCGGTAAGGGCCTCGGAAATCAGTTTCTTAGCGTCGCGTCGCAGGCAGACGCGCTCATCCATGTGGCTGACGCCTCTGGGAGTATTGATGCTGAAGGTAGATTGACTAGGCCTGGAATGGGCAACCCCATCCTGGACATCTACGACATTGAGGAGGAGATTACCCTTTGGTTTGCAAAGTCCATCAGCAAGAGTCTCAAACGTATCGCCAAGAGAGTTGAGTCAGGAACGCCTGTCAAGGAGTCAGTATACCGATCGATAGCTGGACTCAAGGTTAAGCCAGAACATGTTGAGCAAGCTATTGAGAAGAGCGGTCTGGAAGAAAAGAACGTCAAGAAGTGGAGTGAGAAAGATTTGAGGCTCTTCGCGCAGGAGATAAGGAGACTCTCGAAGCCCACAGTCATAATTGCGAACAAGATGGATGTTGCCAAGGCGAGTGAGAATTATGAACGTTTGACCGAGGAATTCAGGGGCTCATTCGTCGTTCCAGCCTGCAGCGAGGCTGAACTGGCCCTGCGCAGGGCCGAAGAGAAGGGATACATAAGGTATGTTCCTGGAGAAGAAAAATTCCAGATGGTAGATGAGGGGAAGCTGACAAAAGAACAGAAATGGGCACTCAACTACGTTCAAGAGCGAGTCCTGACAAGGTGGGTCAACACTGGGGTCCAGTTTGCAATAAACATGTGCGTCTTCAAACTCCTAGGGATGAATGCGGTGTACCCAGTTGAGGATGCCAAGAGACTCTCAGACCATTCCGAGAGGGTCCTCCCAGACGTCTTCCTCATTCCATTCAGCGCCAACGTCAGGGATCTGGCTCGGGAGATACATACCGAACTTGCAAAGACGATGCTCTACGCGGTTGACGCCAGAACTGGCCTGAGGTTGCCGACAGACTACGTCCTCAAGGACAGGGATGTAATAAACATCGTCGCAGCCGCACGTAAGAAGTAGCGGCGACTTTCAGTATGTTGAAACCACTTTGAGAAGGTCTGCTTTAGTGGCGATCCCCCTGATCTGCCCCTTCTTTGTGACAAGAACAGCCTGGCTGTACTGAAGGAGAGCAGATATCACAGTTAGTGGGGCATCCTCGTCTACTGTTGGGAAAGCCTCTTCCATAACAGACTCTACAGGGATTCTTGAGAGTTCCCTAGGGTCCTTGCCTGTAAGTATCTGGTTGAGAACAGCCTTCTCTGTTATACTTCCAATGACCCTCGTCTCATCAAAGACGGGAAGTTGAGAGTAACCGGTTTCGTGCATGACTCTTGTAGCCTTGGATACCGGGTCATCCTTCTGAACGCCGACAACTTTGCCTTGAATAATCTCTTTAACCTTGATCTCACGTTTCTTCTCGAGACTCTCCAGCAAGTCAAAAATGGCCTTCGTCTTTATGTATGAAGGATTGATTCTACCAGTCTCTATCTTTGCGATCATCGACTGGCTTACCCCAACCATCTTGGCCAGCTCCTTCTGGCTCAAACCGAGGCTTTTCCGTCTTTTCTCTATCTCGTCGAGCTGTGGAAGCATACTTGATTAATTCCTTGAACTTATATAATTCTTGATCGAAGATGGTTCACAATCCAGTCTTTCGCGTGTGGCCACCTTCATTTCTAGAAAAGGATCTTTGAAGTAGACGTATTCACGGATCGGTCGAATGGTCACATGAATGATTCTTGGTCGTGAGTACTAAGAACACATGCCGTTTATGTTTGACCTCAAGCGGTGAGGACTTGGGACTGCAATGACTTAAGACTCTAAACATTGAATGTATGGATCACAGGAGTAGTTGGATGTTGCAGCTCAAAGAGATACTCGCCTGCTACAGGCTCGTAGACTTGACCCATGTCTTAGAGGAGGGCACGCCATGTTATCTCCCATACTATCACATTGTTTGGATGTCAAGAAGGATGGCGGATGACTACAACGCCTATGTTCTGCAGATTCCTGAGCATCACGCAACACATGTGGATGCTCCTTCTCATGTTGGCGGGACGAAGTGGCTCGATGATGTTGACTTAGATGTTTGGCATGGGCCTTGTCGGGTTATCGATCTTGAGGCCAAGAAACTGGGTGAGCATGTCCCCTCTAGTGAGATCAAGAGATGGGAGAAGGTCCATGGTAAGATAGGCCAAGGTGAGATTGTGCTTCTTAGATATGGCTGGGACCGGAGGTGGGCAACCATAGATGAGAGACGCAATAGGCGCAGTCTGGTTAAGTACTTGAGGGATTTTCCGGGCTTGTCTGTCGAGGCAGCGGCTTATCTTTCAAGAAGCCAGGTTAAACTTGTGGGTACTGACACTCCTACAGTCGATCCAGTCTCAGCCTTCCTTGATGCGCAGAATCTCGGAAAGACCGAGCCTGCCCACATCAAGTTTCTCCGTGAACATAACATTCCAATATTGGAAGGTTTGAGGAATCTCGACAAGTTGCCTCCTAATGGGGCCTACCTCTTCACGTTCCCACTCAACATAAGACATGGTTCAGGCTCACCAGTCAGGGCTGTTGCCTTCGTCCCAAGAGTACGAGCCAGGGCTTTCAAGACAAGAGGTAGAAAATGAGCGGGTTCCCTCGATGAGCAGATGGATGGGGAAATCGAAGGACTCTTGGACAGCTGGCGGGTCTGTACGTAGGAAGAAGAGGGATAGACGTTCATCGAGGTAGTATTTGTCAGCGGGCTGCTGACCTGACTCTCCGGCGCGCTTTACAAAGTATTCATGAATCTTTTTCGGAAAGTCACGTCTGACTAAGTCCGAAGTGGCACGTGCTACTGATGTGATAGATTCACTGACCTAGAACTCCTTTCTCCGCCTTCTTGAGTGTGTCCTCAAGGTCCTTTGAGACTTCTGCTGGGAGAGGAGCTGGTTCATGTTTGGACAATATCTCCATTGTTTTCTCTCTTGCCCTTTGTACTAGGTCTTTTGAACCGCTCTTCACCCAGTTGCTTCTCATCTGTCTGTCCAAGAGGGTAGGCATCCAATGTTCTTTCTTGAGGTATTCTAGCGTGTGTCTTTGTGTGATGAAGTGTCCTCCAGGTCCGACCTTGCTTATGACATCGAGAGCTAAGGTTTGATCTGTTACTTCGATTCCCCTCAATAGGTAGGCGATCATTGAGATGATCTCGTCACAGATGGTGACGAGTTCCAGGCTTCCTGTTAGGCCGAAGTTCAGGTAGGACCCGACATCGTGTATGAGGTTTGCGCCGCTTGCGGCCGCGATGAAGAGGTTGAGGCCTGCCTCTAGGGTGGCTTGACCGTCTAGGATCTTGGAGTCTGAACAGCCTCCTGTGCTCCATATTGGGAGCGAATAGTAGCGTCCGAGCTGAGCCATCGCAAGGTTGAAGATCATCCATTCCGGTGCGCCGTATGAGAAGACGCCGGTCTTCTGATCCATGACTGATGTGTCGGAGCCATAGATGAAGCTAGCTCCCTTCTCAGCAAACTGTGCGATGACATTTCCACTGAGGGTTTCAGCATTGGATTGGACTAGTGCTCCAGCAAGAGTTGCGGGAGCCGTTGAGCAGCAGGCGGGCGATGGGATGTATACAATGGGGAGCTTTGCCTTGGCAAAGGTCATGAGGTTTCTGGTGTGTTCCTTGCCGTGAGTTAATGGCGAGACAGGTTCGCTGTACATGCCTAGTATTGGTCTCTCTCTGAGTTTCTCCTCTCCGCCGACTACGGTTGCGGCCATTCTTATCAGATATGTTGCGTCTATGCCGAAGTCCACGACCATGACTGGCTTCTCTGTATTTCTTAGTGCTGCGTCAAGATCATGCAGAGGCAAGACTGGTTTGGGTACATCTTGAGCAGTGAAGAGTGGCATTACAAAGTCAATGTTGGGCAGAGCGTCTGCAAGTTTTGATGCGTTGGCTGCGTCCGCTTTCGTTGCGGGTCTTATTGTGTTCGTTTCACAGTCTAGAAAGTTTGTGGCCCCTTCTCCTAGACCAAAGTTGACCCTCTTCCCTTCCAGTCTTATGTCGTTCTTCTTGTTTCGGCCTGCAAATAGTATGGTTCTCAGGGAGCGTCTGATCGCTTCTTCCACGAGGTGTTGGGGGATCTTCACGATCTTCCTCGAGAGGTCTACATCTGCTCCAATCTCATCTAGAAGTTTGAGTGCGTTTTCTTCCTCGACCCTTACACCAACTCTTTCGAGGACCTCCAATGTGGCGGCGTGGACCCTATAGACATCATCTCTTGAGAGGATTTCGAAGATTCCTATCTTCAGGGATTCGATCATGTTCTCTACTCGCTGATGTTTAGAAGTTTCTTGACGAGCTTGACGCCTGCGACTGCGTCTTCTCCGTAGCCGTCTGCGCCTATCTCTTTGGCCCATTCGTCTGTGACTGGAGATCCTCCAACTATCACTCTGACTTGGTCTCTTAGGTTGTTCCTCTTCAGGGCCTCAATCACTTCCCTCTGCATGGGGAGGGTTGTGCTTAATAGGGCGGACATGGCGACAATGTCTGGTTTCTTCTCTCTTGTGGTCTCGACGAACTTTTCGACAGGGACGTCGACTCCGAGGTCTATTACCTCGAATCCTGCTGTGAAGAACATTGAGGCTACTATGCCTTTGCCTATGTCGTGTATGTCTCCGGCGACGGTTCCGATGACGATGGATCCAGCAGCTTCTCTTGTGCCGGTCTTCTTGAGTAAAGGCCTCAGGTATTCTGAGATGACCGTCTTTGCAGCCTCGCCTGCAGTGACCAGCTCTGCGAGGAAGAACTCACCTTTCTCAAATTTCTCACCCACCTCTTTCAAGGCGGCGGTGAGCGCATCAATAAGTTCCTGTGGACTATGGCCCCCATCTAGGGCCTTCTTTGTGGTCTCAACCAGTTTGTCTTGATCGAAGGCGAGCAGGGCTTCTTTGACGGCATCTCCAACCTTTGACATATGAATCAGCACGACAAAGTCCGTAAGCGATTCTGGGTGTTCTGTTGGAATGATGCATATCCGTATTTAAGTAATTCTTGAGTACTTCACTCAGTGAACAACTGGGTGAACCAAAGTGATTCGAGAAGACCGGCCGGCTGAAAGACTGCATGAAGAGTCCATAGTCATCGATGGTCTAAACATCAGCGTTTGGAATAAGGATGTCTTCGACAGGCTGAGGCAAGGAGGGGTTACTGCCATAAATGCCACGACGGCCTGCTGGGAGTTCTTCAGAGATGCTATCCGGAAAATTGAGGAATGGAATCAAGAGTTCGAAACTTACAGTGACCTGATAATTCCTGTGAGGACTGTTGAAGATATTCGACGGGCCAAGAAAGGGGGAAAGGTGGGGATCATAATTGGGTTCCAGAACACGACTCCTGTAGAGGACGATGTTGGCCTGGTCAGGATCTTTTGGGATTTGGGAGTCAGGATTATGCAGCTGACCTTTCAAGACCGTAACTATGTTGGTGACGGATGCTGGGAGAGAACGGATGCGGGTCTAAGTGAGTTTGGATTCAGGATCATTCGTGAGATGAACCGTCAAGGGATACTAATTGACCTCTCCCATGCCGGCGAAAAAACCACAATGGAGGCCATAGAAGTCTCCTCGAGACCCGTTGCCTTCACGCATACTAACCCAAGAACAATGTCAAATAGCCGGCGTAACAAGACTGATGAGCAGATATCAGCCTTGGCGAAGAAGAGCGGGGTGATCGGTGCTACTCTGTATCCGCCTCTTCTTGCTTCTGAGTACAAGTCTGGTTTGGGGGACTACCTTGATGTGATTGATTACTTGGTGAAGCTTGTTGGTGTCGATCACGTGGCTTTGGACTCAGATCTCACTGAGTTTCAGCCCGAAGACTTCTTTGTTGAAGCATTAACCGGTAAGAGTTGGGAGAAGCCACTGTCTGATATCGCGTATCCAGTTGCGTATCCTAGAGGTATCTCTTCAGCAAGAGATTTTCCGAATGTGACGAAGGGCTTGCTAGAGAGGGGCTATAGCAAGGAAGAAGTCAAGAAGATCATGGGCGAGAATTGGATGCGGCTCTTCTCTCAGGTTTGGAGAGCCTGACTTCTCGCGGAGAGGTCGATCTTGAACCAGTTGCAGGGGCGTGATGAGGTGTGTCGGGTGCAGGTCCCGTCGGGGATTGAGGTACGCCAACTAGCCTTCTCTCTTCTATTATTTGGTTCTTCTCACATCTACGCGCGTTATTGACAAGTGTCGTCTATGCTCGAGTTCATCTGGCCTTGGTGGGGCGGTCGGAGTAGTTACTTCCATCCGTGGCAGTTAAGAGGATACCTGAAGACTAAAGGTATCTTCTTTACCGCTCTTCCTGCTTTTTCTTGAGAAAGTGTGGCCGCAGCGGAGCAGGCTACTAGTACTCAGAAAATCTTGGAACGCTCAGGGCAATTCTTGGGCAGGTTGAGCGTCGAGGATGTAGGCCAGTCCACCAGGTATTACGGTATATGCCTTGTGAACATACGCAGAGCTAGAGTGCGATCATGCCGACTATTTGTAACTGGCAAAATTTGGCTGGGATTTTTCTTGAGGATTATCTACGTTCACGCATATTTGGTTATTGGATTATGGTTTGTGTACCAGTTTCTGCTGGCTTTCACAGCTGTTGAGTCTGGAGTAGCCTATTGGGCGCACATAGGAGGCTTCGTAGCTGGGCTGGTTCTGATCGAGATACTTGCTCGGAGAAGGCACCGTCATCCTCTGTATTATCGATAAACCGTAATTCTGTGTGGATACGCTTTATCTCAAGTAGTTTCTTCTTAAAAGCTCGTGACGTCTTACGAGTGCGCAAAGTGCATTCACAGCTTTCTCTGGCGATGGGAAGACTGGAATTCCCATTGAGTGCATCTTTGCCTTTTCTTGTTCTTCCACTTCCGCGCCGCCGACGTAGCAGACTACTATCGGTTTGTCGGTTTTCTCCATTACATTCTTAACAGCATCAGCGGCGCGGGGCAGAGGATCTGCAAAGATGGGCAAGAATGCGTTGATGTTATCGTCATGAAGGTTTTCTTCCATGACTAGTTGGAATGCCTCGGATGTTGTGGCTGTTAGATCGAATGGATTGTCGAATATGCAGTGAGCCGGCAAGGTCTGACGTAATCGTTTCTCTGCGTTTTCTGAGATTCTTGGTAGTTCTAATCCGTGCTTGGAGATTAGGTCAGCGGCTAGGATGCCGGCCCCACCTGACGATGTTACAATAAGGACTCCACGTCCATTTGGTGTTGGTAGGAATGAGAGGGCCTTGGAGAAGTCGTAAAGCTCCTCTAGGCCATCTGCCGTTATCATTCCTGACTGCTTGAACGCTGCCTCGAAGATTTCGCTCTTTCCAGATAGGGATCTTGTATGTGAGAGTGCTGCCCTAGTGCCCAGTTCAGTTCTTCCACCCTTTAGAATCACGATGGGTTTCTTCTTTGAGACTTCTGAGGTGACTTCCATGAATTTTCTTCCGTCACCAACGCCCTCAACATACATCGCTATCATTCTGGTGTCTGGATCATCCGCGAGGTATCGGAGGAGATCTATCTCGTTCACATCGATCTTGTTTCCGAGAGAGATGCATTTGCTTATGCCGATGCCCTCCTTTTCTGCCCAGCATTCAAGGGCCGTGCCGACGAGTCCGCTCTGCGTTACTATTCCAAGAGGGCCTTCCTTCTTGACTCCGACCCACATGGACATGCCGACATAGGGGTTGTCTACGCCGATGCAGTTAGGTCCGACGACTCGAATCCCTGTTTCATGTATGATCTCTATCAGAGACTCTTCCAGTTCTTCTCCTTGTTTACCTGTTTCGCGAAAGCCGCCTGAGATGATTACTGCCGACTTGACCTTCTTGCGTGCGCACTGTCTCAGTACCTCCGGAACTACCGGTGCTGGCACAACGATCACGGTCAGGTCTATGGGTTCGGGGATATCTTCAACAGAGGTGTATGCCTTGAGGCCGAGGATCTCTTGTACCTTGGGATTGACAGGAAATACCTTGCCTTTGAATCCAGTTTCGACAAGGTTCTTGAGGATTAGGTAGCCTGCCTTCTCTGGATCTCTTGACGCTCCTGCAATGGCAATAGAGTCCGGCTCGAAGATTGCTCCTATCGCCTCATCTCTCATGATCAATCCCTTCTTAGGTACTATATCATCTTCACGTGCACTCTTGGCATTCATATCCGAAGTCTGCTCTCTTGATCTGTCATAACCTACATCCAAGTTGCGTTCTTAAGTTTCTTCATGGAGTCCAAATCTGCGTTGTGCGGCTGGATGGGTAGCCCAAATCATGTAGAGGGTTGAGACCTTAATGGGATAGTATATGCTTGAGCCTCAGTGCGCACACTTACTGTACGTGTCGTACCTTATTGAGTCTATAATGATCCCGGGGATTTGCTGTCTTAAACACGAGGCCTAATCTTACAGTTCGATAAGGGAATTCACGGAGGCCTGAAGTTTCTCTTCACGCTCTCGAGTCTTTCGCCTAGAATCCGAATTCGATCTATCTCCCCAAGCCCCTTCTCATAGCATCGTCTTATGTGGTAGATCATGTTTGGGTCGAATCCCATCACTCTGGCTGCTGTAGCATCTGTTGCAACAGCATCCTCGCCCGCCACCACAAGATCCATCCTCACAGGATCGCCACTGACCGGCCCCTGACCTTCCATCGCGACAAATCCATCAATAATCACAAGTGAGGGTCTGAGGACGCTGTTGATGTCCACTATCACTTTGTCAATGCCCTTGATGTGATACTTTCCTTTGAACCTGTCAGGCAACAAACCAAACATGTTCTTCAGGCCCAGAGTAACAGTGGTGTCCCCATGGGTCTTCATCTTCGCAGCGCTCACAATGTAGCTATCCAATAAGATTCTGGGGACAGCGATGTTGTCAAGGATCTCGCAGTCTGGAACCTTGACAGTCACCCTCTCTTCTACTCTGCTCAAGTTGATGAATTGAACCCCATAGCTGTTGCATAGTTCTAACATTCCGGTTGCTTCTGCGGCGCGGTCAGCTCTAGTAACGGTTGCATCAGATTCCACAACAAATAGTCTACCATTGGCCTTCCCCAACTCCTGAATTAGTGCCTCCACAATGATTGGGTCTGTTGTAGCCCCTGTCTCCCATGTCTTCGTTGTTATGAAATTCACCTTTATCAGCACAGGCTTGTCGGTAAGCCTCTGAGGCACATCGATTGCGGCAAGTGCCCTCTTAACAGTCTCCACGGATCTTTGCCCTCGGACGAGGGAAACTTTGGAAAACTTTCGCTCCAACTGATCTGCCCCCATCAGCGTATCCAATGTCGAGAGAAACACTATGGGTCTTGAGCATGCTAGTTTTGTTCAGCTAGCTCCCTATCTAATAGTTCTAGGAGGGTATTAGTCCGCTCTTCACCTGAAAGCAGTTCCAGTCGTCTGATGTTCAGTGGGTCGATCTTCTCTCGAATGAGTCTAAGCTCCAGATCCGTAGGTGGGAGAGTCTCAGGAGTAGTCTTTGGGATCATGATCTCGAATCCAGTTTTCTCCCTTATATCGTCAAGTTTGACCCCGGGGTGGATGCTGAACAGGCTCATCCTTCCTACTTCAGGCTTAACCTTGAAGACTCCAAACTCAGACACGACACGAATCTCCCTTCGACTGCCCGAAGCCGTAGCCCTGCTAATCCCTAGACCACCTATGTGGTCAACATGCTCAACGAAGACTCTTTTCTCATGTCGCGGAACGTAGTAGACTGTTCTAGGGTAGATTGGTGCTACATCAGGAATCCCAAACCCACCAGGAAGTCTGAGCTTGGTTTTTCCAGTTCCGATCAGTGAGTTATTCGTGTTTCCGAACATGTCGATCTGGGCCGGTCTGAAGAACTCAATAATTGACTTGGCCCTCTTGAAGATGGTCTCGTAGCACTCCGTTTGCGTGCCAAAGTGCACAGCCTTCTCCATGGCTCGAAACTCACTGTAGAGTATCGAGATCTTACTTGGCTCGGAAGTATGTATCAGAATGTTTCCTGCCAGTTGCATGATCGTTGCTTGGGGTGCATGCGTGGCCTTGGCCAAATAGTAGGCTATGATGGCCATTGGCGTGGTCAAGCCCTGAATCGCGATGTCTCCATTCTGAACTTCACGAGCCATGCAGGCTATCATCAATTCATCAGATGTGAAGTTGCCCAAGCCTATCACCTAAACCTGAATCCTCAATCTTCTTCTGGATTCTTCACCAATCTGGCCAAGATAGGAATCGAAAGAGTCCACGCCTCTTACGTTTCGTTGAAGGTACTCCTCAGTCTTTCCGCTTCTTGCTGATTCAATATAGGACATCATGTGCCAGAGGTCGTAGGTATAGTATGGATAGCAACTTGTAGGATGTGCACCATGCCGTGACTCAACAACAGCATCAACAAATGTTGAAGGAAGATTCGTCTTCGCAGGCACCTTCTTGGCCTCCTCGACAGTGATCATCTTCTCAGTTGAGAGGACAACTTCCTTTGAGGCTTTGGCCAGCAGAAGGTCGATTGCAGTCATACCTTCAACTTGGGCATTGCCGTATTCGTCACACCTCTGAACATGTATGACTGCCACGTCAGGCGTTATTCTCGGATAAGCAACCAGCAATTCTCCTGTGAGAGGACTCTTGAAGGTCTTGTAGCCGAGTGCCTTGAGTACGTCTGTACCCGTCAAGATTTTGCTTGGTATAAATTCTGCCTCAAGAAGATTGGCCTGTAGACCGGCCATAATCGAATATTCTGTATGTTCGACGAACTTGACTTTGCCAGACTCCACGGCCTTCCTGAAGTTTGGGGCGAAGCCGAGAATCTCGAAGCCGACATAAGCAGCATCTACGCTGTCGACTGCTCCTGCAGCGATGAGCAGGTCTATGTCCGGCCCGCCGCCAAGGGTCAGAAGATTCAGTCCTCTCCTTCCTGCTCGGATGAGCTCATGAATCAGGCTCATGGGTTTTCTATGTATTGTTAACCCTCCGATCGCGACGCTCATCCCGTCCTTAACAATCTCAGAGGCTTCCTTCACGCTCACTAGTTTCCTTCTCATACAACCTCACTCTCATCGGTATGTCTACTGGCGAATCCTGTCTCTTTGCCCAATGAAATGCGTTTTCGGCATTTTAAGGCAACTGGAGATGAATCGTAAGCGCGCAAGTTCTGGAACTATTGAAGGTCAGAAGGGTATGAGTGGGGAGTCGCAGATAGGGTTGACCTCACCCCCTCAAAATCAGAATTGAAGATGTGCTGGCAGGAGCCCTCACAGATCATGAAGTTCTAGTCACTTATTCTCCGCAGATCCTTCGCCATTACCTCTAGGATAGCACCTGTATTAATCAGTTGAGCAAACAACGCTCAAAGAAATCATTTATACCGTCTCGGACATAAAGTCTCAAGGTAGCAATCCTGAGATTTGGGGATTGATCTAGATGCTCAAGAAAAAGGTGAAAAAGCCAAGGAAGCTGGCTGCAAAGCCGGCTCCTAAACCAAAGCCACCTGATCTGATGCAGGTACTATCTGAGCAGCTGAGAAATGCTGAGTCGAGACTTCAGGAGGGCCTCAAGCAGCTTGAGACAAAGGCTGCCGAGTTTCTGGATCGAGTCGAGTTTGAATCAAGGATCAGCGAACTCCAATCAAGGGTTCTTGAATCGATACCTAAGATGGAGGCTGAACTGAAGAGTATGGAGACGAGACTCGCAAGGGCTATCCAGAAACCTGAGCTTGAGACAAAACTTGCTGAGATAGAGAGAAGACTCACTAGTCTCACAGCTGAGGTTGAGGCTCTGAAGGGAAGAGTCAAGGATCTAGAGGTTCCCGAGGTCTAATTCAGCCAGAGCAGAATCTAGAACTTTAACGGCGTCCCGTACTGTTCACAGCTCACAATCTCCCCTATACTCTTTCTTAAACTCTTAGACAGCGATCTAGTCTTTGGGGCACCGATAGAGATCAAAGAAACAATCTTGAGATGGTCAGGTATCTCCAGAAGACTTCTGATCTCAGGCTCGTCAAATGCACCTATCCAGCATGTTCCCAACCCCATCGCGGTCGCGGCCAAGACTAGATGCTCAAGAGCCACAGCAGTATCTTGAAGGTAGAACCTCGACGCCTTCAAGTCACCGCACCCAACTATCAAGACCGGCGCCTCAGCGATGAAGCGACCCCAAGGGCAACCCATAGCGATCTTTTCGCGCACCTTCTGGTCTGAGACAACTATGAAGTGCCATGGCTGAGCATTCCCAGCAGAAGGTGCCACTCTGGCCGCCTCCAGTATGGACTTGAGCTTGTCTTGAGGAACAGGCGCAGCCTCGTACGATCTAATGCTTCTTCTTGAGTTTAGTACCTCATAGAAATCCATTTGCAACCAATCATACTTCTGGAGGAGACTAGACGCCACGCTTTTAGAAAAGCCTTGTCAACCCTCAGAGTACGTATCATATTCTGGTCTGGCTGGTACTTTACCTCCACACGTAGGACAGTATCGCGAGTTAAGGGGGAGGATTGAGCCACAATAGATGCAGAAGCCGAGACTCGGTTTGAAGGGTGATCTACTCTGAACTATTTCTATCTGTCTATTGACTCTGCGGTACAGCAATATGATGAAGAGGGCTCCCAAGAGTAGACCGAATATGCCCCAGCCCACTGAGACTATGACGTCATAGACTGTGTGGAAAAGGACGGGCACAAGAAGTGCGTGAATCTTGAGTCTGACTCCGCGACTGAACTTTGAGAGGCCGAGATAGTAACCCATCGTGGCTCCGAAGAATGCGTGCCCCGGGACACTCAGAGAGGCCCTAAGCAAGGCGACAAGCCACCCACCACTTAACACGTAGAGAACGTTCTCTACAGCCGCGAAACCTAGAGAGGCGGCTGTGGCGTAGACCACTCCGTCCATAGGTTCGTTAAACGCTTGCGACCGGTAGGCCGGGGTTGCCGCGATGAGTTTGCAGGATTCCTCAACAACGGCTATCGCAATTAGGTAATGAAGGACTAAACCTGCTATGTCTGAAAGAGGATTCTCAGGTTCAGGCACAAAACTTGAGAGTCCCACCTCAAGGATCAACGCTGGAATTATTGATAGGGCTCCAAAGGTGAATGTGGACAGTAGCATCCTGAAAGGCTCCCTCTCATACCTATCTTTCCGGACGATGAACCATAGAAGAACCAGACACGGCACGACCGCAGCCGCAAAGAGTTCAAGTAGAGCCACGTAACCTCAACCTTCTAGAGCGTCAGCTTTGAAAAGCCTATCTTTCACTCTTAAGATTGCCCCAGACTCAAGGGTCCTATTCAGTCAGTATTCAGAAGGGCAGAATCAGCCTCGGACTAACGGGCAGAAGAATCTAGAGAACTATGAATCATGAGGCTAAAGCAGATTAATATTCACTTCAACCAAAGTGATCTTATGAATCAATAGGAATGGGGAATAGCCTGTTGGCAAGTCTAATCATTGTCGGGTCTGGACCTGCTGGACTGACCGCCGCCATATACGCGGCTAGGGGAGGTGTCCAGACGAAGGTTGTGGAGGGAGCCGCCCCGGGTGGACAGTTGATGTTGGCCTCTGAGGTCGAGAATTACCCCGGCTTCTCACAGCCGATAATGGGCCCCGACCTTATCAACCTGTTTAGAAAGCAGGCTGAGCGTCTAGGAGTAGAGTTCATATCAAGTGAGGCTACTGGAGTCGACTTCACAGAGAGGCCGTTAAGAGTTAAAGTAAGAAACAACACTTATGAAGCTGACTCGGTTATCGTGGCGACTGGGGCCTCGCACAGATGGCTTGGGCTTGAGTCGGAGCAGAGGCTGAGAGGAAGAGGCGTCTCCTCCTGCGCCACGTGCGACGGCTACTTCTTCAAAAACAAGGATGTTGTGGTTGTTGGGGGAGGAGATACTGCGCTTGAGGAGGCAATCTTCCTATCAAGAATTGCGAACAAGGTCACGGTCATACATAGAAGGGACAAGTTGAGAGCGAGCAAGATAATTCAAGAGAGGGCCTTCAAGAACCGAAAGATAAAGTTCCTCTGGAACAGTGTAGTCGAGGAGATTCTTGGAAATACGCAGGTTGAGGGGGTTAAGGTCAAGGACCTAAAGAAAGACCGGGTTTATGAATATAGGTGTGACGGGGTCTTTGTGGCGATAGGCCACACTCCCAACACCGAGATCTTCAGAGGGCAGCTTGAACTTGATGAGGCGGGCTACGTAAAGACCCGGAACAGAACCGAGACGAGTAGAGACGGTGTCTTTGCAGCAGGAGATGTTGTTGATCGGGTTTACAGACAGGCAGTTACAGCGGCTGGGTCTGGATGCGAAGCCGCAATGGATGCTACAAGATACTTGGAATCGCTAGATTAGCTTGGGCGGGGCTGTCACCAAGGCCAGAAATACCTTGGGGTCCTCGTGGCCACACCTATCTCTTGAGCATACCACGGACTCCGCCAAGCCAACTGCGGCGGCAGGGACGTGATGACTGGGAACGGATGCCAAGGCCAAAAGATCGAGTAATGGAAGGCTGAATACTTTGGAGGAAAAACCCAGAACATTTACTTTACCAATAGTCACAACAGTCCGTCTCGTACGTAAGGCTAATCCTCGTGGCAATTGGTCATAAGAGTTATGCTATCGCCCAAGCTCCTAGACTCATCAGAAGTCAAGGAAATCATGTTCCCAAGTTCTCCATATAGGTTCTCTCTCTTATCCAAGAAGATTCGCTGCCAGAACTGCGTACACTTTGGCGGCAGTGATCACCTCATTTATTGGAACGTTTTCGTTTGGTGAGTGAGCCATCGTTTCGTCTCCGGGCCCGAACCCGACTGTGGGGATTCCTGCTATCGTACTCAAGTAGCTTGCATCGGTTCCAAACCTGTACTTGATCAATTCGGGATTTTTCTTCGTTACTGATGCAACTGTTTCGAATGTGGCCTTGACTATGACATTGTCCGGGGGAACGTAGGCTGGAGGTGCATACTTTGATACTTTCACTTCTGCATTGGTTCCCATCTCAGACATCATTGACCTGAACAAGTCTTCGAACTCCTTCTGGACATTCTCTGGGGTCTCACCGGGAACTATTCTTCTATCTATGGTTATAGTGCAGAGATCAGGTATAACATTCGTCTTCCCTGGGCTACACGCTATATTTGTAATAGCTTGCGTTGCGCCCCCCAGAAACTCATGTCTGGGAAGTTTCATTCCTTCAACCCGTCCAATCAACTTGACCATTCCAAGTATTGCATTGATACCCGTCGAGGGAGTGCTTGCGTGTGCTGTCCTTCCTCGAGTTGTCAGTTCCAGTTCCATTCGTCCTCTAGAGCCCAAGGAGATGTTAAGGCCTGTAGCCTCTCCGACAAGGGCGTAGTCTGGTTTGATACCGTCCTTCTCTATTGTGTGTCTAGTTCCTTCCAGTGCAGCATTCTCTTCAAGCACCACAGTGGTGACTATCAACTTGCCTTTCAACGTAGTGTTAGTCGCATTGATGGCTTCAGCGGCAGTTATCATCGCTGCCAATGCTCCCTTCATGTCGCACGCGCCCCTGCCCCAAACTCTTCCGTCTTTGATGTCTCCTGAGTATGGGTCGATCTCCCAGAGATTTCGACTTCCCACAGGGACCGTGTCCATGTGACCGTTGTACAGAAGTTTAGGGCCCTTCTCTCCACCCATTTCTCCTATGACGTTGCCCAAACTGTCAACTCTCACATCGTGAAGACCTGTATATTTCATCTCTCGCTCAATAAGTTCCGCTACAGCTTTTTCCTCACCAGTGACGCTTGGTGTTCTTATCATCTCTTGGAGGAGAGAAATGACATCACCCTTTCTCTTTTCGATGTGGTTCAGTATCTTCTCGATGTCAGACATTTTCTATCACCTTTTCTTGCGTGAAATGAAATTTCTCATATTGCACTTCTCAATTATTTGCTTCTTTCTGTCTTCGACCTGAACTGTGACATGTACTTGCTGGGCACATGCTGCACGCAATCCGTTCTACCATGATTGGTGTCTCACCTTTGGTCTCACTCAATAGTTTCCAGGCGTCTTCCACTTGTTTGGGGGAGCCGTTGATGGTTAGAGTCACTGTTCCTTTACCTTCTGTGTCTAAGGTGGAGATTGGTGTCGTGTTTGCTCCGGTTAGCAGCTTTATTGCATCCAGTTCCGTTACGACGAGGCCTGGCAGAGGAAGCAGCGTTATGGGCATGCCCATGGATCTTTTAGTGCCTTCGATGCCGCATGCTTCTTTGACCTTTTCGATGGAGAGCGGGATTGTCTTATTAATTGTTACAGGAACTATCAATTTGGCGTCCTTGGCAAGGATTGCTTTGAGTTGCCCAATTTCTCCTCCTGTTGGATCACCAACTATGGTTGCGGCTACTCCCATAGAATCCAAAACGTTTCCAGACTTTATGAAAATGTCTTCTGAATCCATCTGGTTGACATAGTCAGGCAGTCTATGTGAGCTATTTGTTTGAATAGGTTTTCCATCGACCAGCACGAATGTTTGGTAGGACTGATCGAAGACGTGCTTGCTAATGCAGGTGCCATAGGTCGTTATTATGCCGCAACAGTATCTCTCAGGTTCGATCCTTTGACCTGTAAGCTCCTCGTAGACATAGGCATTTGTTGTACTTCTGGATAGGACTATTATTCCATGCTTAAATGCACGCTTAACGGATTCGAGGTTAGCGACACCCTTAGCGACTAGCCTCTTAGATTCAGATGACGTGAGAGTCACTTGTATTCGCACATTTGCCCCCTGACTGGCCAAGAGTCTACAAGCTATAGTTGAAGAATCTCTTCAAATCCATCGATCCTCTTTTTTCTGGGAGGTCGGAACATTAGTGCTTTGCTCGTCTTCTTTCCATACTCGTGTATGGCTTCAAGAAGTTTGATGGCTGCCACGACGCCGTCTATCACAGGGACGTGCAATCTTTCTTCCAGATAGTGATCCAAGTCAGTCATGCCTGCACAGCCCAACAACAGAACCTCGGCTCTGTCTTCTTCTATTGCTCTCCTGCCGGCTTCTACCAAGGCTTCCTTTACTTTTTCTATGTTTTTCCCGATTTCCAAAACAGGTATATCTATGGATCTTATTGAGGCACACCTAGAAATTAGTCCATATCTCTTGACCATATCTTCCATTACAGGAATTGCACTTCTCAAAACCGTTAATATAGAGAATTTGTAGCCGAGTACTGTAGCCATGTTCATTGAGGCTTCGGCTATGCCTATCACTGGCGAATCAGCAACCTCCTTGGCAGCGAACAACGCCGGGTCACCAAAACAGGCGATAACATAGCCTTCGTATCCATCTCTCATGCCTAGCCTTACCTCTTCAAGGATTCCAGGCCCAGCAAGTGTTTCGTCGTAGTAGCACTCTATTGACTCGGGTCCTCTCTTGGGGCTCACCGCAACAATATCTGTTTCTGGCCTCGCGTACTTCTCCGCCGTCTTCCTAATAGTCTCAGTCATGGACTGTGAAGTGTTCGGATTGATTATTTTCACTTTCAATATGGTTGACCCTCTTAGTATCTTCTATCGTATCTACTTCATCCTTTCTATAGCAGAAAGACCTTTTCCATTTCATCGACAGTCAGAGGCGGAGGTCTCAGGCCGAGGAGGAGACCAAGTCTTGCTATCTGGGGTGGGTACATTCTTGCCTTGTCCAGAATCTTTGTGTTGTTGAAGATGTGTTTTGGGGACCCATCATCAAGAATCTCACCATCTGCCAATACGAGCACTCTCTTTGCATACTGAGCCACCAGAGACATAGAGTGTGTTATCATGAGGATTGTCATTCCATCTCGATTTAGGCTCTGCAACAATTGGCACATCTTCATGGATTCTCTTGGCGAGTGGCCGGTGGTCGGCTCATCAACAATAAGTATCTCTGGCTCCATCGCCAAGATGGATGCTACCGCTACCCTCTGCTTGAGTCCTTCACCCAACCGGAAAGGATGTACGTCTTTGTATTGTTTCAAATCCATCAGCTCCAAAACCTCTTCCCCACGTCGCTTGATGTAGTAGCGAGGTTTCTTTAGATTTCTAAGACCGCAAGTTATCTCGCTCCATACGGTATCGTTGAAGATTTGGTGGTTCGGGTTTTGAAATACAAAACCTACGGTTTGCGCCATCTTGGAGAGAGGGATACTGCGATTATCAACCCCATTAATGTATACATGGCCCTGAGTTGGTTTCAGTAGGCCAACAATGCACTTTGCTAGGGTTGTTTTTCCTGAGCCGTTATGTCCTATTATGGCTGTGAATTCACCACGCCCTATTGTCAGATTGATGTTTTTGAGTACAGTACTGGGGTTGGGCGGAGGGTATGTCAAATGAAGGTCCACGATCTCAACTATGGGCTCCGAGTTGTTGTTTGCGTCATAGTCTGTGCTAGAGACGCTGCCGTTTCTTCGAAGACCCCCATACATTTGTACGGCTTCTTGGAGTGTCAATGGTATCCCATTTGCTGGAATTCTACTCTTGAACCTGTATCCTAGTTCTACAACTTGAGGCGGATCGATACCAACTTCCCGCAGTGTTACGTTTGAAAAGAACTCTCTCGGTTCAGAAACAGTCAGTATCCTACCTTCATTCATGAGGGCGATTCGGTCAGCGAATTCAGCAAGTTGCTCCACCTTATGTTCAACCATGACCACAGTTGCCCCTTTCTTGGAGGATAGCTTTCTTACAACTTCAAAAACTAGATCCGACCCTTCTGAGTCAAGTTCCGAAGTAGGTTCGTCAAGCAGAATAAGTTCCGGCTCTAGGGCATAGATAGAAGCGATAGCTACTTTCTGTTTTTCTCCCCCGGAAAGACTGAATGTCACCCTGTCCTTGATATTGTCAATTCTAAGGAATCTTATTACTTGGTTTACTCGTTTGTCTATCTCATCATTAGACATGCCTAGGTTTTCGAGTCCCCACCTCAGCTCTTCAGTGGTATGCAGATTGAAGAGTTGTGCTTCAGGATCTTGCATAACAAGGTTGGCCTTTCGGGCGATTTCACTCAGAGTGTGTTTGCTTGTGTCGAGGCCGCAGGTGACTATATGCCCTCTAAGAGTTCCACTATAGTAGTGGGGAATCACACCAGTCATGGCATAGAGCAGCGTTGTTTTGCCGGCGCCGGTTGGACCAACTATGCCGAAAAATTCACCGTTCCGAATCCTTAGGTTTACGTCTCTCAGTGCCGGATTGCTTCCACGATATGAGAAAGAAACGTTTTCAAGTATGATGGAATACTCATCGTATTCATGCGCTTTCATGCCATCACGCCGGTGACGGTTGCGTTGGCCTATTTGGGTCCAGCTAGGGCTATTTAGACTTCTTGGTAGTCATCAAATAGACTAAGCATAAAATACCAATCACTATGGCTCCTGTCAATGGAGCCCAGAAGGGCATCAAAGAAACCTCTGACCAGAAGGTAATTCCCATGGAGAAGAGCCATACCCAATAGAAGGCAATGGACCCTAGGACGAACATTATGATGATTCCCACGGTTGTTGATGCTTTCACCTTGTTTCCCGCCGAATGCAAAGCTATTTATTCTCTTTATATATGAAACTTACTACTAGGATGGTAGGTTGTGGTCTCAGATGGTTGAACCTGTTCCTGATTTTGAATTCAAGTTCTGGAGGACAGATACGAGAAGTCTGGTATCATCTCTGCTGCTTGCAGTAGGCATGACTGTGGCCATGCAGATTGTTGAACGTCTTGACACAATGATGTGGGGCGGCGTGATCCCAGCATGGGGAATAATGATTACGTGGCCATTTCTATGTGGCGGAGGAATAATGTTTGGAATTACTGGCGCAATAATAGTTGCAGAGTTCAATCCGATTGTTGCAACGCTGACAGCTACAGGCCCTCTTGCACCACTCTGGTTTATCTGCAACTTCCTGACATCTGCACCTGCAGCTCTCTTGACAAGATACTACAAGATACACAAGGGGAGAGAGAAGCTCGGTCTGAAGGAGATGCTAGTGATCCAGCTACCGATTCAAGGCTTCACAGGTTTCGCTGCTCTGCTGGCCGTGTGGATGTTCCTGTTCAAGTTCCCAATATGGATGGTGTTGGGTCTTTGGCTATGGGCGTGGTTAATGGGGTTCTTGGGTTCCATAATTGGGTTCTTCACAACGAGAAGCATTGTTCGCTCTGGAGTACTAGTATGAGAGTACACAGGTAATGAAGCTACTCTACCAATTCTCCGCCCGAGACTCTCTACTGCATCGTCTAGACCCTAGGACGAAACTACTGGTCATGGCATGCTACTTGGTAGGAGTATTGGTAGTTCCAAACTACCTTTTTCTGTTAGGGGCTTTCCTTTTTATGGTCTTCCTTCTGTGGTCCGCGGGAGGAATCAGCCCAAGAGAATACGGAGCGTTCCTAACATTCCTTGTGCCACTCATCCTAGCTATCACACTCATTCAGGCTCTCTTTAACTGGCCTCATGGAGCAACCTTCTGGAGCATCAGCTGGCTGAAACTATCTGTACCCGGCACCTTCTTGGGATTGAGTATTGGGTTGATTCTCGCAACGATGGGGATCACCTTCGCCATGTTCTCGATGACTACGGATCCCTACAAGATTGGCATGGTTCTCTACAAAGCCGGTGTCCCGTTCAAAGTATCTTTCATGACGAGTTTCAGCTTGAGGCTTCTCCCCCTCCTCCAAGAAGAGCTACAAATCATCGGCAACGCAGGAAAACTGAGGGCATACGGATCATTCGACTCGAAAAACCCTATCAAGGTGCTTAGCGGACTTATCCATGCTATAGTCCCACTGATGATCGATTCTCTCAGAAAAAGCCGAGACATAGCTCTGGCGATGGAACTTCGTCACCTCAACGCTCCCAAAGAACTGGGCATCAAGAGAACTTTCAGTACCGAAGTGGTCTTGAGCAAGAGAGACTATGTTGCTATTTCCGCATCAGTGGTCTATTTGACCACAGTTCTTTGCGTACACTTCCTTTTTGGAATCTAGAAGCAAGCAGTTCGTTTCAAGACACGCTGTTATCCGCTCACGCCGCGCTTTCCAAACTGAAGGCTCAATCTATTGGCGATATAGCCAAGTCGCCGAATCGTCTCGTGGATATCCTCTTCTGTAGTGCGCGGATTGATCGTGCACATACGGAGTACGATGTGCCCTCTCAACACAGTGGAGCTGACCATGGCAAATCCATCCTCCATCATTTCATTCACGATTCTTTGGTTTATGGCGTCTGACTCTACTGAAGACTGGCTCGCAGGAACGTAGCGGAAAGTCACAATGCCCATTTGAGCAGGGGTCACAATTTCCCAGTGTGGGAACTTGCGTAATGCCTCTTCAGCAAGTTCAGCGAGCCTGATTCCCCAGGATATCGCTTTTCGGAACGCTTCGATTCCAAAGACTTTAAGTGACATCCACAGCTTGAGTGCTCTGAAGCCACGCGTCAATTGAATGCCGTAGTCGCAGAAATTGATCTCTTCCTCCGACCGATCAACATCCTTCAAATACTCAGGCTGTGTGCGAAAGGTCTCTCTCAACTGACGAGCGTTGCGGATAAGCACGCAACCTATTTCATAAGGCTGAAAGAGCCACTTGTGGGGATCCAAAGACAACGAGTCGACACGCTCCAGTCCCTCCAGCAGGGAACGCCCTTTATCACAAAGTACGGCGGCTGCTCCGTAGGCACCATCAACGTGCAGCCATAATCCTTCTTCGCGACAAAAGTCTGCAAGCACCGGTAGCGGATCTACCGCACCAGTGTTGGTCGTGCCCGCATTCGCGATGACGCAGAAAGGGTCCATGCCTGCAGCTCGGTCCGCAGTCACTTCGCGTCGAAGATCTGGCAGCGTCAAGCGGAAGCGATTGTCTGAAGGTAGCTTACGGATCTGTGTGGGGTCAAATCCAAGCACTCGCAATCCTCGTTCGACGGATGAATGTGTCTGATCTGAACAATAAACAATAGCATCCCTAATCCGGTCCTTGAGCTTCACGTGTCGCGCAACTGCTAGGGCGGTCAGGTTGGCTACTGAGCCACCACTCACAAATAGCCCGCCTGCAGTGTCGGGTAGACCGCAAAGTTGTCGCAGCCAATCTATAGTGACTAGTTCAACTTCTGTCGGCCCGGGGGCTTCTAACCATGTGCCCGCAAACACGTTAATCCCTGCCGACAGCGCATCGGCGATTACTCCGATGAAGTTGCTTGGACTGGGAACAAAAGCAAAGAAGCGGGGATGATCCAAATGCATGATATTGCTAAAAACATCCTGCTGTAGCTGTTGAAGCACAACTTCAGAATTGATTCCCTTCTCTGGCAATGACTCGCGAAGTAGTTCCTTCAATATCCTCCTGTCGCATTTGTGCGTCACAGACTTGAAGCGCAGACTCTCAAAATGCTCGACAAGGATATCAACAACTTGGTAACCCAGAGACCGCATCTCTTCACGAGACAATTGAAGGTCCTTCTCAGACTGCATCTTGCTCATCAGATTAACATCCGTTGTTCGCCAATCCTCGCACAGCAAGGCACAGAATGACTGTTTAGCAATAATTGTTATTCTCCTAGTAAAATAGCTATTTGGTGCGCTTGCTAAGTAGTGGGTAAGAGACTAAGAAAGCCTTGCATGGCAAGGAGCCTTCCTAGCATCTAGCGCGATGGTATGGGAAGAGCTTTTGGTAGGCGTGAGCGCTCATGCCATACTATGAGCGCTTTTGTTTGTGGTTTGGATGTGCATAAGGATTCAACTTATGCAACGATCCTGGATTGTGATGGCAGGGTAGTAAGTCAGAGAAGAATAGTGAATGAGAGAGTCCTATCGTATCTCTCAGATTACCAGATTGATAGAATCGGTATGGAAGCCTCCAATCAGGTAGCTCCACTCTACAGAAAACTGACTAGAAACGGCTACACTGTATCCGTTTCTCACCCCAAGAAGACACGCTATATCGCTGAGGCAAAGATAAAGAATGACCGAGTAGACTCCAAGGCCATAGCTGAACTGGTACGGTTGAATGCTTTGCCACAGGCATACATGCCTGATGAAGAGACAGCCAAGCTGCGTGAACAGGTTAGAAGAAGAGCATTCCTTGTAAGAGAAAGAGTCAGACTCAGAGTCAAGATCAAGAACATCCTCACATATGAAGGAATCAAACCTCCAACAAACCATGGACTGTTCACCCAGAAAGGAGTAGAATGGCTCCACAACCTGAATCTGGAGCCTGTAGAGTCCTACCTTCGAGTCATCACGCCGCTGGATGAAGAGGTCAAACTCGTCTCCAAGATACTCAAAGAACAAGCAACAATAGATGAGGATGTGAAGCTCCTCATGACAATTCCTGGAGTAGGATACTACACAGCCCTGCTCATCAAGAGCGAGGTTGGAGACATCAACAGGTTCAGTGACGGCGACAAGCTATGCAGCTATGCTGGATTGGTCCCATCAACCCACTCATCTGGAGGAGTAACCAGACATGGAGGCATCACTCGTGAAGGAAGCAGATGGCTACGATGGGTGATGGTTGAAGCAGCCATGACACACGTCCACAAGTACGACACAAGCATCACCAGAGCCTATCACAGAATAGCTGAACGCAGAGGCAGACAAGTCGCAACAGTGGCAGCAGCAAGAAGACTGCTCATGTGCTGCTGGTCAGTACTCAAAAACCAGCAGCCATATCACGATCGGGCATAGAAAAGATTCCTCGCGAAAGCGCTGTCCCGTAAGAGTGTGGACGTTAGCGCGATTGAGGAGGGCCTGGATGCGAAGCCATAGTGCCCCATCTGTGGGCGGATAGGCGCGTGCCAAACATACTCATCCAGGAGCGAAAGATAGAATAGACGCCTTCACATAGGCGCGCTACCCGGAAGCATTTCTTACCTAAACGGGCCAAGTCAAGCCTTCTCCGCTAGACAGACCCCTAGCAAAATGAGGGCGGTAGCAGCGATTGTCGAATTCGTTATAGGCTCTCCTATTGTGAGATGGGATATCAAAATAGTGTATACGGGCATTGTAAACAAGAATGCCCCAGCCCTAGACGCATCCAAGTGTTTCAAAGCCTCATACCAAAATAGGTACGCCAGTCCTGAACAAACCAACGCAAGATACAAAATGATTACCCATGTTTTAATTGAGATTTGAGCTACAATACTGAAATCCTCAGTGATTGAAGCAAAAACTAGCAAGAATGCTGTCCCAACCGTTATGCTTATGATGGTAACTGCGACAGAATTGTATCTAGAAAACATGGACTTTCCCAATACCGTGTAGATTGCCCAACAGACTGCTGAGCTTAGGACCAAAAGATCTCCTAAGAAAGTGGATGAAGAGAAAACTCCAAGAGAGAACTCATCTCCAGCTATGATGACTATAATCCCAATAAGAGCCATGAAGATGCCGAATACATTCTTCAAGCCAATTTTCTCATGCAGAAGTACTAGAGATAAAATAGAAATGAATATGGGGTTTGTGTTCAATAGAACGGATCCGTTTATCGCGGTAGTGTATGACAACCCAATGAATTGGAGAAGGTTCAGAAGTGTGACGCCGGAGACACCTAAGACGACAAATCTTAACCAGTCAGCTTGGGGGGCTCGTCTTAACTCACTCATCCCTCCGATGACCGGTAATATTGGAAGTAATGTTATCGACGCTATCGTGAATCTGAGGACTGCAAGGATTGTTGGGGAGATTTCCTGCAGACCAACTTTGATGAAGATGAAAGAGGATGCCCAAACCAAAACAACTACGAGTAGCATGAGCCACGATTTCATATCTTGAGTGATAGGATTCAACTAAACCAAATCCTGGCAAATTATGTGGCATCTGTTTTGCTTCATTGGCGGACCATTTTATAACCCTGTTAAACGAAGTAAGAGAATCTTTGGGAATGAGATTTATGATTTGGGCAGTCTCTTAATCTGACTTTAGGGATTCTGATGGAGAGCCATATGATTAGTCGTCACCCCCGGACCGTGATGGTCCTCTTAGCTTTCCTAACGGCTTTTACCTTGCATTTACTCCTATTTTCCTACGCCCCTCTGATTTCTCCTCTAATAACTGAAATGGGTATTTCTCACGCTCAAGCCGGAGCTGCCTTTTCCATCTGCATCTTGGCTGTAATCATGATGAGGGTCCCTTGGGGTTTCTTGATCGACCGTATAGGGTTTGCAAAAGCTATCAAGATTGCTATGCTTCTTATTTCAATCTTCGGAATTCTAAGGAGTTTCTCCCTCAACTACGAAATGCTCTTAGTGTTTCAATTTTTCCTTGGGGTCGGCTTTGCGGCTGTGCTCCCTTGCTTGTCCAAGCTTGTGAGCGTTTGGGCAGGGCGAAAGGTCGGGTCCGCCAGCGGTATTTATGTGGCCGGCTTCCCGGCTGGAGAGGCCACAGCCTTCACCTTGACAGCGTACCTATTATTGCTCTTCGGGAATTGGAGATTTTCCCTCTTGATATTCGGGTTTTGGTCTCTCTTACTACTCTTCTTATGGCTGATCTTTGGGAAAGAACCCTCAGAAAGCAGGCTGGAAGTAACTCTTGATTCTAGAACTTCCTTTGGAGCGAATTTCATGGAATTGATTAGGCTTAGGGAAGTTTGGATTCTAACCGGACTGTGTGTATTAAGCATGGGCGCCTACGATACTCTCCTTACTTGGCTTCCCAAGATCCTAGAGTTCCGAGGGTTTCGACTTTCGGCCATGTGGCCCCTTGCTTCGATGTTGCCTTTAGGATTCTTGGTTTCTGGTTTGTCAATAGGTTTCGCGTCCGACAGGGTCCGTTCGAAGAAAGCGCTTTTGACAGTTCTGGGAGCAGCTGGTGGTTCAGTAACTCCACTCATTTCTTTTTCATCTGGCATCCTACTTCCTCTAACGATATTTTCGGTCGGCTTCTGCACAACTGGAATCATAACCTTGATCCTGATAATGCCTATAGAACTCCCTAGAACTAGGAGTAGAGTTGGAAGCACCGTCGGCCTAGTATCCTCAATAGGAAATGCAGGGCCCTTCCTATTTCCCATATTGCTGGGCTATATTATGGACATAGGCGGATCCATATTCTTACCTATGCTAATGTTATCAGTTATCATTGGTATTGCGGCAATCCTAAGCTTGTGCATTCGATAACTGAAATGTTGATAAGACGCAAGAGACAGGGTCTTCACAATGAGGTACTTCACATCGCCCCTGCATCTTTGCACAGACCTAAGCAATTCACCTGTATGCCTATTCTCATACCTCACAGAACAGCATAGAGAACTCTAGATCAGGGGCAAATATGCAAGTGTGTCTGCTGCAGCTGTTGTTGCTAAACCTTATAATTGTAGACTCCGCATGTTGAGTTGGTGGTCTTATCATGGACTTGTTGATAAAGAATGGCAAGGTTGTTTGGCCCGACGCGACTTTAGAAGCGGATATTGCTGTAGATGATGGAAAGATCTTGGGAATAGGTCATGGTGAGTTTCTCCCAAAGGCAGATCGCGTAATAGACGCCAAAGAAAAGTTCGTTGTCCCAGGAGGGATTGACCCCCATGTTCACATACATGCTCCGCTCATGGGCGCTACAACCTTAGATGACTTCGATACTGGAACTATGGCTGCAGCGGTAGGTGGAACTACAACCGTCATAGACTTCGCATTCCAACAGAAGGGAAGCCTACCTATGGACGCGATAAATGCCCGCAGAAAACATGCGGATAACAAGGTTGTCATAGATTACGCTCTGCATTCTAATTTGATAGAAGCCAGCGATGAAGCAATCGGCCAGATTCCTAAGATCATAGAGTATGGAATCCCCTCCTTCAAGTTTTTCATGGTTTATAGAAAAGACGGATTAATGATTGACGACGGAAACCTGATGCCCGTCATCGAGGCGATAAAGAAGAACCAGGGCCTGGCAGGTGCGCACACAGAAAACGTTGCTATGATTGAGTATCTCGTGGACAACGCACTGAAGAAGGGAAACAGGTCGCCCATATACCATGCGCTCACCAGACCCCCTATTACTGAGGCAGAAGCCATCAACAGAGCACTCTACATAACGAAGCACTTGGGTGCAGCATTCTATGACTTTCACTTGTCCGTGAAGGAGGGCGTCGAACTCATTCGACAGGCGAGGAAAGAGGGCCGCCCAATATATTGTGAAACTACAACACATTATCTCACATTGACTGAAGACATGCTCAAGGGGCCTAATGGACTGAACTTCATATGCAGTCCTCCACTTCGAAGTAGAGAGCATATTGAAGCACTCTGGCAAGGTTTGGCTGACGGAACAATCTCGGTAGTGGCGTCGGATCAGGCCGCCTTCAGTCTAGAGCATAAGAAGTTGGGAAAAGACTCTTTCGAGAAAGTCCCAAATGGCCTACCTGGAGTGGAGTTTAGATTGCAGCTACTATTCTCTGAGGGAGTCCAGAAGGGAAGGATATCAATAAACCGAATGGTAGCTGTTTGCAGCACAAATGTTGCAAAGATATTCGGACTCTACCCGAAGAAAGGCGCGATAGAGATTGGCAGCGATGCAGATTTAGTAATACTAGATCCCAAGGCCGATAGAAAGATCACTATTGACAATTGTCCGTACAAGACGGATTGGTCACCCTTTGACGGTATGAAACTCAAAGGTGGCCCGGTGATGACCATATCTAAAGGAAAGGTCGTTGCTGAAGACGGCGAATTCGTTGGAAAGACCGGAGAAGGTTCATTCGTAAAGAGGAAGATATCCGAAGAGATTCTGAAAGGCCCGGCGGTGTAAACCCTGATCACGGTTTACTTGACTCTTCCCCTCCCTTCTTCCATGTGATTTCCTGTCTCTCGTGGTCCTCATATGTTCAAAATGGAAAACTAGTCGAGAAAGATGATCCCAAGTTTAGTCTTCTCCCCCTGCTAATCGTCTGAGTACACATGTATTCCGAAGCGGGTGCGGTTCGGTTTGGTATTCTCTAGTCTGCTTGAAGCCGTTCAAAAAGCGAGGCGTACGCGGGTCTGGATAGTTTAGGTTGTTGAAGTTTCAGCGACAGAATGGCAAACAGGAGACTACATAAGTTGTCTGGCGAATCACGCAGTCAGGAACTTCAATCCAAAACTGAAAGTCTTACTGGGAAGGAGGTGAGAACCGTTGTCCTACTATCCCTATTATCCTCTGGGATATGCTAACTATTATCCTTGGTTTATTCCGAGCCCGTACTACGGCTACGATTACCAGCAGGCATATGCATACCGTTATCCTTACCCATGGTACAACAGCCTCGGCTACGGATATTGCCAGCAGCCAACCTCTTACTACCCATATCCCTATCAGTTCGGCCAGCCCTACAATATAGGCTTCATGAGCCCGTATGAGCAGGCAAACTATCCGTTCTATCCCGCGCTGCCGCCGGCATACAGCAACCCCTACAGAGCCTTGCCGATGCTGCCCTCATACTAGAACCTCCACTTTTCAGGGGAGGAGACCTCTAGTTCCAACTGTCCTGATCGACCGCTCGAGACGGGCCTTTCACAATTTGATTCACAAGACCCACGTCGCGCTTGATCTGGTCACAAGAATCCCCAGTCAACTTTGATTTTCATAACATTGTCGCACGCTGACCTGAGGTCACCGTATTCTCTACTGCGGTTAAGCTATTTATTGAGGTTGAAAACAAACACAAATTGATCTAGTTATCTAGGAAAATCTTCGTAATACTGACTGTAGTTATCCTATTAACTTCAATTTCAATCGCCGGTGCTGCCCCTAGTGGATCTATATCGTTTGAGGGGCAAGTAGATTCTGAGGATTTCGTTTTGCAGTTAGGTCAAAGCAGGAAGAATGCTGTCATATTCAAGAATACTGCGAGCGCAACCATTGACCTTGGAGTGCTGGAGGGTGCGTGTCTTGCCGTAGAAAGGTGAGCCCATACTGGCTGAGTGCACCCACATAGAACACATACCACGATATACATCCTAACCTTAACATAGAGCGCAAAACATAACAGAACCAAAGCGTTTAAGGATGAAAACACTGCACAGACGATGTGGGCTCGTAGCTCAGCCTGGACTCATGAACGCGCCAGAGAGAGCATCGGCCCTCTACTGTTCACAAGAGGAAAGCCGGGGGTCGTGGGTTCGAATCCCACCGGGCCCGCCATTAATTCCCGATGTAAGATAATTCCGGGTTTGACTACTCTCACATTCAGCTGTTTACCTCTTCTGCTAGATCCTCCTGAGGTAGTCGAAGAAAGACAGGCAGTCTATATCTCCGCTTAAGCAGACAGCGGGCGTCTCAGCCTTTCCTTCAGCAACCTCAATGAGAGTGGGCATCAAGTAGCCACGGCTCGCCAAGTAACCGATCAGGCGCTCTAGGAACTCAAGATATCTTGGTTGACCAATCCTTACAGGATGAAGTTGCAGTACCCCCATACCATTGTCTGGAATTGTATCGATATAATTGAAGAACAATTTGAGGACTGTGGTTTTGGAGGACTGGTCTAGAGCCTCATCGCTCAGATGACATACTGGAAAAGAGAGAAACTTCGAGCTTACACCGTCAATAACCAAATGAAAAGGCTTTGTTAATTCGTGAAAGCGTTCTCCTCTTCTAACCCCTGAATCATATGCTAGGCCAAGTCGATCCAGACATCTGAAGGTATTGATGTCATATGAGTTGTAGGGAGCCCTGAATCCTCGCACCGGAGATCCTTGCGCTTCAAGTAGCTCAAGAGATCTTTTGATATATCCCAGTTGAGTCTCAAATGGGAGACCACTATGCTTCACATGGTAAAGGCTATGTGAGGCAATCTCGTGTCCCCTCTCTCTGAGCATCTGCAGTAGCTCTTCAGTCGCTATTGAGGCCACAATAGTGAAAGTGAATCTTGCATCATACCTTTCCAAGACGCCGAAAATGTTGCCTAGAATGGTGTCAAAGGGTATCCTGTGGTACTGATACATTCTCCTCATTTGGACTATGCTGGCGTAGGGACCTCTGGCGGAACTGAGGTGTCTAAACCAAGCTGAGAGGTTACTTGCCTTCACCTTGCTGGGGCACTTCCCTTATCTGTTTAGCCGGTATTCCTGCGACAACCGCATAGTCAGGCACATCGCTGGTCACCACTGAGCCTGCAGCGACTATGGCTCCTTCACCAACCACCACATTGGGTAGGATTATTGCGCCTGCAGCTATCCAAGCGCCCCTCTTTATCCTGACTCTCTGGGGGCCTTTATGGTATAGGTTGAGCCTTTGATGAAAGGGGCTTGCTCCGGAGTGCGTCAGTATCATCGCAAAAGGCGCTATAGATGCTTCATCCTCAATAGTTATGTACTCAGGATATTGCCCGTCCATTACGACGAAGTTCCCCACATAGGCCCCCCGACCTATCCTTACTCCGCACAGCCTGTGGAAGAAGACTCGTAGTGGTGAGTATGGTAACAGCCAAGCGAAGATTCTGAATATGCGGCTGCCGATCTTCCACCTCTTCCTCCGCTTCACCTGATTCCCCGCTCCAGCTTCGATAGATCCAGATCATCTGCTTAAGGATTAAGCCTTACAGGGCAAATCATGACCGCGGGAGGTCTCCACACCAAGCCATCACTGGAGAACCGGCATATTGGCCCCATGGGGAAGTCTTAAGCCGAACTCCAAATTTGTAGTGATGTATGCGTTCGATAAAAAGAGTCAGTTGTGTTGAGGGCACCTCGAAACCTAGAGCCTCCTACTCCAATCTCACAAGGGCAGGGGACTTCATCTTCATTGCGGGGCAGGTGGCGATGGATCCTAGAACTGGAAAGGTACCGGAAGGGCTTGAGGATCAACTGAAACTCATCTTCGAGAACATGAAGAGGTTGCTTGAGAGTGAAGGAGCATCATTGATAAATGTTGTTAAGACCACGGCTTTTCTATCAGACGCGTCATACCACGAGGAATACGATAAGGTCTACCGTTCATACTTCAAGGATGGGTATCCTGCTAGGTCTACGGTACAAGCGAAACTTATGCACCCGGACTTTAAGGTTGAGATAGAAGCCATCGCATACATTCCCTAAGTGAAACTCTCAGACTCTGCGACAACATGACTCCGTCGGCGCAGCACGAAAGTGTAAGGTGAGGTAGCGCGGGCCATATTTGGTTGCGGCTAGTTGAGCTTACCACAGAACTCCTCCATCCGATCCATGCCTTTCTCTATCTCCTTGGTGGATGCAGCGTAGCTTAGACGAATATTCCCATCTTTGCCAAAGGCGACTCCTGGAACAACCGCTACATGTGCCTCACTGAGAAGCTTCTCAGCAAACCCCATTGAAGAGAGCCCCGTCGCCTTCACATCGGGGAAAGCGTAGAATGCTCCCTGGGGCATTTCACATCTAACATTCCTGATCTCTCTGAGTCTACTCACCATGAGTCTTCTCCTCTGGTCGAACGCCCCAACCATCCTCTTGACTGAGTCCTGTGGACCTCGGAGCGCTTCCAGAGCAGCCATCTGGGTTATGCTGTTAGGGTTACTTGTCGTATGGTCTTGAAGTCTGCTTATTGCCTCAACGATCTCTCTAGGCCCCGCTGTGTAACCTATCCTCCAACCAGTCATCGAGTATGTCTTAGAAAAGGAGTTCGAGATGACTGTCTTTCTCTTGACCTCCTCACTTAAAGAGGCGATACTGATATGTGCTAGGTCATCATAAACGAAGGCTTCGTAGACTTCGTCTGACACTATCCAGAGACTATTCTCCAAAGCAAGGTCAGCTACGGCTCTCAGCTCGCTATGACCGAGTACAATCCCTGACGGGTTAGAGGGCGAATTAAGAATGAGTAGCTTCGTCTTGTCAGTAACCTCTCTTGCCATCTCGTCTACATCAAGCCTGTTGTCCTCTGTGGTCGGGACCAGTCTGGGGAGAGCGCCTGCAAGCTTGATCTGCTCAACATAGCTGACCCAGTAGGGTACGGGCAGGAGAGCTTCATCGCCTGGGTTGAGAAGAACCTGCATAATATTGTAGAGGCTGTGTTTTCCACCGCAGGACAGAACTATCTGCTGAGGGTCGTAATGTACCTTGTTATGTTCTTTGAGCTTCTCTGCTAGAGCCTGCTTGAGTTCTTCAATCCCCGAAGTGGGAGTGTAATAGGTGAAGTTGTTATTGATGGCTCTTATGGCGGCCTCCTTTATGTTTTGGGGGGTTGGAAAGTCTGGTTCACCAGCCCCAAGATTCACTACGTCTTGTCCCTTCCTCTTCAACTCCTTGGCTCTTGAGGTCATGCCGAGAGTCAAGCTTGGAGAGATTTCTTTTACTCTTTCAGAAACCATTTCTGAGACATCAAATAGAGGGCGTGAGGGAGATAATAAAGGCTTTAATTCTCCACGGGTCAAAAGGCATTCTGATGTCAGCTCTAGGAAAACTTTTGATTCGCTTATGAGAGTTGATTTGGTGTTCAGGTGCATGAAGATTGGTAACCCATAAAGACCGGTACCTAAAAGCTGTTCACCTTGAAGTGCCAGACACGGTCCCTGTCGATGGCGCCCTTGATCTAATACACGCCCAGAGGATTCTTGAAAAGACACCCATGAGCACATCGATCTTTCTCTCACAGAAAGAGAGAGATGAGGTCGACATGAATGATGTGGCCGAATACAACCAGAGACTTCTGAATGAGACGGCTATGAAGCTTGACTTCGACTCACTGCTGGTAAATGACTGGAACATCTATCCTGAAGGTTTCAGACCAAGATTCATAGACGAAACGAGCTACGTTGATCATTTGGGAAGGATCTACAGGACGAAGCCAGACATCAAGACAACATACTGGGTGGATGGAACAGTAAAGTCTCCCACGGACCTAGAGAAGCTTGAGTTACCTGAACCCGAGGAGCTAAACCTCGATGCTGTAGAGGAGACAGTTGCTGAAGCCAAAGACGAATACCCGGTGATCGGTTGGTGTCATTCAGTAGTTACAGCCCCATTCCAGATGAGAGGAGGAATCGACAAGCTCATCTTTGATCTCTATCGGCAGCCAGACTTCGCTAGAAGGCTGATCGAGAAGATCTTCAGATACCAGATCGGGGTAGTAAGACGGCTCATCGAGTCTGGGGTAGACATCGTAGTGGAAGGCGACGACCTAGCAGACATCAAGAGTCCCATGTTTTCTCCAAAGATTCTCAGAGAATTCTTCTTCCCCTACCTAAGAAAGTTCATTGAAGAATGTCACACTCAAAAGATTCCAGTTATGAAGCACTCCGATGGAAATCTCAACCCCATACTTGAAGAACTAGTCAGCCTAGGCTATGACGGGCTGCATCCAATTGAGCCAAGCGTCATGGACCTTGGAAAGGTAAAGCAGCTCTACGGAGGCAGAATCTTCCTGCGCGGAAACGTTGACTGCGTATACATCCTACCTTACGGCACAGAGGAAGAAGTTAGACGTGATGTCAGAAGGTGCATAGACGCCGCAGCCAAAGATGGAGGCTTCATTCTCTCAGACAGCAATTCCCTCCACAGCAACGTAAAGACAGAGAACATCAAAGTCATGGTTGACGAGGCCAGAAAATACGGAAGATACGCACCAGACAGAGCCTAATGGCTAAGCTCCGGTATCCACAATCCGCCGTACGCCTCTCAACTTGGAATGTCTAATCGCGACCTCTAAGGACTACTAAGACTAGTATCAAGTGCAAAGACCAAATCTAAACTGGTCCAGTAGAGAATTGGTTACGGGATTCCGAGGAATTGTTGTAATCGATCTACCTAGAGGTTCGGGTTTTGACATCTGTACGTTTCTAAAGCGGTCCCAGCACTGTGGGTTACCATCTGGCTCCACATACATGCTCGTGACCGATACCGTGGCCCCAAGCAAGGGCCGTCGTAATTAAAGCCTAAATCAAGTCCTAGGTCAGACTTGCGCTCCAGAGTTAAATTGTGTGTGGGCATAGAGAATTTGACTGTTGCCCGAAACTATTTCTTGGGGGGCTTTCGCCTTCTCCTTCTCATCCGGCCAATCATGGCATTTGTTATCGTTCCTGTAACGAGCCCGAGTCCAATGAATATTGCAGCTAGAATGAGTGTATTATGGATGACTGTTTCGATACCGTAGTAGAGCCCCCAAGCGAGCAATCCGCCTCCAACCAGGCCGACGAATATGGCGCTCACCGCATAAGGTATCTCAAGGTCAGCGACGAAGGCTAGGATTACTGCAAGCCACCATCCCACAAGAAATGTGCTCAGAGCTAAGATGCCGAAAATACCAAACCTCCCAGCGTGAATGTTCAGGAATCGATACACGGGCCTAAAGCGGTTCTTCAGCATCTTGAGGTATCTCTTGGCTCTCGCATAGTCTTCAAATGATGTTAGAATGCACAGTGAACTATAGGATAGAAATAGGAATATCGCAAGACACAGCACGATGGATTCGAGAGGAGAGAGACCTATTCCACCGCCGTATATGACTGGGAGGGCGAAACCTCCGGCGATCGCCAGAATGGTGAAGACTGCGAAGCCCATCCCAAGGACTCCGCCGACAGCTAGAATAAGCAGGAAGACTAGCATGCCCATGAGGATCGGGCATCTTAGGACGAAGTCTTTGAGGTAGAGTATTTCCTCAGACTGCCTATCTGTGGGTTCTTCGTACCGCATACATTATGAAATGTCCCCTGCCGCTTAAAACTCTAGTCAACTACTCATCCAAACTATTAGGTGAGCCGAGTGTCGGCACATGCTTGCGTTTCATGTTGGTCAGTTGTATTGGGTGCGCAGCATTCTTCAGACGTACATAGTAGCGATCAGCTTCTTCACCATACTGTCCTTGGGATTTCGCAAAAGTTCTGAGGGAGTGTCAACCTGAACTATTCGTCCTTGATTCATCACTGCGATCCTATCCCCTAATGCAAACGCGTCCTCTGGAGTATGTATAACGCATACTGTGGTTGCCTTCGCCTCTTTCAGAATCGCCTTCAACCTAACTCTGACATCAGCTTTTGTAGCCTCGTCGATGCTACTCAAAGGTTCATCAAGAAGCAGTATTGAAGGGTTTGTCGCTAACGCCCTGGCAAGGGCTACTCTCTGCCTCTCTCCCCCACTCAGTTCGCTCGGCCTTCTATCAGCGAGTTGCTTCAGATCAACGAAAGAGAGCATTTTGTCGACAGTTTGGTCTATAATATCTCTTGGAGCATTCTTAACCCTCAATCCAAAGCTGATGTTCTCGCGAACACTCAAATGTGGAAAGAGGCCGAAATCCTGAGGCACATAGCCAATACCTCTAGCCTCTATTGGGAGGTCGTCTATGATTTCTCCATCCACAAAAATATGGCCCCCGTCAGGCTTCAGGGCTCCCAGGATGGTGAGTACGAGAGTGGTCTTTCCGCAGCCGCTGGGGCCCATCACTACGACAAATTCCTCCGCATCGATCCGCAGGCTTACGTGGTCAAGCGCCCTTACGTTTTCGTAGCTCTTGCAGATATTCTCTAGCCTTAGACTCTTCATTGTCTCTCCTTCACACCACGCCTTAGCGAAAGTAGGGCCATTATTGACAGTGTCTCAGCAACAATGGCTGCAGCCACAGCGGTATAAGGTTCAGTCTGGGAGACGCTGTACACAAGTGTAGGTATAACCTCGGTCCTCCAGGGTATAATCCCAGCAAAGACCATGGTTGCGCCTAACTCTCCCATCGCCCTAGCCCAAGTGAGGGAGAAACCGGCGAGCAAGTCTCTTTTGGATAGTGGAATTATTATCCAGAAGAGCAGATGCTTCACGTCTGCTCCTAAAGATCTCGCTATCAAATCCAGCCCCTTCGCCTTAACTTCTCTGAATCGTCTGGCTGCGAAGCCAACCATGAAGGGGGAGGAAACATAGAATTTTGCGACAATAACTGCGAAGTATGTAAACGCTATGTTCGCAGGCGACCCGGGTCCAAGCAGCAGCAGATAGACAAGCCCTACGGTGACAGGTGGGAAGGTCTGTGGAAGATCAACCATCAAAGTCTCCAGTGTCGACTTAAACCTGAAATCTCTATATGTCAGGAAGTAGGCGAACGGTACCCCGACCACCAGTGAGAGTATCCCCACTATGAATGAGGCTGAGACTCCTATGAATAGGGCTCCCAAGACCCTGCTGCTCAGAAATCGTGGGGCAACATTCTCCCAAGATACTACAGCTATGAAGTAGATGTAGAAGCTTGCTACAAGCATGTATATTATGAAGGCTACGGCGCCAACACCAATGGCTAGACTGAGTTTACTCCTCATCAAGGAACTCCACCTTCAATCTATCCTCTACGATTAACAACTTCTAATTAGCATTTAGCCGGACAGGTGAATTGAAGTTACATTCAACTCACGTTCAGCTGTATGCTTGTCAGCACCCGCTAAGTTGACTCCACAGTTCGAGTTGAGAGGAGCGTTGCTGTCCGCGCTCAATCCATTTCAGGAAGATTAGTCAAACCGTAGAGTAGCGACCACTCGTTACCTACAACTGACGGCTTGATCTGCATCTTCTGTATGGCTGAGAAATATCAGGGGCTTGAGTTTGGGTCCCCTGAGTCAACGGCTCCTACTTATTCTCACTCAGTTTCTTCTCTAGCTCTGCTATGCGTCGTTCCAGTTGCTGAAGTCTCTCCATGAAGGGGTCTGGAAGTTCACCGTGCGCTAGGTCTATCTTTGGAACCCTCTCACCCTTCCTTGCTATGATCGTTCCTGGCACACCAACTACTGTGCTGTCAGGTGGGACATCTTTTGTCACCACGGAGTTTGCACCTATCTTCACTCGATCCCCTACAGTAATTGGACCCAGGATCTTTGCCCCTGCACCTATTACGACGTCGTTGCCAACCGTTGGGTGGCGCTTCTCTCCTCGAGCGCCTCCTGTGCCTCCCAGAGTCGCTCCTTGATACATCGTTACGTTATTGCCTATCTCTGAGGTTTCACCTATGACGACGCCTGTGCCATGGTCAATGAAGAATTCTCTTCCGATATCTGCTCCTGGATGGATGTCGATTCCGGTAAGTTGTCTACTCATAAGGTTGAGGTATCTGGGAATATAGGGAAGCTTCAGGTTCCAGAAGAAATGTGCTATTCTATGAAGGAGTATCGCCTGGATTCCCGGGTAGTACAGAACTTCCATAAGCGACCCAGCGGCTGGGTCTTTCTTGAAGGCCGCCTCGATATCGGAGCCCAGATGGTCGACTATCTTCGCAAGTTCATTTTTGAGCCATTCGGAATCTATCTCTCGGTCTAGGAACCTGAGGCCTCCGAGGCACCTTATGCAGATGGTTCCGTTTTCGGCGAAGCCCCCACACTTGAGGCATATTAGTTGGTTCGGCCTCTCTTTTGCGGGCATCTATTTCTACCTCAACCTGAATCTCGGTCCTTACAGCCTCCGTTACATAGTTTGAGTCTAGTGTCTTGAACCTATGTTTCTAGGTTCTGTCACGACCCTTCCTATAACGGTGTTATGACCCCTGATTCTTGCAAATTCACGTACTTAAATCATTTGTACCCGCTGTCAGTCGTGAACATCTGCGTTCTCAATCACCTCGAGTATTCTGAGTCCATCGTGGATTGAAGGGCTGGGCTGTACCCCCTCTTCTATGCATTCTACGAAGTGCCTGAGTTCTTGTTCGAGGGGCATGTGCCATTCGACCGGGACCTCTGTGTAGTTCATGTAGAGCCTCCATCTGTCGTTCTCGAAGTATGCGAAGATGTTGTCTTGAACGTAGGTTAGGACCCATCTCCTGATCTTGGGGCCTAAACAGTCGGCTATGACTATCACTTCGACATCTTGGAACTTTGCCTCGACTTGGCTGAGATAAAAGTCCCCCCTCGACCGTATGGTCACTCTGTCGGGTTCACCGAGATACCACCTCAAAAGGTCGAGGTCGTGTATGGCAAGGTCCTTCAGTACACCCGCTTTTCTTGCCACGAGTGTCGGTGAACCCGACCTTTGGCAGAAGATCCTTCCCGGTCCTTGCAGTTGACCGATGATCGAGTGAAGTCTCATGAAGACTGGGTTGAACCTCTCGATGAATCCGACCATGGCGATTTTGCTTCCATGCGAGTTCGCAGCCGCCAGCAGCCTCTTTGCTTCATCCACATTCGTTGACATAGGCTTCTCCACCAGGACATGTTTGGACGACTCGAGGGCGGTTATGGCAACATCTGTGAGGCTCTCGGCCGGCACCACCACATCTACAGCATCAACGATCTTCAGTAATGAGGCCAGAGACTTCTTGAAGATCCTGCCCCTGTAGGCCGGATCATGAATTCCAACAACATCGGCTTCCGGGATCCTCCTCCAGCTTTCATAGTGTCTTTTCCCCCAACTTCCAAATCCTACAAGTCCAATCTTGATCCTGTTCAAGGCCTTCCACTACTCTGCACTGGTAGCCGAAAGGAACTGCGTCGCTCTTTCAGCCAAGATTCCATCATCAAGCCCGAGCTTGAGGATTCCGTGTCCTTCTAGGTTGAGGCTGCATAGAGCAACTAAGGTACCTCTAATGCTTGATAGGTAAGTTTCCTTTTCAGACCATTCCTTAAGGCAAATGACTTTCCCAACATTCTCTTCTCCAAGGAGTAGGGAAGAGAATCCCTCGAAGACAATAGCGTCAACCTTGCCAGCCCAACAGTCAAGCATACTTAGCTCTATGTGCTCGCCGTCCTTGATCATTATAGCCTTCTCAGAATCTGAGATTGCTGAGACTATTCTGGCTCCAGCCTTCCAATGTCTCCAAGTGTCTGTGCCTCCTTTGTCCAAGGTGAATCCCTCTTGGCTGACGTGCTTGATTGTCATGACATTCAGTTGCCTCCCTGTCAGGGCCTTTACTATTATCTCGACGGCAGTGGTCTTTCCCGAGGCTTTCTTGCCGAGGACCGCTAGAGCAGGGATGATCGGTTTGTACATCTTGCGCTAGACTTCGCTTCAGGTTAGTCTTCTATTCTTCCACTTAGGTAGAATTTGTGCAATCGGAATCTTTGGGGATTTCCCTCAATCTTCGGTGGGTTTGGTGGGGCCGAAGGGAATGTCCTGGCTGTATGAGCCATTTTGAACCCTCGACTTCCGCCATAGTTTGTGCCTACGGGTTTCTTCCCGCGCTCCTGAAGTTCTTCATTCCTTTGAGGTCCGCAAACCTTTGTTCAGGTCTCTTCTGGAGCCCTTGGCGGCCGACCTCCAACATGACTTTGTTGGTTCGGCTGTCGTCATCCCTGGCTTGAATCCGCCAGACTATGCTCGACTACGTAGTCTGTCTACGGCCCCTTTAGGGATGATCGACCCCAATCAAATGGGGAACACTAATTTAATTAAACTTTGCCAAGAATGGAAGTTTCCATTTAACAAGTCTACCGGAAACTAGGAAACACACAGCAAGATACTCTGTGTTACTGAAGATGACAGTCGATGAGAACTCCAGTCAGTTCAGGGTACACATTGCATGTTTGAGGCTGAGTTGCAGAACTAAGAAAGGCTTATTGCAACGAGGAAATCAATAGTGACGCCGAGACCTTAATCAAAATGATGAAGGTTAATGCCGAGATGGAAGAGAACAAGATTCTCTCTCAAATGGACCTATTCTTCAACCCTAAGTCTGTAGCCGTGGTGGGGGCCTCCAAACACATCAACAAAGCGGGGAATGTAATCTTCTCGAACTTTGCAGAGAACAAGCGTCGAGGAATTTTCAAGGGTGAGATTTATCCTGTAAACCCGAATGAGGAGCGTGTTCTCGGCTACAAGTGTTATCCATCTTTGAAGAAGGTTCCTGATGATGTAGAGTCCGTAGTCATAGTAGTCCCGAGCAAATACGTTCCCGAGGTGATGTCTGACGCAGGTGAGAGGGGCGTTAGTGTAGCCGTCATCATCTCGGCTGGCTTTAGTGAGATCGGAAACAATCAGCTTGAAGAACAGGTCATGGGAATTGCAGGGAAATTTGGAGTCAGAGTGCTTGGACCGAACTGTCTTGGAGTGTTCGACTCCTACACAGGTGTTGATATGTTGTTTCTTCCAGAGACAAAAGTGACCGACGCGGGAGATGTCATGGTTGCGACTCCGCGTCCAATGCAAGGCCCCATAACATTTGTGAGTCAGAGCGGGGCGTTCGGGGCAGCTGCACTTGACTACTTGACTGGAAGACAGATTGGAATAAGTAAGTTCGTCAGTTTCGGAAACAAGGGTGACGTAGACGAGTCAGAGATGCTCTATTACCTCGGCCGCGACGAGAAGACGCGAGTCATTCTTCTATACGCAGAAAGCATAGAGAGAGGGAGGAGATTCATGGAGGTTGCGAAAGAAGTCACGAAAAGCAAACCTGTAATAGCCCTAAAGTCTGGCAGAACCAAAGCAGGAGCCAGAGCGGCGGCATCGCATACAGGCGCCATGAGCGGCACAGACGCAATATACGAGGCGGCATTTTCACAGGCTGGAGTAGTAAAGTCCTCCAACATGATAGAGTTCTTCAATGTTGGCAAGGCTCTCGCATTCCAACCGCCAGCCGAAGGCGACAATATCGCGATCCTAACAGATGCGGGAGGTCCGGGTGTTATGGCCGCGGACGAGTGTGAGTCTCGAGGACTTAACGTCAAGACCTTCTCAGAAGAGACAACTCTCAAACTTGAAGTGCTTAAGGAGAAATCCATAATTCCTTCGTTTGCTCAAACCGAGAATCCAGTTGACCTCACCGGCTCAGCAACTTCCGAGATGTTCGAGAGCGCAATGAAGATACTTGTTAAAGATGATGAGATAGACGCGATAATCGTTATTGGGATTCACCACCTTCCAGCTATTCAAGAGGATTTTGTGGACCGTATCTGTAGAGTATCTGCTGAAACGAATAAGCCAGTCATTGCATGCGATATAGGCGAGACCGAGATGGCCTTACACATAAGGTCTAGGTTTGAGAAATTAGGTATCCCCTCATATCCAGCGCCTGAGGAGACGGCGCAGGCTATGGCTGCATTGGTTTCATATGGAGAGTATCTCAAGAGAAACAAACAATTTGACGACTATCTGGAGAGGTTCTTGGCCCAGTCTGGAAGAAAGCTTGCTAGAGAAACTTAGTGGAACTTTCCTCCTACTTCTTGAATACGAGGTCGTTCTCTCTGACCTTTCCTTTGACCTTCAGACCTACCGATTGACCTGCCTCAGCCTTTTCGACATTCTCATGTTCTATCTCCATCGAATCCACCGTCTGTTCAAGATTGGTCGTTGAACCCTTAATGACAATCGTATCTCCCACCTTCAAAGGGGCCTTCAAATGAACAACAGCAACTTCAATCTTTGAGTAGTAGTGGGTAACTCTCCCTATCTCAGTCAAACTTTCCATCCAATCACCATCGACAAATAGATCTTTGGCTGTTGCTTCTAAGATTTTCTGATGTTTCCATTTGTTCGAGCCGACTCCAAGGAGGGTGAATCGTCATAATAATTGGGGGCTAACTGGAGGACTATCCACCACTTTTTTATCATACCTAGTTTGGAGTATGAAGACGACGTTACTTCGAGGCTTAGTCTGAAGGTCTATGGTCATGTCTGCCCTACGTGAAAATGAAATTCGGGTATTGCTGGCTCTGAAGGAGTTTAGCCGTAAAGTTACTCTTCCAGAGATAATTGACAGGACGGGCTTGCAGGATACAGCCGTCATGCGCGCCGTCTTGGCCTTGTCGGAGAGAAGCCTGGTTCAGGTACATGAAAAGAAGGCATTCTTGGTTCGACTCAACCAAGAGGGTATATCATACGCGCAGCTTGGCCTCCCAGAATCTAGACTGGCCAAGGCAGTTCTGTCATTGGGAGGTCAAGCTAGCCTTGATGAGGCCGTCTCTAAGGCCCACCTAGGAGAGGATACAATTCCAATAGTCTTGGGCTGGATCAACAGAAAACGTTTAGCAGAGATTCATAGGCGGGAAGGGCTCATCTACATCCGAAGCAGTGGTCGAGTCGAACCCGACCCTGACGAGGAGGCTCTGCGGCTCATATACGAGAAAGGTGAAGTGCGCCTCGAAGAACTCAGACCTAAACTGAAGGATGCCGTGTCGAGGCTCAAAGGACGGAACCTTCTAGAGATCTTTCATAAAGTCGATCGAGAAGTAGAGCTTACCGCAAAGGCTCTTGCACTAAATGAGTTAGAGATCAGGACCACAAGATCCGTTACAGCCTTGACTTCAGAGTTGATAACGAGCGGAGAATGGAGGAAGGTTGAGCTAAGAGAATATGACATTGCGGCTTCACCCCCAACTGTCTATCCAGGAAAGAAGAACGCCTATGTTGAGTTCATGGAAGAGGCTAGACGAATCCTCCTTGCGCTGGGATTTGCGGAGTCTGAGGGGCCTCTGGTTGAAATGGAGTTTTGGAACTTCGATATTCTATTCCAAGCTCAGGACCACCCAGCTAGGGAGATACATGACAGTTACGTTCTCAAAGATCCCGCCTCGGGGCATCTGAACGCTGTGGAACTTGTTGAGAGAGTGAAGAGGACTCATCAGAACGGTTGGAGAACAGGGTCTACAGGTTGGGGATATGAATGGAATCGAAGAATTGCTGAGAGACTGATCCTGAGAACCCAAACCACAGCGGTCTCGATGAGATATCTAACTTCATACAAGAACCCTCCGGTGAAGATGTTCTGTCTCTCAAAGGTTTTCAGACCCGATGTTCTAGACGCAAAACACTCGATGGAATTTACGCAGCTTGAAGGCATAGTAGGGGATAAAGGAATCAACCTACGTCACCTACTTGGTTTTCTTGAAAGATTCGCCTCCATCCTGAAACTTGGCGAAGTCAAGTTCAAGCCTGGATATTTTCCATTTACTGAGCCTAGTGTCGAATCTTATGTCAAACACCCGACTCTTGGCTGGGTTGAGTTTGTCGGTGCCGGAATGTTCCGGCCTGAAGTGCTCAAACCCCTAGGCATAGGTTTCCCAGTCATCGCATGGGGTATCGGCTTCGACAGGCTAGCCATGATAGCTCTCGGAGTCGATGATATCAGGGATCTCCACTCGAAGAGGCTCGAATGGCTCAGGGAGAAGCCGGTCAGGTGAGAAGATGCCAACGCTGAAAGTGGGGTACCAAGATCTCTGCGAACTGCTAGGGAGAAAGCTACCAGTAGAACTTCTAAGAGAGAGACTCTTCTTGATGAAATGCGATGTCGAAAATGTTTCTGGAGACGATCTCTTTCTGGAAGTCACCTCAGACAGACCTGATCTACTGTCTTCAGAGGGAATCGCTAGAGAATTGAGAGGCCTCCTCGATATTGAAAAAGGACTGATAAACTACAAAGTCGCCAAGGGAGACTTGAGCATCAATGTCGATCGGTCGATCAAGAGAATCAGACCGTACATTGCTGGTGCTATTGTCAGAGGGCTGAAACTCACTGATGATTCTGTCAGACAGATAATGCAGCTCCAAGAGAAGCTCCATCTGACATACTGTAGAAACAGAACAAAAGTTTCGATTGGCGTCCATGACGCTGACAAGGTAACGCACAAGCTGACTTATGCTGGCGTTGATCCTGGAAAGATAAGATTCACACCACTGGACGAAGCGAGAGAGATGAACGGCCATGAAATATTGGAGTCTACTTCTAAAGGAAGGGAGTACGGATGGATAATCAAGGATTTCTCAGCGTACCCACTGCTGTACGATTCAGAAGGAAAGGTTCTCTCCATGCCGCCTATAATAAACAGCGTGGTCACGCAGGTCACTCCTGAAACATCCAACCTGCTCCTAGATGTCACGGGAACAGACATGAAGCTTGTCAACTCTGTCAACAATATCATGGTCTCAAGTATGGCTGAGCGCGGAGGGAGAATAGAAGCCGCTAAGATAATTTACGGCAGCCGAGAAATCCGGACACCTGACCTAAAAACATCTACGATGAGCCTCAACATTTCATTCGCTAACGATACCTTAGGCCTGAACCTTACGACTCGCGTGGCCGCGGGTCTCCTCAAGAAAATTAGATATGGGGTAAAGTCAACCTCGAAGGATCGTTTGACCGCCCTTGTACCTGCCTACCGCGCTGATATTATGCATGAAGTAGACCTAGTAGAGGACCTTGCAATAGCCTACGGATACAACAGGCTTGAACCAACTATGCCCCTGGCGACAACGATTGGTTCTGAGAGAGAAATAGTCAAGTTGACCAGAAAGATACGTGACTTAATGGTCGGTCTTGGCTTCGTCGAAGTGTTGAGCTACATTATGACCAGTAGAAAGCTGCTCTTCGAGAAGGTGAATATGCCAGCTGGAAGAGTTGTGGAGGTAACAAACCCCTTAAGTTCAGATTTTGAGGTATTGAGAAATTGGATTCTTCCTTCTTTGCTGGACTTCCTAAGTTACAACAAGCATGTTCCTTATCCCCAAAAGATCTTTGAATGTGGAGACGTTGTCATAATAGACGAAAGCAAGCCTACAAAGAGCGTCACAAAGAGAAAGGTTGGAGCTGTGATTTGCGACCATAGAGTGAGCTACGAAGATGTTCAAGCCTCACTCTACAGCCTCCTCAGAAACGGTGGAGTCAATGGATGGCATCTCCAAAAAATTGAGCATCCATCGTTCATCAAAGGCCGTGTTGCAGCAATCAAGATAATGAACGAGGAGGTCGGTGTGCTGGGGGAGATAAATCCGCAACTCCTAGAGAACTTCGGTATGGAGAATCCAATCGCTGCTTTTGAACTCGACCTGCAGTCTGCCTTCGGCTTCAAAGAAACTTAGTAGAGGATGGTGCTGATATCTTCGACTTGGAGAACGATAGCCCAAGGCGAATGCTGGAACTCTCCAGAATCAGCCTCAACCAAATACGTAAAACGGTAGACAAGTTTGAGTCGAATATCCATAAAATCCATAGGATTCGTCAGAACTGGCCTCACAGAGGATGATCTGCGAAAACGACAGTACGATTCAAAACTAATAATCTACCGAGACTACGAGGGTGCTTTGGAAGGGATTGAAGATTTCTCACATCTCAATGTCATATTTTGGATGCATTATATACCTGCCTCTGAGAGAAGGGAGCTGAAAGCCCGGCCTAGGGGGTGTCGAGACATGCCCCTTGTTGGTGTCCTAGCAACTAGGGCACCCCACCGTCCAAACCCCATTGGGCTGTCCCTTGTAGAATTGGTCGAACGAAGAGGAAATATTCTCAAAGTAAGGGGTCTAGATGCTCTGGACGGATCACCAGTTCTGGATCTGAAACCATACGATAAGTGGGACAGCGCGGAACATGTGCGGGTCCCGGAATGGTGGACAAAGCTTGAAAGGGAGAGAAAATGCAGGCGATAGAGGTGTTCGTCAGTCTCCAAAAAGCCTTTTCTTGGACTCCCTACCTTTCGTTGAGACAGATGCTTGAAAGGATCCATTAGGTACTCAGGTGATTCAAATGAACGAGACCGAGAAGATTTGGATGGACGGCAAATTTGTTGATTGGGGTGAAGCCAAGATACATGTATTGACTCACGCGCTGCATTACGCCACAGCGGTCTTTGAAGGCATAAGGTGCTACAATACCTTCAAAGGCCCGGCTGTTTTTAGACTTAGAGACCACATGAATAGGTTGTTCAACAGTGCAAAGATTCACACTATGAACATACCTTACGGAATTGAGGAACTCTCAGAAGCCGTCAAGGATACTATTAGGGTCAACAGAGTCAAGGAATGCTACATCAGACCGATCGTTTATCGTGGATACGGAGAGATGGGTCTGAATCCCCTGAAGAACCCTGTCAATGTTGCAATAGCCGTCTGGCCTTGGGGAACCTATCTTGGGAAAGAAGGTCTCGAGAAGGGCGTGCGATGCAAGATATCATCTTGGATACGTGTCGACACACGTATGCTTCCCCCACTTGCCAAGTCCACTGCGAACTATCTAAACTCTGTACTGGCAAAGCTTGAGGCGATCAGTTGCGGGTACGACGAAGCTATCTTACTCAACATGAACGGCTATGTTGCAGAGGGTCCGGGAGAGAACATATTCATAGTCAAAGACAAACATCTAATAGCACCTCCCAGAAGCTCCGGGGCCCTCTACGGCTTCACCATGGACTCTGTCAAGGAGTTGGCCAGAGACCTCTCAATCCCGGTTGTTGAAAGAGAGATAATTCGTGACGAACTACTAATGGCCGACGAAGCCTTCTTCACAGGTACAGCTGCAGAGGTGACTCCAATTAGAGAAGTTGACGGGCGTGTGATAGGTTCAGGCTCTAGAGGCGCAATTACTAAGCAGCTGCAAGAAAAGTTCTTCCAAGCGGTTAGGGGCAAGGACTCCAAATATGAGAAGTGGCTCGACCTAGTCTAACAGGCCAACCTCAAGAGCTAAGCCACAGCCCTATGGCTCAGTGGCGGATCAGGCGATGCGCTATTGAGAATAAGAAGAAGGTGCCTGAAGCTCACTCTTCTTTCTATGCCGTATCTAATGGACTATACCAATCGATGCCAAGAATCCCTTAGTTACAACTGACCTCCAGTCAACTCATCAGTGGATCGCAAGCACTACTCTATGTAGATTGCGGGTCTATGAGGCTTGGACAAGTGAGCCCTACCCTCAGGGTCGTATTTTGAATCATCATCTTCCCTATAGACTATAACTTCGGCTTTGAGCTCCTTTGAGAAGAACTGGCCTGCGCCTTGTAAAGCTTCCAATTCATCGATTTTCCCTGCCTCAAGCAGTCTCTTCCTAGATTCGGGGGCCATACGGGAAACCTCTTTTGAAGCTCCTTGGACGTATCGGGCAACTTCTTTCATGTAGCTCCTAATCTTCGGGTCTGAGGTAAACTCTCCAATAACCTCCTTGGTCTCTATGGAGGCTACGTCTTCCTGTTCCAAGAGCTTCAGTAAGGTTCTCCACTTCCAATCTTGCGCCGTGTAGAGAATGACGCGTTTAGGTGTCTTCCCAGTCACCCTTATTATGCTGTTGATATCTTCAAGTGTTTGCTTGATCATCTCCTCGACCATCTCTGCCTTGATGTTTTTCTTGAACTCTTCGGGCCTTGGCCACTGCGCCACTGATACAAAGCCTTTCATTCTTAGGCGTTCCCACAACTCCTCAGACAAATGCGGTGCGAAAGGGGCCATGAGTCTGATCCAAGCCTCCAACAGTGGTAATGCAGTTTCTCGATTGGGGGGCGATTTCCTTCTGACGTACCATCTGAAGTCGTTCGAGACCTCGTAGATGACGTTTTCAGCTGCAGCTCTAGTCTTGAGGTTCTCTATGCTCTTTGTGGTCTTCAGGATTCTGTCGTGCATCCGGCTTGTCAACCAGTCGTCTAGGTGGCCTATCTCTCCACCTCCTTCAGAATCCATTATCTCCTTCGCCAGATTCATGAAAGATTCGAGCTTTAACCTAACATCCCTCAGATTCTCTGTTCTCCAGTCCGGATCGTCCATATCATCAGCTCCAAGAAGTAGTGCGCATCTTGTCACGTCGGCGCCGTAGTCCCCCATCGCCCCTCTCAGTGTTACTATGTTTCCTTTTGATTTCGACATCTTCCCCCCCTCTATCATGAGCATGCCGTTTACTCCTATCCCCCTCGGCCAATGCTCTTCCCTGAAGAGTGCTGCATGTTGGAAGAGGAAGAAAGTCAGATGGTTTGGAAGGAGTTCCTTGGCAGACACTCTTAGGTCAACCGGATACCAGTAAAGGAACTCTTCACGCATTGATCTCAATACTTCTTGTTCAATTCCCGCTTTCTTGGCAACAGCTTCTTGGCTTCCGGCCCCTAGAAATATGTAGTCGAAGACTTCATCTGTCAACTGTTTGGGGGAGAAGTCGCTATCACGTATCTTCTTGTTGATTGTGTAAAAGGCCATGTAGACTGTTGAGTCGCTCAGGGTCTCAACAATCCATTCTGGACTCCAGGGAATAGGTGTGCCCAAACCGGTCTTTCTGGCGCAAGGCCAGTCTCTATACCAATCTATCACGTCCAAGAACCATTGTCTTGCTGATTCAGGATAGACCCGGGCTCTTGAGAGGAGTAGTTTAGTTCTTTGTTTCCACGATTCATCAGAATATCTTAGGAACCATTGCCCTTCAAGAGTCTTGACTCTGCACATGGTTGTGCAACGACACATAACCACCTGAGGCAGGTCGAACATCGAGTCGATTATTCCAGCTTGCCTGAAGTCTCTCACTATGATGTTTTTTGCTTCTTGGACTTTTGTTCCGGAGTATCGTCCGCAGTTTTCTTTGAGAACTCCTGTGTGAAACTCTTTCCTGTAGATGATTTTTGTTGCTTCCTGACATTTGGGGTCGTTCTGGTCTCTTACACCCAGCCGGTCTACAATCTCTATAGCAGGATATTCGCCGTGGCCTTCTAAGGAGATCATTCCGATAGGCTTGATCTCGTCAAGCTGTTTTTGGGGGATTCCGTATTTCTTAGCCAGCTCCGGCTTTGCTCTGAGGTCTCTCAGAGATACCCAGTCGAATGGGGCGTGGGCTGGTACACTGTAGACAACACCGCTACCATTATTTGGGTCAACAAACCATCCAGGAAGGATCAGGAGAGGTCTATTCGCTATGGGGTCTCTACATTCCTTGCCGACCAGCTCGCTTCCTTTGAGTCTTTTGACTGTCTCAACGTTTCTCAGTTGTTCTCTTAGTTTATCGGCGGCTTCCAAGCTGACTATCCAGTTCTCTCCATCGATGCGAGCTTGAACGTATTCCGCGTCTGGGTTTATCCAAAGGTTTGTGACTCCGAAGATTGTTTCAGGTCTGAATGTGGCCGCTACAAGGGAGGCGTCGTTTAGGCGGAACTTCATTAGTGTATATTCTTCAGGCGAGACGCCCTCGCCCTCGAGTCTGTCGTGGTCTCCAGTAGGGCTTTCACAGTGTGGACACCAAACCACTGGGTGGGTACCCCTGAAGACATATTCTCCTTCTCGGAGCTTGTTGTATTGCCACTCCACAAACCTGCTGAAGTTCGGTTCGAGGGAGGTTGTGTGGAACTCCCTCCTCCAGTCTATTGAGAAACCTATTCTCTTGACAGTCTCTCTATTCTGGTCGGTGTAGTACTTGGCCACATATGTTGGGTCGACGAACTTCTTGAGCTCCTCTTCAGAGACACCGTCTATCTCTTTGAATTCCTTGATTATTTCAGGGTCGCCTTTACTTACTCTCTCTGAGGCCCCCGCGATAGTCTCTCCAGTCCAATGCCAAGCCCATGGGAAGAGTACGTTGTACTGTTGCATTCGCATGAATCTGGCGTAAGCGTCGACCTTTGACGCTGTAAATCCGTGTCCAACGTGGAGTGGCCCGTTCATATAGGCGAAGGGGAAAGTGACGAATACCTTTCTTCTTGTGTCCGGATCAGAGTCGAAGATTCTGGCTTCACTCCATCTCTTCTGCCATTTTCTCTCAATTCTCTCCCAATCTACTCTTTGCTGGCTCATCTCTTCCTCATCTGTCTTGCAGCCATTCTTGGAGCTAGCCTAGTCATCTGCCGCAGCTTACCTGTGTCGCTCCCGCCACCCTGTCCAAAGTAACTCTTTCCTCCTCCACCTCCTCCGACTACGCCAGCCAACTCCTTGGCTAATCTCCCAGCGTCTATACCAGCTCTTATCGCATCCTTTCCTGCGAAGACGAAGAGCCTGACCGTCTCTTTGACAAGCAGCAGGATGACTACTGACAGCGGCTCAGCCTTAGTGATCTTGCTTCCAAGCATTATGGCCTCCTCCTCATCCGTCTCTTCCCTTTGGGAGATGAGAAATCTTATTCTGCTAATTCTTCTAGCCTTGCCTATGAGAGCTTCTGCTTCTCTTGATGTTAGTTCTTCTCGAAGCCTCGCAGTCTTCTTTGTTAGGATGTCTAGGTTTTTTGAAAGTGTCAGGACAGTTTTTGAGAGATTCTCAGTTGACGTGTTCAGAATCTTGGCTGCTTGCTCAAGCTGAAGATCTCTGTTCTGAATCTCTTTGAGGGCGTGGGTACCTGAGGCGAAGATCAGTCTTTCAACTCCGTCCTGAATCCTCTCCGTGCCCAGGATCTTTATTATCCCTATCTCTCCAGTAGAGCGCAGATGTGTTCCTCCGCATGCCTCGACGTCCCAGTCACCTATCTTGACGAGACGTATTACTGTTCCTGGTACGGCTCCGCCTTGGTAGAGTCTATATCCATACTTTCTCTCCGCCTCATCTCGGGGCATCCATACTGTCTCGACGGGAAGATTTCTCGTGACTACTTCGCACGCCAAACGTTCAATCTCGTTGACCTTTTCCGTGCTGAGGCGTTCATAATGTGAGATGTCCAGGCGACTTTTCTCAACATCTTTCGCTGCTCCAGCCTGCCAAGCGTGTTCACCAAGAACTCTCCTAGCCGCGCCGATGAGTATGTGTGTTGAGGTGTGGTGTCTCATCAGGCTCAGACGTCGTTCCCAGTCGATCACGCCACGGACCTCTGAGCCTATCTTTGGGACATCTCCATCAATGATGTGTATGACAATGTCTCCTGCCGACTGGACATCGACGACTCTTGAGGATTGTCCGTTGAACTTGATGAATCCTGTGTCTGCGAGTTGTCCCCCGCCCTCAGAGTAGAAGCATGTCTGGTCCAGTATGAGGTATCTCCCCTCAATGACCTCGAGAACCCTGGAGTCAAACTTCGCAAGATATGGGTCTTGATAGTAAAGCTTCTTGGTCTCATGACGTGTTGAAATCTTCTCCTTAAATGTCTTCATGATCGAGGTCTCTTCAGGTGGTTTGGAGTCTAGGTGCCTTCTTGCGACCATTCCAAAGAAGTCCTCAGGAACCGAGACGACCATTGACTCAGCGTCAGCGAATTCCTTAACCACCTCGGGAACAAGCCCGTGAGAGTCATAAAGCTCAATCAAAGTACTCTGCGGGATTTCTTTGAGTCCAGACTTCCTAACATCCCGAGATATTCTCCTGACGAGTTCGGCGCCCTTTCTCAGTGTCTTCCTGTACTTCTCCTGCTCAACCTCAAGTTCCTCAAGAATCTCGTCCTTCATTAGTTTCAGGTTTGGAAAGTTGTCAGACCAGTAAGCTATCTGTTTTTCAACTATGTCGAGGAAACTACTCTCGATCCTCAGCGCCCTCAGGATCCTGTACGTTCTGCGTATCAGAAGTCGGGCCAAGTAGCCTTCTTGCATGTTGGATGGCACAACACCTTCAGAGAGCAGGAAGCATAGGGCCTTAGTGTGGTCTAGGATTGTGCAGAAGCTCTTGAAATTCGAGATCTTTCTGTCGAGTTCTTCACTGGAGATTCCTAGTTCTTTCGCAATCCTTGCTCCTTTGAGTCTATCATTAGGTGTCTGGCCAGCCCTTGCGGAAGACATCTTGGCGCTGTCTGCGATGATCCTGCTGTCAACTTTCAAGTTTGCCAAGTTAGCCACATCGTCAAGTAGGGGACCATAGGTTGCATGGAACCCTGTAGGTGATCCCTGTGAGAGCCAAGTCCATCTCTCGATGCCGTAGCCAGTATCTATAGTTCTCAGCGGCATCTCAACCAGCTTCTCCCCAACATACTTGTACATCATGAATACGAGGGTTGAGATTTCTAGGCCGGCAACACATGCCTCAAGATCCGGGCCTGCGTTGCCTCCACCCGACCAGAAATCCTCCTTATAGTTGACATCCTCTGATCTTACACCAAACTCTTGCGTCAAAAGCTCATGGTGAAACCTCACGGTCTCATCTTTCCAGTAGACTTGTTTCTCTGGATAGTTGAAGGCATGCGCCCCTCCCATCTCAAAGATTGTCATATGTCTTCCAAAGGTCTGACCTACTTTGTCAATGTCTGTGAATCTGATGCAAGGTTGGCTTATAACGAGGGGATTAGCGGGTGGCGGTATTCTCCCCTCAGTAACATAAGGCTGGAAGTTGTAGATGGAGGCCCCAACAAGGTATACATCGTCCCTCCATCTGGCTATCACAGGATAGGGACTGATTATTGTGTGGCGGTTCTTCTCAAAGTATTTCAGAAAGAGTTCTCTGAACTCCGATAGAGTGTGTCTGCTTCTCGATGGTGGATTCCCGATGAAGGTGTATTCTCTGCAGGGGGAGTCTCCACAACTCTTGGTTTCCAGATTCTGAGTCCAGTAGTTGCTGCCGCAGATATTGCATTTTCTTCTCGCAAAACCGTTCGCCTTAAAGAAGGGGATTTCAAATTCACTGTCGAGGCTGACCAATCTCGATAGCCTCAGATGTCCTTATGGTGACAGAAGGAAGAGTCAAGCAGAATCTTTAGTTCTCTTGACTCAGCCAAATAGAGCGCCGAGACCCGCCAAAGCTTCCTCTTCCTTCTTCTCCTCAGGCTTCTTGGCCTCGGCAGGTGCAGCTGCTACAGGTGCAGCGGCCGGGGATGGTGCTGCTGGGGCGAAAGCTGCGCTTGAAGCCTTTTTCAGAACATCATCAATATTTACTTCGGAAAGCGCGGCTGTGAGTGCTTTCAGCCTTGCCTCATCAACATCTATTCCCACTGCAGTCAAAACCTTCTTCAGATTGGCTTCATCAATAGGCTTCGAGGCCGAATGCAGCAACAGCGCCGCATATATATATTTCAAGCTTCTGTTCCTCCGTCTGTAACCACCAAGTTCCTACACGTGCTATGAACATCAACTCTTAAGGGTTTCCTTTCACCACCAGGTTTAGCTTGCAGCCAAGTTCGGTGTAGCTTCCTTATTGACGGTGGCTACAACATTTGCCAGAGTCAACATCTCGGTATGGGCGACCCTCACGATCTCGTTAATGTTCGAAGGCGTGACGTACTCTGCTTCAACTGCCAGTGCTTGGGCTTGATGTTGTGCCTTTCCAAGTATTAGGGGCGCACTTTCAACTGTCAGGTAGCTGGCTTCAAAGGCCAGACTTAAGGCTTGAATGGAGGTCCTGATAATGTCCTGTCTATACTCCTCAAGGTCTAGGGTTAACATGTCTCGGCCAAGGATTGATCCCTTATCGTAGGCGGCTATGATTGATAGGCCCGCTTCCATCGGCTTCATTCCAAGACGCGTCAGGACTGATGCTAGTTTTGTGGAGATCACGTCGCCTTTCTTGGCTGCGAGGGTATCCCTAGCTACCCATATGCTTCCCGACTCTATCTTGGTCAGTATTTTTACTTCTCCGAACTCACTGATTATCGGTCCCGGTGGGAGACCCGTGTTTCCTGCTGGAATAACAATGTCAGCAGTGGCGATGTCTCCTCCTTTTGCGGGGACCCTGACCTTGTTCTTGTTAATGAAGAGTATCAGTTCGAAGGGATTCATGTTGGTGAAGAGTAGAGCAAAAGGTCCGCTGAGCGAATCTGCAAACTTGCCAATATTCTTCTTCTCAGACTCAAGCTCCTGACTTGCTCGTCTGAAGATTGTGTTCTTTGTCACCAGCATTTCTGCACTGCTTCGAAGCAACTTCCGAATCTCTTGGATCTGTGTTGACCTAACATTCGTTAAGTCCGCCGCGGCAACGACGTTGCAGGTTTTCATGATCTTCTTCACTTTTTCGAGGGCCTCCCTCTTCCTCGGTTGGACTTTTCTTTCAGGCAATTGTGTAACACCTCTAGAAGGCCAGGCTCACGGGATGCCCCATCGTTGTCTTGATGAGTATTGTGGAGATGTTCCTCGCTCCACGCTCAAGCTTCCCCTCTATGCTGGAGAATAATGTTTGAATATTCTCTGACAATTGCTCGTCCGGCAGTTCATCGCTGCCGATCCTGCATTGGATGACAGGTTGGTCTCTGACCCGAACTCTAACCGTTCGTTTGGCTTGGTCAATTATGTCGGCTATGGGCGCGTTGAGATGGATCGGTGTCGGCATCTTCCCTCTCGGACCTAAGACTTGGCCTATCGTCTTGCCCACTAACGGCATGAGGGGAGCTTCAGCTACAAAGAAGTCGTATTCACTTTGAAGTTTTCTGGCTGCTTTCTTGTCCTTTGCAAGTTCTTCAAGCTGATCTTTTCCTATAACAAGATCCGCTTTTGCTTCCTTTGATTTCAACGCGAGGTCGCCGGTGGCTATCACGCATACCTTGACGGTCTTTCCTACGTGGTGCGGGAGCACTACAACTTCGTTGAGTCTATTCTCAGGCTTTCTTAGATCTAGGTCCTTGAGTTTGATGATAAGTTCTAGCGACTGCTTGAAGTTGCGTTTTTCATGGTTTTTCCTCAGTTCTTCGAGGGCCTTCTGGATACTCTCTTTTGGAAGAGGCAACTATCACACCCAGTTTTACACAGTAAGTCTGAAAGTGCCTATTACCCTCCGATGTATGGCGTTAATGAACATTTCGTACTCCCAGGCATTGATCATGCAGTCTCAGATATCCTTGGGTTATGCGCTCTTCGAGGCAGGAGCCGGATTGGATGAGGTCCCCTTACGAGTCATTCTCTATTCGTCAATATGCCGTTATGTTTTCCTTGATCCACTTCCTTCTGCACTTCTCGCGGGTCTTTATTGTCAACGGTCACGCCCATACTCGTTAAGGTTCCAAGAACCTCTTTGAGTGCTGCCTTAACATTCTTGGAGTAAGTGTCTTTCATCTTCATCTGCGCAATCTTCAGCGTCTGCTCAACCGAGAGGTTACCCACCTTCTCGGCCTTAGGGTTTCCTGAGCCCTTCTCAACACCAAGTTCCTTTACTACCAAGGCCGAGGTTGTTGGCGTTCCAATCTCAACATCGAAGGCCTTTGTTTCAACATCGACAGTAATCTTGACAGGGACCTTCATTCCAGCGTAGGCCTTAGTCAACTCGTTGATCCGGTTGACTATCTGTAATACGTTAACTCCAAGCGGTCCGAGTGCTGGACCCAGAGGTGGACCGGCTGTTGCCTCGCCCCCGTTGATTAGGGCCTCAATCTGTTTCTTCTCTTTCATGTTCTTCACCCTTGCCTTTGGCTGTTCGTCTTACATAGTCTGCATGTACAGTAATAGGTAGTGTTGCGAATCCCTCTTCAAGCAATTCTATCGTCACCTCTTCTTTTACCTTGTCCATATGTGTGATCTTTGCTCTGAGCCCCCTGAATGGCCCAGCGATTACCTCGACTAGGTCAGATTCGCTCAATTCATCTATAGTCGGCCTCGTGACTATGAAACGCTCCACTGACGAGAGTGGGACTGAACCTCTCGTCTTGGCCCTAGCGTGTTTTATACCTGAGATTGCCTCGTCCACCACGTGTGGTCCAGAAGCCTCTACGAATATGTAACCCTTTATAGCGTCGGAAACAAGAACAGAAAACACGGGCAACTTCTTCATGGCAGCTTTCGATGTTAAGACTTCAGCAACGGTCATCTCTTGCCCGCTCGTTGTGCGAATTGCAAAGATCATAGCCTCCCCTCCAAACTAAGTCATGTTCTCTAGGCTACTCCAGAGCCTAAGAACAGAAAGAGTATCCTTACCATGAATCCTATTCCTCCTATCACGCCTATCCCCAACAGTGTGATGCGAAAGAGAAGCCAAACTTCCTCCCGAGTAGGTTTGGAGGAGGCGTGGATCAATCGCTTAGTCGATTCTATGAACTGACCTATCTTCAACTGTCAGACCTCAACGATTCAGTGCGCGCTACTTCGCGTGAGCATGCTCTCATTCAACTTAGGCGTTAGAGAAATGAATTGCAACAGATAAACTTGATTGTTTTCGTGACATTTTAGGCTCTCGAGTTCTTGATTTGACACCGTTATCTCTAATTTCTCAGCGTTGATTCTTTCTGTCATGATCCCTAAGCCGTTCTTGTAGCACCATCTTGGAACACTTCCTAGGACGCAATTCTTTCTCGATCAAGGTGTCGGATTTACTAATCGATATTCGCAGCAGCAAGCGGCGCAACCACCAGCATCCTCTCAAGAAGAGCTTGCTCGAACCTTAATCAGCCCTCAAGAAGCTTATGCTTTGATTCAGAAGAACAAGGATAATCAAGATTCTGTTGTCATAGATTTCAGGACTCCAGAAGAATATGCGACTAGAGACATAGAGAACGCAGTCAACATAGATTACTATGTTGGCGATCGCACCGACAATTCCAGAACCCTTAGAGACGAGCTTAACAAGCTTGACAGAAATGAAGCGTATCGGTCTACTGTTTGGTTGACTTCCGTAGCGCAAAAGCTTGGAAAGTCATGGAGTATTTCGTTTTTCAGAAAGTTCACGGCATGTCAGGTGAAATTGATCAATGGAAAGTGGAAGGATTACCCATTACAAAATAGTCGAGTCCGCCATTATGATTCATAACACAGATGACGGTGTAACTGCAATATGCACTGCTCAAAGACTCCTCGGGAGCATCATGATCCAGACTGCGAGCAGTAAAGCGCAGGGGATGCTCAGGCGCGCTTAGCCTCTTCACCTTCACTGCAGCAGGTAGTTATAGAACCCCTTACCGCTCTTTCTTCCGAAATGACCCGAAGCCACCATCTTCCTTAGTAGAAGAGGTGGTTTGAAACGCGACTCACCAGTCACTTCATAGAGATATTCGAAGATGCGAAGATAAGTGTCCAGTCCGGTGTAGTCGCCAAGCTCTAGGGGACCCATTGGATGGTTGAGCCCAAGCCTACATGCCTTATCCAAATCCTCGACGCTCAACAATCCTTCTTCAACACATCTGATTGCGTCTGCAATAAGGCCGCTCAGCAAGCGTACAACTACAAAGCCGGGTGAGTCCTTGACAGTGACAGGCACCTTTCCAAGGTGATTTGCAAATTCAATGACTGTATTGTAGGTTTCTTCGGAAGTCAGCAAGCCCCTGACGACCTCCACCAACTTCATCACTGCCGGGGGATAGAACCAGTGCATTCCGATACATTTTTCAGGCCTACCGGTCGCAGAAGCGATCTCGGTAATCAGTAGTGATGATGTGTTTGAAGCAAAGACCGTTCCAGAAGGGGCTATTTTGTCAGCCTCCCTAAAGAGGGCCTTCTTCAAGTCCATGTCCTCGTAGATGGCCTCGATCACTATGTCTGTCTCTTTAAGCGCCTCTTTGAGGTCTGTTGTACCTTTGATCCTCAACATTAATTCAGCTGCTTCCCCTACATTCAACTTGCCCTTGTCAACAAGATGTTTCTTGATGGACTCCCTTATGCCATCTAATCCGCGGGCCACCTGCGCCTGACTTACGTCCTCAAGTGAGACATCATATCCGCTTTGAGCACAAACTTGAGCGATCCCTGTACCCATTAGTCCTGAACCTATAACGGTAACCTTCTTTATCTTCCCAAGTTCCATATGCGGTATCCTCCAAGTTGGGATTTACTTCTTGGCATATGTTGCTATTGTCGCTTCTCAAACCATTAAGGTATCGCCAGCAGTCTCCTAGTTTTGAATGTGAATAGAGACCTCTTCAAACACACTTGCAGTAGCTCTTGAGATCTTGCAGTTCACAGACAATATGGCCTTCGCGATCTCATAGGTTGTGCTATATATGTTGACTCCACGATTCATCAAAGCGCATGCTGTATAACCATTATACTCTCACTACTTCTATGCCTGTCCTCCTAAGTGTTGATACTAGGGTCTTTCTGTCGCCAGATTTTAGGCCCTTCCAGTCAATTACGGCCGTGCCACAGCCTCCCAAGGTTTTCATGAAGGCCTGGTCAACAACATATGGGTCGTAATCATCAAAGAAGTACTCTGGAAGTATATGGCCAATGGCGAAGTCTTCCTTAACCACCAAAGTTGTGTGCTTAGGTGAGTAGTGACCGCCGCCGAAGCCCACCGCTGACTTGCCTTTTTCACGCATAGTGGCGGCTTTTAGCGCGGCCGAGGCGGCGGCTTCACCTGCCTTGGGGCTTAACCACTGTTCCCTCTTACTACCGATTTCGACGAACAAGACTGGAACCTCAAGTTCGGTGGGTCCGTGATGCGTAGCTTCCAACGATACAGAGTACTCTCCGAGCTTCAGTTGGTCGGAAGACTCTAAGAGTCCGGTAAGGGCTGATTTCAGCCTTTGGGGGTCTGCCCAAGCTAGTCTTCTTGGCTCACCACCATGGTGGGCATTACTACCTAGGTTGCTTGGGACATGGGTGGTCAATGTGGGTCTGCCGCTTTCACTAGTGTGACGTGATACGCAGATCACAGCTTTAGCTTGGTAGGCTTCAAGTTTGCTCAAGCCGGTACTATCGCCCTCCACCAGCAAGAGCAAGACCTCATCCTTTCTGAAGAGGGTTCTCCCACTATGCTCTGTCTGATGGGCGAATCCGAAGTTCGCGATGAGTCTGTCAGCAATATTCATTGCAGCCGGATCGGTCTTGGATGCCACAATTAGTACAGTCACTTTCCCGCCTCAAGGTCCGGTTGGCGCCTTGAACTAAAGGAGTAAGCAAAGGAGGCTCTTAGTTGTGTGCAGCCTGTTCTCGGCCTGATCCCAAACTACAGACAACGGCCCATCGACTACATCTGCCGTGACTTCTTCACCTCTGCGACAAGGAAGTGGATGCATGAAGATGGCTTTGTTACTTGCTAAACTTGCCAACTCAGAGTTAATCTGATACTCCGGCAGGAACGTTCTCAGTCTTTTTTCTCGCTCAGCCTCTTGTCCCATACTTACAAAGACATCTGTATAGATTATGTCAGCCTTTGAGATAGCGTGTCTAGGGGATCTCACCAAGTCAACATTTGACCCTGCGATTTCAGCGTTCGTTCTGGCCCTCTTTAGAAACTCAGGATTCGGCTCATATCCGGGTGGGCATGCTACGACTATGTTGAGCCCCATTTTGGAACATCCAATGAGAAGGGAGTTGCAGACGTTGTTTCCGTCTCCGATGTAGATCAGTTTAAGACCCTCAAGTCGCCCCTTCTTCTCCCAAATCGTCATCAGATCTGCCAAGACCTGCACTGGATGATTAAGGTTGGACAGGCCATTTATTACCGGTACGGATGAGTATTTGGCAAGCTCATCCAATGTGTGGTGGGACACTACTCTGGCAACTACTCCGTCAACATACCGGCTGAGTGTCCTAGCCGTGTCAGCGACACTCTCACCTCGCCCTAGCTGGAGGTCTAACCAATTCAGATACAGTGCGTATCCGCCGAGCTGATGCATGGCCACTTCGAATGAGACTCTTCTCCGATCACCTAGTCAGAGCTCAGGTGATGTTCGGGTAGAGGGCTTTTGAAATATCATAGCCAGACTCTTGTTTGGAAGTAGCCTGCGGAATCTCTTCTTCTTGAGTTCTCTCGCAAACCTCAAGATCCGCAAGATCTCTTCTGGGCCATAGTCTTGAAGCGAGAGGAAGTCTCTCCCCTTCAACCTCATTCTTCCACCTAAGAATACTGTTAGGGTAGTAGTATATAGTCGCTAGGAAAGTTCGGTGTGCCCTGTCGACCTGGGTACTGACGCACAGTTGGGGCAACTGTCTCTGGTGCCACTGTAGCTACATTGTCTCAAACTCTATTCTGAGCGTCATGCCACTGATTTCTTTGGCAAGTCTTCTTGCAAGCTCGAAGTCTACTGGCATACGTCTAGGTCTCCTTCCGTGAAGTATGACTTTGGTTTCGGTCGTCTCGTCAGGCAACCAGACGGTATTGATCGTCAGTATGGAGATTGGGCTAAACAGGTCTTCTATAAGTTGCCTGGAGTCGCCACTGTAACCCAGAACCTTCACCTTGCAACCAGTCCTTTCGTTGATCGCACGGATGATCTTTCCGCCTGAACTCAACATCTTGCCGACATCTTGTTTGCTGACTAATATGGCAAGTACTTCTCCAGATTCAATGGCTCTTTCAAACGAGACATCTTGGAGTATTGGAAACTCCCTCTCCAGTTCGGACAATATCCTCACTATCTTTAGATCTAAATCGGTAATCTGACCCTTCCTGAGTTTCTCCTCACACCTTGGGCATAAGACCCCACTCTTAACGCAGAAATTGTCTAGCGTAGTCTTTACCAAGATGTCGTCCTCCAGCTAACTCGGGAAGGTTTTGATTTGGTGTTGCGTGAGTCCTTTCTTGAGAACATGACTTGCCCGCTACTGCTCCAACTAACTCCTAATGTTTTCGTTAGGCTAACGTGAAACGGATAATAAATGCATTATGGTCTACCCAGCGAATAGACGTGAACACGATTGTTAGGATGGATCAGCAAACATAAATTCCATGGATGAGTCAGAGTCTGACAGTAGGGAGATGTTCTTCGATGAGAGGTAAGATATCTTCGTATGGACTTGTACTGCTGGTGCTAGGACTTGTGATGCTGTTGACTCCTACCCAGTATTCGACGTGGCTGCAATCTTTGAATATTGAATTCTCGTTCTACGCAGTCGGCTTGGTGCTGAGCGTCATTGGTTTGGCTGCATTCATAGCAGGACTGGTGCTGAAGGGCGAAACAGGGTTGCCCCATGAGGTTCTTATTACCTGCAAGTTCTGTGGCTTCTCCACTGAAAGGGGAGAGGCTTTCTGTCCCAGATGCCGTAGAGCCTTGAGGTAGCGTCGCACTACAAGTCTTAAGACAGACCGAAGTTCAAAAGCACAAGTTGGAGAGAAATCTTGGATATCGAGCCTTTGGACAATTGGCGCAGAACACATTATTCAAATATGGTGACCTCCGCCCTTGATGGCGTCGAAGTAACGCTCTTTGGTTGGGTCCAAGACATTCGTGATCTCGGAACTATAATCTTCATTACTTTGAGGGACAAGGAAGGTTTAGTCCAAGTAACGGCAAAACAAGACTACACAGATGCTGAGGTCTTCAAGAAACTTAAGGGTCTGGGTAGACAGTTTGCTGTTGGAATAAAAGGGGTTGTCGCTGCCAGAGACGAGGCTCCACATGGAGTAGAGGTCATTCCTAGAGGAGTTAAAGTTCTGGGTTTGGCGAGTCACCATCTACCTATGGACCCTACTGGAAGAGTTCCGGCCGAGTTTGACGTTAGACTTGACTCGCGAATCTTGGATCTGCGCAGACCCGAGTCGCAAGCCATCTTCAAGATTCGCCATGAAATTGTTGCGACGATTCGTCGGTTCCTGGATGAAAAGGGTTACGTTGAGGTACACACGCCGAGGATAATAGCGGCTGCTGCCGAAGGTGGAGCGGCGTTATTTCCAGTAGAGTACTTCGGAGAAAAGGCCTATCTGGCGCAGAGCCCTGAGCTGTATAAAGAGGAGCTCATAAGTGTCTTCGAGAAAGTCTACGAGATAGGAATATTCTTCAGGGCCGAGGAATCGCATACCCGAAGACACCTAAATGAGTTCGTCTCTGTCGATGTTGAAGAGGCTTTTGCAGAAGTTCTCGACGTTATGAATCTTCAGGAAAGACTCTTGACAGAGATACTGAAGAGCCTTGAATCCAAGTGTTCAGACCAACTCGGAGTCTTGAAGGTAGAACTTCCAAAGGTAAAGCTACCTCTCAGCAGATACACCTACTCCGAGATTATAGGTCAACTCCAGAAAAGCGGCTTCAAGATTGAATGGGGTGAGGATCTTTCTACACCCGCGTATAGAGCTCTAGGAGAACTCCACAGAAGAGAGTTCTATTTTGTGACTGAGTGGCCAACCCATATTAGACCGTTCTACATCAAGCCAAGAGCAAACAGGCAGGAGATCTGTGAAGCTTTCGACTTCATGTATGAATGGATCGAGATAGCGTCAGGCGGCTCAAGAGTTGATGGCAAGCAACAATTGATTGAGAGGCTCATGGAACAGGGGCTGAACCCTGATAGCTTCGATTTTCACCTGAAGACCTACGACTATGGGATGCCGCCCCACGCTGGATGGGGCATGGGCCTGGACCGATTCATCATGGCCCTCCTGAGAAGGGAAAATATTAGGGACGTAGTCCTTTTCCCGAGAGACAGGTTCAGACTCAAACCGTAGTCTTTTCGTCATATATTGGGTGTTCAGGCCGTCCAATATCTTCAAGCCTTCTCTAAGTTCCGCAGTTCTTTGAGGGGTTACTGGCTGGGGTTCCGGTAACTTGACAGCTGGTTTGGCGGATTTTCTTGGTCTGTTAACTGTTGGGGGGGCAGATTGAGACCTTACTAGTGACATTAATACTAAGCATAACGTTTCCACTCTGGTTTTGGCAGTTCTCTAGTTATTCTTTCTATTTTTGGGCTCTCAATCTCTCTATACTCTTTCTGATACTCGTCTATCATCGTTCTCAGCGCTCGCATCAGGGGAGACCTATCTAGGAGAAGCTGCTCAGGCCTCTTACCCTGTCTCTCAGCGTCCTGCTTGATTGGGGGTGGTTAAGTATCTTTTTCGGCACCAGCTCGACTGAAGACTCAGCAAGGACTACCGTCAACAATTGCGGTCACTCGAAGACTTGCACCCTCTGTCTCTTCGGGCTGCATTCTGACTTGGGAATGATATTCTTAAATACAAATAAGACGCTAAAGAAAAATTTGAATGGTTTGCTTTGTCGGTTAAGGTCCATTTGACATGGCTTACATCTCTATTCATGGTCTGTTTACTGGTCGGCACCACATCGGCTGAGCTGCTGCCTTGGACTCAATCGAACCAGGACGGATTCGGCGACCCAGCAAACGTCGAATCTTTCACTCCCACTGAGTTTAATGGCTACTTGTATGTCGTTACCTTCAACAAAAATATTGGAATGCAGATATGGAGGACATTCGACGGTGTCACATGGAGTAGAGTGGCTGAGACAGTAGACTTCCAAAACATCTACTACTACACCATGCGCCTATTCACATTCAACAATGCCCTATACCTCTTCGGAGACTCACAAGATAAATTACCTAACGGCGCCCTCCCAGTTAACCAAGGAACCGTAGTCTTCAAGACCACAGACGGTCTCAACTAGAACCTGGTGAATGAAGAGGTTAGAGACCCTAATCTACATGATGGCTTGCTCAAGGCTGAATACGGCGGCTACCTATACGCCATGACAGGGTATGGTACTAATGGCATAGTACTCTGGAGAACCTCAGACGGGGAGACATGGACGACTGTCGGTACACCTGGATTCGGTAACCCAAACAGGAAATTCCTACATGATATGATTGTTGGGTCCGACATCTACTTCCTAGTCTGGAATCCCGCAGGCTATGGTGAGGTTATACGTTATGATGGATCAACCTTCACAGTAGTATACACTGGACCAACATTTTCACTTGCGGGTGACGATATTGCAAAGTTAGGGTCATACATCTACTTCAGCATTACCACTGGTGCAGTTAAAGAGATATACCGTTCCAGTACAGGAGACCCTGGGTCCTGGAGCTTAGTCTACACTTACACTGGAACAGGCAACATACTTCATTTCCAGGAGGATGATAGCGGCCGGGTCTACTTCATCACCGTGACTGGCGGTGGTTTTGAGTTGTTCCGCTCCTTGACTGGGGCTGCAGGTACATGGAGCCAGATAGGGACTGCAGGATTCGGAAGAACAGAAGATTATCTCGGATATTTATGGAATCTGCAGGGCTACCTATGGATACTGACGTGGACAACGGGAATTGGGGCTAGGGTCTACAGGTCGAGTGACGGTTTAAATTGGGTGCAGGTTAACGAGGACGGATTCGGCGACAACAACAACTATGTTCTAAGATACCTAGGAGAGTTTAAGGGATGCATCTATGTTCTGACGGATAACTGGAAGACTGGCACTGAGGTCTGGCGTTACCAGTTCCTTGCCCCTGTCGGCGGAGTCTTGGTGACAGTCAACAAGCTCAGCATCATAACTCCCTACCTTGCTCTGGCAGGATTGGTTGGAGCCTTCACCACCGTACTTGTCAGGAAGCCCAGACGTAGAACCTAAACAAAACCACCCTCTTTCCTTCCTTTTTTCTCCATTCTTCAGCTGGAACCAGCTCTCAGAATCCACATAAGGAGTATGGAAAGTCTACAATGTACTGTAAGATGAAGAAATCTAATTTCAGACATAACCCCTAATCTTCTCGTAATGTTTTATTGTTGTTTCTCAAAATTGTTTCACCCTGGTTTCCAGTGGAGTGTGGATCGGTCTG
>CAYZRW010000009.1:0-67456 GCA_964480955.1 uncultured Candidatus Bathyarchaeia archaeon | reverse complement strand
ATCGGAGTGGAAGCATGAATCTCCCAACTTCAGTCGCGGAGAGAGTCAATCTACGGTTCACTTGTCCCTGAACAGTGGTCTGTAGCAAGGTCCATATATTATGAGGCCGTCGCTTCCCTCGTAGTCGAGACGTCTCACGACCGACTCAAGCTCTATTTCCGGCTTTAACTCCTCGTTTTTCGCGTCAACTATGAAGACGCCGCCCTCCTTCAATACATTACAGTCTAAGGTCCTTTTCCGCCTCAGAGGTAAATCCTTCAGTCCCTTCAGTCTGGCTCGTCTGGGAAGAACCAGCTTCTCAAGCGGCCCCTTACAATCATACTGAAGGCATTTACTGCGTACAGGATAGTAGACCCTGTTACAGCCCGAGCATATGAGTATTTCAATCTGCTCTTCGCCAGCTGGCTCTACCTCAGCCACGATCCTTGGATACGCCAAGCGCTTCTTCATTCTGCGTGTTCTTTCAGCGAGGTAAGAGGCGTAGGTTGCGAAGTCTATTTCTCTTCTATGTGACACATATTCCTGGACCCCTGGTACGAGTCTCGACTTCTTGTTGATAGCTTCCTCGACACGGAGCCAGGTTGCGATAGTATATGCGCCGGAACCGTATGACACGGCTAAGATATCCTCTCCAGGTTTCGCCTTGTCCAAGATTGTGGCTATGGCTATGGGTGTTGAGGCCGCATAGGTGTTGCCTGTCTCCAATACAGTAAACCACGGCTTGACTTTCTTCTCAATATCCTCCTGAGAGATCCTTAGACGATCTCTGACTGTGGGGTCGCATCCAACTTCTATGTTGGGTTGAGCCAAAGCCTTGCAGACCTTAAGCGGCATGTATCCTGAGGGTTGATGGAATGTTATGTAGTCAAAATCGGATATCTTGAGGTCCGGGTGTCGCCTCAAAAGTTCCTCTATTGCGCCAACGACATGGGAGGTATAGACCTCTACGGTCGTTCTTCCGAAATGCTTAGGGACGAGCATTTCGTCCCTCCGCCAAAAGTCAAGTGACAGACTTGAGAAAGGCGCCATATCTTCTATAGTAGCGACGAGTTCCTCCCTTCCCAAGACGAAGGCGCCTGCACCTGCTCCTGCACTGTATTCCAAGGCGTCTCTTATGGGTGCCTGCGATACATCTGAACCTACGGCAACTCCATAATCTATGGTTCCAGATTTGATCTGGTCCATGATGTAGGTGACAGCTTGCATGCCGGCGTTGCATGCGCCCTCCAAATCTGCGACGAAGACATTATCCCCCATCCCGGTGAAGGAGGCAACGTGCCTAGCTGCAAGTCCGACAGCGTACGGTTTCGATTCTGTTCCAACGGCTACAGACCGTATCAGCTTCGGGTCAACCTGAGCCATTCTCAGTGCGTTCTCAGTGGCCTCTGTGGCTATGGTTGTAGTATCCTCAGAGTAGTTTGCTACGGATTTGTATCTTAGAAGTAGACCGTCTCTAACTTTTGCGAGTAGTTCATCTAGGTCCTTGCGTCGTGCCTCTCGCTTCTTGACTATTTCAGCCGTTGGAACTCTTTCCATCGGGATACAGACGCCATATCCCATGATTCCGACTTTCTGTTCCATGAGGCTTCACCGCTTAGTCCTAGCTGTAGATATGAGCGATCCAGCTTCACCGCATATAACGGTTGTTTTCTTGGGTACGTTGCCTGCCTGTCTTATATGCTTGGTTCTTGCGTTCCCTCTGTATCTGGACAAGTAGCAGAGTGAATGTGGATAGAACTAGCAGAACCAGGTGAATCTGCCCTGGCATGATCTCGGGTATAGCGTGGGCGTAGTCCTTCATGTGGAAGTCTATCTCAGCCTCAGACGCAGGCGAGAGGTAGAGCGATTTCGTCACGCTCTCGAACCCAACATGGCCCGCAGTGACCGAATAGGATCCTTCTGGGGCCCAGATCTCATACTTACCATCCAAGGTTGGTGTAAAGTATAGATTTGGACCGATTAGTGATACGGAACTCCACGAAAGTGGGGCTATCAGCCCGAAGATGTTGTAGTAGTACACCGTCCCCTTCAGGTGGGCCATCCTCTCCATAACTATCGATAGAGTCCTCTTTCCCTGAGGTGTGAGGGTTGCGGTTGACGGTTCGGTTTGCTCATATCTTGGAACATATACTTTGACACTCAATTGTCCAGGTGGCAAGCCTCTGTCAGATTGAAGGATGCCGTCGGTTGTGTGAAAGTAGTTTGCCCAACGAACGGTAAATGTTCCATAATACCTGTCGAGTCCAGTCACATTTAGGAAAGGCGTTTGAATCATACCGGAGTCTGTGATCGTCCACGGGCAACTCAGTTCAGTGGCTCCCATCGGTACATAGCCTGTCGAAGCGCCCACCAATAGACCGTCAGCATCATAGACTTCAATTCTAACAGGGGTTCGAGAGTCGTCTCGAAGCTGGAATTCGGGAAGGGGACTGAAGAGCCGCTCGGTCTTGAAGCAAATGTCCAAGATCAAGGTGCCACCGACCAACAGGTCTATCTGCAGATCGGCTGTACCCACACCCACGCCGGGGCCGCCTCCCGGTATAACAACTTCTACAGTTTCACTTGGAAGATATCCGGTGGTGTAGACTTTGAGCAGGTACTCCTGGGGCTGGAGCGCCTGGTCACGAGCTCCGGTGATATAGGGGAGTAATGTCCTTGTCAGGTCGTACCAGTCTACTCCACCATAAGTTCCGGAAGCGGTGAAGGAGTTTGGGGTCTGAGCCAGCAGCATGTACCCGTATGCTTGACCGGACTTGTCATATATCAGGACCGTTATGTTCTTGGATGGGTTGTTCCAAGTGACGGGAACACTTGGTTGCTGCCAGTTCACGGACCGCAGTGTGAGGTTTATTCGGCCTCCTTTATAGACCTCAAAGCTGGTTTGAGTCACGCTATCACAGCCGTGGGTGGTTGCGGGGGTCACGAATCTCTGCAGATAACCATCCATAGTCACCTTGACGAAGTACGTTCCTGGAAGAAGTCCGTAGTCGGGGGGTTCGACGCTGCCCTTGAGAAACTCTCTTACGGCCATTGGTAGGAGGGGGTTCGCCGGTTGGTTGACAAGGTACTGGTGGAGTGCAAATCCGGTCACTACAACTTGCGTCTGACTGCTGCCTTTGGGGACTAATGTTAGATTCGTACCCCAAAGAGTTCCAGTCTGATCGTACACGTCAGCAACCAAGACGTGGTCTCTGTCTGACGGAGCAGCAGCACCGCCTTCAACATCCTTCAGGTGAACCGTGGTCACTATCTTGCCTGTTCTATGAAGATCAATCCTTAGAAGCACTGACGAGGTCTCGTTGAACACGCCGACACGGTACTCTTCAAGCTGAACATACTGATTCACAAATGACCTTATCATGTAGTCTCCATACCCAATGCCTGAGACGTAGCCTGCTCCGTCCTGAGGTATGTGGCCGTCGTACTCTGAGAACCAGACGCTAAAATTGAAGTTGGCTTCGTCTGGATCGGTAATCCCAGTAACATTGACAACGGACTGACCATCTACCTTTGATAGGACTGTTTTGAACGGCCTGGGGACCGTAACCCATCTTTGATAAAGACTTGGGTATGTTTGATATCCGCAGGCAACTTGTGTTGCTAATGTGAAAGTACTTGGGTCAATTGGCGTAACTTCACCCGTAGTCAATACAGCGTCAAAACCAGGCGGTAACAGGGAGTCCGCGGAGACTTCGGTGGAGTTGACATTGAGCACCAGTGTTGCAAATGGAATGCCGGAGATGATCGACTGGTTGACTAGTAGGGAACTCACCGCATACCCGTCGACTGTTGCTTTGTATGCTTTGGGTGAGAATGGGTCGAGAAAGGTGAGGTTACCCCATCGTATAGGGCCCAATTCACATTTTGACCAGACTATTCCTGTAATGTTTGCTCCTCTGCACAGATAGATGTCGATGCCCTCTAGGGATTGGCTTGGCCTCACGTTGACCTGCCTGCTCAATTTTACCGGTGGATATCCCTCGGCACTTGCCGTGACATTGTATATTCCAGCCTCAAGACCATAAATGGTGTAGTTGCCTTGGGCGCTTGAGTTTACGTAAGCCATTCCTTTGACTGTTGCCCCAAGGTCCGTAATGCCTTCAACGGTTACTTTCCCAGAGGCGCTTATTGGCCTGCCAACGTAGTAATAGTAGTCATATCCCCTCTGGCAGGCTAGGAGGCGGCCTGATATGTAGGCAGGATTCAGGCTTGAGGATACCACGACCGTCGGGAAATTTCCTGAACCTATGGAGGAAGGTGTATCGTAGGTCGATGACTGGGTAAATATTTTGAAGAAGTATCGTCCGCATATCTGTGGAGCCTGAATGTCCAGGACCCTCACGTAGTGTGTGCCTTTACTGATGAGGTTTGGCGAGTAAGGGTCGCCTGTCTGGTTTCTAACATCTATCCTGTACCAAAGGGGTGCAATAGTATCATTATACCTTAGCTTTTGGACCTGCACATTCCTATAATCATTAGTCACGCTAGTCCAGATGTTCGTGGTGTTTCCAGGTATCAACCCTCCAAATTCAGGAGGCACATATGTTTGGATGAGATACTTCGGAGCAGACAGGTTAATCTGGAAGAGGAGATCGCCTCTCGTCCCTGTGAGGACCATGCTGAAGTTATGTTGCCTACGGACATCTTGGTCGCTCGCACCTAGATTCAGTGAGAATCTTCCGGGAGATACTGAGGCAGTTTCGGAGACGGCTAGGTCACAGAGCTTCAAGTGTGGTAAGCAAAGAAGAAGAAGCAGAACTGCGATGACGCTTCCGCCTATTCTGGACATGCCCCTCTTTCATCCACTGAAGTTTCTGGAGCCTCTGCTCCGTGATCTTTCAATTCTCAGGGATCTTGCTACAACTCGACGACCCTTTTTGAATCGACAGCGCTAGGATCGATCCGCTCTTTCCCGAACAGCCATGAGTGATGGTCAGGAGGGTGCCGTTCGGTCTATCTCGATCCGTGATCGCCTTCTTACTCGTCTTATGATAAGTGCAGTAGCTACGAGAATGACCACCAGAGTTCCTCCAACAACATATGGAATGTTCCTGAGAAACAGCTTCATAATATTGGTCGTCTCGGGTTGCGATGTGGCGTTCTGAACAGAGATCTCATATGCCATGGTGATAACATCCGTATGCCACACGTATCTGCCGTCTTGATAGTTTAGCTCAACCTCAAGTTCATGTGATCCTGACTCAACCTCAGGCAGTACCGCGGCCGAGAGGCTGAATGGGAAAGGTGAGTTAGGGTCTATCTGTCCTATGTACGAACTGCTCTCTCCAGTCAACTGGAGCTGGGTACTGTTCCGAATTGTGATATTTGAGTACATGGCGGGAGTGTTGCCTATGTTGAGTATGCTTCCTGAGACAGTTACGGTTGAACCTGGGTTTGCAGGATCTGGCTCTAGAAGTCTGTCAAAAACCTGCACCTGTACCCATCCATATATGCTGAAGCCGATCGAGTGGTCTTCAGTTCCGTAGTATACGTAGCCAAGTTCCTTGTATTGCATGTTCATTGTTGCGCTGACGGTACTCTTGATGGCGCTGGCTGGTGCCCTGAGCAAAACGTCCATTGTGACCGAGTTTCTGCTACGGAGATATGAAAAGTACCAGTGGTTGTCTCCCGACATGATCAAAGGAGGTGTTAGAACCAAGGTTAGACCAACATCGTAGACATCGTCTCCTATGTTAGTGACATTTATTCTCAACATGTTGTCTCTTTCCGCGACTAACTCGTTTCCAGAGACTTGAACACTGAAATGCAGGGCCTTGGGTGCGCCTACTAGGGTGGCTTGTGGGAGACCTACCACAGCCAGTAGAATGATGACTGAAGCTAGTTTGCGTGAGACCAATTGGCTCAACCTCCTAGGCGCGTGCTATAATCATTCAAATATCCCCTCTCTAAAGTTATGTTTAACCTTTTTTTGCCTTATCTCCAGCAGGGAAAGTGGTAAATGTTAATAGTTGAAGAACTAAGGTATGTAGGTGGTAATCTGATTGAGCAAATGGCAACGCAGGTACATCCCAAGCCAGAAGTTTGTGGGGATGCAGGTTGTTGACTCTAAGGGTGCTATCGTCGGAAGCGTGAAAGACCTTGCAATAAGCATTGGTGACAAGGAGATTCTGCTAATTGTTGGAACAAAAACCAGCGGTGACATTGAGGTTCCCTGGTCTGATGTCGGCTCGATTGAGGATGTGATCCTCTTATCAAAACCTGCAGAAGGTCTTAGTGGTCCGCCAGCTCCAAGTCCTCCACCGCCAACAACGATAAAGTGCAACTCGTGCGGTGCCACCTTGCCGGCACATGCGAAATTCTGTGCGAAATGTGGTTCACGTATGAAGTAGACAAGGACGATCGCGATTTCTTTATAGTTCAGCGGGGTGTTTCCCCTCCAGATATTGTCGAAAGAAAACTTTAGGGTGGAAAGTCGGTTTCCCGAATCTTGTCAAGACCCGATTGGTTGGGGCTTGGTCAGCAATGGGGCCAAGCATCCTTAACGGCAACTGACAGACACAAGCTTGGCAAACCATGAAATTGGATAGAAGGCCATTCATGGATAATTACGTCTTTCCAGATTCTGGAGCAGCCCCTCCACAGTAAGTATGTTTCTTGGGACTCTGGCTTGCCAGTCTATTGGCAACTATCTTGACGGTTGGCGCGCCGGCACCTTCTCGCTTCTAAGTCCATATTTCTCGAAACAAGAAAGGGAAACTAGGACCTAAGTCCGCCAGCGTCTAACATAGATGGGTGAACGCTTAATCACAGGTGTCAGCGCAGTCAACAGGGCCGTCGCGATCACTGCCAAGACTATTATGTCGCCTACAACCCATCCTGTAAAGACTACTGGGAAGAGGCCGGCTGGAGGCGGGGACAGCCCAGGTATGAGGGTGAGGTTCCAAGCTCCCAGAGTCCACTCAGAACCGATGCCAGTATCACCCCCGAGACGACGTATGCTAACCAAGTTCTCTTGTCGCCCATGAAGGCACCGATAAGGATCCCGAGGGTGGAGAGAGCCAAGCCGGAATATGCGGCGTAGGTGCATATTGAGAGAAATGGCTCTCCGAAAGTCGCGCCGAAGCAGACCTGTACAATAAACCCAACTACCAGCAGAGCTATGCCGACAACAACATGAGGCTTAATACTCTGCCTGCAACGGGTCGCCCAACAGTGAAGTCAGGATCTACTTTGAGCATCCTGAAGAACAGCAGCGGCATCAGGCTCCAACAGATCCACCGTGGATCAGACCGAGGACAGCAGGGATGAGTATCCGCTCGGCCACAGGCCGAGAAAGAAACAGCTGATGTAGCCTGCTAGGCAACCCCAGATGCCCATCTAGATCGCAAGTGGAACGTATATCGCGGCCGCGACGTAGAGAGCTGAGACACCCGGAGCTCCCAAGACCGGAAATATGAGGGAAGAAACAACGCCCAAGACGTAAGACTGCTGTCGCAAGGGCGAACGACACCAGATGCATCCGGGTGACCCGCCTAGGTGGAATGTCCTCTCCTTTTTCCCCAAAACCCGACATATTTCAGCTCCAGAACCACCCACCTCCCAATCCAGATTAAACACTTTCTACGGTCGCCATTCAGCGGACAGAAAGCCCAAGTGTCAACCCCCCCTAGGGGGGGTGGGGGGTGGGTCCCCGTCTCAAGACAGAAAAAGGAAAAGACCGGAGAGGAAAGTGAATCTGAAAGGGTCTGTCTGCTCGACTAGAGCACGGCGTCTTTAAGGGCACTCCAGCAACCACATTCAGGTTCAATCGGGATCTTCGAGATCACAGCCGCAAATAGCTTCTTGGCATTGCCGACATTCGCCTTCATCACAGACAATATCTCCTCCACGCTGACCGGCTTCTCAGCCCAGACGTCATAGTCAGTCACAAGAGCTATGGAGCCGTAACAGATCTCAGCCTCCCTTGCAAGGACACATTCTGGGAAGACGGTCATGCCAACGACGTCAGCCCCCCATTGCCTGAAGAGGTTACTCTCAGCCTTTGTCGAAAACCTAGGGCCCTCTATACATACGTAGGTTCCACCGTCATGAATAGGGAGGCCCAAAGACCTTCCCTCTTCAACAAGCAATCCGCAAAGCTCAGGGCAGAACGGATCCGCAACCGAGATGTGGCAGACCTGGCCCCCCTCATAGAAGGTGCTGGGCCGCGACTTCGTCCTGTCTATGAATTGATCCAGCACAAGGATACTGCCATACTTGTACTTCTCAGAGAGGGAACCGCAGGCGTTAGACGAGAGTATCCGCTTCACACCAAGCTGTTTGAGAGCCCAAATATTTGCTCGATAGTTGACATTGTGCGGTGGGATCTGGTGGCCCCTCCCATGTCTCGGAAGGAAGGCAACCTTTCTGCCCATGTAGCCTCCAAGGGTCACCAAGTCACTTGTCCTTCCATAGGGCGTGTGAACCTTAACCTCATGAGCATCCTCAAAGAAGTCTTGGTCGTAAAGTCCAGACCCACCTACTATCGCTATCTCAGCACTGTCTTTCATGAAACCACCTTTAGCTCAAACTCATCTATAAGATTTCGAGTAAGAAAAACGTCGCTTATAGGAGATGGCTCGTCACCTACGGCCTCAATCAGGAACCCTTATTACTCTACAGGTTAGATTTGGAAGAGCTTGTTGTATCTCGACTGTCCACAAGTCTGGTGAGAAACCCTGTCCGAGTTCAAGTGTGAAGTGATGGATTGGAACAGGTTCTACTCACTCGCCCGAACAGTGGCAAGAAAGATAAAGGGTTCAGGCTACAAACCTGATGTCGTCATAGGGCTGGCGCGTGGAGGCTGGATATTCTCCCGCGTCATCTGCGACTTTCTGGGTGTGAGGGACCTTCTGAGCGTCAAGGTCGAACACTGGGGAATAACGGCGAGTCCCGACGGTGAGGCACGAGTCAAATATCCATTGTCAGTCGACCTTTCCGGAAAGAAGGTCTTGGTAGTGGACGACATAACAGACACAGGAGAAAGCATGAGGAAGTCTGTTGAGCACGTCAAGACACTCGGCCCAGCAGAGACGAGAACAGCGGCTCTAATGCATATAGAAGGATCAAGATTCATTCCGAACTACTATGCCGAGGAGATTAAGTGGAGATGGGTCATATTCCCATGGAACTTCGTAGAGGACCTCTGCAACCTAATTCCCAAGGCGCTCATACTGACAGGTGACGAAATAGATTCTGAGGCTACAAACGCCAAGTTGAAAGAGAAATTTGATATCTCGATGGATCCAAAGACGCTCGATGAATTGTATCACGAATGCAAGAATAGGGGCCTGCTCCAGAAGTAAACTGCAGCATCTTTCGCAACTCCTGTAGCCTCAGTGTGGGTTCGCGCTGTTCACCGCAATCCTTTGGCCGAGGAGTATTACACATAAATGTTAAATTTACTATATGCTCGCAACTAACAAAACGTAACCCTTCCGCGATGTGGATCAAACCATGACTTGGACTTTCGAAACGGCGGCGTTATGGGCCGTAGTTGCCACAGCCGTGTCTGCTCTAATATACGCTATTTTGCTGGCACGCCAGACACTGAAGGAACCCACGGGAACAGGGAAGATGCTCCAGGTGTGGAGCGGAATATCTAAAGGAGCCAACGCCTACCTGAAGAGACAGATTAGATCAATACTCTCAGTCATAGCGGTTCTAGCTATTGCACTCTACCTCTCCTCAGTTCTGGTGGGCGGGCCACTATCAATCTCCATTGGGAGAGCCTGCGCCTTCCTCATGGGCGTTACCTTCTCCGGTCTTGTCGGTTACCTCGGAATGAATATGGCAGTCAAAGGAAACATAAGGGTGGCCGAGGCCTCACGCCGAAGCTTCCACGACGCCTTGAGGATCGCATACAGATCAGGAACCATAACTGGAATGTTGACCGACGGCTTAGGCTTACTCGGCGGCACCATGATCTTCATGATATACTTCAAGGACGCGCCCGAGGTTCTTCTAGGATTCGGGTTCGGCGGCACCCTCATCGCACTCTTCATGCGTGTCGGCGGCGGAATATACACCAAGGCTGCAGATGTGGGAGCCGACCTCGTCGGGAAAGTTGAGAAAGGAATCCCTGAAGACGACCCTCGCAACGCAGCCGTCGTCGCCGACCTTGTTGGAGACAACGTAGGCGACTGCGCCGGCATGGCCGCAGACATCTTCGAATCATACGAGGTGACAATAGTGTCGGCGATGATACTCGGCCTGGCCTTGGTGCCTTTCGATGTGAAGTGGATTATCTATCCGCTCCTCGTCAGGGCTATCGGCGTGATAAGCACAGTCATCGGAACCTACTGCGTCTCGCTCTGGCCACAAAAGATGGTAAAGGGCGACGCCTTCAAGGCTATGGACCTCTCATACGACCTCTCCGCGGCGATATCGGTAGCAAGCTTCTTTTTCCTTGCAGAACTCTACGTACACGACATCAGAGTCTTCGCCGCCACAGCCGTTGGAGTATTCTTGGCTATTGGATTCAATAAGATAACCAACCACTTCACAAATCCCTCCAAGAAACCTGTCGATGAACTTGCCCGAGCCTCACGGACAGGTGCTGCAACCGAGATACTTGGTGGGCTATCATTGGGCTTCGAGGCAACTGTCCTTAACCTACTGATCATATGCTTGACAATAATTGCCTCAGTCTTCTTCTTCTCCGGCTCGTCTGTCGTATTCACCATGTATGGTGTTGCTCTTTCCGGGATAGGGATGCTGACCCTGACCGGCAACAACGTCTCTATGGATACTTTCGGCCCAATCGTCGACAACGCCAACGGAATAGGTGAGATGGCCGGTATCGAACCTCAAGCTAGAAAGATCATGGCTGACCTTGATGCTTCAGGTAACACTACAAAGGCCGTAACAAAGGCTATAGCCATAGCTTCAGCTGTGATAGCAGCCGTCTCCCTATTTGGTGCATTCGCGGAGACCACAGGCCTCGAGAAGGTTGGGCTGAACATCGCTGATCCTATAGTCTTCGTGGGACTACTGGTTGGAGGCGCGTTACCTTTCCTATTCAGCTCGGTCTCTATACGTGCAGTAAGCAGAGCGGCAGGCTACATCGTCGAAGAAGTGAGATCTCAGTTCAGGATCCCCGGTGTTCTCGACGGGACCGTGCCCCCAGACTATGCTAGGGTTGTAACAATCTGCACCTCCGCGGCCCAGAAGGAACTCATAGGCCTGGCTCTCTTAGCCATATTGACGCCATTAGCAGTTGGCTTCATACTCAAGCAGGCTGCACTCGGAGCCTTCCTCGCAGGAATAATAGTGACAGGCCAACTCTTGGCCGTATTCATGGCCTCATCCGGAGGAGCTTGGGACAACGCTAAGAAGAAGATTGAGGACGGGTTCTATGGAGGAAAAGGATCTGAGGAACACAAGGCCGCAGTGGTCTGCGATACTGTAGGCGACCCGCTCAAGGACACCTCAGGACCCGCATTGAACCCAATGATCAAAGTAATCAATCTGGTCTCACTCATCTTTGCACCGATAATTCTAAAGTTTTCAGAACAGCCTCTCCTGAGCGGTATTACCGGCCTCGCACTAGCCATCGTAATTGCAGCTGTGGTCTGGTATGGTAAACGCGAGGGTGCCTTCACCAAGTTCCGGTCAAGGACCACAACCTAGGGAAAAGGCTTATATTTCTTGGCAGAAGAAGTCATGCCCACCAACAACATCGGAACTCTACGTAAACCACAATACTTGCACGCGTCGTTCAAGTTCTTCTAGGTGATCTTTTTTGCAGAACACGAGTAGATCATGTTTCGTCGGCTGTGAATCATTCAGGTGTGACCAGAGAGCCTTGGTCTTAAGGGGACAAACCGCCTACTGCAGGTTTGCCGATGAGGAGTGCTCTCCAAGTACCTGCAAGTATTCTAGGTGTGCGAGGGGAAGGTTGCTGCCCAATGGGGTATGTGGGCTCACCCTAAAGACTAGGACGCTTGAGATCAGGCCGGAAGAGTTCATTGACCCTATGGAGATTCCAGACAAACTCGCGCAGAGAATAAAGATGAAGAAGCTCTACTGAAGAGACTTCCATGACAGTACTGGAGTTCTAGCCTTCAGAGTTCATTCCAGAGAGCCGCTGCAGGACTTTGACGACTGCGCAATGGTCTAGGTTTTCCAGACCTATGGCCTTTGCAGATTCATACATCTGGTAGGCTAGGTTGGTCATCGGTAGCGCAGCCCCTGATTGCGACGCCAGACTCATTGCAAGCGCCAAGTCTTTATGCTGTAGCCATACTCTAAAGCCTGGGGCAAAATCATTCTTTGCCATCTTGGCAAATTTCTGTTCGAAGGCCCAAGAGTTCCCTGCGCTCGTCCTGATTACGCTGTAAAGCAAATCGGGATCCACTCCCGCCTTCAACCCAAGGACCAGAGCCTCGCTCACACCAACAAGGTTGATCGCCACAAGCATGTTATTTATCAGCTTGAAGACTTGACCAGAACCTGAACCACCGACGTGATATATATTACTACCAATGGCCCGGAGAACGTCCATACACCTCTCAACAGTAGTCTCGTCTCCCCCAACCATTATCGAGAGGGTTCCTTTTTCAGCTCCAACCGTCCCTCCACTGACGGGAGCGTCTATCACCGCGACTCCTCTCTCATTGCATTCACTCGCCAATCGCTTTGATACAGCAGGGTCTATCGTGCTTGTGTCAACTATCACGCGCCCGTCTTTCATCCCCTCAACTAGTCCATTCTTCCCTAACACAACATCTTCAACCTGCTTGGAGGAGGGCAGTGACAACAATACAACAGTGGATGTTGCCCCAACTTCTTTGGGTGAATGCGCAATCCTGGCTCCAAGTGACTTGAGAGTCTCCATAGGTTCGTCTCTAATGTCGAATACACTCACGTCGAAACCTTTTCTCAAGAGATTCTTGGCCATAGGTAAACCCATTGCCCCCAAACCCACAACTCCGACATTGACCTTCCTTGCCGGCATCGCTAACCTTCCCTATGTCAAAGCATGAGATAATAGGTTCTATGAAATAGACTCCTGTGTGCCCTTTCGCTTTCTCTTCCACAATTTGGACGTGTCCTCGGCCAAGCTTTTGTGGCGCAGCTCCCAATACATGTGTCTGTCATAACACTCCGAACAGAACTTCTTCCTACAATACTCGCAGGTTCTCAGTTCTTTTTCCGGAAAATCTCTTGCACATTGGTCACATTTTGGCATGGAGATCCGCCCTTGATATTGCTTCTATGAGATGTAAGGGTGTCGTCCAACCTGAAATAAACACTAATCTCTCTGATCACCTATTAGCCTTTCTTGCAAAAGTCAGGTATCCTGTATGGCCTATCATGCGTGTTTCAGGTCTCGACTTTCCTTCCTCAACCCGAATGGGTCTGAGAAGCAGCTCACAAGTCTCAGTATCAATGAAGCCCTCATTCTTCAGGCATATCACAGTCCTCTCGACTTGATTTACGGTGGGACTGAACGAGGCGAGGTTTGCACCACCCTTTAAACAGGTGTATGCGTGAGGCACGACGTTCCAGGGATCGCCCAAGTCCAAGAAGACTGCATCTACGTCAGACTCGGCAAAGCCATCTCTGGCATCTGAGCATCTCAAGGTTACGTACTTGAGAAGTCCCATCTTGGCCAGATTGGATTCTGCTTTTCGAAGGAAGCCCGTATTGAGTTCGTACGAGTAAACGTGACCATCTGGCTTCACCATATTGGCCATCGCGGCCGTGGCTACGCCACTTCCTGTTCCTGCTTCGACAACTACTTTTCCGGGTTCCAGGTCAAGCCTCAGCATCAGAAACCCAATGTCCTTTGGATATAGTATCTGCGTAGGTCTCTCGAAGGAAGACAGTCGATCACATAGGGAAGGCCTCAGAATGTACAGTCTGTAGCCGGTTGACGTTACTACCGTGTCGCCAAAGGACTTGCCAACTAGCTCAGATAGTCTGACGATGCCCCTATGGGTGTGAAACTCCTTTCCAGGTGAGACATCCACCAACCATTTCCTTCTGTGGTCTAGCCACAGGAGAACAGCCGTTCCAACATCAATAGGCCCACTCAATCTATTTTGTCACTCCTCTTTCCCCGTTCTTCATCATGTTTTGAATATCTTTAACAACCTTCTCTCCAACAGAACGTGGCACAAACCGCAGAACTGAGGGTCTGTCTTTGCTTCGTAATGATATCCTCACAGTCACGCACTTGGCTCTGAGAAGTGCGAGCAGAAGACATAGAAGAATAGGAGTATTCAATACGAGCAGAGTGAAATGGTTCAAATCCTGAACATCTATGAGAGATACGACGTTTCTCGCAGTGGTGAAGAGGATCGCTTGAATGATCAAAATGAATATTGCAGTAACTAGTGGAGGAACTATGCTCTTCCCGTAGACCTCCACCGAGTGAATGTCTCTCAGAAAGATCGTTCTTCTAGGAGTTAAGGTGCTTTCAATTGTCAGCAGGTCCGACTCATAGATCCTAAACTTATGAGGCATTATCGAGACCTCAAGCCTACATTTACAGTAACAGCTGGGCATTTCAATTTGATTTCTTGTTAAGTGTTCACGCGTATCTGCTATGTCTAGCATTCGTGACGCTGGAAGTCGACGTTTATAGGAACTCTGCAATGTGACTGCGTGATTCATCTCGCTTTCACGCAATAAGCTCGACGGAAGGAGTCATGGCTTCAGATCTATGCAATTGAGCACTGTAAGATAAGCATAACATCACCACTGAAACATGCGCTCTATGCTCGGGCCTCTTATCTCATAGCTTCTGGAAGTATCAGAGACAAGACTTCTCTAAGATCATCGCCTTTCACAAGAAAGTCAGCGGCGTCCGCAGCCTCCTTACTCCTCGGGTTGAAAGTTATCTTAAGTCCTGCTTCTTCTGGCATGTCGAAGACATTGTCTCCGACGACGACCACCTCGGACATAGATATCCCCAATGAGGCGGCGATATCCCTAATGATCCTGGGCTTCTCGTCTATCGAAACATTCGTCTCTATCTCTCCTGTCAAGGCACCATCTGCTACCAAGAGCCTATTTGAGAAAGTAATATCTGCACCCAATTCCTTGGCCGCCCTCTCAGCAAGCACCGAGATGCCTGCGCTAACTATGCCCACTTTAATACCAGCTTCCTTTAGCTTCCTCACGGTCTCCACCGCACCATCAAAGTACTTGATTCTGGATGTAATTCCCAAGATCTTGGCCAACTCCGTACCCTTCCAGAGAGCGCAGTCTAACTCAGCCCATTTTCTATAGTCTATTTCGCCATCAAGATATTTTTGGGCAGATATCTTTCCAGCCTCCCATGTTCCCAGCTCCATATGGAGATGTCTCCAAACGTTGGGAGATCGTGTGAGCGTACCGTCTAGGTCAAATATTACCAGCCTTATTCGTCGGTTTGGATTCTGGAATCGCAACCGCAACTTCCTTCTTTCCATGTAGTTCAGGATGAAACAAAACACGAAATCAATGACTTCCAGTTAAACGTTTCAACAATCTGTTCTCGAGTGATACTTTTAATACAGGTATACTAGGGTGTGAAACGGGGCCTTGGAAGACCCGTTTCCGACCATAGCGTTCCTACGAGGCCTTCCTTAAAGCCTCAGACACAGCGTAGTTGACTTGGGGTAGTGCCCATAGCGAGAAAACCTTAAGATACCCTAGCCCAGCGGCCTTCTTCAGATGGATTGGATTTCCTTCCTCACGATATCCGCTAATAAAGGATTCTGTCAGGTGACGGATGGCTGAACTTGGGGCTGTTGCGTAATGGGCTGTGTAGTACAAGAACTCGGCTATGTCCCAAGCCAAATCGCCTCCTTTCCGTGCCTGTTCCAGGTCTATGATGTAGAGGGTTCCTGTAGGATCCTTGATGAAATTCTCTGGTTTGCTGTCACCTATCTGAATGCCCAATGAGTGAATCTTTGCAATATTTCTTCCAATCATCGCGATGTCCTCATAATGACTTTCCGGACACACATTCTGTCCGAAGATCTGTTTTACAATGTTGGCAATCGACTTCCCTTCTACGTATCTCTCAACTAGAATTCTGTCCTGCATGCTTACGTATAGTATCTCTGGGACTCGGATGCCGCTCTTTCTCAAGAGATGGTTCATTCCAAATTCGTTCGAGAGTCTTGCTCTCCCAGAAACACGAAATAGCTTTGTTCCAAGAGTGACAAGATTGAGTGTGAACCATTTAAAACCGTGCCAGTCAGTGAATCTCTTTGCGACCAGCCTCTCACCGTTCGCAGCTACCAGATAGACCTCATTTAGAACGCCTCCTAGGGGCGTGATGACTATCCTGGCGTTGGGCCTGATTCTGAAGATAATATCTCTAATAGACCCGCGCTCGTCAAGCGAAACCAAACCGTGGGCTGTCTTGAGATATAAGTGAACTCGGGGATCCTCAACCTGGACGTTCGAGCTCCTTAACAGTATTTCTCGCCAGATCTTGGCTGCTACCTCTCTTGATATGATCTCAGGAGAGACCAGACCCGCCCTCCCATGCATCATGTATGAAGATAGCGCTCTCTTACTTACCTCGACGACATTGACAACCCGGTCAATAGCTTTCCTAGCAAGAATCTTGTCGACAAAATTGTCTCTAATTAGGAATCCTTCACTGGTCTCATCAAGAATTCCATGTTGGACAAGCCTGTCGATCGCACTTCTGTATCCGGGCATGACCCTTGACATGTTTCTTTCTCGCAGGTTTGGTCCGAAAGTGTTCAGGTAGCTGTACCTTAATGGTGGGTAGGTCTTTGACCTCCGCAGTATCCGTGACAGCGCAAAATACTCAGGCCTAACGACTAAGCCCCTTGAGGCCTCGCCAAACTGGCGTACCAGGTTTTCAGTCTCTTCTTTGACCACTCGCTCCTTAATCTCTACCTCTTTCTCTGCTAGGTATCTTGTCCCTTCTAGAGCAACATACGGAAAAAGTACCCTCCCCGCAATGAACTCGCCCAGAGCACCTTTCTTGACATCAAGGGCGAAGAGTTCGTTATCAACCTCTAAGATACCAACCGCTAGATCACTCAGTCTCTGACGGCTGTATCTTGTACCGTTCGAGTATTCTTCGCATATTGCCATGCAATCGTAGAGGCTATCCTTCCTTGCGTACCCCGCAATCCTCGACCCATAGACTAACGCCGCAACTAGGTTATGGTCCTCGACCGCTTCTTGAACTAGCTCAGAAAGAGAACTTGCCGTCTTCTCATCCATGTATACTCTTAACCTAGGAATTCATTGTCTTTGCCTTGAATATGAGTGCGCCGGAGATGTTTTTATAGTCAAGCCCCATTAAGAGTCTCAGAGTATTTTGGGGAGACTGGGTCAAGCTTCTCTGTATGAGCGGATTTCACCGGGATGACCTTAATGCTGGGCAAGGCACTTTGGAGACGGGGTAGGATTTCGAACTTTCGGCCATATGCAGTCTTGACTGTCTTGTCTATATTGGTCTTGATCCAAACCTTCTCGATTCCTTCCGTTGAGTCCCAGAAATCAACACACTCAGTATTCATTGAGATCTTTTCGAGCACGTGGTGCGAGCCATGTAGTAGGGAACAGTCTGTTATCCAGAGACTATCCGGGAACGAAAGTCACATGGTACACTTCGTTGTATTCCACCTCCAAGACATATGGAGCACAACCTATTCTGTTGAAAGGGCAACTGAACTTGACTTCACCTTCGTTCCTTCCCACGCGTATGATGGGGGGTACGCGAGAATCAGTGGTGCTATAGTAGAACAATCAGGTATCGAGTCTGTAGCCTCCAGAAATGTCCACTTGGTGGAGTTAACAGTCAGTAGTTCGACCAATGGGAGCGTACTGAATGCCCAAGTTGCGGTGGCTGAGCGTAACGGTTATTCCTTCAGTGGCGAAGTTGCAGCATACGTGGTAGAGAATGGAATCAACATAGACGGTGTGCAATGGAATTCTGTTTACAAGGGCCAGTTGTTTAGGCAGGGGGTCTTTCTAAAACCAAATTCGTATATTGTCTTGTCTGGTAACTGGTCTATTTCACACGACAGCAAGCCCGACAACCTTCAAGTTGTAGCCGTTGCGTTTGACAAAAGCACAGTGGGCAGGTACGGTCCTTACGCTGTTCAGTCAGCATGTGACAAGGACAGCAGCGTAGTTATTCCAGAGTTCGGTGGTTGGCTACCGCTGCTTGTCACTTCAACCATCTTCATAACAGCTTTCATGTTCAGGAGGCTCCGCGTAAAGGGTAATCTAACCTCTTAGATGATTCAAGTAGGCTTGGCGGGAAGAAGACGAGTAGATGGAAGGAAAAGCATTTCGTCATGAGACTGCCCCCCTTGTTGCGGCTCTTCTTGCAAGCGTCGTCATAGTCATTCCAAGGTTTTCGCCAGGTATTCCACAAGGGGTCGATTCTGCAAGTCATCTCAGTAAGATTCTATTCATGGTCAAATCGTATGATTCGGTTGGCTACATTCCTTCATGGTATCCAGATTGGTACGGGGGGACCCCATTCCTCCTGCTGTACTCACCACTGAGCTACCTTCTGACATTTGCAGTCGCACTCACAGGCATAGGTGCAGTGACAGCCTACAAACTAGTTGATGCCATATTCTTTGTGATCGCTCCTGTGACAGTCTACTTCCTGGGTCGCGAACTCGATCTAGACGGTGAAGAGGCTGCATGGGGGGCTCTTCTTTTTGCATTGACCCCAACGGTTGTAGGAAGCTACCTGTTCTATGACAGGTTTCCAAATGTTGTGGCTCTGCCGGTCGCCTGCCTCTTTCTAACCTCTCTTGCCAAGATGGTGAAGGGGAGAATGGTGATCCAGACATTAGTTGCATCCATAATTCTATTCTCGGTATTGATTCTCATCCATCACCTTTCGGCGTTTTTGTCTTTGATCATCGCTGTTCTGGCGTTATTTTCATTTGCAGGCTCGTCTGCGAGATTCAAGACTCTTGCTCGGTTTTCAGCGGTCATAGTCGGTGCTGTCGCAATATCGAGCCCTTGGCTGCTCAACTTCATACAGGCTTCTTCACAGATCTTGGAAAACCCGTTCTACAACAAGAACGTCGAGTTTGCATTCATAAGACTCACCTACTCATTGTATAACTACCTAACAATTGAGCAAGGGATAATTCACTTCATTTTGGCCACCGCTGCAATTGGCATTTGGCTTTCAAGAAGTCATGGCAAGAATACCTGGCTTGCCCCAATGATCTTGCTCTTTCTCGGTATGGAAGTCTTTGAGGTTGGTTGGCCTGTTACGAAATGGATTGAATCTATTGGGCAAACCCTTGTCGTTCTTGCCTTGGTTCTGATGCTGGGTTTGGTATTACATGTCTCAAAGAAGGCTAGACGAAACGAACCCTCATATCTGTTTCTGGTATTATGGTTCACCGTATTCTTTTGGCTCAGCCTCGGATACTATGCGATGCCACTGGCCAACGTTCCTATCTTCCAAGTAGTATGGAGGAGCCTTGACATCCACAGGTTTTGGCTGTATCTTGCAGTCCCTATAGCTCTTCTTGCTGGCAAGGTAGCAGGGACTTTTTCACGGTCTTCAGTCAGGAGGTCATCTTCTGTTGGTCTCGCTACGATAGTGATTCTCATCCTTGCAGGAGCGACAATAAAAGCTGAGTACTCACTGACTCAAGATGTTAACCCACATCTACCCTACACAACGCTGAACTCGGAGATCCCACAGGAGTTGTTGGACTATTTCAAGTCGGAGAATGAATACGGCAGAATTCTCCCGGTGAGATGCCCAATGTGGATATATGTCTTGCCAAGCTACGCCGGAAAACCTTTAGTGGATGGCTGGTACCCTCAAGAGAAGCTTCTACCTGTTTTGCTTAACATTAGTGATTATAGAATAAATGATCTCGAAACCTCAGGCGGCAACAGAACGAGAATATGGGAAGGGCTTATCAGGAAAAATCAGGAACTTGGGATCCGTTGGGTGTTGATTGGCAATTCAAATTCAACTCTCATCAAGAACTTGTCCAATTCAACATTCAAGCAAGATGCCTTCATAAGATGCGGAACTAGCAACTTAACAGTGCTCAAGAACACTGTTGAGAATTCATGGGTTAGACTGAACTCAATTCCCAACACAGATGTCAGATACTACAGGCCGGCACCCGATAGGATACTAGTCGATATTGACCACTCAATGAAAGATGTTGAACTAGTCGTTAGGGAGGCTTATCATCCTAGCTGGAGTGCAAGAATCGACGGTGAAACGGTACCAATCCAAGCAACGAATGAGGGTTTCATGTCAATTCGGATCAAAACATCTCCATGTAGCGTTGTAATTCTCCACAGTAATCCAGCCAATCCCTATCTCTATTTATCTCTAGCAACCATAGGTCTACTGATATTGGTGTGGTTCTACTCTAAGACCATTGCCAGAAGAATGCATGGGGCCAGATTCTAAATGGAAAGTCCAAGGTCGGAATCGACTTCATTTGTCTCAGCCAGATATCAAGAGTTTGCTCTTAGGATCTTCTATGTCTTTTCAGCAGCTTTCCTCTTCTATGAGGCCTTCCAGAACTGGCTTCGAGGGAGGCTGGAGACTCATCCTGAGGTTGTGGTTCTTTGCGTTGTGACATATGGTCTGGCTCTGATCCTACTCACAATGTCCTTGTCATCTTTCAGATTTCTTAGGAAACTCAAGATCCTTCCTCTGATGTCGCTCATCTTTGTTACAGCATTCAGCATCTATGTTGTGGCAGAGGTACAGTACAAAGGTGTCTACAGGACAGATTCGATGGCCTTCACCCACTATGCATCGCAGTTGTGGATCTTTCCATCCTGGAACCCCTACGGTTCAGATCTTCAAAAGGCCCTAGAAATGTTCGCTGTCGACATAGATTATGTGACCTTGAAACCCGACGGAGATCTCATTACAAATCTCAATTATCCAGCACTTCACATACTATTTTTTACGCCTTTTGTCTACCTCGGCTTTCAAGATATGCGTTGGGTCACATTCGTATTCGAAGTAGCGACGGTCCTCCTTCTATATTGGAAATCTCCAGAAGAACTCAAACCTCTTATCATGATTCCATTCTTTGCCGGCTCCGATCTGGCAATAAACTTCACAGCAGGATGCCTAGGAGACTTCTTATGGGTTCTCCCTCTCACCCTTACCGTGTTCTATATCGAGAATCCCTTGGTCGCTGGCTTCACGTACGGCCTAGCAAGTGCAGTGAAGCAGGAACCTTGGATCTTGATGCCATTCCTTGTTACGTGGATCTGGAGGTCTTCTAAGAAATACAGACACCATAGGCTAGTGCCCACCACGGAGTTTCTCACAGCAACGGCCATTGCCTTCCTACTTCCAAACGTTTTTTTCATACTCATGAGCCCCAAATCGTGGATAGCCGATGTCACAACACCGTTATCAGGGGATCTAATAGTAATCAGCCAAGGCATATCGACCATCACCCAGAAGGGCCTCGTACCGCTTTCGAGATCGTTCTACGTAGTCCTCGCAGCAGCCGTGTTCCTACTTCTTCTGATCAACTACAACCTTTACTTTACGGAGCTCAAGAATGCGCTGTGGGCTTTCCCAGCAGTGATAATGTGGTTTACGCCCCGTGGGCTTCAAAACTATTTCATCTATTTGATCCCGATATGCTTGGCCGCGGCTGTAACTTGGTATCAGATATACCAGAAGGAGGAGTCAAATTGAGTTCCAAACTACGTTCAGCCTTGGCACTACTATCCCTTCTAATCGTCTCAGCAATGGTTGGAGTATCATTCTACCAAAGCTACGGCAAGAGTAACGATTACCCTCTGATCCTCAATCCGAAATTCAAGTACTTCACCAGAGACCCCATGACCGGAGGCTACAGACCCTTCTTATGGGAGGTAACCTACACCGAGGGCCCGAACGACATGACCTTCATACGTCATGATGTGGTAGAAGGTGAGGAATGCCTTGGGCTTCATGTCTACCAGGATGGAGCCAATGACACCTATAGCTGGGCCACTATCCACGTCAAACAGACATTCAGAGGAGAGGCTGTATCAAGGCTTTTCAGGTCACGGATAGGAATGCGGGTTTACCCAACCTTCAGCTTTGTCCAAGATCCTGTTTCGAAGGAACCTCGGAACGTATTCGGGCTGGAAATCAACGACGGAACACACCTGATATGGTTCATTTTCGCAGACAGCCCTGAAGAAGTCTACCAACTTCGAAACCACAGAATCGTAATTGTGCCCGCGCCCCTCAATCAATGGTCCAACATTGAGATAGATGTTGCCCATCAATACTTGGAAGCCGGTTGGGAAAAACCCAACGACCTATCTCTCATCCTTATATCTGGGGCAACAAAGGTGACCTATGGAAATTACGCTGGCTACTACAAAGAACTTCATGTCGAAGCCAAGCCGGACTCATTCGATGTAGCTGGCAGAGTGCTCAAATAGCAACCGACTTTATAACCTTCGACAACAATCTGGAGTCGAGCTAACTGGCGAGAGGGTGAGAGATCTGGGATTAATTAAACGTCTCAAGGTGTCCCTCGCTGAGAGGAGCGATCTTTACTCAGATCTATGGCATGTGGCAGTTGTACTGGCTGTTTGCGCCATTATCCTAGCACTGACCCCTGCACCAGCCTACATCATCTTCATTGGAGGAAGCATCATGGTGTCAATCTTTATCCTTCCAAAGGTAAAGCGCATAACAGACTACATGTACTCACTCTTCTCCTGGATATTCGGCACAACAGCTATTCTTGTAATGATCGTCTATGCCGTGAAAGCTGCACCGCCATACATCGTCGGTGACAACCTAGTGCTTGTTCAGGTTGAGGTCTTGCCGGGACTCTACATGAAACCGATAACGATATTCATGTTCTCCTTCTTCCTATGGTTCGTCTTTGGTCTGTATACGCCGTCATCAATAAGACGTTTCGAGCAGATGCTCCCCGACGTTAGAAGAGTACTGTACTCCATAGCATGGCTGGGGGTACTGGCAAGCGGTTTCGAATTGATCTACCACATCGTGGTTTGGTCGGCGGCACTTTCCGTGCAAGGGCTCCAGAATCCTGACATAATCGTGAATCCCTGGCCTCTGCGTAACATGACCCCGATAAACATAGTCTTCGCAACAAAATTGGTTGTCTTAGTATTCGTGCTGTCCTGCTTCATCATAGACTACCTTAAAATGATAGATTCAAGAAGATAGCTTCCCTTCAGAAATACTTGAACGTGGAATGATGTGGAAAAAGGTGCAATCAGGGTAGGTTCAATCTGGAAGAGTGATGTTTTCCTGCGAGGAGCACATCGTTGACACGAGGGTCTCTAGCGTTACTGCTCCTATCCCTAGTTATTGTAGGCTCCTTCATCGACAAGACTGCAGCGGAGCAGAGACTCGACTCGACAGAAATGGTAATCCTGTATGCGCACACAGACAATACTGTTGGCGTTCAGGGCGGAAAGATACTGAGCACTGCTCCACCTTACGGGCAGCGAAGATCCACAATTCTAGACAAGGAGATCAGTTTCATCCTATATCCATCTCTCGTTCAGGAGCTTAGTATAGAGGGCTCAGTAAACTACAGACTCTACCTACGGTCACCTGTGAAAAGAGTGGTCCAGCTAAACGTTTCACTTTGTGAAGTTAACGTCGAGGGAGGTAGCACGCGGGTTTCAAGCGCCGTTGTAGCCCTTCCAGTAGATAACCAAATCAATCAGTATGTTCTTGGCATTCCGATAATCCACACATTCGGCGAAGGATCCACAATCATATTCTCCATCATTCCTAGGTCTGATGTGTCGTCACTGGTGATTTTCTGGGACGAGGAGGGGACAGCCACCTATGTTGCCCTGCCGATCAAGCGGGCTTTCAACGTTCTTGATTTGCAGACGACGGATCCATATGATGAACCGATAGTTGGCGCCAACGTCACAATATCTATTGGGGGGAACCGTATTTGGACGGGTAGAACTGACTCGGAAGGCTGGGCGAGGGCCCTCCTACCAAAGTCACGAGAAACACTGCATGAAGTTATCGTGATATGGAAGGAGGCCGTCGTTAACAGAACCATCCACTACACCACAGAAGACGCGACGATCCGGCTCAAATGCAAAGTCTACAGCCTCGAGGTCTCTACACGGGATATTCTCGGCTTTCCAGTTGAGGGAGCAACAGTCACCCTCTCCAAGGGAGGTTCTATAGTAGGTGGAGGAAGAACCTCCGGTGAAGGCAAAGTTCGGTTCTCGCAACTCCCCGAATCAGAATACTCTGTTGAGGTAAAGTACAATTTCACAGTTCTCGCTTTGACCTTGCCCACTTCGGAAGAGATTACGTTGCACTTGTCCTCAGATGTAAGTCGGGAGATTGAACAGCGCGTTATCAAGCCCTGGATATTGAACTCTGCACTTGGAATCTTCCTGATACTCATGGCTTCAGGCTCAACCATAACGTTGGTCAAGAGAAGGAGAAGAGGAGTGCATGAGTATGATTTCAACTATTTTGATACACTAACTGGTGGCGGGATACCTCCTTCATCCTCAGTTATGATAATGGGTCCTACTGGGTCGGGCAAAACTGTCCTTGCAAAACACTTACTCATGAAGGCCTTAAGGGGTGGAGACCCATGCGTCTTCATCACAAACCTTGACTTCCCTTCGAACATCAGAAAGGAATTAAAGGTCTTTGAGCCAAACTTGGAAGAGTATGAGAAAACATCAAGACTCATATTCATAGATTGCTACTCCGCATCTGGAGGACGCGAGTCTCCGGAAGAGCATAGAACCCCTGCTGTTGGAGACCTGACAGGTCTCGGAGTCCAGGTCTCAGCATGCCTCGAGAAGCTAGGCCAGAATACCGATGTGTTCCTAGACTCCTTGACGCCGCTCTTCACAATGCTTAGGGACGAGTACATTGCAAACTTCGTCCATTCGGTTGGTGCAAAGACCAAAGGGGTTGACGGTCGTTTCTTCTATACTCTAGGAACCGGAATAGGTAGAGAAGGGTTGAACACGGTAGAGGCGGCGTCAGACTGCGTCATCGAGATCTCATCAACCGAAGAGGCAGGTGAGTGTAAGAGAAGGCTACGCATCAAGAAGCTGAAGAAGAGACATATTGAGCGTTGGACAGAATTCTCGGTTGACGGCGACAGAGGGATAATCTTTAGGGCAACAAAACCACGCTATGTGCGGGAGGCATGAGGCAAGTCAAGATTGTGAGTTCACTCAAAAGACACGGTCCTTAGGATAAACCTCAATGCCTTTTGATGTTATCTGGTAAGGCCTGAGCTGGGTATCATGGGGGATTCCACGCATCTTCTCTATCTGTATAGCCCTGACAACATTTCCTGCGTGCACAAAACTATGCATCAAGATGACTCCTTGAGATAGGAATTCCTCCAGCTGGAAAGCTCTCCTCAACATGCTAGTCCTGAGTTCTGTGGTAACTAGTGTTGTGCAGCCAGACTCTATCAGCGAGTCGAAGAACATCAACATCGCCCGCCTCTTCTTGTAGGGCTCATCGTAATGCAATATTATGGAAGTTATCGGGTCTACAGCTATTCTTTGGATGTCTTCTTCCTTGATGATCCTCATTATGGTACCAACTAGCGACTTAACTGTCATCCTTGGCTCCAACGCGATCTCTTCAGTCCCCAGCAAAAGGTTGTTTGAACCTCTACGGATACTTCCACTCCTCAGCATCGTTGCATCCAAGAAGAGTAGTTTACCGGCCCCTTCAAGCTCATCAAGATTCCAGCCAAAACCGGATAGGTTGGATTTGACCTGCTCCGGCGTCTCGTCCATCGCAACATATAGCCCCCTCTCATCCGCCATAGCACCGCTCCTGAGAAACTGCATCAACAGAATAGTCTTTCCCGATCCTGGGCTGCCAACTACGAGAATACACTTTCCCTCTGGGAGACCGCCCCCAAGCAATTCATCCAGTCCTTTCATTCCCGTCTGAATAAGTTGCATTCTTGGTCTAGACCGTCACAAGTACATTGTGAAGAACCTAATTTAAGATTTGCAGAGTCGGCCCTGGGAGGATCCACTCGGGCGTGGGAGTGCTCCTCGCAAGACGAAGAAGGAATATCGGTAGGTTCCGCAAGAGAATCTTGGTAGATCCAAGCAGTTACCAAAACTTCGTGTACGTTAGTCATAGCTGGCATGGAGAATCTATAAAATTGTACCGTTAACACCAGCAGACTCTACGAAAAAGACTTTGAAAGTATTCGGCCGCCAGAACTACTGACTCACGGCCTAGAAGTACGTATTGTGTAGAGGCAGAAATAGACAAATGTCAATTTCCAGTGCGCTCAAGCTTCTAGTCTTAATCATAATACCTCTAGTCCAGTATCCGCTTAGTGAAGCTTACGCGAACGCTTCACCCACCGCCACTGTTGACACTAATGACGCATCTTGGGCTTCGGGGTCTCAATCCATCGTCGTTATACTCGTTGAGTTCAAGAATCTAGATCACAAGAAAACCAGAGACGAGGTTGCAAAAGCCATTCTTGAAGACCTAAACAGGTACATTAAAGAAGTCTCCTATGACGCTGCATGGGTTGTTGGGGAAGTCACTGATTGGGTAAAGCTTCCGTACGACACCTCGTCCTACGGGCGTGACTTCGGGCCTTTCATAGACGTCGAGGTGAGGAGGCTCGTCTGCGACTCTATACATGCAGTAAATGGTTTGGTCAACTTCAATCTTTACAAACATATAATGGTCATACACGCCGGAAAAGGCCAGGAGACCACGGGCGCCCTAAGCGACCTCTGGTCGGGATACTTGACGATCAGGCCGCCCCTCTATGCTGACGGTCTGATAATAAATAAAGTGATAGTTGTTCCTGAGGAGGAGGCTGGGGGCAAGAATCCCTTAGGTGTCTATGCCCACGAATTTATGCACAGCCTCGGCCTTCCGGATCTGTATCCAGCCAGTAGCCTCAAGAGCCAATACATGGGGCCTTGGGATGTTATGGACACCGGCCTGCGCAACGGTGAACCACCAGGATCAAGTCCTTCCCACCCAGGTGCTTGGAGCAAGATCACGCTAGGCTGGCGGGTCAGGACTAGAACGATATACTCCGGGTCCTTGGAAGAAGTCACCTTAACGCCGCTTGAGGTTCCTAGTGAAAATGTTCAAGCGGTAATACTGCCGATCACTTCAGGCAGGTATTACTTTGTTGAGGTTAGGCTTCAATCCGGTTTCGACACGTACCTACCGGAAAAGGGTGTCCTCATAAGTTACGTTGATGAGAAACTCGCTCCAGGCAATGGGATGGTCAGAGTGATTGACGCAGACCCTTCCACGCCGGGCCTGAGAAACGCAGCTTTCAATGTTGGACAATCCTACATAGATAAGTCTAGACTCGTCAGAATATCAGTGACCTCCGAAGATACGGCTTTCACACTCACCATCGACAGAAGAATCTCAATAAAACAAACTCTCTCCACGCCGATGCCGCAAATTCGCTAACGAGTCTTCAGAACCAAACAGGATGTTTGGAGAGGCTTGAGTTTAATGCTATCTGTGAATGCTGGTCACTTCAACTTGTCAGTCTTGCCAGATTCTCATCCAAACCCTATTTGTATGACATTTGGAGACACGTTGTGAAAACCTGAGAGTGGAGCTAGAGGAATGAGCCCCCAAGCCTATGTGAAATCGAGCTTCAGGATTATTCTACTGTGCATTTGCATCACTTTGGCATCTGTTCAGAACATGTCCGAATTCAAGTCTGTTCAATGTATAACCTATGGAGAAAAGGCAGACGACCAACCCCTTCTCCCCACACTTGGTGGGTCTTCCGTTAATCAAATTGTCAGTTTCAATGTTACGGGTGAGAACTATAATGGAGAGAGTATCTCGGTAAACGAGAATGGGGGAACAATCGAGATTGCAGGTTCCAAAGTCTACTTCACCCCATGGAAACACCTCTTCTGGATTGAGAAGAATATGGACGCCTTCTTCCTTGCCAACGTCACGAGCACCAATTTCTGCATAGCCTTCTTGTACTTCGCCAATGGATCGACGAGTTTTGAGGCAAGAATATTCGAGTATAAATCTGCAACATACCAGAAGGTCCTCTACCAGGGCAGGAGTCTGGTCACGAAGACACCGTCCTCTACAAGGAATGTTCCCGTGACCCAATTGTCCCTCACCCCCCAGAGCAAGATAGAGAATAGGCTCTTCGCAACCGGGCCAGACTTGTTCATAGTCGGCGACAGAGGCTATTTCAAAGACGCTCCTTCAATCCTTAAGCTGTACGCGCTACGTAACACAGTCAATCCAAAGTCTGGATGGAATGAGCTCTGGGCCCTCTTGGTAGGCGACTCAGGCGACTACTACTTCAGTATCATATACATGGATATGCGAGACAGTAGCAAGGTTCTCCTAGGCCACGCTCTGAGACTGAACGACTATTACGTCCTTGAACAGAGGCAGCTCAACGCAACTTGGCGAATGAAGGGTGATGTCTACCAGCTTACTGTCAATACACAACAAGAGGTCAGTCTTCTTCGGGTTGATGGTTTCGCCCTCAAAAGAGAAGATGACTCCATACTTAGCGTAGCTCTGGATAAAGGGATTCACACGATAGGTTTGGAAAACAGCACCACTGAAAGCAACGGTGTAAGACTGGTGTTCAACCGTTGGTCAGACGGTAATACATCAAACCCGCTCACCATAGACATCAGATCAAATGCTACTCTCTCTGCAGAATACTCTAAGGAGTTCCTGTTAACAATAGAGTCGTCATACTCGAAAGTTTCTGGAGGGGGATGGTATCGTGAAGGTGAGACTGTTTCAATCCCTACACCAGCGACGGTAGAGAATGATGAGGTGAAGTATGTCTTCGAAGGGTGGTCTGGCGATGTTAAGACGGACGGGGACTCTACAACAGTGATAATGGACGGCCCCAAGACTGTCAGTGCAAAATGGAACAGATTCTTTAGAGTTACTCTTACGACCGAAGGATTGCCTGAAGGAACAAGAGTGATCTACACACTGAACGATCTTGGGGTGCCCTCCGAGGTTCCTCACAGCATCCAAGACTGGGTTCAAGAGAGTTCGTTGCTGAACTTCAGCGTCACCCTGCCTGAGATTCACCTTATGAAGGAAGAGCTTTTCCTAGAGCATTGGAAGGATCAGCAAGGAAAAGTGATTACGCCACCAGCTCGACTATCAGGACCAGGGAAACTTGTTGCAGTATTCACCAATCAAAAGCAATCCGCCCAATTGTCTTGCAGTGTATCAACAGCCAATCTTCTGACTACAGGAATACTGCGAATAGAGGGAAAGATAACACCGCCTATCGAGGCTGAAGTTACGATCGAATACAGGGTCAGCGGCGAGCCATGGAGACCCCTGTGCAAGGTTCAGACAGACACAACTGGGCAATATGGATATGACTGGGAACCTGACGTAACAGGTATGCTTCAAATAAGGGCGGTGTGGCCCGGAGACGCCTCTCACAGCGGAGCTGCAAGCGAACCACAAGGTGTTGCCGTCAGTCAGAGCGTATTGAAATTCAAGAGGTTGGCTGGAGTATTCAGCAACTCCACTTCATCACTCTATGAAGAGGTGAAGGGGCCCAGAGATCTCTCGTATACTGTGACGGCGCCTTTCACACTAGCGATGGGTCTCACGGACGCGACCTACGCAGATCTTGCAAACCTCAAACCTCTAGGGCCCATAGCCGCGATAGCATCTGGAGCGGCCCTCATCGGGCTCTTCTATATTCTCCCTTGGGCTACCCTTCTGTTGGTGCTGGCTACAATCGTGACTAAACGGTCCGTCAGCAGAAAAGGAATGCTGCCATTACTCACGTTTTGGATATTCTGCCTCTCCTATCTTGTCCTCGAAGAAATGAACGTAACAGATCTCCTTGAACCTCCGCGCTATCTTCTCACAGTCTTCACTGCAGGCTTAGCGTCTACAACAGGTCTTCTCGTAGCTTTGCTTCCCTCCCTGAAGATCTCCGGTTTACTTGCAAAGCGGTGGAAGACAAGATATGACGTCGCTCATGTGCAGACCGGAGATTCATCTCCCCTCGGTAAGTGAAGTCTCCCCCAACATACTGGAAATATCGCCCTGAAGAAGTAATGAATATTCAGTCTCCTGTTATTCTAGCGTTGAACCACCTTCAGGTTTATTAGACGATCAGTCTGATACTTCAGGTCGCCAGAGACGCGGCCAGCCATTGGTCTGTGCATACTATGCAGAAACATGTAGTTACAGTCATTATTGCGCTGACTGTCATCGCGCCCACTCTGTTTGGACAAGTTGCTGGTGAGACACAGGCTTCCCCTCGAGGAGAAAGCGCTCTCTTAATCTCGGCTTCAGGTCCTGATGAATATGCCTACATAAGCCGTGCCATCCCAAGCGTGACTGTGAATCAGAACATTATCAAATTTCAAGCTCTAGTAAAAGTCTTGAGTTCTCAGTCGTACCCAGCGGGAATTCTCCTTCAAATAGACTTGAGAGGATACCGCGACTACGTTCAGAATCATGAATTGAGATACTCCTTCAGGCTCGCTAATGATGGAAGTGTGCTGTTCTACTACCCATTCATGGATTCATCAGCAGCGGTGACGAGGAAGGAAGGATGGGTTCCCGGAAAGTGGTGTCTCCTAGCAACCGTTGTTCACGGGAACTCGGCTGAATTCTATATAGACGGGGAGCCGGTTGGTGAGAATGGTCCAGAATATCCCGCAAGGTCGGAAGGCTTCACTCTTTCATATATTGGGATTGGCAAGACCGATAGACAGAAGCTGAGTGTTGAAGCCTTTGTGACGGATATTCAACTGATTGAGAATGGGTCTGTGAGACTGTCAGAAGATTTCAGAGAGGACCTGCGTGTCTACGAAACAAGGAAGTCCCCAAGTTCTCTACTTCAAGTCACAGATGCTTCAAGGTACACCTCTCTCGATATACATGCTACGCCAAAAGCCGCGTCTGCGGGCGAGAAGGTCCTCCTTAATGTCGAGCTGCTGGACGGCTCCCTCAAGGGGGTGGGAGGCAGGCTTGTAAGTTTTGAGTATAGATCTGGAAATGAGTGGTTGAAGCTCACAGAAGCTAGAACCTTCGATAATGGTACGGCAGAATCATTCTTAGAGGTCCCCTCAGGATTTCGAGGGGAACTCTTGGTTCGAGCCCATTTTCTCGGAGACGACCTGTATTCAGAGGCAACCAGTATGACGGTTTCGGTGACGGTGACTCCCACAGCCGCTGCGAGACTTGACGTAGCAACCATGGTCTTTTCACTATACGGCTTGGCGCTGGCGACAACGGTTTTTCTCGGATTCCGATTCGGGCATGTGAGAGTCTTGCGGGGCCTGATACCAATACTCTGTTCCCTAACCTTGTTCTTCAGTTTACCCGCGCTCACCAGTTCAGTTGCAATAGAATCTTACGTTGGGTATGCCCCAAGGGTTGTTCGGCTCCAGGTCTTCGGCCCAAGGATCGATGAGTTGATCTGGTTGCTCGCGACTGTGACCTTGGCGGTAGCTTGGGTAGCACTCCAAAACAGAAAGCTCCTTGAACGCCATGTGACTCTTCTCCCGATTTTCTTTATGCTCACTTCCCTCAGTCTTCATCTTTCGGGACGGGAGTTTAGTGGGGCGTTTCTCGGAATGCTCTCAGCGATTGTGACTGCTTTCTTTCCTCTTCTATATCGTGATGGCGGCTTTGTTATGAAACAGAAAGAGTCGGCTCTAGGCTTCATCACGTCACTACTCACAATAGCGTTTGTGATAGAGGTGGGTTCTGCTGCGGGTTGGCTCTTCAATATCCTCAATCCACATGCACCTTTCGACGGTGAGCCCAGGTGGATCATTCCTTCATTGGAAACGGACGTGTTCGGTCTCCTATACCCGTTAACCTTGCCTGCTCTAGTCGTCTTGATGTTCTCGTGGCTTTGGGTTCCTTGCCTAAAGTCCCTCACCAAAGCAATCAACAAGAAAATCGGCAGGCTCTCAGGCGAGGCCCAGTCTGGAAAGATTGCCTTTCTTGGTCATGAAGGAGTGCGGGAAAAAGGTCTTGACCCAACCAGCAACAATGGGATACGCAACAGATGCTTGGGAAAGTCTAGGTATGTTGCATATATTACGATTCCGGCAATCATAGGTTGTTCGCTGCTTCTTGTGTATTATCCATACTTCTATAGCGCCAGACTCATTGGAGTTGATACACCATGGTATTACCAGAACTTATTGGATATTTCAGGGCCGTCTGGATTCAGCCATGTGATGTCGGATTATGGTGCCTCAAGCAGGATGCCTTACTTGCTGATACTATACGTCATAATGGCCCTGACCTCTTTTACCCCTGAATTCGTTGTTAAGATCGGCCCTGCGGTTCCAGCCGCATTCTTGGGAGTTGCAACCTTTTTCTTGATGAGAAGTATTACGCGCGACGACGTCTTAGCCTCGCTGTCTGCGTTCTTGGCTCTGTTCTCTATCACCACGACCGTCGGGGTCTACGCAGGCATATTTGCAAATTGGCTTGCCCTAGGATGGGTCGTACTCTTTCTCGGCCTTTTACTGCGGATGTGGCATAAGCCTTCGTGGCCAAATATTTTGCTCTCAACGCTCGTTAGCTTCGCGATTCTATTGACACACGCTTGGACTTGGGCAGTCACATTGGCTTCTCTCATGGTTTTTGTTATGCTCAGCCTGTTCCTGAGCCTCGCGACTCACGGCACTTCTCCCAGAGGCCCGGCTATAAAGTCCAGTCTGCTTGTTGTTGGCATGAATCTTATGATACTGTTGTTGGCGGCATCACTCTTTCTCACGGGGGAGTTCATTCACCTATCAAGTGAGGGTATTGCTGCGATAAGCCTCAACAACTTCACAAGTTTCCCCTCTGCCGTTGCGTTCACGGTCCGATATTACGTCGGTGGGTTCATAGCAAATCCGCCAATAATCTTGATCGCGATCATAGGTTTGGTTTTTTCAAGACGTTTCGGCCAGCATGTCAGCCTTCTACTTTCTTCAATACTTCTAGTAACTTCGACTCCTCTGCTCTTTGTAGGCTCTTGGTGGCAGTGGAGACTTCTCTACATGGTTCCATATCAGCTTCCAGCGGTCTTCGGTGTGGCTATGGCATCGCAAGGGATCACGAGGTCTAATGGTCGATTGGCCGGACTCTGCCGACTGCTCTTTATGCTTGTGGTCTTGCTTGCTTCGCTCTGCTACTCTTTGCGGTGTCTAAACTATGTTCCGTCTTAGAGTCTGGCGTTCCGCGTTCTGTCGCAAGATATTTGGGGCCCGTCTAAGTAGAGAGTAATCGGCCAGCCCATGCTGAGATGTCTGGTAAGTTTGGTGTATTCAGATTGCGGGTAGTCTGCGTCATCCCTGCATTCAATGAGGAATCGACGATAGGTGCTGTGGTGGAAGGGGCAAAGAAATACTGCAGCATGGTGTTGGTTGTTGATGATGGAAGCGATGATGAGACGCGAAACAGAGCGAAAGAGGCTGGAGGAAAAGTGATTAGCCACGTCTCAAGACTAGGGGTTGGAGCGGCTCTGTCGACCGGTTTTTCTTCGGCTTTGAAGCGTGGCGCAGAGATCATTGTGACCCTAGATGGGGATGGACAGCATGATCCAGATGAGATTCCGGCAGTGGTCGCTCCTTTGCTGGAGAAGAAGGCGGACATAGTTGTAGGTTCAAGATTGCCCGCTCGAAAGGCGGCGATGCCGCTTTACAAGAAGATAGGGAATAAGGTTCTTTCAAGATTTGCTTCGTTAGCATGTGGCGTGGTGATCAACGACTCCCAGTCGGGGTTCCGTGCTCTCTCGCGGGGTGTGGCTGAAGCGATCAGTCATAGTTCAACAGACTATCGCTGGGCAACTGAGATGTTGATTCTATCGTCTAGGAAAGGTTTCAGAATAATGGAAGTCCCCATAAGGACTGTATATTTCAGGAAGCGTATTCGTGGGGCAGGAGCTAAGGATGCGTTGAAGATCCTTTATAATACGCTAAAGCCTAAGTAGCGAGAGTCAAATCGGTGAGTCTCATGTTGGAGCCCTATGGACTGGTCGCCATGTTACTGGGTCTAGCCATGGCTGCATATACGTTTAGGGAGTATAGGAGGAAGAGGATAGGGGCTACGAGTTTCCTTGTATGGATGGTCATCTGGCTTGGACTCATGTTTACTGGAATCTATCCGGGAATATATCTCTCGGCGACCTCCGCTCTGGGGATGGCCACACCAATACAGTTTGTTACAACTTTCTCTATAATCGTGCTCTTTGCAATCCTATACCACCTATACAAGGTTGTTGGAGAGATCAACAGAAGAATCACCAAGATAGTTCAACGCATCGCTTTAGAATCGACGGAGACTGATACTGATTGATTCATGACCGTCAGAGTGTATTGCCAGGTTCTCATCTGGAAACCGTCTATCGAGCCCAGTCGAATTGAGATCATGAATGAGGGAGAGTTAGAACAGTTAGGCAAGTCATGACCGGTGAGTGGGAGTGAGAAAGAGCGTCGTCAGACTTGAAGATTCCGTTGGCAAGGTGTTGAGTCACGACCTGACCAGAATCACTAGGCGTGGGAAGTACAAGGGGACTCTCTTCAAGAAAGGACACGTCATTCGCAAAAGGGACCTGAGGGAGTTGCGTAAGACAGGTAAAGAGCACATGTACATTCTTGAGCTTGAACCTGGAGAGCTTCACGAGGAGGAGGGGGCGCGAAGGCTTGCCTCGGCAGTCTCAGGGCCAAACGTAAGAACACAGACACCGAATGAAGGAAGCGTGCCCATCACAGCCGGGGAGGGTGGCATCCTCAAGGTTGAGGTCGAGAGGCTGGAGGAGATAAATGAGATAGACGGTCTTGGAGTCGCCACGCAGCATACAAACCGCCTCGTCAAGGCTGGGGATAGGGTTGCTGTCGCAAAGATCTTCCCGCTCATAATAGAGGAGGAAAAGATCAGACGGGTGATGGAGATCTGTCGGAGTGGTGGGCCCATCATCGATGTGATTCCGCTCAGGAAGAACAGGGTCGGCTTGATAATTACTGGAAACGAGGTTTACCACGGGATCATAAGAGACGAGTTTGGTCCGGTGATGAAGAGGAAGATCAGTAAGCTCGGCTCCGCAGTCAAGAAGGTCGTCTATGTCCCAGATGACACGCAGAGGATTGTGAACGAGATAACGAGGATGAAAGGGCGGGGCATGGATCTGATCATCGCCACCGGAGGTATGGCGGTTGATCCCGATGACGTGACGCTCAGAAGCGCCCTGGAGGCGAAGGCTTCGGTGGAGAAGTATGGGGCCCCGGTTCAGCCGGGATTCATGTTCATGATATCCTACATAGACGGGACCCCACTGCTCGGCATCCCTGCGTGCGCAATGTACTATAATACTACCATCCTCGACTTGGTGCTTCCCAGGATTCTGGCCGGTGAAACCCTGACCCATAAAGACATAGTGGCCTTGGGCCACGGCGGACTCTGCCTGAGATGTAAAGTATGCGCTTACCCGACCTGTCCTTTTGGAAGGGGTGGAGGCTAGCTTGAGGACGCAACCCACAGCCCTCATCAGAGGAGCAGGCGATGTTGCAACGGGTGTGGCTCACACCCTCTTCAGAAGCGGGTTCCGAGTCGTCATGACGGAGGTTCAGCGACCGACGACTGAGAGGAGGGGGGTTTCCTTTTCGGAGGCTGTCTATGAAGGTGAATGGGAAGTCGAGGGTGTGAGGGCGAAGAGAACCGCCCCGACAGAGGTCGAGGCTACAATTGCGGAGGGCAAGATCGCGGTTGTCGTCGATCCAGAGGCAGAGATTCTTCGTAAGCTCAAGCCTGACGTATTGGTCGACGCGATAATGGCCAAGAAGAATACTGGGACCAAGATTACAGACGCCCCCATGACGATAGGTTTGGGACCTGGATTTGAGGCTGGAAGGGACGTCCACGCCGTCATAGAGACGAGTGAGGACCCAAGTCTGGGTAGGCCGATCTACGAGGGAGCCGCTCAACCTGACCACGGGACCCCCTGCAGTATCGAGGGCATGACCCACGAGAGGGTCTTGAGGGCTCCAAGGGACGGTGTGCTGGAGGTCTTGGTGCAGATCGGTGAGCACGTCGAGGCGGGACAGGCGGTGGCCAAGGTCGGCGGTCTAGAAGTCAAGGCGAGTGTTGCTGGTGTCCTGAGGGGGATAATGAGAGACGGGTCTGTGATAAAGAACGGCCTTAAGCTTGGAGACGTCGATCCGAGAGACCGGAGAGAATACTGCTTCAAGATTGCGGACCGATCGATAATCATAGGTGTGGGCGTCCTAGAAGCCATCAGGACGCTGGGCCTAAAAGGCAAGGCCGCCAAGTCCATCTCGGCTGGTCACCCTTGATCTCAGCAATCCTACTGGCCGCGGGCGAGTCAAGGAGAATGGGGAGGACAAAGCAGCTTCTCAGCTTTGGGCAATCAACAATCCTCGAAGAGACCGTTAAGAGGCTGCTGGACTCGAGGATTGGTGAGCTCATCATAGTCCTAGGGTACGATGCTGAGCGACTGAGAGGTTCACTTCTCCTCAGGGATAAAAGGATCAAATTTACTGTCAACCCACGTTACTTTGAGGGGATGAGTTCCTCGATAAGGTGTGGAGTGTTATCCGCCGGCTCCGCGGCGGAGGCTTTCTTGATAGCCCTGGCTGATCAACCTCTGATAAGGCCGGAAGTCATCAACCTCTTGATTGATAGATACCTCTCTTCCGGATCAGGGATTGTGGTACCGGTCTATAGAGGGGTCAAGGGCCACCCGGTCATCTTCTCCAGGAAGTACCTGAAGGAGCTTGCGTCGCTTTCTGGGGATATTGGGGCGAGGAGGCTTCTGGAGAAATATGCGGAGGATGTTGAAACCGTTGAGGTTGACTCCGCGGAGATCCTTCTGGATATCGACCGGGAAGAGGACTATGTGAAGCTCAAGGATGAGGTCCGGTAACCAAGACTGGTCTGAAATGTTTCCTTTTCATCTTCTGTGTGAGGTCGGTCCGCATCCAGTAGTGACCTGCCAGAGGATTGTCTAGTTCAAGACTCGTGGCCCTTGGCGCGGTGGTGTTGCAGCTGGATTCAGGAGCTCTTCAGACGAAGTTGGTTGGGTGGCTGACGGATTGTCGACGCCTAGTCATCGCCGGCGTCGGTAACTCTCTGAGGAGTGACGACGGCCTCGGGGTGGCGCTGGTTGGAAGACTTGGGAAGCTGCCTAGAAACGTTATGGCCATCGATTGCGGCGCTGTCCCGGAGACTTATGTTGGGCCTATTAGAAGGTTCCTTCCGTCTCACATATTGATAGTTGACGCGGCAGATATCGGGTTGAGTTCCGGCTCGGTTAGACTGGTATCTCCTGAGGAGATAGTCGGTATGGCCTTGTCTACACACACCTTGCCGTTGAGGGTCTTCACAGATTATCTAGTAGGCCAGACGCACGCTAAAGTTGCTCTTCTTGCGGTTCAACCCAAGAATACGGACTTTGGTGAGGGTCTCTCCCCGGAGATTGAGGAGACGCTGAGGCTCATAGTTGATGTTGTCGAGGGCCTGCTGATCAAATAGATGGATTGCTGGGTTTTGATTCTTGCGGGTTCTGCACAGATCTTAAGATTCTGGGAACCTGTGAGCTGTACTGGCTGGTGGGTTGCGAATTGTTTCACCCACCTGTCCGGCATTTTCCGTTTTCTGTCTTGAGAGGGGGACCCACCCCCCACCCCCCTAGGGGGGTCTTGCGTCGGCGTGGCGTGCAGGGGTAGGTTAGGGGGCGCTGTCGCGGCGCGTCCTAGAGGACTGGCATGCGGTTCGCTACCTATGATCTGGATTTTCTGGCCGGTGAGGTTTGGTGTCGTATGGTTAGCCCAGTATTGCCTTGACGTATCCGTCGAGGTTGAAGGCTGCCTGGGCCGCCTGGTTCGCCAGGTCGACGAAGGGCCCTGGGTAGACTCCTATCACGATGCATAGGATGGCCAGTATCACAATTGAGAATAGCATCGGTGCGGGCGCCTCCTTTGAGGTTGAGGTCAGGGCGGTTGGCTCCCTGAGTATTATCGTCTGGATTATGCGGAGGTAGTAGCCGACTGAGAATAGGACGTTCAGAACCATTATTGCGGAGAGCCAGTACCACACGCTGTCAGCGGCGCCCCTCTGTATCCCTGAAAGTATTATCATGAATTCGCTCTGGAACCCGTTGAGGGGGGGTACACCTGCCAACGCGAGGGAACCGACTATGAAGGCTAGTCCGGTCACCTTCATCCTCCTCCCTATCCCGGCTAGGTCGCTCAGGTTTCGGCTCCCAACAGCGAATAGGAATGCGCCTGAGCAGAGGAAGAGGAGGGCCTTCATCACGGCGTGGTTTATGATGTGGAAGAGGCCTCCAGTCAGTCCGTAGAGTGTTGCCGCTGAGAGCCCAAAGATGATGTATCCTATGTGGCTGATGCTGCTGAAGGCTAGAAGACGTTTCAGGTCGGACTGAAGGAGGGCCATGACGTTGCCCACGGTCATCGTCAAGACGGCGAAGACCGCCAGGACGATGTGCCAGTGGTATGCTGCTGGAGCAAATATCATCAGCATGACGCGGACGAGGCCGTATACGCCCGTCTTTATCACGACGCCTGAAAGCATGGCGCTTATCGAGCTTGGAGCCGCAGGGTGTGCGTCAGGCAGCCAAGTGTGGAAGGGAACTATTGAGGCCTTGACCCCCAAGCCGACAACGACCATCGCGAGGGCCAGGAGTGACCAAGGGGTCGCAGTCTTTGAGATGGTGCTGCTCAGGTATGCGAAGTTGAGTGAACCCGCCATTCCGTAAAGGATCGACATGCCGAAGAGGATTGTTCCGCTCCCAGCCGAACTCATCACGAGATACTTGAATCCGGCCTCGACAGGTTCCCAACTCTCCTTCCTGAAAGCAACCAGCACATAGGATGTTATACACATAACCTCCCAGAACAGGAAGAATGTGAAGAAGTCGCCTGCAAAGGTTACACCCACCATCCCGGCGACCATCAGAAGAAGGAGCGTGTAGTACTCACCGTGGCCTGTGTAGTGATCCATGTATCGTGTCGAGTATACTGCTGTGAGCAGTCCGATGAAGGTGAATATCCCGGCCATGAAGATGCTTAGCGAATCTATCTCGAGGGTCGCCACTCCCCTAAGCTGCAGACCGGCCCAATAGTGGACGACTATCTTCTCAACCGAGACCCTCAAGTATAGGAGGTAGAGAGCCGCGGCGGAGAGTAAAAAGCCTGCTACAGCCCAAGCATCCACGAGCTTCTTAACATTGGCTTTGAGGCCGATGAGGTAGACTATCGGTGTGGTTATGGCGAACAGTATCAGTAGGTCGAGTGGCAAGGTAAGGATCATCTATTCAACCTCCAACAAAGATCTTTGCAACCGCCTCAGCGGCCGGATACACCATCTGGAGTGGCGCAAAGGCGAAGATTCCAAAAGCGACTGTGAGGAAGGTCAAGATGGACATCGGCAGGAGCATGCTTAGAGGCGCCTCCCTGGTGCCGCCAAGGTTCGTGGGGCACTCCCCGAAGAAGACGCGCTTAATCATTTTGAGATAATAGGCTAGAGTCACTATTGCCGCTGCAATCGCAAGAGACGACAAGAGAGTGTAACCTGCACCGAAGCCACCGGCGAAGATCATCCATTCACTGGCAAACCCTCCAAACGGTGGGGTCCCCGCGATGGAGAGTGCACCACACAAGGCGGCGACGGCTGTAACCGGCATCTTACCAGCCAATCCTCCAAGCTTGTTGATGTCTCGAATTCCTGTTGCATATATTATTGCGCCGGCACACATGAAGAGCAGCCCCTTGGCAACTCCATGGTTTATCAGGTGGAAGAGGCTCCCTCCGAGTCCTAGAGAGGTTAGACTCATAATGCCGAAGAGAATGTAGCCGACTTGACTGATACTGCTGTAGGCAAGGAGTCTCTTGATATCCGTCTGGGCCAGGGCCATAAACCCGCCCCAAAGCATCGTCACGACAGCCAGTACGCTCAGGCCATAAGCAACATTGACTAACGCTGACGGGAAGAAGGTCAAGGTCACTCTAACTATTGCGTAGGCTCCTATCTCGATCATCACACCACTTAGCAGAACACTGATTGGCGTCGGTGCTTCTGCATGTGCGTCTGGAAGCCACGTGTGGACTGGAAAGATTGCAAGCTTAACCGCGAATCCGATGAACATTAGGATCATGATAGCCCTTAGAGTCTCTGAAGCTACGCCGGTGAGGAGGGGTCCCAAATCCAGCAGGTTGAAGGTTCCTGTCACCGCGAAGGTCAAGAGTATGCCGAATAGGAGACTGGCCGCACCGGCGTGTGTAAACATGAAGTATTTGAATCCGATTGTTCTTGGTCTGCCAGTCCCCCAGTAGGCTATGAGGAAGTATGATGGGATCAGCATCAACTCCCAGAACAGATAAAACAGGATCAAATTCGAGGATAGGACTACTCCAATCATACCGACCGAGAATAACAACAGCGCAGTGAAGTACATCTCTTGATTGTGTTCATGAGTCACGTAGGCTACGGAGTAGATTGCCGCCAGAGTCGAAAGACCAGAGATCAGGAGGGACATTGGTAAACTCAAGTAGTCCTGAAGGAAGACCACGTCAAGCTTGAACAGGCCTATCCAGACACCATAATTCTCGACGACTTTACCCCCTGTCAGTACCATATTCCAAGGACTGAGGAGTAGTACTGTGGAGACAGCTAGGGCAAACGTTGCGAGTAAGCCGTTCCAAACCCTTCCAATCCTTCTTCCAGCAACGAAACATACTGGAGCTACCAATGCAGGCAACAACACTGCCAACAACATGTCAAAACCGGTAATCCCAACCAAATTATCTCACCATCCCACCAAAACGAAAGCAAGTATGAAGAACCCTGCAAGACCCATGAGGACCGCAGACATATTGTAGTTAAGGTTACCTGTATGGGAGGGTCTGAAGCTTTGACTGATCAGCTGTGCGCCAGCCGCGACTGCATAGTTCAAGCGGTCGATAATTCCAATCTCAATCCACGTATGGATCCGGTTGCACAACTTAGGAAAACCGTTCAGGAAGACTGAATAGTACATTCGGTCAAAGTAGTAGCCTTCTGAGAGTAGTCTGTGGATTGGGGCCAGAGCCCCGGTTCTCAATTGAACTGAAGAGACACTTCTTCTGAAATAGATTAGGTAGATGGGGAGAAAGCCCAGTACAAGAGCTGACAGAGAGAGACCTAGAGGAACCATTTGAAGTCCAGGCTCATGCTCAAACCCTAGGAACTTTGAAAAAGGTGCCTCCAAGAATCCGGAGATAGTTGCTGCGACCGCAAGAATGATCAGAGGCACTGTTATGATGTATGGAGACTCTCGTAAGTGGGCGCCCTCTTTCTGTTTCGGTTCTTTTCCGAAGAATACGAGTGAGAGCCACCTGAAACTGTAGGCTGCTGTGAAGAGACTTGTAAGAAAGACCAAGGCCACCAGTATGTGGAGGTGTTCATCAAAGACCGATGCCACTATCAGATCCTTGCTCCAGAAACCATTAAACGGAGGAACACCTGAAAGCGAGAAGATGCCAATTAAACTTGTAACAAATGTTATTGGCATGTATCTCCTCAGGCCACCCATCTTCCTCATGTCGGTTGTGCCAACTACATGCATTACTGACCCAGCGCAGAGGAAGAGTAGAGCCTTGAATACAGCATGGCTCATGACATGGAATTGACTAGCAAACCATCCGGCTTCTGTTCCAATCCCAAGTGCTGTGATCATAAGTCCGAGTTGGCTTATTGTGGAGTAGGCGAGAACCCGCTTTATATCCACCGAGACTATAGCTATTGTGGCTGTCATCAGAGCTGTTATGGCGCCTATGTAGGCCACCGTGTTCAGCCACTCAGGCACCCCAACAAATAGGGTGAAGGTTCTGGCTGTAAGATAAACTCCTGCTTTGACCATAGTTGCAGCGTGTATCAGCGCACTGACCGTTGTCGGACCTTCCATAGCGTCGGGTAGCCATACCTGCAGGGGGAACTGGGCAGACTTCCCTATTGCCCCCCCAAAGACCAAGATTGAAACTGTAAGCAGCAAAGAGAAACCAATCCTACCAGCCTCAATCGTGGCCTTTGAATCTAGGAAGCTGAATGACGCTGTTTGGCTGAAGAGTATAAGTATCCCAACAAGCAACATTACGTCGCCGGCCTTCGTTACGATGAATGCTTTTATTCCTGCTCTGGAGGCGCTCTCCCTCTTGTACCAGAAGCCTATCAAAGCGTATGAACAGAGACCGACTATCTCCCAGAATATGAACAGTTGAAGGAAGTTATCAGCCATGACAAGACCGTTCATCCCACCGATGAACAAGAGCATGAAGAAGTAGTATCTGGTCAAGCCTTCCTCGTGAGCCATGTAGCCGATTGAGTACAGCATTATCAGCGCGCCGATGCACGAGGCCACAATCGACATAAAGACACTCAACGGGTCGAGCAAGACACCCGCGTTCAACCCTATCTGTGGAATCCAAGGAACCGTCAGGTCTCTCGCCTCGCCGTGGAGGCTGAAAACCTGAGGAACCACAGAGACGGCGTATGCCGCGCCGACAAAAGAGACCGCCACCGCAAACCAGTTCCTCAACTTCGTATTGACCGCGGCCACCACAGGGACCAGAACCGACCCTGATAGAGGTATGAGCCAAACGAGCCAAGGTGCATACTCATCTAGAGGAATCATTCAGTCTACCACCTCAACCTCCTAAGTTCTCTAACATCAAGCGTCTTGTAGTGCCGGTAGGCGTGGACCGCGATGGTCAAGGCAACAGCCACGACACACGCGCCGACCACAATAGACATTATCACGAAGTTGTGGCCTAGGGGATCAACCGTTCCCGGTTTCCCGTAGGCTGAAAATGCGATGAAGTTGAGGTTGGCGGCGTTGGCCAAGATCTCTATACCGATTATCAGCTTGATCATGTTGCGTTTCACAGCCAAGCAGTACATCCCGACCACGTACAGAATGAGAGCGGTTGTGAGATAGTAGCTCAACGGGATCAAGCTTTCCGACCCTCCTTCTCAGGCCGCAACATCGCGACGCAGCAGGTTGCGGCTGCAAAGACCAAGACGGCCTGGACTATAACGTCTAGCGTTCGACTCCTCCAAAGATACTGGGAGGTCAGTTGTCCAACATTTGAGGTTGTCCCAACGAAGTCTGAGCTGAACCTTGCGAATTCAGTAAGCTCGAAAACGTTTTCGGAAACTACCAGCAGAAGTATTATCAAGATCACTATTGCCGCCAGTAATCCCGCTACACTGATTCTATCCGTGTATCCTTCACGAAATGACACTTTACTTCCTCCTGGTTAGCATCACAGCCGCAATGAAGAGGACGACTACAGCACCTGCGTAGATGAGTATCTGAAAGACAGCCACATATGGCGCGTTGAGAAGCCAGAATATGGCTGCCAGTGAGGTAGCCATTGCCGCCAGCGAGATGACCGTGTGGAGCAGATCTCTCAGTTCAACAGTCAATACTGCAAATAGACACGTGGCTATCAATAGACTGAACTGAAGGATGTCCTCAAGCATAGAACGTTCTCTCCCAAGAAGGTTCTGCATGCTCATAATCAGTTGTTAGGCCGTCTCTCTCTTCGCTGGAGAGGTCGCAGACTATCTTCCGCATCATCGTGGGCACCCTCACCAAGTTCATCCCCAGCTCGTTTTGCGTAGCCAATCTATCTCCACCCCAACAGTAGCTCAAGAATCACTATCTGCAGAATTGAGAGCGGGACTAGATATCTCCATGATCCGCTAACCATCTGGTCGATTCTGAATCTTGCGAACAGCGCCCTAAGATACGCGATGATCAAGACTATCACCAGTGTCTTTATGATGAACCAGACAACCCCGGGTATGGAGGGTATTGGGCCTGTCGGTCCTCCGAGGAAGAGTGCTGCGGCCAATCCTGAAGCAAGGACCAGCTCAAGGTCAAAGGCTAGCCTGATGAGGGCGAGCTTTCTCCCGCTGAACTCGGTCTGCCATCCCGCCACGATCTCGGTCTCGGCCTCCGGAATGTCGAAAGGTATCCTCTCGAGCTCTGCCAGAAAGGCCACTATCACTATTCCGAAGCCCAACGGATTAAGTAGAATCGTCCAGAATCCCTGCGACGCCTGCCACTCAACAATCTTGCTTATTGAGAGTGAACCTGCCAAGATAGCTGGACCAATGAAGGACACAGCCATCGGAACCTCGTAGCCCAGAGTCTGGAGCGCAGCCCTCATCCCGCCGAGGGTGCTGAACATGTTGGTTGAACCCCAGCCTCCAAGAAAAGCGAGGATCGCAACCAGAGTCATTATGAATATTATGAAGATGAGGTCGCCCTCGAAAGATACTAAGGCTGAGCTCTCTGTGATCGGAACCATGAAGAGTGCTGCCAATGGCAGGGTCAAGATCAATATCGGGACGGCTCTGAATAGGTGCTTGTCCACAGCTGAAGGCTCAATATCCTCTTTGGCCAGGAGTTTCATCAGGTCGGCCAAGGGTTGGAGGATTCCTATGGGACCCGTATAGTTTGGGCCGTACCGATTCTGCAGTTTAGCAAAGAATCTTCTGTCCACCCACTGATATATGAGTGCAAGGGCGACGAGGAAGACCACTCCTGGATAGATGAGTACGCTGAACAGATTGTAAAGAGCTACTTCCCACGCCATCTCAGAACGTACCTCCCAAACTCATCATGTTCTCAGCATTCATGTTTGTGAAGGACAATATGTCTGTGCAGCCTAGGCATTGGTTCATTCGAGTTTCATCCCATACGAATTCTGAGTATTGGTAGAAGGAGGATCACAGCTAGGAGTGTGATTGTGGCATAGAGTGCCGGCACAAACCCGGGACTCCCCAGACTGGTTGCCAACATAAATGCTAGAATGTCGAAGACCATGAAGTAGACCGCGTAGATGAAGAAGCGTTCAACATTCACCTGGAGCTTCTCCGCGGGCAACTCTTCGCCGCAGGCATATTGGGAGAGTTTGCCCGGGGTCTTCTCTCCTTTCGGTGAGATCCTGCCTCCATACCAGTAGAGTAGGAGTGCGGTTGCGAGGGAGACTATGATTATGAACGGAAGTGAGGTGAAGAGTTCTCGCCACATTTTAGGGGCCCATCGCTCTTTCTTTCAGAGGGGAATGGTCCCAACTGAGGTAAGGAACTGATATTTATTTTCTTCCTTGGACCAGTATCTACATCTTAGCTCTCCATCCTTTCATTCTCATTGGGTTGAAGAGAGACCTGTTCTGTGTTCTTGCGAAGGAGCGGAGCTATTTCTTTTTTCTGTCTTTCGGGCGCCACCACACTCCACAGGGTTTTTGGTGACTAAGATCTTGGCGACTTTCATCAAGAGACCTCTCTGATAATACTGAAGTCTGGTGGGGGTTGCAGTGTTATCTCGGTCGTAGCGCTTCCTGCTACTCCCACTCGATGGTTGCTGGAGGCTTATGCGTTATGTCATAGACTACGCGGACGACTTCCTTAATCTCGTTCGTCAATCTGGAGGATATCCGTTCTAGGAGTCTGTATGGAAGCTGGGCGAAGCTAGAGGTCATTCCGTCTGTGCTCACAACCGCTCTGATGGCTACAGTATATCCGTAGACCCTTGCGTCACCCTTCACACCAGTGCTTCTTGTGTCCGTCAGGACTGCAAAGTATTGCCACAACTCCCCATCAAGACCAGCCTTCTCCATCTCCTCAGTGACGATACGGTCGGCTTTTCTCAGTATCGTCAACTTCTCGTCATTTACCTCTCCAATTATTCTCACTGCAAGTCCCGGGCCTGGGAAAGGTTGTCTGCCCCATACCGTCCTTGGCAGACAAAGTTTCTGGGCTACCTGTCTGACCTCATCCTTGTAGAGGTCTCTTATCGGCTCGACTATGGCCTTGAAACTTGTGATGTCTGGTAAGCCGGCCACATTGTGGTGTGTCTTGATCTTGTCGGAGTGCTTCCTGAATCCGGACTCGATTCTGTCGGGGTATATCGTCCCCTGGATCAGGTAGTCGGCTTTGAGCTCATCGGCTACACGTTCAAATGAACGTATGAATTCCTCACCGATTATCTTCCGCTTCTCTTCAGGGTCTGTGACGCTCTTCAGTCTCTTGAGGAACCGCTTCTTCTCGTCTAGAATGATGAGGTTCATCTCGAACCTACTGAAGATTGACCTGACTGCATCTAGTTCACCCTCCCTCAGGAAGCCGTGGTCAATGAAGACAGCGTTCAAGTTCTTGCCTATTGCTCTTGAAGCTATTACCGCGGTGACGCTTGAGTCCACACCTCCACTCAGGGCAACTATGGCTTTGGCACCGCCAACCCTGTCCCGCACTTCGCTGACTGCCCTTTCAATATAGTCCTCCACTCTCCAGTTCGGTCTGCACCTGCATGCTTCAAATATGAAGTTTCTAAGCGTCAGTGTGCCCTTCTCGGTTTGGACAACTTCCGGATGCCACTGGACACCGTATATTGGTCGCGACCTATGCTTGAAGGCTGCCACCGGGCTACTTTCTGAGTGTGCAAGCACCTCATACTCTTCTGGAAGACTGTAGACGGTGTCGCTGTGGCTCATCCAGACCTTCTCGGTCCTGTCTAGGCCTTTGAGGACGCCGACCGGATTGTTTACTGTGACGTATGCCACTCCATACTCGTATTTCTCTCCGGGTTTGACTTGGCCTTTGGCCTTTTGGGCTATCAATTGGTGGCCGTAGCAGATCCCGAGGATCGGAAGGTCTACGTCAAGTAGTCTGCTGTCGCAGCTAGGGGCATCTCGCCCGTAAACGCTTGAGGGCCCGCCTGACAGGATCATTCCTCTGAGATTCATCTTGGACTTCTTGGACCCGATCTCTTCCACCGTAAGGTCGCATGGAACGACTTCAGAGTAGACTCTCTGTTCCCTTATTCTTCTGGCGATGAGGTGGGCATACTGGCCCCCAAAGTCTAGGACAAGTATTGTGTCCGGCGCTTCTTCTTGGTCTATCATAGACTCAACCCAATTGCTTACGGGGTGATTGTTTTTGCGTTGTGAACAGCGCTAGTCTTGAGTTCACTTTCAACATTCTGGGGGAATAGGTCTTTCGAACGACCTGAAGTGAAAGTGCGTCAATTTCAGGTTCTCAAGCTAACATATGTCATGGTTCTTCTGCTTGGGATAAACGTTTATTCACCGCGTTTCCCACCCACAGGCAGATTTCAATTGATCGAACAATTGGACGAGCTAGACCACAGATTGCTGGTGGAGCTCCAGAAGGACGCCCGAAGACCCTTTGGGGAACTCTCCAGCGGGGTAGGGTCCTCTGCAGCCACTGTCATAAAGAGGGTAAAAGCACTTGAGGAGAAGGGTGTCATTCAAGGTTACAAAAGAAGTAGCAGGAAAGCTCCCGAATTTATTCGTGGAGATGAATTGCGGTATGTTTAAGTTAGCTCGGCATGGCATGTGTGGTGAGCGTGTCGCTCAATGAGGTTGCAGCGTACCGTCCATGCGAAGCTGGTCTTGGACAGAAAAGGGAAGCTCCAAGCAATCGAGCGGGAGTATTGGGCTTGGCAACGGCAACTTCAAGGTCAACAAGAAGAGTTGTACTCAGCAACAAAACAGCAGGCTGACAGATTCAGACGACGCATACGGGAACAGAACCATCGTGGCCCAGACAAGAACCTTGAATACCCTGTGGTTCTACGTCGAGACTGCATAAAGGTTGAATATAAGCCAGATTCAGTCTTCAAATGGTGGTTGCGGCTTCCACTTCATCCCGAAAGCATTTGGGTTCCAATACAATTCCCACAGAACCAGGAATCGCTCTTGAAGCTTGAGCTGCGGGAATCGAAACTGATTCGTGACGGCGATGACTGGTACGTCAACATAACCGTCCAGAAACAAGCGCGGCTGAAACGCAAGTATGCAACCATACTGCCCATAGACATGGGGATACGAAAACTCGCCACAACAATTGAGAACGGCAAACCAAACTTCTACGGCAAAGATGTCAGACGCACACGCGGAGCATACTTCAGGCTCCGACGATCCGCAGGCAAACCAAGAATCACCAAGAAATGGAAGCATAAGGAACAGGAAACCGTCAGACATCAAGTCCATGCGATCACCCGCCAGATCGTGGAGAAAGCGAAAGCAACCAACGCCATCATAGCGGTTGGAGACCTGAAAGGTATCCGAGAAAATGGAGATTGGAAAGGCAGAGTATTCAACCGCCGCCTATCCAGCCAACCCTTCTACACATTCAAGCAATTCCTGACATACAAGGCAAATTGGGAAGGTATCCGCGTCTTGACAGTTCCAGAAGTCTACACAAGTCAGACATGCAACCGTTGCGGTGTGAGGGGACAGCGTGTCGCTGGAAGATTCTCATGCCAGAACTGCGGGTTGGTGTGTGATGCGGATGTGAATGGTGCATGGAACATTGCTAAGCGGGCTCATGGACTCCTCGTCCATGAGACAGGGGGCCTATTGACAGTCCCCAGAACTCTAGCCGAGTGTGAGCCATGAAGAGCCTCGAAAGACTAGAGAATCTCCCGACTTCAGTCATGAAGAGTGTCAATGACTACTGTCAAGGAAGACTGTAGATTCCTTGAGGGGACTCTTGGGGCTGGGCCTTCAGAATCCTCAGTCCCTTAAATAGCCGGTCTCCTTCAGGATCTCCTTGAATTCGGCGTCGCTCAACGAGGCTTTCCTACCTTCCTCATAGAGCTTCTTGATTCTTGCAACAACCATCTCAAGCATCGGTCCATCCTTCTCTGTAGGGCCTCCGAGAATCTCTTCCATCTTGTATTTTATCGCAGCTCTGCCCGACTGTTTGCCTATTGTTAGCCGTCTCCAGTTGCCTACAAGCTCTGGCGGGTATAGCTCATACGTGAGTGGGTTGCTTAGAACTCCATGAGCATGAATGCCCGACTCATGGGCAAAGGCGTAGTCCCCCACGATGGCCTTGTTTGGAGGAACCACTATTCCCGTAGCCTTGCTGATGAAGTCGGCGACATATTTGAACCTGTCCAGCCTTTTCTCGTATTTCTTCACTCCGTGGTGAAGATATAGGTTCATCATCACCTTCTCGGTCTCCGCGTTTCCTGCTCGTTCTCCGATTCCCAAGAAAGTTGTGCTACCGAATATTCTCTCATATATGCCCGAGGCAGCTCTAATCGCTGCGAGTGTATTCTCGACGGCGTTTCCTAGGTCGTCGTGCGCATGAATCTCTACGCAACTTATCTTCGTATCTCTGTGGATGGCCTCTATCTTTGCTGGGATTCCGTTCGGCAGAGGTGCGGCTGGGTCTGAAAGGCCGATACCGACTGTGTCGCAGACGCGGTATACTTGGGCCCCAGCGTCAGCCACGGTGTTTATGAATTTCTTCTCGAACTCCCAGTCTGCTCTTGTGCTGTCCTCACCATGAACGAATACTGTGAGCCCATGGTCTTTCGCAGCGTACTCTACCACGTCAGTGACTCTGCTGAGAATATCCTGCAGAGAGATTTCAGGCCACTTTGAGGCTATATGTATGTAGGATACTGGATGGGATATTCCTATTTCCTCGAAGTCGCAACTGAGGGCGTTGTCTACATCTTCTTTTACAGCCCTGCACCAACCAGCTATCCTTGCCTTGAGGTTCTTCTCATGTATCATACTCACCGCCTTCTTGTCTGGCTCCTGGAAATGATGAACCTCAATTCGTTCTACACCGATCTCATCGAGAAGCTGTGCTATGGCAGCCGTATGCTCTGGGGATGCGGCTATTCCAGGCATCTGCACACCGTCCCTGAGCGTAGAGTCGTCGATCATGGGCTCAACCTTCAGTGGCAGCTGAGTGAAGTACTTCCTCCAATCGCCGATCTCATCATGTGAAATAGACATGGTCTCGTATTGACCTCGCGTCTAGTCGAATTGGTTGTTCAATCACCCATCAAATGGCTATTTTAACATATGGTGGCTTCACTGAACGGTGAACCACAAAAGATCTCGTGTGGCAAACTCGTTCGAGACCGAAGCTTTGATGGATGTGGTTGGCTAACATATACTTAAGTATTATTCGGATTTGACAAAACACGTGTATGTTTCTGCCACCTTTTCACGGTCTTGTTTACGGAAAGCATCAACTGAGACATAGACGCCAACCAATAATGTTAGTCATGTGATGTAGTTCGTGAGGCCCGAGGCTTTGGCCAACTCCAAAGCGCGCTTCATCTCTTCTCGGGTCAGTCTCCTCCTCAATTCAGGAACCTCCGTCGCCCTCCACTCTGGCCTATACTGGAACATCAAGTTGACTCTCGTATTTCGTCCTAGGTTTCCGCCTATCCACTCAAGAATGGGTTTCGTGCAGCATTCCAGATGCCCTGGGAGCACCAGGACCCTCACAATCAATTCACCAAACTTTTTCGCGAGGAGGTGATTTCTTGTGCATGTCCCCCAGTATCCGGGTGCACTGGACAGATTCTCAGCACACTCACCCGGGCCGTACTTGAAATCAAGAAGATATACATCAACGAAGCCGTAAAGAAGCTCTGCTGTCAATTGACTGTAGTATGAATTGCTGTTCCATACCACTGGAACATTTACCTCTACAAGCCTGAAGACTCGAAGCCAGTCTCTCAGCCAGGGTGTGGGTTCTCCGCCGACCAGATTGATATTCCGACAACCGTCGGCTCTAAGCCTTTCAACAATCTTCGCGAGATCCGCATAAGAGTACTTCCTTCCATCTTCGTGCATCTGTGAGATGGACCAGTTCTGGCAGTGCAAGCACCTAATTGTGCAGCCCAGCGTGAATATTGTTCCTGATGGAACCAGTTCTGGCTCTTCACCCATATGCTCAAAGAAAGTTGAGACCTCCATATCTTGGCCACACCTGCAGAACCCCACCTCGCCGGCGACCCTATTGACCTCCTCCATCCTCTCACATAGGCGACAATTGCGGAGGAGCCTTTCTGAGAGAGCTACTTTTAGGTCGAAGTAGGATCTTGAAGGATCTGGAGGGCTTTTGAAGGCCAAATGCTTCTGGTCAAGCCTATTCTCTAGTGAACGATACTCTTGCATGAGTTCACGGTGAAGTGACCATAACTCGCTCTCAGGTGAGGTTGGATTAAAGTCTGCTTTGAGCTTTCTGCTTATCAGAAACTTTGCAGTCTTCATGTCTTGCATAATAGCGAGGTATCGCGGCAGACTCTTTGCCAACGCTGGGTCAGAGAGCACATCTATAGAGTCGGGACGGATGATTGGCCACATCGATCAGAGTCAGCCTAGAGACGCCAATTGCGAGAAGGGAGAACACGCTTAGGTTTTCCATGTTCTCCAGTGACTTATTTATAGCATGGCGTTACATAAGTCCTTACTATCTGAGGGTTTCATATGGTAGCTTACGCCGACATCGGAAGCAGAATCATCGCAGGCATAGTGGACTTTGTAATCACGTTAGCGATCAGTCTGGTCATATTCCTGTTTCTTGTTCCTGTATCATTTGGCTCTGTCTCCACGCTGTGGTGTCTGCTTTCCTCACCCCTACTACTGAATCTCTTCGGTTTACTATCAACAGTACTGTTTGCATACTACACATGTTTTGAGGGGTCCTGTGGACAGAGCCCTGGAAAGAGATTTATGCGAATCAAGGTTGTCAGTGAAGACGGTTCTAAGTGTAGTCTCGGCCAAGTCCTTGTTAGAAACATACTTCGAATTGCCGACTTCCTTCCAGCCTTTTACATATTGGGTCTGACCTCAATAATTATTACGAGAAATAGAAAACGTCTTGGCGATATTCTTGCAAGGACTATCGTTGTAAGAGCATAGGGTACAGAAAACTTGCAAGCCACCTTACGTAGGTTGAAGTTAAGCCCAGTTTATCTTTCCGAAATTCAACTGAGATCGCAAGGATGAGGTAGATTTGGATGGTGATTGTTGCGTGTACTCCAGACTCGGAGGGGTTGGGGAGAAGACTCGCAGAGAATCTTCAAGCAAGAAGAGTAGCGGTCGAGTCGAGGGCCTTTCCTGACGGAGAGTCCTACCTGAGGTTCGCCGACGTTCTTGAGAATCAAGATCTGGTTGTAGTCCATTCCTGTTTTCCTCAACAGGATAAGCGACTCATGGAATTGCTCTTCATGTTAGATGCAGCCAAGGAACTTGGTGCAAAGAGAACCATTGCAGTTGTTCCGTACCTTGCCTACGCCAGGCAAGATAGGCGCTTTCGACCTGGGGAGGTTGTTAGCAACACATCAGTGGGAAAACTACTTGGGGCTGTGGGAACAGACACTCTACTGACTGTTGATGTGCACAAGGAAGAATCGCTGAAAGCCTTCAAGATAAGAACGATAAATGTATCCGCGATGCCGCTGTTGGCTGAATACCTCAAGAGCCTAAACCTATTCCAACCATATATCTTGGCCCCTGACAAAGGAGCCGCTGACCACGCTCGGCTTGTAGCCTCTATCCTAGGGACCGACTACACGTACTTCGAGAAACACAGGGACAGGGTAACTGGACAGGTTGTGACGGCCGGAAAAAATGTCGAACTGGATGGCAGAGACGCCGTAATTCTCGACGATATAATATCTACCGGCACAACCATTGCTAACGTTGCGAGGATTGCGAAGAGCAACGGCGCAAGGAAGATCATTGCGGCTTGCACTCATGCATTACTTGTGGGAAATGCTGAGGAGACGATGAAGATGGGGGGCGTGGCGAGCGTCATAGGCACGGACACAATACCTGGCGTAGTAAGCAAGGTCTCTGTAGCCACGGCAGTTGCGGGCTCGCTGAGGAAGCTTATGTGAACTCAAATCTCTTCTTCCTGCTGTCCGGCGAACACGAAACCCTACCAGCAGCCGAAGTATTGGCCATACTGGAATCGGAGAACTTTGCTTACAGTGACGTTGCTCTAGCTCAGAAGTTGCTCACTCTCAGCGCGGATAAGTCGTGCACAAGAGCTGTGGTTGAAAGGGCTGGAATGTGCGAGGCCGCGGGTCTTCTGATATTCAGGTGCAGGAACTTGGAGAATGAGATTCTTGAAGCAGTTACCGAAATCCCCTTCTCCCATTTTCTGGGCCCCGGGGATAGGTTTTCAGTGAGGATTCGTAGGGTCTTCGGATCTTCGAGACATCTACATAAGATGAAACTAGAGTCAAAAATTGGTGAGATAGTATTGTCCTCAGTTGAGTCCAGTGTCGACCTCAGCGAATCCAAAAATGAATTCGTCGGAATGATTGGTGAAGAGCATTTTGTGTTTGGATTGGTGACCGCGAGACGCCAAGATCATAACGTGAATCTACGTAGACCTAAGGAAAGACCTGCTTTCCATCCATCAACCGTTCAACCTAGACTTGCAAGGTGTCTTGTGAATCTTGCAAGGGCGAAAAGGGGAGAGGTCTTACTAGACCCTTTTTGCGGTGTTGGGGGAATACTGATCGAAGCTGGAGTAATGGGATGCCGAGTTGTAGGATCAGACCTAGATCCAAGAATGGTCAGTAAAGCTTTCAAGAATCTCAAGCATTTCCATATCAACCCTGACGGCTTGGTTGTTGCGGACGCTAGGAAGGCTCCCTTCATCAGAACTGTTTCAATTGCTACGGACCCCCCTTACGGTCGGGGAGCCTCAACATTGGGTGCAGACCTCTACCGGTTGCTCAGAGAGTTTCTGAATGAAGCCCAATCAATGTTGCTGAGCGATGGTTTCCTGTGTTTAGCCAGTCCATGCGATGTCGAAATCCAGAGACTCGGCTTGGACGCGGGTCTGAACATCATTGAGAGTCACCTCCTGAGGGTCCACAGAAGTCTTACTAGAGAGATCGTTGTCTTCAGTCATAGAAAAAAAGTTCATGAGGAAAGAATACCGTGGAACTTGTGTTCCTAGGAACTGGCGGTTCCATGCCGACCAGAGATAGAGGTCTCCCAAGCGTCATTCTGCGAAGAGCAGCTGAACTCATCATGTTCGACTGTGGCGAGTGTTCACAGAGACAGATGGTAGCTGCAAAGCTTGGATTCAACCGGAAAATGAGGGTCTTCATAAGTCATATGCATGGAGATCATGTTCTCGGTTTGCCCGGCCTCTTTCAATCGATGTCTTTTCTCGGCAGAGATAGAATGCTCGAGATCTACGGTCCCGAAGGTGTAGCGGACTTTGTTGAGGCCGTCAACAGAACTGTGAGGTTCAATCAGAGATTTCCCCTGGAGGTTCATCAAGTAGGATCCGGAACAATATTGGAGGAGAAAGAATATGTTGTCGAGGCTGCTTGGCTGGAACATGGGACTCCTTGTCTCGGATTCGCGCTTACGGAGAAGAGTAAACCCGGCAGATTCAACCCCAACAAGGCCGCAGCCTTGGGAATTCCCAAAGGTCCACTATGGAAGAAGTTGCAGCTGGGTGAGACGGTTAGCTTCGGTGAGACCGTGGTCAAACCTGCACAGGTCCTTGGTCTATCCAGGAAGGGTTCGAAGATAGCTTATATTACAGACACTAAACCCTGCAGCGCCGCAGTCAAGCTCGCCGAGGACGCAAATATCTTGATGTATGATTGTACATTCGACAGCTCAAGGAAGGAAAAGGCAAGAGAATACGGCCACTCTACAGCCGAGGAGGCTGCAAAAATAGCTAAGAAGGCGGGTGTGGGCAGCCTCGTCCTTCTGCATATCAGCGCAATGTATGAGGATGCTAACCCTCTTCTTGACGAAGCCAAGAAGATCTTTCAAAATGCTATCTTGGCTTCAGATTTGATGAGACTACCAGTAACAATCTAGTATCTCCCCTGCTTTTCTGTAGCTCTCAATTGTTCTGTTGACACTTTCGACAACTAAACAGCCGGCGAATCTTCGCCTCCTAAGGAATCTGGCAAGCGTCACCCAGTCAACGGTTCCACGGCCGATCATGTTGTGCTCATCATGGGTCCCGTAGTTATCGTGAAGGTGTATGTGGACTATCCTATCGCCGAATCTTCTCAGAAGGGTCTTGACTTCGCCAAGAGTGTTTGCGTGTCCAACATCAAAAGTCATCTTTGCTGCTCGCATGGATCTCTCGGCAAAAAACGCTTCGAAGTCTCTGTGAGAACCCAAAATGAAGAAGTTGTATGGCATATTCTCAACGGCGACCCTCAGCCCAAGATCTTCGGCCTTTTCTCTGAGGAGTTCCAAAGCCTCAAGGTTAAGGGTCCATTGACGTCCTGGGTAGGCCCAACTGAGGCCTGAATACAGGCCTGGATGCACTACCCAGATTTCCGCATCGATCTTTGCAGCAAATTCGAGAGAGCTGAGCAGCCGAACTATGTCGGAGTCTCTATGCTTCTTGTTGAGTGACGCTATGTTCTGGTCCTCAAAGGGTGCGTGAACGGTGTAGTTGAGGCCGAGTCTGCTTCTGAGTCTCTGTAGACTCTTAGCTCGAGCTTCATTGAGCCTGTGTGTATCCTCATCGACTATTTCCCAGTTTTCTACGTTGGAGGAGACGATCGAGTCGAGCAGCACTCTGAATGGTTGGCCTTGAAGATATAGCGAAGAAAGGCTGAACTTCATTCTTGAAAGCTTCCTTCAATAGTTTCTTAGTCTGAGAATCGAACTTTGGGTCTTGCTGGACTTCGTGTCACTGTTCTGTCTCAACAAGCCACTTGATAACGCTGTGTGGCTCTACACATTCTAGACTCAGTTTTATTGGTCCGAGCGGAGACTCTCTGGGGTCTGTTGCGAAGGACACGTGGCCGGCGTAGGCGGCTTGTTTGTTCAAATGGATAGTGAGACAAGAGTTCAATAATGACGAGATCATCATTGACCTAGCGGCGGCCCTTATTCTTTCTCGCTTCAGCAGGTCGCGAAATCTCGACAAGACCTTGATTCCCTGAGATTCCCCCACAAAACTTGCTCGATCCTCAGTGACTCTGACTACTCTCAGCTCGACTGTTGGGAATAGGTTCTTGATGGCACGCTCCACTTTCCGTTCGTCCTCAGTAGGAAAGACCTCTGCCTCGATGCAGAGACGGAGATCGTTCACGTAGGCACTTCCTTATAGAACCGGCTTATTTCTTGCTTGAAAGATCCTAGTGTCGAATCGTTTACTATCAGTTTGTCAGCCAGAGCTATGACGGAGCCAACTCCGACAGCGAGTTCTCGGTGATCTCTCTGAACAAATTCCTCCAAGCTCTTAGGATCGTCGCTTCTTCCCCTGCGAATTAGACGTTGGAAACGCTGGTCTGGCGGCGAGTGAACAGCTAGAAGTTTGACCTTGAAGTTATCTTTGAGCAACTGAAGCTCACTCAGACTTCTTAGGCCTTCCACGACTACTGTATTCGATTGAATCTTCTTGATCTTGGGTATTAGTCTCTCTGCAACGACATCAGGCCCATCCTCTTCTCGAATCTTCAGCATTAGACTTCCCAGATTCTCTGGGGTAGGCGGAAGCTTCCTTGTCAACGCCTCTTCCCTTACTACGTCGCCACATACAAACACCGGAATACCGTATGTTCTCGCTAGACTTGAAGCTACAGCCTTACCGGAACCTGGCATTCCGGTTACTGCAATGATCGTCTTGGTAGGATTCAAGATCTGCCACCTAATTTCTTAAACTAAGTCATTGGTGGGTAAGACGGTCAAACTCCATGAAGGACACCCACCCTTAAATTGTTTGGTTACGACTTAGTTTACTGATACAAGTTGGAGAAAGTTAGAGCATTCATAGCAGTCGACATAGAAGAGGAGAAACTGAAACAAGGATTCGTCAAGCTTCAAGAGGAGCTTCTTGAAGAGGGAGCTGACATCAAGATCGTCTCTCCAGAGAACATCCACATAACGCTTCGCTTCCTAGGTGAGCTTGAAGAGAACGTTGTCCAGAGGGTTGTTGATGGACTGAAACTACTACGTTTCCAGCCGTTTGATGTTCAATTCAAAGGAGTTGGGGCGTTCCCCAGTCTCACTCACATGAACGTAATATGGGTGGGCATAAAGAAGGGTGGTGACGAGCTGAGAAACCTCGCAGAAGCGCTGGAACCACAACTCAGAAAGATCGGGATCCCCCCAGACAAGAAGGGCTTCAGTCCCCACGTGACTGTCGCAAGAGTTAGAACTGGCAGGAATAAGCAGCAAATAGCAAAACGCCTCGCCGAGCTGGTCGAACAAGAATTCGGTTGGATGAAGGCTGAATCTGTCAGACTCCAGAGAAGTACCCTAACACCAAAGGGGCCGATCTACTCTACCATCTTTGAGGTGAAGGCTTGAATTCTGGCATATCTGAAATCCGCATGAAAGTGCTGAAACGGATCGTGCCCAAGGAGGCTGAGAGGAAGAGAGTCTACACCCTCTCAGAAGAAATCATGCGGAGAGTCTCTCAGGCGGCTCATAGAGCTTCACTGAAGGCAGAGGTTAGCCTCGAGGGTTCTGTCGCCAAGGACACATGGCTGTCAGGCGAGGCTGACATAGACATATTTCTCAAGGTTGAGAGTAGCCTCGACCCAAGCGAACTTGAGACAACCTGCCTTGCTGTTGCGAAGGAAGCGATAAAGGGACACAAACCGATTGAACGTTTTGCCGATCACCCATATATTGAGACTTACATCGGCGATTCGCGTGTCAACATAGTGCCATGCTACTGTGTAGAATCCGGGATGTGGAAGAGTGCGACGGACAGGACGCCATATCACACGGAGTACATGAACAAGCATCTCAACCCTGAGTTGAGAAATGAGGTTCGGCTTCTTAAGAAATTGACGAAGGCAACCGGAACTTACGGTGCTGAAATCCGCGTAGGGGGTTTCAGCGGTATGCTCTGCGAGACTATGACTCTGTTCTATCGATCTCTGGAGAAGACCCTCCAAGCGGCAGTAGCGTGGAGAAATGGCACTGTAATAGACTTGGAGAACTATTATGGTGGAGACTCTGAGGAGGTCTACGATCTTTTCGAGCAGCCCTTGATAGTAATCGATCCGGTTGATAAGACACGGAATGTTGCGGCAGCCGTAAGGCATGAGAGGCTCTGGGAATTCGTCTCTGTCTCTAGGCTTTTCTTGCGCAGACCGAGTCTCAGGTTCTTTTATCCTCGAAAACAAGAGGGGTTCACACGCAATGAGTTCACAAAGACATTGGCTAGTAGAGGCACCAGTCTCATTGGCCTCAAATTTGAAGGAATAAAGGCTCCAGTTGATGTTCTTTGGAGCCAGATGTACAAAACAGAGAAATCTATCGTCAACCTGATGGGGGCCAAAGGCTTCAGCGTGATAAGGTCATCCTCATTCAGCGACGAGAAGGACTTTAACATGATCATCATAGAGTTGGAGAACCGTGTTCTGCCGAAGACTATGAAACACCTCGGTCCCCCCATTGAAAGAATGGCGGAGTCTGAAAGGTTCCTCTCAGCACACTTGGGAGCCAAGGATACGGTTTCGGGACCTTGGGTGGAAAGAGACAGGTGGGTTACACATCGAGTTAGAAGATATGTTGATGCTGTGCAACTCCTGGAGGACTCCCTTGCTGACGGAGGGCGAAATATCGGTGTGTCGGGCCTGATAGCCGAAAGCATCAGGAGGGGAGAATATAGACTCATAGTCGATCGTCAACTTGGAAGATTCATGGAGGTTGAAGGATTCCAAAGGTTCATGAAGACACATCTCAGCGGGAAGCCCGATTGGCTCACGTAGGTAAAGCACCTGATGTTTTGAGTCTTTCAGAGATACCGAGCCAAATCATTTGCTACCCGAGGCCTAGTGAGGATGAGCGGCAAAGAAGACTCAGAGAAATGGAAAATATTGGCGTCGACCAAGTACTATTGAAAGGTGAAACGACGATTGATGGTTATCAAGTCCTTGGGAAGGGTTGCGTCAGCGTTGTGATTCCTGTAAAGGCCGCCTCAGGTATAGCTGTTCTCAAGATCAGGAGAACAGACGCGAATCGGGTGAACATGTTTCATGAGGCTGAAATGCTTAGCTTCGTCAACAGCCTAGATATCGGTCCCAAACTCCTCAGTTGCACGGCGAACATGCTCCTAATGGAGTACATAGAAGGGCCGATACTTCCGAAATGGCTGAGAATAGCTGATCAGAGTGAATCTGAGAGAGTCAAGAAAACAGTCAGAGCATTACTTAAGCAATGCTACACAATGGACACAATGCATCTTGACCATGGAGAGTTGAGCAACGCATCGAAACATGTAATCGTCAGAAGCGTAGAATGGAGTCCAGTGATAATCGATTTCGAATCTGCAAGTAGAACTAGGAGAGTTCAGAATCTTACCTCCATATGCCAGTTCCTGTTCATGAGCAAAGGGAACTCAAGAGTCACCCAAGCTTTTACGGAACCGATATGTCCGGAATCCTTCAAGACGAGGCTGAGAGAGTACAAGCTAGAGCCATCGGAGAGGCGATTCCAGCAAATACTTTCCGCATGTAGTCTTGAGTAGTCGGATACACATATATTAGATGTGAGAACCTGAGGAAGATGGTCTGTATGCTAGGGAACCTTCCAGGTAGTATCGGCGTCAAGAACATGGTATCTCCAAATTGGTGATTGAGATGAAATCACGTGTATCTCTAACAATTCCTAATGAACTGCTCAGAAGCTTGGACGAACTCGCTCGAAGAAAGAAGATGAACAGGTCAGAGCTCCTGAACGAATCGGTTAAGCTAGGGGTTAGGGAGCTTGTGGTTCGTTTCGCACTCGAGCAGTATGAAAGGGGCTCCATTTCGGTTGGCAGAGCTGCGGAAACGGCTGGAATGGGCTTGGCTGAATTCCTAGAAGAGATGCAAAAGAGAGGTGTCTCACAGCGTTACTACTTGGACTCTTTGATTGAGGAGCTTGAGGACAAGTGACGGCGGTGCCTGATATTCAGATTCTACTTCCAAAGCATAAGGTCCTGTGGCTCCTAAAGGCAGCCTACGGAAACATCCTTGTTCCAACATCTGTTATTCAAGAGGTTCAAAGCAACACTATGGATCAAGCCATTAGTGAAGGTTGGCTTGAACTGCTCGACCCTGACACGGACTACGTCATGCGTGTGGATGAAATCGAATCAAGAAGTGGGATTGGACTATCTAGAGGCGAAGAAGCCTGCATTGCCTTGGCTCTCCAACATGAAGCTCATCCGATCGTTACAAACGATAGGGAGGTCGGGGCGGTTGCCAAACTTCTCGGGATCAGAACTGAGGGGATCCCTTCGGTTATTCTCAGGGCATCGAATTCAGGCGCGATATCTAAAGAGGACGGTCTGAGACTCTTCCATGAAGTCTCTCGAAGTACTTGCCCCAGTTTAGGGGAGTTCATGTGCCTCTATGAACTGTTTACTGGTAAGATGATGAATGTCTCAACACAGGGCCATTCAGGTCTATCGCAAGAAAACTCGCTGAGTGGATAGAAACTCAAGGGCGAAAGCGGTTAACTACCGCTGCGCAAGAGGAACAAGGATTTACTGGCGAAATTCAGTTAGGTCCTGAGACTGGCCTAGGGAAGACGCCTTGGCCGTTCAAGTAGTCCGGATAGGTGGTCGCTTTCTCTCCTGTGCTTGTTTCTTAGGTTTGGTTGACGCGCGCTTCTGTCGAGCTACCTGAAGATACTCGACCATTTCATCGTCAAGTTCAAGCCACCTAGCGACTTCAGTTGCTTCTCCGTCGTTTTCGAATATCTGTCTGATGTAAGGTATGAATTGCTTAATTGCGTCAGCGGTGGATGTGTGGCATCTGGAAGCTATCTTTCTGCCAATAGCTTCCCGCAGGGCTCTCTGCCTCCTCAGTTTTCCCCTCAGCTTTATTCTCTCCGGGAACCTCATCTTGGTCCATGCTGGTTTGGTCCATTCTCTAGACATCGCGACTCCGGCTGTCATCAGGTCTAGGGCATAAGGTAGTAGCCCCCAGTGCTGGGTCTTCCGGATTCTCGTTAGGTAAAGGTCGGCTCTTGCCAGGGACTCGAGGGCGTTCGCCCTGTCTCTTGGGTCTGTAAGTTGAGTTGGTGTGTTCTCATATATCCACTCGAACAGCATCTCGTGGTCCATATCTGCGATGTCAGCAGCCTTCCTGGCCCAGAGGCATGTCTTCGCATTGAAGATAGCCCCCAAGACCTCAAAGATACTCTCTTTTCGATCTCTCCAGTCAAGCCAAGTAACATCGGCGTAGTTGAGTCTCTTCTTTCCAGTTGAGAGGGTTTGTAGGTCATTCATGATTGAACGCATATCCCCCTCATTTCTTTTGACTATGAATCTCAGAGCTTCCTCCTCGACATCCAAGTTCTCTTCTTCACTGATCTTCTTCAGATATGGTATGGAGTCCCTGAGGCCCAGACGTCTGAACTGTATCAGCAGGCAAAGGTTGCGAAGAGGTGCGAGCCTTGGGTCCCAAGGATCGTTTGCCGTCAGGATGATGGGCCATTTGGTACGCTCGATTGTTGAAGATATTGCTTCGACTGCGCCTCTGTCTTCGCTTGGGTCTATTCCGTCGACCTCGTCGAGAAGTATGAGCCTTTTACCTGCAGTCAGGCTAGCCTGTTGAGCTGCGGTTCCAACAATTCTCTCTATTAGAGCTGTTGTCCGCTTGTCGCTGGCGTTCATCTCCACGAGGTCGAAGCTCATGTCTCTTGAGGCGGCTTCGGCTGTGACGGTCTTTCCAGTCCCAGCCGGGCCGTATAGGAGCGCAGCCTTCTTCTTTGCCGGTGACTTTCCCCAAGAAGCAAGCCACTGCTTGAGGGAGAGGATGGCCTCCTTGTTTCCTGCAATCTCGCCTAGGTGATGCGGCCTATGCTTCTGGGTCCAAGGGACGTACAAATTCCTTCACTATTCAGTTTTTCTTTTGGAAAGTCCTACATATAATTGTTCGACCTCATTTTGCCGTTGCTTCCTGTGGTAGCTCTTTTACATGTTTATCTCTTAGCTGTTGAATGACCTTAAGTCCTTTCTTGTCTGTTTTGGCTTGGTATTCTTTCGTATTCTTTGGTGGTGGTCATTCCCAATTTTAACACTGCGGATAAGAACGTTGCCGATTCCCCAGTGCTCAAAGACTCCAGCATCCTGAGTCTTCACCCTCAATTCCAGTGTATTTTCCGAATCACTCTTCAATGTTCCGAGTGAAGGAAGTCATTTGGATTTCTCAAGTGTTCAAATGGCTTCTCATATGTTCACGAGGCGTATGTAATATATGGTTCCTCCAAGGTAGCGTTCACCTACTCTCTTGAAGCGCTCTGGATTATCCGTGACTATGTAGAGCTTCCTTGACGATGTGTTTGAGGTTTCAAGATCGCTTTCTCGAAGAGCTTTTATGGTCTTTTCTGCCACCGCAACAGCCGGATCAATTATCTCAACCCTCTCAAGTAGAGCTTTTCTTATCGGCTCCATGAGCGGGGGGTAATGAGTGCAACCAAGTATCAACGTATCTATTCCCTCGTCAACAAGGGGCGCTACGTATTTCTTGGCAATCGTGTAGGTTTCAGGTTCTCTGAACCATCCCTCCTCAGACAGAGGCATCAGTAACGGGCATGATTGGGCGAAGACATCGGCATCACCTTTCTCCTTCAGTCTCTTTTGGTATATGTTGCTGTTGATTAGGGCCTCTGTCCCAATAACACCGATCCTTCGATTTCTAGTTGCTCGAAGAGCCAACTCAATAGTGGGTCCAATTACCTCAACAATAGGAATTTTTGCCTTATCCTTCAAGTGTTGGTAGGCCACTGCCGAGATTGTGTGGCACGCTAGGACGACTAGTTTCACAGAATAGTTCTGTAACAGGAAGTTGAGACTCTCGCCAGCAAACCTCAAGATGGTCTCTTCACTTTTGGATCCGTAGGGGGCTCTGCCAGTGTCTCCGAAATATATGGTGCTCTCATTCGGAAGGTGATTCAACAGTTCTCGCTGGATAGTTAAGCCTCCGACTCCAGAATCAATTAATCCAATAGCTTTTTGTTGTTCAGCTGAGTCCAACTATTATCGCCAAAAGATGCGTTGCAGTGGAATTTGAACACTACGTCCTGTAATCTGGATTGACCGAATCTTTCGAGTCAACTTGAAAACCCCTTGGGATCGTCTGGATGACTAATGGATCTCCGCAGTTCTAGAGTTAGACTGTGAGGGATTGTTTTTGACTCCGCATCTTTTGCGGGTTATGATTCTTCTTGGTGGTTAACGCACGCTTGGGCGCTAGTAGGAGTTCTGCCTTCGGCTTGTTCCGGTCTGGATGGTTTATTTCGCTTGCGATGCGGATGCGATGCGAGCCAAGAGAGCGCTCAGCTGAATTTCCTCGTCGGCTCCTTGGGCCAATCTGAAGTCAACTTCACCCATCACTTCAGCAATTTCGATTCGTCTCTTCTCAGGCAACTCCATCCGGAATATTTCTGAATGGAGTTGCTTGATGATGTCCTGGCCCGAGATCCCATACTCTACCAGCATCGTCCTCAGTTTATCCCTTGCCTCGATGAATTTGTTCTTCAGAGACAGGGATAGGATCTCGTTGACGTCTTCGGGTTTTGCTCTTCCGATAACCTGATAAACTGATTTTTCATCGACTTTCTTACCGAATGAGGCCGCAGCTTGGAAAGTGTTTATTGCGCGCCTCATGTCACCTTCCGAGGTAACGACTATGGCTTTCAAACCTTGAAGATCATAGTTCACGCTTTCCTTCTTTCCAATCTCTTCAATATATGACAGTAGCTCCTCTTCCTTCAGCGGTGTAAATCGAAAGAGTGCACATCTAGATTGAATGGGCTCAATTATCTTTCCTGAGTAGTTACAGGACAGGATGAAACGACAGGTTTCTGTATACCTCTCCATTGTTCGTCGTAATGCATGTTGCGCGTCAGCAGTGTTGTGGGTTAGAAGTCCTATGCCTAGTATGAAGTTTCTATTCCTTCGCATCGTTATGTTCCATGCTCTCTTCATACCGACATGCTCGATCTTCTTTATTACTCCACCATTGGTTAGAAGTTTCATCGATCGCAGTCGTTTCTCTCCTCTTTCCTTGAGGGAGGCCCACCAATCTTTCATATATTCGCTCCATACTTCTTTCCTTTTTTCTCCCCAGCTTTTTTCTGCTATCTTGTGTAACACTGCATTGTGACATCTAGGGCAAACGAACATGAGGTTATCTCTCTGGTTATTCTTCTTGTTACCATCTATGTGGTGAACGTAGATTCCATCCCTCTCACCTTTCTTTATCATCAGTCCGCAAATTTCGCACCTTGCCTTATCTAACTCCGGTAGATGGCGACGGTAGTTACTGTCCCAAAAAATGCCTTTTTCTCTGTATGTAGCACTTGCTTGCTTCCTTTTCCTTTCAGCGACCTCTTTATCCATGATCTCTGTATCTGGGATACCCTTATGTTCCTTCCAGAACCTGCATCCTCCGCTCAGCATTTTCTGTCTAAGCGTAGGGTCTCGCCACATCCGAAACATCTGTTGCCGTCTCTGCTCTTTGACTTCAGGCCTTACAGAGGGGTTTTTATCACCCATCAATGCTTGTCCTCCAATTCTTGCGTCATCAGACTTGGTTTTGCCTCTGTTCCATGCGGTTTTTCCATACATTGGATTCTCGGATCCCCGCATCTCAAGTGCATGTCCAATGTTCTGGCACCTCCTACTACAGAATTTCTTGTTCAGCGTAGGCCGTCCGCAGACCCTACACGCTTCCATCACTATTGGTCCGCAATCTACCAGTATGTCTCCCGCTTTGAGTTCCGAGACCTTGACCTCTTTGATGGATTCTCGATCCCAGACAAAGAATGGATGTTTTTCACTTGCCTCTACAGTCCTGCCGTCTTCTAGAGTCATTTTGTAGAAATCAGCAAATCCTGAATCGATACACTTCCCTTCATCGTCTTCGACTTCTCCTGTTTCCAAACTTACGGAAGGAATGGGAACGTATCGCCTTTTCTCGATCTTCCCGATCTCCTTAAACCTATAACCAAGCTTGTGGTCACTCATACCAACAACGATCTTCGTATCCTCCGTGAGACACATGTTGTCAGCTTCATCAAGAACCAAGAGTTTGAAAGGCACCCTGCTGATAGTTGACATCCGAGCGAAATCTTTCACTGTAGTTCTTATGACATCTATCCCACGTGCATCACTCGCGTTAAGTTCCATATATGCGTCCATGTATCGCTCTCCAAACAATTCGCGGGCTAGACACAAAGAAGCAGTAGTCTTGCCAGTCCCGGGGGGCCCAGCAAAGAGGCAGTGAGGCATGGATTTCGTTCTTGCGAATCTCTTTAAGTGTTCAACTATCTCTTTCTGATCCTTGATCTCATCGAGCACTTGCGGCCTATACTTCTCAGCCCACATCGCAGCCTCCAAGATCCCCATCCCCTCCATGCTTCTTGAAATAAAGTCTTATAGAAGCTAAAAGGATTGTTGGGGCGCGTCTTCTCTGGAGCTTAACAAATTAAGAAAGTATTCGTTCTATCGAATCAGCCTCAGATTCCTCCGGCATAGGTATCCCAGTAACCTTTGACGCCCTTTCAGTTAGCGCGACCAAGTCGGACCTCGACAGGAGATTGAGTTTCCATTTTCGTGCACCAGCCATAAGTTGCTGGAGGCCTACCCCCACCCTATCGTGCAGGTAACTGTAGAGGCCGACAGCTTCCCACGGTATAGTCTTGAATTTCTCGCCGTACCTTGTCTTAAGCTCATTCGTACAGTAGAAGAACTTTTCTGGGGAATTGGTATAGCGATCAGTAAAGCTCTTGGGAAGACTGCCCTTTGACGCTAGCTCTAGGAAGTACGAGGACTTCATGACGGCAGTTAGGGGCGAACGCCCGAGTAAGACGGCCTTAACATACGGTCCTCTACCGAAATTGCTCATAGCTATCGCCTTGAATGTCTGAGTTTCATCCATGAATCCACCTGCCATAACGATGTCTGGAACATGCCGACCTTTTCTGCTGAGTATCTCTGCACATCTTAAGACCTGAGATTCGAGATAGACCGTTGGAGTACTCATCTCATCCATCATGGGTACCGGACTCATCCCTGTTCCTCCTCCAGCTCCATCGAAAGTTACAAAATCTATCTTTGCCAACGAAGCCAACTTCATTGTGAAAGCCACAGCCGAGGGTCTATATGCGCCTGTCTTGAGTGAGACGTACTTTGCCCCTTGCTCCCGCAATCTGTCAACGTCTTCGAGGAAAACTTCCTCAGAAGGCATGCCTACCCTGCTATGTCTCTCGAATGTGGTGAAGACACCGCTCCTGAAGGATTCTTGGACTGTCTTGTCCTCTGGATCAGGGATCACGAAGTATCCTCTTTTCTTGAGCATCAGTGCCTTCTCTAGATTGTTTACCCTCACCTCCCCGCCTATTGCCTTGGCCCCTTGTCCCCACTTTCTCTCGATTACGTTGACTTCGAGTTTTGAAAGTGCGTAGGTGTCGACACCAAGCCTTTGGTCTTCAACATTGGTCTGAATCGCCACTTCACCGTTCTTACCATCCCATAGCTCTCTGAATGCTTCTACTCTGAATTTCAGTTCCTTGGAGTACGTCACTCTACCGTCGGCAAGTTTAGCTTCAGGATCCATCCCGCAGACGTTTTCACCTATAGTTATTATTATTCCGGCAATACCAGCTCCTTTAGCAAGCCCCTGCCAGTTGACTCTTGCAATATCTGTTGATCCATAGGCGCCGATTAATATCGGAATCTTTAGTGGGATCCCGCCTACGCTCGTCTCAATACTCACATTTGGGAAGACAGCTAAGTCTGGATTCGCAGCTATACCTTCTGCCCCCAAAAGCGATGACTGGATGTTGAAGTGTGACCAGTCGAGACCAAAGTCTTTTAGTGCACTAGCGGTACTTTTTCCATACTGCTGAGTGTCGGGGTATAGGGCCTCCCTTCCCCTGAAAGTAGCCAGACTTATTTCACAGAGAATAGGACACTCCCGGATACATATGGGGCACATGCCGCTTGTGCAGCTTGTATCTCTTACCCTCGTTGAAGTCCCAGCTGTTGACTTGCCGTCAAGGTATGCTGAGTTCCTAGATACACGTTCTACCAAGACACATCACTAGGATACTTTTTGAATCTGAATACATGTATTTGCTGAAGCCTCTTAGTTGAACTTACGTATAGCTGGTACGATATATAGCATAATCACACTATTGACGTTCCAATTTCTACAGAGATAGCACTGAGATGGGTAATGCGTGATCTTATTGGACAAAAAAAGGGACTTAGAATTCTACAGATACGCTAAATGATAAGTTAGACTTACATTTGTTAAGCCATGTGCTGGCAAGAGAAGTCTGAGAGTGGTCTTGGTGCTAGATGTCAATGAGCGTATCATTGGGCTCCTGTTGCCATATGTCCGATTGAATCTTCTTCCGTGCAAAGGCCGTACCGGAAGCAATGAAGAAGTTGAACAAGGAGAGACTTTGCCAATCTGGGATATGAATTCGTTGGCTTGACAGCTGTGTTACTGCGTTCAGAGGTCTAGAGGAAGAAATCCAGACCCATAATTTCTGTACATTAGAATGCGTCGGTGGCGTAGGCCGTAAGTCGATTCAGCAATCCTGCCTCTAGTCTGTCCACGGTGCAGCCTGCACTTCGTTACTTGTCAAGAAAAGCTGAATATCTCTAGCTGCC
>CAYZRW010000008.1:0-68513 GCA_964480955.1 uncultured Candidatus Bathyarchaeia archaeon | reverse complement strand
ATCAGAGCCGTGTAGGCGTAGACTTAAATAGGCTGAGAAGGGATTCTGTCTCTAATAGCAAGGTCAAGAGGGAGTCGTAGAATACCGCCACGAACACTTCTTCAACCGAAGAACACTGCAGACCAATCGAACTCAGGTTCCACATTTCTAAACAGACTTCCCCAGAGAGCAGAAGAGTCCCTAACGTGTTTCTCGTCTTTGCTTAGAATAGGAGGGCAAAAGTAACACTCATGGCTGAAGTCTGCACCGTCTGTGGTCTTCCCAGGGATCTTTGTGTCTGCAGCACAATAAGCATGGAGCAGCAAGTGATAAAGGTCCGCCGTGAAACGAGAAAATGGGGCAAGGCCACTACAATCATAGAGGGAATAGACCCTAAGAGTGTTGACCTCAACGGGCTTGCGGCGAAGCTGAAGACCTCATGTGCATGCGGCGGAACCGCTAAGAATGGACAGATAATTCTTCAGGGCGACCATAGGGAGAAGGTCAGAAGACTTCTAGTCGACTATGGTTTCCCCGGCCCCAGCATTGAGGTCCACTAGGTGGTGCACCGCATAAATGCGGATAAGAGATCTCATTCAGACTCTGAAAAGTCTCAAACGTCGAGGTGGAAGCCCGACCATCTGTCCGCGATGCCGTAGCCCCTCGATTGTTGGAGCCAGCTCCCTTGACGGGTGGCTAATCCCTACACGTTTCATGTGTACCAAGTGTGGATACTCGGGATACTTGGCCTTGGAGCCTGAGGAGGGTGGAGGTCGAACGGGCTCAGGGTCAGACGTTAAGACCTAAGGCTTCCTTCAGCCCCTTGTACCTGTTTCGAACGGTGACCTCGGTAACGTTCGCAACATCAGCAATGTCCTTCTGGGTCTTCTTTTCGCCCTCCAAGACGCAAGCTACGTAGAGTGCCGCGGCAGACAGACCCATTGGGTCTTTGCCAGCTGCGATTCCCCTCTTCCTCGCCTCCTTGAGAATCTTGATGGCGCTTCTTTGAGTCTTCATCGATATGGCTGCTTTCGAGGCTATCTTGGATACGCATCTTACAGGGTCCGTGACAGGCATTCTGATGTCAAGTTCTCGGAGCAGTAGCCTGTAGCATCTGGCAACATCCTTCTTCTTTATCCTGCTTGCCGAAGCCACTTCTTTGAGGGTTCTGGGCGTCTCAGTAACTCTACAGGCTGCATATAATGAGGCGGCCGCTATGGCTACTATAGACCGTCCTCTGACTAGGCCGCTATCTAGGGCTTTTCTGTAGATTATTGCAGCCCTCTCTTTAACAGAGGCTGGAATATGCAGCCGATCAGTGAGTCTGTCAAGCTCCGCCATGGCTTGAGCTAAGTTCCTATCGACAGAAGAGTGGATTCTGGTTCTAATCTGCCATTTCCTCAGTCTCAACATTTCAAGTCTAGTGGTTAGAGGCAGCTGTCTGCCGTAGGCATCCCGGTTCACGCGGTCTATAACGGTTGACAGACCTTTGTCGTGGACTGAAAACGATACTGGAACGCCAACCCTTCCGCGAGATTCTTTCTCCTCCTGCGTGAAAGCTCTCCATTCTGGCCCTTGGTTTATGGCGTGTTCGCTCAGAACAAGGCCGCAGTCTTGGCAGACGACTTCACCAAGATCATAGTCTTCGATAAGGTTTCTACTATTGCACTCTGGGCAGTTCGTGATCTTGGTCGGTCTCCTTTCGTGAGTCGACATTTTCCATTCCCTTAGAGTTTTAGCTTACTGTCTCGGGGATTGACTGGCTGGATGGGAGAAATCCGCTAGTCTGACCCTTAGGCGACCAGAGGTCGCCTGATGAGGCCCTATTTAAAAGTTACTCATATTTAAAGATTTTCTACGAGACGCTCTATCGCCCGAGGATGGAAAGACTCTGCGCCGTGTCAAAATACAGCTCTCATAGAACTCAGTAGAAAGCTTAAAGGCTTTGCCCTAGACTTCATAGTCGGCCCGGCAGTTAGGGTGTGTGCTAGCCCGGTCGTCTAGCGGTCAATGTGGGGTCAGACACGATCAAGGATAACGGGCTCTGGATCCTCCGTAAGGAGAAGACACCCGTCGACGGGAGTTCGAAAAACACTCGAAAATCTCCCCCGGGCTACCAATATCAATTGTAACTAAGGTGATTCCTGTCGATTATTCGTATTGGGCCGTCTAACCACCACGTATCCTTCATTGGCATTCATGACTACGAGGCAACCGTTTGAGATTGCCTCAACGGCATCTTTCTCAAGCCTGTCCATGAGGGGGATTCTTGCGAGTATACATCCTGCTGCAATGATAGGTTCGGTCTTCGAGTTTATTATTCCAGCAGGTTTGGTGCCTTTCTTCGCCATCGAAAACAACGTGTAGGATCCTACCGTGCTCCCCTTTCCACATGGGAACACGAGAATCTTGTTCTTCACACTCAGTCCCTCAAGCTCGTGGCCCGGCTCCACGACTATTCCGGTGTTAGGGTCGACGCCACCCAAGAAGGAGAGTGGTTGACGAGTGACTACGGCCTCTCCTTCCGCCAAACCTTTGACGAGACCCCTTCCCCTCAGTCTAATCTCCATGTACCGCATACTCCAGGGAGTCTTCGAGGTCTCGAAGGCTGACGTTTGCGCCGCAGAGTGGTGGTAGATAGTGAGCCGCCTTTGCTGAGTTGGTCATCACTCGTGTTACCCCTATGCGCTCGAGAGGGGCCACCACCATGCAGGTGTCCCTGATCACAACTCCTCCAGCCCTCACTATGTTCTTCAGGTAGTCTCTGGTCTTTGCAAGGTTCCACACATGTCTTGAAGTAAAGACCATCAATCGTCTGACAAACTGTTTTCCCGCAGTCAGTCTTGAGATCTTTACTATCTCCTCGATGTTGCAGTGTGGGCAACCTATACAGACATAGTCTGGTTCGGCCTCCTTTGAGAGGGACTCTCTTGTCTCGTTAAGGTCAGAGCTTTCAACAGAGATCTTCCCACGAGGTCTATTCTTGCTCAGGATGTTCGACTCAGGGGTTAAGTCTTTCACGTGGTAGATTGCTTGGCCACCTGAGGTTGCCATGCTTGCCCCCAAGGCCTTCAGGTGGGCACTCTCAATCCTGCCTCTGGGGAGGTTGATGAGAGGTATGTCTTTAGGAAGCCTCTTTCCCACAGAGAACCCCAAGAGACTGTAGTCTAATTCGTTCTTGAGTTCTGCCCTCACATCGACCTCGACCGTTGGGACTCTGTTCTCACTCAGGTGTAAGCCGTATAGCGGCGTCTTTCCGATTATGGCACTCGCGAGGGCAATCGGTCCTCCTTCTCGGTTTGACCTCGCGCCGAGGATTGAGTTTGCATAGATCACTGCTGAGGACTCCGCCCACGCAAGGTGATCTCCGTACTTCGGCCTTCTGTTCAGGAGGTAGGGGGTGCAGGTGCAGGTCGGGCTTGCCCCGATCTTGGTTAGGGCTGAGACTATTCTTGACTGTCTTGAGGCGAAATCATCTGGAATCCCCATCTCTCTCCAGTGTTCCAAGTCCATGCCGGCTGGGTTAATGGTGGTGTATACGGAAGCCTTCGCTCCCAGCATTGCAAAGTTCTCGATGAACTCCAGCCCTGCGTCCCCAATCGTCTTGTAAGATATCCCGGATATCTGTGCACTCTTGATTGGAATCAGTCTGTCAGCATCAAAAATGTCGCCTACCGTGACCAGCAGTTTCATGGCTGTGGCTGCGGCTTCACCCTTTTCGCCGTCGAGGATCCTCTCCTCTCTCTTTGTAAGGTGCAAGACAGATACCTTAAGCTTCAGACTCAACCGGGATCTTGGCTTTCTCGAACTTCTCTTTGGGCTTGAGGAGCGAACGCGTCGCATCGATACCGACTTTCGTCGTTAGGTTGAGTTCTTGGTTTCCCGAAGCGTCCAGGCTTGAACCGCGTGCGTCCGTTATGACCACCAGGCCTCGACTTCCCTGAAATCTGGTGGCGAGGGCCCACTCAACCTCTCCAGCATTGTTCACATCTATGTCTGAGTCAACCACAACCACATGTTTGAGGGATGGGTGTCCGGCTAGGGCTGCGAGAATGACGTTTTTTGCGTCTCCCTCAGTCTGTTTGTCGATCGAGACGACTGCATGGAGCCAATGACACCCCCCAGGGGTCAGGTTGACGTCTTTGACCTTGGGAACTACTCCAGCCACGGCTTCCGCAATCCTAGCCTCTTGGGGAAGGCCCATCAGGAGGCCGTGTTCGCTCCCAGATGGGAGCAGGGCGTGGTAGAGGAAGTTCTGCCTGCACCAGAGCCTCTTCACCTCGACTAGCGGCTGTTTTCGAACAATATCGTAAGTACCAGTGATGTCAACAAAAGGTCCTTCGTCAACCTCCCTATCCAGAAGGATTCTTCCCTCTATCACAATCTCAGAGTCTGCGGGGACGTAAGCATCCACAGAACTGCACCGGGCAACCTCAAGGTTATTGTTCGTGAGCTTGTTGGCGACGGCGTACTCGCTGACCCCGAATGGTGCTGGAGATGAAGCGGCTAGGAGAACCGACGGGTGTACACCTAACGCTATCCCAATATCCAGACTAGATTTCCCCACTTCTTTCGTCATCCTGCAGATCTGGAATAGGTGGCGGGGAACTATTCTAATTGCTAGGTGTTTGTTGTCTACGACCATGAGCCTATGAATAGACACATTCTCTCCAGAACCGTCAGGTAGTCTTGCGGAGACTATGGCTGAAGTGACGTAAGGTGCCGCATCCTTCTCGAAATGTGTTAGGATGGGGATTTCTGAGAGATCCCGGAGTTCCCTTGAAGCCAAAAGATCGCCAGTTATCTTGGGGGGTTCGGGGTTTCGTACAGCATCCATAAGTAAAGGTCTAAGTTTATCAAGAGATACGTCGAGTGAACGCGCTAATCTTTTCTTTGTGCCACAGATCCCCGCAACCACGTTGCGAAAGCCGCCTATCTTGTCAAAGAGAAGCGCCTGCTTTCCGTCGTACTTCTTCATTATTGCCGACGCTTCAAACTTCAGGGACACTCTCTTGTCGAATTTGAGGAGATCCCCATCCTCCTCCAAGATCTTGAGGAATGATCTCAAGTCAGACAATGACCTCCACCAATACAGTCCTGATCAGCAGCAATATCGATATTAAGCTAAAGCCCCTTCCAAGGTTTGAACAGGTCTTGGTCCAAACCCAGCCGCTGGAGTATCCGACCTACGACGAAGTCTACTATTTCATCTATGTCCTTGGGCTTATGGTAGAATCCCGGACTTGCAGGCATTATCACCGCACCTGAACGAGCTAGTTTCAACAGATTCTCGAGGTGGATTGCGCTTACCGGAGTCTCTCGCGGGACGAGTATTAGCCGGCGGCCTTCCTTCAGACAGATATCGGCTACCCTTAAGAGTAGATTTCTGGAAATCCCGTTTGCGATAGCCGCTGCCGAGGCCATCGAGCAGGGCACTATAACCATCGCCTCAAACTGCTGCGAACCACTCGCCACTGGTGATGTTAGGTCGTCCACATCATAATGCTCAGTCGCCAAGCTGTAAACCTCATGTGGCTCCCTTGCCAATTCATGTTTAAGAATCCTCTCGGCGGGGTGAGTCATGATTACGCAGACTTCCACTCCTCTTCGCCTGAGCACCTCAAGTAGTCTCCATGAGTATGCCATTCCGCTTGCTCCAGTGACTCCAACTATGACCCGCAGATTTCTCTACCCCAAGATCGCTTGAGCAGACAATCGAATCAAGTAATGGAAAGGTTTTAGCCACGCCTGCTATTAAGGGTTAGAAACATACTTGAATTCTGACTCGTCCATGGATCTCGCGCGGCGAGTTGGGGGATGTCTGTGACGAAACATCGCCAACGCACAGTTGTACTCGGTGGAACATTCGAACAACTCCATGAAGGACATGAGAAACTCATCCGCAAGGCTCTCCAAGTTGGAGATGCACTTGTAATAGGCCTCAGCAGCAACAAGTTCACATTTAATAGGGGAAAAGAGCACCTCGTCAGCAGCTACGAATCCAGGCTTGCAGAGCTGAAGAAGTTCCTTTCCGAGATAGGTGCACTGGAAAGAGTCACGATAACGCCCCTAGACGACCCCTACGGTCCAGCTGTCTCAGACAAAGCCATCTCCGCAATAGTAGTAAGCCCTGAGACGCTTAGGACCGCATTTGAGATTAACAGAATCCGAACCGAGAAAAGGATGAAGCCGCTCCAGATATACACGGTAGACTTCGTTTTGGCTGACGATGGAGAACCCATCTCCACGACCAAGATAAGGCGGGGACTGGTCAATAGGGAAGGCAGGTCTCTCAAAACTGAATAGCAGGTTCCAAGTGAAATCGGTCTAACTCTTGGGAACAAGATTCGTGTCGGCACCCTGCATCCATCTACCGCTCGTGTGACACAGAAGGATGCCGTGGGACCCCGAAATGAGGAAAAGCCAATGCCTCTATCTCCAGCAAGAACACTTGGAAATGCTATTCTTCGGGATAATGGGGGATTCCATAAAATGGATAAATTAGCTATATTTCCCCTTCGTCTGGCAGTCTCTGTTCATCAATAACTCGCTTTTTCATGTCTTACGAAGACTATTCAATGAATGTCTCTGTTGTAGTGTCTGGTATACTAAAATTATACGTAAATACTATACCAAAACTCGCGAGCGCGCTGCCTCCAAGAATCTGGTGGCTAGGTTGTCGAATATATGGTAAAGATGTTGGCGATTCGAAAAATCGAATGGCGTGACTCCTTACTTTGGGGCGCTTTGGGTATGGTTGGTGGGCTAGGCTTCGGTTCTCGTAATGTCGGGGCTCTGGGCAAACTCTTTCTCCCATCTTACGGATATCTTCTCAAGGTTCTTCTTGAAGTCTTGAAACTCCACAAAGAATCCCTCCTTGAGTGAGTCACCTACGTATCTCTTGCTCCAAGAGATCATTCCCATCTGAAGCAGATCCTTCCAGACGTAGTAGACGAGTCGTCTTGAGGCCTTGAACGGCTTGTTCTTCCAGATTAGCGTGCCGTTCTTGATCTTTGTGGCAAAGGAGTTTAGCGCGTGCTTTGAGAAGTATCCCTTCCTCTCTTTGAGATCGCCTATAAGGAAGTGCAGTATCACCCTCTGTTTTGTGTTGACTGGGTAGATTATGCTGGCAAAGTCCGGATAGAGGTTTAAGGAGAGGGACTCCTTGTCAAAGTGGATCCCTCGGAGCGGTCTGTGTGCATTCTTGGTTGCACGTTTTTGGCTCACAACTGTCCACATCCAAAGGTCTAGAAGCTTTGCCGATACACGGCTATTTTGCAATGTCGATTGCATATACGCTTTTCTGAGAATTAGGTACCGTTGCAACCAATATTGCAAGACCTCAGTGCAACGTGAAACCCGCGACCCTTATTTATGGAGGGTCGTAAACGGTAAATCCAGCGCGTGCTATTTCCAGAATTTGGGATGTCGATACGAGAGAAGACAAGTTTTCTCCGCCCACACCCCCAGGTCTTTCCTTGAAAAATGTAGGTGTCGAAAGTCAAACCCGTGAAAAAGAATACCGAAAGGAATTGCCAGAAGTATGCTGTGGGAGCTCTGATTCATGGCTGGGATTGTCGTAAGACAGTTCATCCGCCGGGCATGATCCTTCGGCATCCAATTTATTGGAGGGTAAGCCGTCTCTTCGAAAAATTGGACCGTTAAGTTGTATACTTAACGTCAGACTTCGGCTTAGGCTGCTCCTGGGGAACTGGAAACGGTGGTAGAGGAGGGGGAACGCCTATCGTTTTCGCGATTACTATGGCTTCAGCGATTGCAACACTTGAAACAGCCTGCACCACCATGGCGGGTGGGGGCCTCTGGCTCTTGAAGTCATCCATTATCCGGTCAAGCTCAGCTTCATCCCCCTGAGTCTGTGCCCTGCCCTTGATGTTTATTTGCGCCACAGAGGGGGTAAAGGAAGCTGTGAACACGAAAGGTGCTTCAACCACTTTTGGAGACTTCCGCTCAAATCCAAGCAGATTGACATTAATGGCTATCTGCACCTGAGACGGTAGGGATGCATCTGCCTCCCAAAGTCTCTCTCCTGATAGTTGCGTTATGAAGACCCTGACGTTAGCCATCATTTACTCGCTTTGTATTACTGCATGTTCTGCACGGCTATAAAGATTCGTAGCGATGCCTCGTAAGTTAGCTTTTGCGCTTGGTTTTGCGTACTCTCTCTATGACCAGCTTCTCTCCAACCACCCTCGCCAGCAGAGGTTGGCCTTCTCTAAAGGGGAAACTCGAGTCGTCAGTCAACTTGATGGGCAGGTATATTCTCGGAGAGCGGTACGTCGCCTTCCCTTCCCGATTTCTTTTCCTAACCACCGTGAGCCTGAGTAGTATTTTGCTAACCATTTCCTTCACCAATTAGTCCTCTAGTCGCAGAATGGCTATTTATCGCTTCCGCTCGAGAATTACTCTCGTAAGAAGTTAATAGCGTGTGCGCAAGCTTTTCATAGTAGGAATAGTTCCAATATTTGCAAGCCTGTGGAGGAGATGCGATGATAAACGAGATACGTTGGCATGGCAGGGGCGGACAGGGGGTAGTCACAGCGAGCAGGATGCTCGCGCAGGCTGCGCTCTTGGACGGCAGGTACGTGCAAGCGTTCCCTGAGTTTGGCCCAGAGAGAACTGGTGCACCGATTCTGGGCTTTACGCGAACTGGTGATGAAAGAATACGACTACATAGTCATGTCTACACTCCGAATGTCGTTGTAGTCTTGGACCCAACCCTTCTTGAGAGTGTTAACGTAACTGCTGGCCTCACCAGGAATGGAAGCTTGATAGTCAACTCTCAGAAGAAACCGAGCCAAATCAAGGCAGAACTCAAAGTAGTTGGCGTAAAGGCCTTCACGGTAGATGCGACTAAGATAGCCCTCGAGGTCTTGGGTAGGGCAATCACCAACACCGCAATGTTGGGCGCAGTTGTCAGGGCAGTGCCGATAACTTCCTTGGAATCGTTGAAGAGGGCTGTTAGGGAAAGATTCGCAGGTAACCTGGGGGAAAGGAACATCAAGGCGATTGAGCGAGCTCACGACGAGGTGGTCACCGAATGAGTCGAAACCCCGGATGGAGAGAGCTGCCTATAGGGGGAAACCTCCTTGAGCCAGGTTCATCGCTGAAGTATAAGACTGGCCCCTGGAGAACGTTCAAACCGATCCTGGATAAGGCAAAATGCACAAAGTGCCTGCTCTGCTGGGTATACTGCCCTGAACCTTCAATAGATAGAACCGCAGACGGTATTGAGATAGACTACGATTTCTGCAAGGGATGCGGAATCTGCGCTTCGGAGTGCCCGGTGAAAGCTATACAGATGGTGGAGGAGAGGTAATACGCAGCGAACTGTCGGACTCACAGGAGACGAGGCTGTAGCCTACGCTGCAAAGCAGAGCTCCGTAGATGTGGTTGCTGCATACCCAATAACACCACAAACAATAATGGTTGAACAATTCGCCCAGTACGTGGCTAACGGCGAGGTTCACGCAGAATTCGTCTGCGTCGAGTCAGAGCACTCAGCGATGTCCGCATGCATAGGTGCAAGCTTGACCGGGTCCAGAGTCTTCACAGCAACAGCAAGCCAAGGCCTAGCCCTTATGCATGAGATGCTCTATATCGCGTCCAGCATGAGATGCCCAATAGTTATGGCCGTGGCAAACAGAGCACTGTCCGCACCAATAAACATCTATGCCGACCACTCAGACATGATGGGGTCTAGGGACTCGGGTTGGATCCAGATCTATACTGAGGACGCTCAGGAGGCATACGACTGGACTCTTCAAGCCTTCAAGATTGCAGAGAAACAGGAGATAATGCTTCCTGTGTCGGTCAACTTGGACGGATTTACCATCTCACATTCCATGGAAGGAATCAAAGTTCTAGAGGATGATGCAGCGAAGAGATATCTTCCGCCTAGAGAACTCAACTACTTGATCGATCCTGAGAGACCAATCACTATCGGAGCAGGAAACAATCCTGAGTACTACTTCGAGTTCAAACGTCAACAGGAAGACGCCATGAGCAAGGCCTACAAGACGGTGCCTGACGTAAACCGTGAGTATGAAAAATTCTGCGGCAGACGGTACGGCCTGCTAGACACATATGGTATTGAAGATGCAGATGTCGCAGTAATCGGCCTGGGAAGCTGCATGGGTACGGCAGTAGAGGCGGCCAAGAAGATGGTGGAGAAGGGAAAGAAGGTTGGCGTAATCAAGCTGTGGCTCTACAGACCCTTCCCAGAAAGAGAGCTTCTCAAAGTCCTGGAGGGGCTTAAGGCACTAGTAGTCATAGACAGAGCCTGCAGCTTCGGTGCGCCAAACGGAGCCTTGTGCAGCGACATTCTCTCAGCAATCTATGACGCCAATCTCAAGCTCAAAGTATCGAACGTCATCTCTGGGCTTGGGGGACGTGACATGACCGTTACCATGATGGAGTCTGTCTTTAATAGAGCGCTAGCCCGGGCGAGAACCAAACGTCTCCAAAAAGACGTGCTGTATGTGGGGGTGCGTGAGTGATGGTCACTCTCAGAGAGCTTCCAGCCGAGGAACTATATCTTCCCGGACACAGACACTGCCCGGGTTGCGGAGCGTCAATGGCAGCTCGGATGGCGCTCAAGGCCTCAGGAAGAGGTGTCGTCGTAGTAAGCGCAACAGGTTGCCTAGAGGTAGCTACTACGATCTACCCCTACACCTCTTGGGCAGTTCCTTGGGTTCATACAGCCTTCGAGAACGCTGCGGCCGTGGCAGCAGGGATAGAAGCCGCGTTCAAGGCCATGGCAAGAAGAGGAGGTAGGGGAGAGGTTCCTGACATAATAGCCTTCGGCGGTGACGGTGGAACCTTCGACATCGGAATCCAAGCCCTCTCAGGAGCACTTGAGAGGGGCCACGATTTTCTATACATCTGCTACGACAATGAGGCTTACATGAATACTGGAATACAGCGGTCGGGCTCAACACCTCACGGAGCCGCAACGACAACTTCACATGCAGGAACAAAAATCCCTGGGAAGCCGGAATGGAAGAAGGACCTAATAGGCATAAGCATAGCTCATGGAATCGAGTATGCGGCGACTGCGTCCATCGCGTACTGGAACGACTACATCACGAAGGTAAGAAAAGCGCTAGACGTCAAGGGGCCGTCGGTAATACACGTCTTGGCACCGTGTCCGCGGGGCTGGCGACACGAAGCCGCAGACACAGTGAAGATCGCCAAGCTTGCAACCCAAACTCTCTACTTTCCAATATACGAGGTTGACAAAGGACAATACAGGTTGAACATCAAGGTGCCAAACCCTCTGCCCGTAGAGGAATATCTGAAAGCCCAAGGCAGGTTCAGCCATCTCTTTAAACCTGAGTTCATGAGCGAAATCCAAGAGATTCAGAGATGGGTGGACGCTAACTGGACCAGACTACTCTGCTTGTGCGGTGAGGTCAAGAACAGCCAGTCTACTTAGCTTTCGGAGGAAATGGGAAAGCGTTGAGTCCCAGACAGATATTCTCCGCTATCCTGCTCATCCTGATCATCGCGGTAATATTCTACCCTACCACGGCTACGGGCACCGTCAGGCTCAACGCTAAATATCAGCAGGCAATCATTAAGACTGAGATACCCGGAGAAGCAGGTCCCCTGATAATTAGGGGCGTAACCAACCTTTACGTCTCCTTCTCTGAGGTCCGCATCCACCTTGCTAGTGAAGGAAAAGAGACTGGCTGGTTGCCCATAAGCTTCGGGACCTCCGGCATCGACCTTGCTGATCTCGCAAACAGATCTGGCACAATAGTCATGACCCCAACCGTCCCTGTTGGTGAGTATGACACAATAATGCTCACGTTTTCAAACGCTACAGCCGTAGTGAATGGAACCACCCTCCAAGTGGAGAGTGTGCCGAGGCTCATTGTGGCAAACTACTCCTTTGCGGTTAAGTCTGGTTCAGATACCGACCTGAAGCTTGAATTTATTGCGGACTACAGGGCTCTCAACGCCAGCCGGCGAGTTTTCTTTGAGGTTAAACCAGCATTTGATTGATAACTTGGAAAACGCTCCAACTGATGTGGTGTGAAGTTAAGATGTGCATTCTCGGAAAGGACAGACTCCTTGAGATGATCACAAAACTCAAGTTGATATACCCTTTCGACCACAACCTGCTGGACGGTGACGGCTACATACTCACAGTGAAAGAAGAGACTGTACTCCACTACTTGGAACATAAGAACCTGATCTCCTACGAGATAGTCTTCACACCACCAGACACGGTAGCTCACCTGACGGCGAAGAGTCGTTATGGTAGGATGGGCCTATCCTTCCTGAATGCGGCCAAAGTCCACAGCGGCTTTGTTGGAAGACTGGCGTTGGAGCTTGTGAACCTGAGCAACGACAGGCAACCAATAACCATCAAGAGAGGCGACCCTCTGATGCATATAGAGTTTATCGCACGTGAAGGGAAGCCCTCGCCATACGTCGGTCCGTACCAATTCCAATACATGAGTAGTGAGGAAGTTGCGATTTACAGGTCGATCATCACAGAAGTGTTTCCAAGCCTCTTCGACCCTGAGCTTCTCGACCGAATGGTGAATGAACGCGTCGGCGACAAAAGCTAGAATGCAGAGGTCGAGGTGCAGCTTCACTTCCTTAGACGCTTGGTGATCTTGCGTTCAAGGGAATATGCGACTGCACCGAGTGAGACCAGACCCACGACTACGCCCAGCATCACAACCTCGTTCTGTCCAGAGGATGAATCAGCCACAACAGTGTCGCCGAGCACCATTCCGTGCCCCTGAACAGATACTCTGGCATAAGTGTCCGTGAAGCTGTAGAGTGTCTTCGAAACATTCTCGGTCTTGATCTCAACCCTTAGGTCAAGGCTCTTCTTAGTCGGTGTCTCCCAGACCGTAGTCCCGGAAGTGGCGTCGAAGGACCTCGTCCATGAGCTGACGTTCCCTGCGACAGGGCGGAAGTCAAGGGAAGATACGTTACCTGCGGTGTTCACGGCTATCCCGGCTGTTATCGGCGTGAAGATTGGTGAGTAGTACTTGATGCCGGTTTGATTGGGCAGTCTCTCAAGGATGGGTCTGAGGTAATTTGGGCCGACAAGGTTGTAGCTGAGGTTACCGTATTTTAGATCGGAGGTAACTTGAAATGAGATCCAGCTGAGGGCGGTCCATATTACGCCTCTCTCAGGTTTAGAGACTCCGTCCACCGTGAATCTTGCAGTTACGTTCAACCACACTCGGCTGGACGTCACATTTACCGATAGAGACGAGAGGACCAGACTTGAATTCTTGGCGCTAAGCGCGCTTTGAAATGCAACCTGCGCATCGTCAAGGTCAAGACCTGAGACGACAGCCTTGACCTCTGGGAATGAAGTCATGTTTTGGAAGAGGCGCGACTCAACCCTGACTGCGGAGGAAAGGTCTTTCAAATCTATCTCGACGCTAGCTCCCTTAACACGCGGTGAAACATATGCTGCAGAAAGGGCTAGCAGCAGCAAGATGAAGCTTGAAACTGTCTTCGAAGCTCCCAAGTCCGAGGTCTCCAAGTACTTAAAGTTCATTGGTCGAATGCATGCTATCGAACCTTTGTTCCTGGGGAGACTTCTTCTGGGACTGTCAGCCAGACAGGTCTGTCTTTGTCATCGGCGGCCAAGACCATGCCTCTGGACTCTATCCCTGCAATAACCTTAGGTTGAAGATTTATCAAAACAACCAGATTTTTTCCGACAAAGTACTCTGGTTGGTAAAACTCTCCACCGCCAGCTACAATCTCTGTCTCTGAGGTACCCAGATCAATCTTTAACTTGAAGAGTTTTGCCGTTCCTTTAATCCTCTCAGAGCTTAACACTCTGCCTATTCTGATGTCGAGTCTTCCAAACTCGTTCAGGGTAACTGACATCTGCTTTTCCCCAATCTTGCCACTCTCTACAACAATCAGGAATAAAGCTATTTTGACAGGTATGAAAGGACTCGGACGACCCCGTATGAGAACAGAAGCAGTATGGCTGGGACCGTGGGGGTTAGGTAGAATATGAACTGCGTCTTTCTAGGGAGGACAAAGAATAGCCCGTAGACGAAGACTAACCAGAAGACAGGCAGAGTCTGCAGGCTGCAGCTCCTCTTCCGTAGGGCGTCATATGCAAAGAAAGCAGCGACAGGCAGAGATACCGGATAGATGAGAGGATTTGCGGATGCAGAGATGGCCTGTCCAGCATCCGAATAGACTGGAAAAGGAACTATGTTGACGAACCACCCCAGAGGCGAGGAGGCAGATGGATGGGTCGATGCTAGAGTTAGGTGCCAGTTCAAAGCAAACAAGAATGTACCTGCGAAGGAAGACCAGCTTGAAACCACGACTGGAATGAGCGTCAACAGAAATGTTAAGGCAATTACCGGAATGACTCTTACAGCCTTTGAAAGCCTTCCAGAGCAGAGGAGATAGGCCACTACACCAACTACCGCAAAGGCTCCGGATAGCTTAACGCCACAAGCCAATCCTAGGGATATCGCGGATAAATAGAACCTTTCGTAGCAAACTCCGAGAAAGGCCAAGGCTACAAAGAGCGATAGGAAGATGTCGAGCATAGCTATTCTTGACATTATGTGCTGCAAAGGATCAAGTACCAGGAGAACCGACGATGTGATTGCTGTCCCCTCACCAAAAGTCTTTCGACCAATAAGGTAGGCGGCTGGAACGATGGCACTACCCGCCAGAACACCTGCGATCCTCCATCCAAACGAATTGTAACCGAACACAGCTATTCCAGTTGCGATCAGCAGTTTTCCTAGGGGCGGGTGTACGTAGTTGGGGTCTACATGCGAATTTAGCAGGGAGTTTGCGGCGGGCACATAGTAAATCTCGTCAACCATCAGGGTTTGGGGGTTGCCAAAGTTGAAATACCGAAACGTAAAGGCGAATAGGAAGATCGCTGTGGCGACTAGGAACGTGGCGTGGCTTCTAAGAATAGGTTTCTGCACTAAGCCAGATATCGACACCCAATTGAATCTTCTTGGAGACTGGCAGCGTTTCCCTACGCAACTCTGTAGATGATGAATTGCCAAGATGCAAACCTCAGCAAGGATCGTTAAAGTGAGTTCCTACACCCTAGCTTCGGCAGTAAACTTTCTAAATCTGTAGTAGGAATCCTCCTCCCACAGGATCCATCAAAGCTATTAGGTCTTCATCCTCAATTTTTCTCGTGGAGGATCCCGCCGCTTGAGGGCTCCACTTTGCCTCCAACGGTCACAAGAGATGGGAGCACCTGACCGGATCCTCGGTCCCAAATGAAGGCTCGAAAATCCTTTCCGAGCTTTTGGGCCGCCGACTCGAGAGCGTCATAGACCTTGCTGTGAGGAGGCAGCTCCAATACTAACTGTTCTGTTCCGGCGGCTTGGCGGAACAAAGTGTACAGCTTCAATGTGACCTTTGGCATCTTTGTGTGTTACTGACCGAGATCGAAAGAGTTAGGATGGTCTCTCCGCTTTCTATTTGTAGAGGTCTTTGGCCTGTTGCGTAAGGTTTAGTCTGTCCAGGGTCTCCTTAGTCGGGATACCGGTCTTCTTGTCCCACCCTCTCAACTCGTAGTACTTGTCCTTAAGTTTCTCTAACTCCTCCGAGGGCGAGTACATGCCTTTCGAGGGGCCCTCAGGTATGGGCTCTGTCATAAATCTGATTGCCTGAACGTCGTGTTCTCTGCGGTGGCCTTCCCGGCAGTTGAATGTTCTCTCAAGATTCCAGATTCTGTCTACAATATCAACCAGCTCCGGTAGCTTCAGACCCATTCCCGTAACGACATTGATTATGTTTAGGTGTTCGTTGGTGATTTCCATTAGTCCATAGATGCCCTCGGTCATTCTGCAGACGCACATCGAGTCTTGTATTGTTGTTGCTCTCTGCGTTCCAACGGCGTATTCGGGCTTTCCTTCAAGTATCTTCCTATCGGATTTTCCTATGCGCTCAGCCGTAGGCCTCCCGTCCTGGTGGCTGCCGCCTCTGGTTGAAGTTGCCATGCCGAGACAGTAACCTTTCATGCCTCTGGGTGAGTGGCCTGCGTTCTCCAAGTTCTTTATTGTTATTGCATACTTCTCTGCGCCTTTTCCAATCTTCTTTGCCGCTCTTGCGGCTCCCTCAGCTAGAAGGTCGCCTATACCTTCACGTTTCCCTATGTTTTCAAGTAGTTGGATGAGCGCGGTCTCGTTGCCGAAGTGAAGGTCCAAACCGCCAACTTCCTCTTTTGAGAGTATGCCCCTCTCATAGCATTCCATGGCGAAGGAGACTACGGCTCCGGCGGATATGGTATCCATCCCGTACTCGTCAGACATCCTGTCAGCCTTGGCGATCATCTCAAGTGAAGCTATGCCACAGTTTGACCCAAAGGCGAAGATTGTTTCATACTCCGGCCCCTCATCTAAGGTTCCTGCGTAAGGACCTGACCTGACGTAGGTGAGTTTTGTGCAGTAGATAGGGCATGCCATGCAACCCTTGTCTTTTACGACCAGTCTCGAACGCATGGCCTCGCCGCTTATCTTCTCTATGTCTTCGAAGACTTCGGTCTGCCAGTTTCTTGTCCCAAGTATCCCCAGCTGGTTCTGGGTAGTGGTCACTCCCGGAGTCCCAAGAGTCGGCAGTGCCTTGCCTGTTCCAGGGTTCGCCTTTATACGGCTGTAGTGCTCGCTGATAACCCTACGGAACTCCTCAATGTCAGGAACCTCTACGTCCCGTGTGCCGCGTACGACCACGGCCTTGAACTTCTTTGAGCCAAGTACTGAGCCTCCCCCGCCTCTTCCCGCTGCTCTGGCTCCCCAAATCGTACATGCGAAGCGAACAAGCTTCTCTCCTGCGGGGCCGATGCATGCGATCTGTGCTTTCGGTTCGCCCAAGTCTTTCTTCAGGATCTCTTGAGTTTCAAAGGTGCTCTTTCCCCACAAGTGTGATGCGTCTTTAAACTCAACAGTGTCGTCGAAGACTGTGACGTAGGTTGGCGTTCTAGCCTGTCCTTCGACTATTATCGCGTCCCAGCCTGCATACTTCATCTCCGGACCGAAAGATCCGCCGCCGTAGGCGTCGAAGAAGTAGCCGGTGATTGGTGATTTTGTGAATACGCCGGATCTGCCGGCTGTCGGGACCATCGTCCCCTGTATGGGTCCAGCGGCGAAGACGAACTTGTTTTCCGGGCCCAGAGGGTCTATACCCGGTTTGAGCTCGTCATACAAGATCTTGGCTCCGAATCCGTTCCCGCCAAGGAACAGTCTCGCCATCTCCTTTGTGAGAGGGACAGTCGAGTGTTTCTTATTCGCCATGTCAAGCCGCAAGAATTTACCTGCATAACCTCCATAAGTCCACATTTCTTCTCAACCTCCTCCAACAGGTTCCAAAAGCGATACTACATCTCCATCATTTAGCTTATGGTTAAGGTCTCCTCTAACTGTACTTAATTCCTCACGACCCACCATTATGAGGAAAGGCGCAAGCATCCCAGTCGTCCGGTCCCTAATTCTATCCTCAAAATTCGGTCCGAACTTATTGCTGAGTCTGTCGATCAAGTCTTTAACCGTTTCTCCTTCCTTGATCTCCATGTCCAACTCATTTGTTCCGGCTGCTTGCCTCAGGTGGGCAAAGAACTTCACCTTGATCTTTCCCAAAGTGTGGGCCTCCGAGTTCTACTTGGGCTTGCTGAATCCCTCTCTTACCTTTGTTATCTGTGGTGTACCGAAGTCCTTTCGCCTCTCTGACGCTAGATTTGTTCTACCGCCAGCCAACAGTGCGTTGGGCGAGCAGAACTTGACACATTCTGGGTCACCGTCGCATACATCGCAGACGAGGGGAATTTTCTTCGTTGGGTGCCAATCTATAGCGGCGAAAGGACAAGCCTCCACGCACCTGCCGCACTTAATGCATACGTCTTCTAGTATCTTCATGCCACCGCCCGCTTTTTCGTCTCGGTATATGGATTTTGGTGTTGTTGGACATGCCTCGGCGCAAGGCGGCTTACCGCATGACCGGCACGCATTTGGATAGAAGAGTTCTGGCATGCCTTGGAACTCAATCCAAATTCTTGATTTGTCTGGATTGAAGGATTTCTCATGCACCATTGGACATGACAGTTCACACATTCTGCATCCGGTACACCTATCTGGTATAACAAGCAGAATTGTCATTTTGAAACCTCTAATTGAAGCGACTTACAATGCGCACGCATATATAGATTTTCAATTCGCCGAGACTTTGCTTCAGGACTCTTCTCGTTTATGCTCTCTCCCTGGTGTGGTGGTGTTCGGACTTCTGGACATCCTTTTGGGCGGCCAAATCGCTGCGAAGGCCAAAAAAATCGCAGCGACCTAGGATTTGCTCATCAATTCTTCCAAGAGTCTCTCGGCTCTAAGCGTATTGAAGACGCCACATACGCATGGCTTGGCTAGTTCACGTGCAGCCTCTTCGATGGATGTCTTGTCCCTCTTTATGTCGCTGATCATCTTTTTCACAAGTAGAGGCGAGACGCAGTGATGACCACACATCGTCGTTATATCAAGTATCCCCTGTTCTGGAAGTAGCTCTTTCTTGCCAAATATTCCCATTGAGATGTTGAGTGAGTGAGGTTTCAAGCCGATCTTCTTGAGCGAATCCCAAACCTCTGGGAATAGGCCTGAAACTACCACGGACATTCCGAGATCCGCATTCTGCAGTTCCTTCAGACACTCTTCAAGATCCTTACGGTTTGCGAAGACTCCATGCACTATTGAGTTGTCTTTGGTGCTATTCAGGACGGTTTTGAGACCCTTCCTGAAATAGTTGCCCGTCCTCATATCCCCGAAGTTTACGGGGTTATGTTTCAGAACTATCTCGAGCGCCTTCCTCATCTTCGGCGCAGAGTCCTTGCTGTTTATTCCCTGAGCTGCTATAAGGAGTACCGGATAGTCTATGGAGAGTGATTCAACCGTTCCAGATCTGTGCAATGTATGTGTCATGTTTTTCTCACCTCAGAATTTTGCCGCCGGTTTGCCTATTCCAATGTTGGTTTTCCCGTTGGGCCGGTAGTACGTCTTGTGTTTGTCGAGGTACTTCATGACTGGAACCGATCCGTCTGGATTGACCTTTACACATAGTCCGAGGCTGAAGACTGAGTTGATTTCCTTAGATACCTTTTGCAGGGCCTCAAGCACTTCTGGGAACTTCTCCTCCGTAGTCTTGAACTCTGGGATGCAGGAGTGCACCCTCTCCGCTAGGACATCGTCGCGTAGCTTACCCTTCTTCTTATCTGACATGAGGAAGGTTAAGGGATTGAGAGGCTCAAACTCCACTCCGACCTTTGCCAAAGCCATGGTCAATCTCTCAGCGTCTTTCAGGTCTACACCGACACCAGGGCGGCCCATGTCTACTGAGAATCCAACATCTCCAGGCCTGAAACGTCCTGTGACGTCATTCGTCTTCATCTCTTCGGTTCCTCTTCCAGGCACGTTTGTTTCCTTGTGTTCCTTGTATACTGTGGCAAAGACCTCCCTTACGGACCGTGGCCACCCTAGTTCCTCCAGCTCTATGGCGTTGACGGGACAATTAGCGTTGTTGAAACACACAGCGCATTCAATGCATCTGTAGCGATCGATATGCGCTTTCTTGTCCCTTCCAAGAGATATTGCCCCAGAAGGACAGTATGGCACGCATCTGGTGCATCCAACACAAACATCAGTAATCAACATTTTCTTCACACCATTCTATTTTCTTCGGTTAGCCCGATCGATTTTCGCAATATAATATAAACCTAACTAACGTGAAGATGGACTGTTCCGGACTGCTCTCGGGTCATTCGTCGCAAGGTTATTCTTAATAACAATTTGTGATTTAGTAGTCTTGAGCTCTTAGAAGGTGCCGATATAGATTGGCCAGGCCGAGAGTCTACATTACTCGAACGATACCTGAAGCGGGAATGAACGTTCTGAGAACCTACTGCGACATCGAAGTAAACCCCGAAGAGAGCCCGCCAACCAAAGAGGAGTTGGAGAAAAGACTACAGGATAAGGACGCACTGCTTTGTCTGGTAACAGAGCGCATAGACAAGGAAATAATAGCTTCGGGTTCTAGGCTTAAAGTCATCAGTTCAATAAGTGTCGGATATGAACATATAGACGTTGCAGAAGCGACGAAACGTGGGATATATGTTACCTTCACTCCGGGCGTTCTAACGGATGCCACTGCAGATTTCGCCTGGTCTCTCATCATGGCCACAGCTCGGCGAGTCGCTGAGGCCGACAGATATGTGCGGAATGGAAGATGGAAGATCGCTTGGGGACCCATGATGTTCTTGGGATCCGAAATCTACGGTAGGACACTTGGAATACTTGGGCTTGGGAGAATTGGGTCAGCCGTAGCGAAAAGAGCCAAGGGATTTCAAATGAGGCTGATATATTACGATGTCATAAGGGCTCCGCGGGAAAGAGAGGAGGAGCTTGGAATTGAGTATATGCCGCTTGAGAACGTCCTAAGGGAAGCCGACTTCGTAACGATACACGTTCCCTTGACGCCAGAGACCCGTCATCTAATAGGCAAGGACCTTTTAAGATTGATGAAGCCAAGTGCCCACCTGATAAACACATCGAGAGGTCCTGTGGTTGATGAAAACGCGTTGGTTCTGGCTCTGAGAGAGAAATGGATCGCTGGAGCCGCCCTTGACGTTTTCGAACAGGAACCCATAGATCCCAGGAGCCCATTGCTAGAGCTTGACAATGTCGTGCTGGCGCCTCACATCGCGAGTGCAACAAGGGAATCCAGGTACGGGATGGCTGGACTTGCAGCGGAGAACCTGATCTCGGTCCTCAAAGGAGAATCCCCTCCAAATCTGGTCAATCCTGAAGTTATGGCTGTCAGAACTCTTACTCAGACGAAGGTCATTTGAAGTCCGAGCCTCAGGAATACTTGATGTCCCCTATCGCAAACAGAAAGGCTCTTCTGGAAAATGCAAGGACACCTGCTGACCGAGCTGCCAGAGAGGCTGTTCTCGAAGCCCTAGAGGCTGCTTTACTGGCTTCCAACCCTAGGAAGTTGGTGATAGACCACCTCTGTATCGAGAACTCAAGAATAAATGTTGACGGAGAACAATTCGATCTCGACAAATTCAAACACATAGTAGTTATAGGCGGAGGCAAGGCAAGCGGCTCCATGGCAGAAGCCCTTGAGCAACTGTTAGGTGAGCGGATAACTACCGGCATAGTCAACATACTTGCTGGAACATCTACTAGATACTCCACAACCAAGATCAAGCTGAACGAGGCAAGCCACCCACTTCCGAACTCTCAAGGAGCAGAAGGAACTAGGAAGATGTTGGAGCTTGCTGAGAACTCACAAGATGAGGATCTAATAATATGTCTAATCTCTGGAGGGGGCTCAGCAATGATGGCGCTTCCTAGAGATGGGTTACGGCTGGAGGATAAGCAGGCTGTTACGGAACTGCTGTTACGAAGCGGTGCAAACATCGGTGAGATCAACACCGTCAGGAAGCACTTGTCAAAGTTTAAAGGAGGCTGGCTTGCCAAGAAAGCACAACCAGCCACCCTTCTCAGCCTCATACTCTCAGACGTTGTGGGAGACCCATTAGATGCAATATCCTCTGGCCCCACTGCACCTGACCCAACAACCTACAATGACGCAATAGAGATCCTCAACAAATACGATCTTTGGAATCGAATTCCAAGTTCGATCCGAAGTATTCTCGAAATCGGTGAAAAAGGACTACTCCCTGAAACGCCAAAACTAAACGATTCAGCATTTGACAGGGTCTTCAACACCGTAATTGGAAACAATAGAGGGGCGTGTCTAGCCGCCAAAGCTAAGCTAGTTGAGCTGGGTTTCAATACACAGTTTCTAACTTCATACATGCAAGGCGAAGCAAAAGATGCAGGAGTCTTCCTCGCATCTGTAGCCAGCGAGATTCTTTATTCCGGAAACCCTGTACCACGGCCGGCAGCAGTGGTCATTGGAGGAGAGACAACAGTCACAGTCAGAGGGAATGGCTTAGGTGGAAGAAACCAAGAAATGATGCTCAGTGCGGCCACAAGGATCAGTGGCAAAGAGGGAGTGAGTGTAGGGTCTATCGGAACGGACGGGATAGATGGACCGACCGACGCAGCCGGGGCACTGATAGACGGGAAGACTCTAGCAAGAGCCAAGGAGTTGAGACTCGACTATAAGAGAGCTCTTGACGACAACGATTCACACACCTTCTTTTCCCAACTGCAGGACCTTCTAATGACAGGCCCCACCGGCTCAAACGTCAACGACGTCGCCGTGCTATGCGTAGTCTGAGGAGACTGACGTTCCCCCAAGAAAGGAGTAATGAACGAATCAGAGGTTGCGCGCGCAGCATAGTGGTCAAGAAGAACGCCTACCGAGCAGGAAAACGTTTAACTTCGCAACCGTGTTGGCAGAATTTGATCGAGCAACACCATACTACTGCGGATGAGCACCCACCCGTCGTGTAGGGTCTGTTTCACTTCTTTACTTCGTCCCGGCCCGCCATATATCTTAGGAGGTCCACCAGCCGGGAAGAGAATCCCCATTCATTGTCGTACCAGGCAAAGACCTTTGCGAAGTATTTCCCGATGACCATGGTGCTCTGTCCATCAACCACCGCCGAATGAGGGTTGCCTACGACATCCGCGGACACTATTGGTTCTTCAGTGTACTCAAGTATTCCCTGCATCGTTGTTTGTGCAGCCCTCTTCATGGCCGAATTGATCGCTTCCGCGGTAACTTCTTTCCTAAGTTGCACCACCAAGTCGACTATGGATCCGTCTGGAACTGGAACCCTCAAGGCCACACCGTCGAGCCTGCCTTTAAGTTCAGGAATTACCTCGGTCACAGCCCTAGCAGCTCCAGTAGTTGTAGGTATTATCGACATACAGGCCGCCCTCGCCCTGCGTAGGTCTCTGTGAGGAAGGTCTAGTAGTCTCTGGTCGTTTGTGTAGGCGTGGCAGGTTGACATGAGACCGTAATCAACCCCGAAATTATCGTTGAGGATCTTCACAAGTGGGGCTATACAGTTCGTTGTACATGAAGCCATTGAGACTATGTGGTGTTTCTCGGAATCGTATTCTCCCTGGTTCACTCCGAGAACTATGGTCGCGTCGGGTTTCTTAGCCGGGGCTGAGACGATGACCTTCTTTGCCCCAGCTTCAACATGTTTGGCTGCGTCCTCACGGCTGGTGAATAGTCCAGTGGACTCTAAAACGTAGTCGATCGCCATGCTCTTCCATGGTAGGTCTGAGGGGCTTCTCTCAGTCAACACGGCAGTTCTTCTGCCATCAACGGTAAAGGCGCTCTCCTCAAATCCGATTTCCGTCTCCAGCCTGCCGAAGACGGAATCATATTTGAGAAGGTGGGCTAGTGTGCGAGCATCCGTCACGTCGTTTACAGCGGCTATCTCGAATTTCTCTTGAAACTCACGGTCGTGGAGCGAGGCGCGATAGAAGTTGCGGCCAATCCTGCCGAACCCGTTTATAGCCAACCTAGCCTTCATCTGAAGCATCATCTAAGTATGTTCGTCTCTTCATTCTATCCTTTTGAACCTATTCTTCAGCTTTTCCAGAACTCCAGTGAGCGTGGTATACTCCATCTCCTCAGGGCCTAGTCTATGTGGAATGAATGGGCCATGTGACCTTAGATAGTCGGCTACCTCGTTGACTTTAGATCGGGCTCTATCAAACGCTGGATCGTTGAACAGGTCAGCTGGTCCGACAAGTGTGGCATTGCATATCTGGAATCCTAAAGCGACAACTCGAGGGGGACCGTCGAATCTTGTACATTTGTTCTGTGCGTCACTGACGCTCACCGGCATCAGTGGGCCGTGGTGTGAGCCACGCATCCATCCTGGAACAAGGTGCCCTAGAGCGAAAGGCTCAAGTATCTCTCCAACTGCCGGGAGGCCATGCTGTGCCCTCACTATGCAGACGGGGTCGTCCTTCCCAACATACCGGCCTGCGATAATCGACAGCCTAGTTGTGCTTGCGGCAGCCGCTGGTAAACCATCATGTCGAGAAACACTCGAGATGATGTATCTGTTGGGATCGCCAATAAGCGCTAGAAGGTCATACACTTCCTCAGGACACTTCAGCTTGACAGACAGGCCTTCATGAACATCCAAGACCTCAAAGATGAAGCCGCCGTGCAGAGATGGATCAATAATCAATCCGACTGTATTGAAAGGGTCTGCAAAGATCTTGTACAGAGGCAAGTTCCAAGCGCCTGGACCAGTCTTGTCTGCGAGCAAGAACACCAACGGATCACTCGTTCTTTCCTCAAACTCCAGCTCAGCAACGCCTGGGCCCATCCCTCTTACGTTACCGGAGAACGCCTCTGCAAGGAGGTCTTGGCCAGCTGCATAGAGCTTGAGCGGCTTGGAGACTCTCTCAGTGACTTCCTTGAACGTATTCCAAGCTACCTCATGTACTTTCTCATCATTTCTCCCTCTGCGGTGACTCATTATCAGTTCCAAGTCGTCGCCACAATGTGTAACGTGAAAATCAACTATCAACCCTTGTTTGCGGGCTCTTTCCAGCTGCTCATTTGCCACCTCCAACTCCTTGGGATGAACTATGTGATGACCGGAGAGGGAGCCGACATCGGCCTTGATAACGGATACAGTTGTCATGTTCTTCGAGGACATCTTACTCGATCTCGATTACAATCGTTTCTGAACTTCTTAACTCTTTCATTACTGCCCAACTCCGCGTTCACTGGTTCTTTAACTTTTAGATATTGAAACTTTAGATAAGACGATTCGTGATCTACTCCAGCAAGAGGGAGAATTTTGTTCTCTGGAAAAGTTGGATTTCCCCTAATCTTGGTTAACCTCAAGTCGTACGCAGAGACACTTGGGCACAAGGCTGAGAAGTTGGCGAGAACCGCTGAAGAGGTGACTAGAGATACCGGCGTGTGCATTGGCTTGGCTCCACAGTTTATGGACATAAGGTTGGTTTCCAAGTTTGAAATACCTGTTTTTTCTCAACACGCCGACCCAACTCAACCAGGACCCTCCACAGGACATATCCCACTAGAGTCTGTTTTGGATGCAGGCGCCGTCGGCACTATCGTGAACCATTCAGAACGGAGACTTGAATTGTCCGATATCGAGGCCGTTGTGGAGAGGGCGAGGTCAGTAGGACTGATGTCGGTTGTCTGCGCAAACTCAAAGAAGGTTGGGATGGCCGCAGCGTCTCTGGGACCTGAGGCTGTTGCCATAGAACCTCCAGAACTCATAGGTTCAGGAATAGCCGTATCCAAGGCCAAGCCGGAGATCGTCTCTCAATCTGTAGAGTCTATCAAGAAAATCGACCGCGACGTCACGGTGCTCTGCGGCGCTGGCATCTCTTCCGGAAGCGATGTCTACGCAGCAATCCGATTGGGCAGCAGCGGCGTCCTCGTGGCCAGCGGAGTTGTCAAAGCGCCCGACTGGAAAGAAGTACTTCTTGAACTCGCTCGAGCTGCCGCCAGAGCCTAAGCATTGGGATGGGCATTGAAGATAAAGTTCGAATGCCCGAGTTGCCTAGTAAATAGGGCATGTGTTGAGTCGGAAAGAGCCTCCAGTGATCCTTCTGTTAGGCTCAAGGCCCTCCTGGAAGCAGTCAGCGCTATTGGAAGCTATGCCTGCCTAAATGTAACTCCGGCTTATCTAGGCACCATCAGAGACAGGGCAATAAAGAGAGCTTCAGGGAACAACGACCCATTCAGACAAGACAAGCTCACAAGTAATGAGACGGCACTTAAGTTGCTACCTCAAGCCCAAGACTACGTTCTCCAGGCACCTGATCGGTCACAAAGGTTCAGGAGGGCTTGCCTCGTCTCAATAGTTGGAAACGCTTTTGAGTTTGGAATCAAAGGCTACGACTTTAGATATGACAGTCTCCCATTTTGGATTCAAGCCGCCGAAACGGATCTTGCAATAGACCACACCGGAAGGATTGAGACGATAGCGAAGAGGGTGAAGAGAGTTCTCCTGCTAACGGATAATGCTGGCGAGATCGCCTTCGACAAGATCCTTGTTGACCAACTCAAACAGATGGGTCTACATGTGACGGTTGCCGTAAAGGCTGGACCCATAAGCAACGACGCAACTCTGGAAGATGCTCTGATGGTTGGTATGACTGAAACTGCAGACGAGGTGATAACCACGGGTACAGACTCTGTGGGATTGATCTTTGAAGAATGTGGCAAGGAATTCCTTAAGACGTATACAGAGGCCGAGTTGGTAATTGCAAAGGGGATGGCCCACTACGAGACATTCTCTGAACACAGGGTTGCCCATCCGCACGCTTTGTTGTTTAGAGTAAAGTGCATGCCTATCGCCAACGACTTGCATGTCGATTTGGGAAAGAACATCGCGTACCTTATTGAACCATGAACCGTTAAGATTCGAGAGACATCAAGCTTTATAACAAGGGTTCATTGACTAGATTGAACAAGTGGGATGTAATTCATGGCATTTATAGGTCCCTGGGAGATCGCCCTGATACTGGCGATAGTCCTCATACTGTTCGGTCCGAAGAAACTGCCAGAACTCGCAAAGGCTCTCGGCGACTCTATTAGGCAGTACCGCCAAGCCTCAGAGGGTGCGGTTGCAGCTCCGCCGCCATCACAACCAACACAGTACAGAGCGAAAGAGTCTGACCTACTGCTTGAGACAGCGAAGAAGCTGGGGATACAGACCGAAGGCAAGACTATGGAGCAGATATCCAAAGAGATAACCGAGGTCGCCTCACACTCACCCAAACAGCAGAGCTGAGACTTCCACTCACCAGTAGTTTCGGACCGGAATCAAGTCCACATGTTAGGAGCAATCATCCTAGCTGGCGGCCCAAGCTGTAGATTCGGCAGAAACAAAGCATTCATTGGGCTTAACGGAAAACCACTCCTCAGATATGTCGCTGATGAGTGTCGAACTGTCGCAGAGAGGATAATCGTTGCTATTGGCAAAGATGACAGCCCAGCAGCCTACACGAGCATCCTTCCTTCAACGGTTGAGGTCATTAGAGACTCGAAGCGACATAAGAATCCACTCAATGGAATTGCGTCAGGCATCATACAACTGGACGCTACCTACAGTCTCGTGCTTCCGTGCGATACGCCTTTTGTGAAGAGAGAAATCCTTCAGTTACTCACCAAGGAAGCGTCGGGCTCCGATGCAGCGGTTCCGTTGTGGCCAAACGGCTTTATTGAGCCTCTACACGCGGTCTACAGGGTGGAAGCCACAAGGCGCGCTCTTGAACGTATTATGAAGAACAGTAACTCGAGCGTATCAAGTCTGGCCTCTGCACTTGACACCGTAAGGTACGTTGGGACGGAAGAGATCAGGAAGCTTGATCGTCGTTTAGGTTGCTTTTTCAACATAAACAGTTTCCTAGACCTCAAATTGGCCAAGAATATGCTTGAACCTGTCACGACATCAATTACAGTCTGATGAAGTTCTCAGAAGCCCCTTTAGTAGTTCAGGAGATTCCGATCAAAGAAATGTTGAAGAAAAATACTTTTAACTCGCCTATCAGTTCTCCCCAGTTATTGATTCATTACTCGATCCGGCTCCTGTCAGAGGCTGAGGAGGTCTTCATCACCAAACGAATTAAGGTAGCAATACTCAAAACCCAAAACTTTAACAGACGACAGAACCGCCAGCCTAACGATATAGAAGGTATGTTGGACCGCAGAGGCCAAGAAGAGGAGGCTGAAACACATCGCTAACATTAAGACTGAAGAGAATAGAATGAGCTTCTGGGAGCACCTAGATGAGCTTCTGGCTCGCCTCAGAATAATATTCATTTCAGTTATAGTGTCCGGCCTGCTTATAGGCTTCTGGCCAATTGACCCAAGAGGATTTCTAGATCCCACCGGCTTATATCAACCGATAATCTCAGTGATCATGCAAAAGATGAAGAGTGACCTTCTCCCCAGCGGAACCTCACTGATAGCCGGAGCACTGATGGACACTGCGTATATCTACATAATGCTGTCTTTCCTGATAGGAATAGTGGTCTCGTCACCAGTCATCGCGTATGAACTCTACGCGTTCATCAACCCGGCCCTCTTCCAATCGGAGAAAAGACAGATAGCCAAGTTCATGTTCCCGTTCCTTGGGCTCTTCACTTTCGGGGTTGTTATAGCATATCTCCTGATACTTCCACTCACATTCAGAATAGTTATCTGGTTTATCTCAACCGCGGGGGCCCTACCTCTGATAAACATAATGGATTTCTATATGATGATCATAACCTTGATGATAGGATCCGGCCTCCTATATACCGCGCCGATCTTTATTGTACTCTTGGTTCAGGTAGGAATCTTATCATCAAGGAATCTGACCGGAAATAGAAGGTTACTGTACATTGGCTTCTTGGTGGTCACCGCAGTTATCACTCCTGACCCGACGATAATAACAGATGTAATAATAATGGTGCCGTTCATCGTGATCTTCGAGTGCGCGATTCTGGCAGCAAGGAGAATCGAGAAGAATAGGGCCGGAACCTCACGCTAGTCCTGCTTGAAAGGTCTCAGTTGCAAGGTGCACCTCACTCTTGAGCGACTCAGCGACGAAGATGGTGAGAGGTGCATCTCTCCTTGTCTTCGACACCTCCTTCAGTTCCCTAGTTGGAATAGCCGCTTTTGCCCTAGTCAGCCGTCTAATAACCCAGACCGAGATGGGCATAATGACGGTTCTCCTAATGGTCACGAGCACATCCCAGTTGGCCTCAACACTGGGTTTACCCAACGCCTCAACGAAATTCATTGCGGAGTCCATGGGCAGAGGAGATGTCAAGACGGCATCAGCAATCGCAGTTCAGGTTCTAAAGGTAAACATTGCGACCGCTTCCATCATGGCTCTGCTATGTTTCAGCCTTTCCGAAATCTTCTCGGTCCACCTTCTGGGTAACACGCAGTACAGGTTTCTCTTTCAAGTCCTAGCCCTAAACGTACTTTTTTCAAGCCTGCTTCCGGGCCTCACAGGAATCCTGCTGGGCCTGAAGCGTCTCAGAGAACTGGCGCTGTTCGGCGTGGTCAGCTTTTCTCTTCAGCAGACCGTTGTCGTAGTTCTCCTAGTATTGCGCTTCGGCCTTCCTGGAATAATTGCTGGTTGGACAGTGGCCAATTTATTCAACTGCGCAGTCTTTCTAAGAACCGTTGCGCGGTCGGTCCCACTCTCAACCTCGGAAAGGTTCGACCTTAGAGTCCTCTTGAGGTATGCGTGGCCCCTCTATCCGGTGGCGTTCGTGAGTCTGATTGACAATTGGTTTGATAGGGTACTCTTGCTAGGTTACCCACTGAGCAGCTTGGGCGCCTACAATGTTGCATTCAAGGCCTTCGGCTACTTGTACGCCATACCTATGGCCATTTCAGACGGACTCTTCCCCCATTTATCCGAGCTGAAAAGCAGAGAAGGTGTAGAGAGACTGTCTACGACTCTTACCTTGACGTCAAGATATCTTTCAATAATCGCAACCCCGCTAGCATTGGGACTGGCGGCGACGGCAACTCCCATCATCTCTCTTTTCGCCGGAAGGGCTTACGTATCTGCAGGTCAACCCTTGGCGATTCTATGTGTCGCGGCTGCAATATCAGTCCTTGGGGTAGTGCTGGGAAAAGTACTGCTGGTCTTGGATGAAACCTTGCTCTATACATCGATAATTCTTGGGACAGTCGTTACTGGATTGGGAATGGGCAAACTCTTGGTTCCCCTAATGGGTCCTGTGGGGGCTTCCGTGGCGAGAGCTGCCGCAATGGTCTTGGGCATTGTCTGTTTGGTAATTGCTACGGCCAAGCGGATTCGTCTCAGAATAGATAAACAGGCTTTGTGGAAGAGTTGGGTTTCCGCACTGATTATGGTAACCGTCCTTACTCTGGCTCAGCTTCTCTCAAAGAACTGGCTATTGATGCCAGTCTACATCGTCTTGGGCGCCTTGACCTACATGCTTATGCTTCGAGTTCTCGGCACAGTCACGGAAAGAGACATTGAGCTTCTGAAGAGACTCCTTGGAATGAGAGTTGGCACCCCTATTACAGGTTTCTTGAAGACAATCTTAATACAGTAAGACTATGTCTTGCAGTGAGTCAGTCGAGGTCGTGTTTGACCTTTGCCGATAAAGAAGACAGTCATTGGAAGTTTCCCTAAGTTGCCGTTGGAAGTAGACGAGGCCATGAAGGCTGTTGTTGATCTGCAACTCAGAAACGGAGTAGGCATGGTCTCTGACGGGGAGCAGAGGTCCGACATGATAACATACTTTGAGCAGATTCCAGGTTTAGTCGCGGGCCCTAGAGGACTGATGGTCAACTCCAGGATTACATCTCTTGAAGATCCGTCAGACTTCATCAAGGTAAAGGACTTCATATTTGTGAAGGACTACTTGAGAGAACATGGCAGAGGCGATGTCTCCATCAAGACAACCATCACCGGCCCTATTACGCTCGGCGTGACCTGCGCGGCGGCTGGGTTGAGATACTACTCGGGATTGAACGACGAGAAGCTCTACCGTGACCTCTCGGAAGCCCTCGAGCCAGTCGTAGTCAGACTGCTTGAACTGGGATCTTTCGTTCAGTTAGACGAGCCAGGTCTCTCCGCTGGGTATCTTGCTCCGTCCAGAGCCTTACCGATCCTTAGAGACCTTTTCAGCCGGATCAGTAGCGCAAAGAAGACTACTGGAAGTCTAAGCATCCACGTCTGCGGAAACTTGGGAAAATTTCCTGAGCTTCTGGAAGAATTGCTTGAGTTCAACCTGGATGTGGTGAGTCTGGCCTTCAGCGGACCAACAGAACGGCAGAACGTCAATTTGCTCCGTGAAGACATCTTCTCGAGTAGCGAGAGAAAACTTGGCGTCGGCTGTATAGCAGTCTCATTATCACGGAAGGAAGATGTGGAGGACATTGAACATGTCTACCACAGGATCAAGAGGATCAGTGAGAAAGTAGGCACCAGTAACATAGCCTACGCGCATCCTGACTGCGGTCTCAGGAACACGCCTCTAGAGGTTTCAGAACTCATTCTCCAGAGGCTATCCCAGGCTGTGGATCAGTACAACCTCGAGTTATCAGCTTGATAGGGTTGAGTAGACATTACCTACACGTGTGGATGTATCGTCTCCGGGATAGTCCGACCCGCTGCTGCGTACTCTTTCTTCCAAAGAGGAGAAATCTCCCTGAGGCGACCGATTATCTCACCTAGGGAGTCACAGACGTACTCGACATCCCCTTCCGTGTTGGTTCTGCCCAAGGTGAGTCTAAGCGAGCCATGAGCTTGCACCTCGTTCAAGCCGATGGCCATGAGAACGTGTGATGGCATGAGCTTCTTTGATGAGCAGGCGGAGCCTGTTGACGCGGCTATTCCCTTTTCGTCGAGACTCAAAAGTAAGGATTCACCCTCTATGCCGGAGAATCTGAAGTGTGCATTGTTGGCCAGTCTCTTCGTTGGATGTCCATTCAGATACGACTCGTCGATCTCTGTCAATACTCTCTTGATGAGTCTGTCCCGTAGAATTGTGAGGTAGCTTGACTCTTCAGCCATTCTGGACTCTGCCAGTTCAGCGGCTTTTCCCATTCCAACGATTCCGGCAACGTTTTCTGTTCCGGATCTCAGTCCCCTCTCGTGTCCTCCTCCATGAATGAGCGGTTCAATATTGACGCCTTCCTTCTTGAAGAGGACGCCGACACCTTTGGGGCCGTGTATCTTGTGTGCTGAGATTGAGAGAAGGTCCACATTCAGTTTGCCTAGGTCTATGGGGATCTTGCCCGCCGTTTGTACCGCGTCGGTGTGAAAGAGTATTCCGTGTTTGTGAGCTATCTCTCCAAGATCCCCTATTGGCTCTACTGTTCCAATCTCATTATTTGCGTGCATAACTGTTATCAGTATGGTATCTTTCGTTATGCTCTTCTCAAGGAATTTCAGATCAACCATTCCCTCCCTATCAACAGGGTTGTAAGTGACTCTGAAACCGACTGACTCGAGATATCTGCAGGTCTCGAGCACGGCAGGGTGTTCTATGCTACTGGTTATGATATGTTTGCCCTTGTCTCTGTATTTGTACGCTGTACCTTTGATGGCCGTATTGTCGGATTCTGTTCCGCCTCCTGTGAAGAAGACCTCTTTTGGTGAAGCATTTATCAGCTTGGCAACTTGTTTTCGGGCATTCTCAATGCCTTCATAGGCCTCGCGTCCAAAGGAGTGGAGGCTCGATGCGTTCCCGTATTTCCTGTCAAGATAGGGGATCATCACCTCGACCACTTCGCTATCTACTGCCGTTGTAGCTGCGTTGTCCATGTATACCCTCATCATTGGGCGCACCAACTGTCTGGAGCACGGTAGAATGTTGAATCCCAATTATAACGTCGTTATATTTTAAGATTACCTATATTTACCCCAGAGACTCCAGTAGCGATCCCTACATATTAGTGAACAATTTATACATGACCCAGTAGATTCCAAGCTGAACTTGGAAAGTGTAGCAGATGAAGAGAATGCTGGCGTCTTTGGGATTTGCGTTGGGATTGATATTGCTGACTGTCGGCCTATACACGGACCAACTGAATCATCTTGAAACCCTCATGAAGTCGCATGGAGTGCCGTAGGTGTTTGAAAGTGGCAACTAAGGGAAATGTGACTTCTGGTATCGGAATTAGATTCCCCTACTCAGTATTTCGAAATCTAATTGAGTTGGCCAGTTTCCTCGTGTTGAATGCCCTAGCATTCAAGTACGTCTACCCCTTTGTTGAGGCTGGGGTTGTTCCATCACCCGTTCCTATTCTCGTCAGTATGAAGTCTAGCTATAGCCTTGCTGGTGGGGCACTCGACTTCATCCAAGTCATGTTGTCGAGACCAGAGTTCCCACTGGTCCCCTTGGCCTCGATATTTGTGATAGGCTCTCTGCTAGGCAGGCTCCTTTGTGGATGGCTCTGCCCCGTAGGGCTGATTCAAGACCTGATATCGAAGATAAAGGGGATCCAGTCTAAGGTCAGCCCCAGAAAACACGCTACTCTAATGAGAGTGAAGTTCCTGTTTCTTTTCATCACGTTGTTCTTCTCCACAACGCTGGCATTGTCTCTATATTTTGGGGCTGGCAGCGGCTACAAGGATGCTTTAGGCCCTTTCGCAAGCGGATTCTTCTTCCAAATAGAGCCTGAAACAACCCTCTTCGCTACACTCCCGAGGCTGATGGTCCAATCAAACGTTGAGTCTGGGCTCTTCGACTTTACTACTCTGAGTTCGCCAGGTTTCCTGATACTCTTGAGTCTAATTATCTTGACGGCTTTCTTCATAGGCGCATACATGGTGCCCTGGTTCTGGTGCAGATATGTCTGTCCGACAGGGGCCCTCATGGGGATCTTCATGAAGTTCAGCTTCCTCGGTCTGAGAAGAGACCCTTCAAAATGTACAAAGTGCGGCGAGTGCGTCGAGAGTTGTCCTATGCAAGTAAGAATACTTGAGCTGCCTTGGGAGAAGTTCAATGACCAAGAGTGCACACTCTGTCTTGAGTGTGTAGCCGCCTGCCCCAGCGGTGCTCTATCTCCCAAGTTCCCATGAATCTTCTTTGCATCTGACCTGTAGCTTGGGGGTCCATGGCCGCAAATGACATAAGGAAAACCCTGCAATCAAGTAGTTGCCTCAGCCGGAACTTGCCGGGGTGGCCGAACGGTTCAGGCGGCGGGCTGCAGACGAGACTCTGCAAAGCAGAGATTGGCTGGAACCCGCAGTATGTGGGTTCAATTCCCACACCCGGCTCCAAAGCAAGACCGCTTGATACCAGAATTCCTTGAGGGTTGGTCTGGCGGCCAGTCTCTATACGTGCAAGAGATTAGGGAAAGAATATGGAAGGCGAAAGTCATCGCTTGGACATCTAAGAAAAAAGGGTCCGAAACATGTTTGCAGTCCGCCTTCTTGTGGACAGGGTAACTTTCGGCCCGATTAATGGACACCAAGCACAATTCTAATTCTAGACTTGAGACTTCAATCAGTTAAACAAGCTCAGCTATATGGTCAACGACATTTACTTGAAATTGTGTTGAGCATGAAGGTTAGATGTTCACGATGTGGTGTCAGCCTGGACTTTGCCGACATGAATCGGCACCTGACAAGATGCCGACCCAGAATATGAGACGGCTAGACGAGAAAGCTAGGGTCCCTAAGAGAATCATAGAGCGGATTGGTCTACTACCATATAAGGTTCTACTGCCAGATCTCAGGGGTAACGGCCCGTCATGTCCGGCAACAAAACTTATATCTTGTTACCACAAGTAACAACATGAAGAGGTGAACTGAATGTCATGGGAAGACGACTTTCCTTCGTTGTTCAGGAGACGAAGACGATATCCGTTCTTTGGCGACTGGTTCTTCGAGGACTTCAACAGAATGTTTGAAGAGATGTTCAGGGAAATGGCAAATACGATTCCAAGGGAACTGACTAGAGAGCGTCGGCTCCCAGACGGCAGCACGGTACGTGAGGTGGGACCAATAGTCTATGGATACTCGATGAGCGTTGGACCGGATGGAAAACCGGTAGTCAGGGAATTCGGAAACGTTAAGCCATCTCTTGAGCGAACCCGGTTCGGTCCTCCCAAGCCAGGTCTAACCGTCAAGGAGGAACGTGAGCCACTCGTAGACGTCATCGTTGAGGGTGACAGAGTCAGAGTTGTGGCGGAGCTGCCTGGAGTAGAGAGGACGGACATAAATCTGCAATGCGCCGAAAGTGAGCTAACCATCTCTGTAGACACGCCACAAAGAAAATACCATAAGGTTCTGGAACTACCTGCTCCGGTTGATCCTGAGAGTCCTAAAGCATCCTACAGGAACGGAGTCCTTGAGGTTCTTCTGACCAGACAAAGACCGAAACAGAAAGGTAAAGAGATCAAGATAGAGTGACAGCCCGCAACAGGGTGGGATTTGTCCCAACCCCCACCCTTTTCTTGGGTAAACTCACGCCTGCACGAGTAGTTGTTGTCAGGGGCCTTCTAGGTCCTCAATAGAAGCTGTTAGTTTCGGAAACTTTAAGCAGATGAGTAGAATATACTCTGCTAGGTCTAAATGCTGAAGGAATCAGAGGAGTCTCGGAATCTCCTCAACCTGAAGTTATTACTCCGCCACTTGTAGGTCCTAGGGAAGCGAACGGAAATGTCGGAATACATCAAGGAGATTGAGCTAAAGAAGATCCAGCCAAACAGACTCAATCCAAGGGTTGAGTTCAGAAAGGAAGCCCTAGACGAGTTGGCTGACAGCATCTCGCAGGTAGGACTCCTCCAACCACTGATCGTACGTCCAGCCGACAAAGGATTCGAGGTGGTTGTGGGTGAGAGACGTTACAGGGCTTCACATCAGGCTGGCCTCGAGAGGGTGCCCGCAATCGTCAGGCCATACAGCGACGACCAAGTGATAGAGCTCAACCTGATAGAGAATATACACCGAGAAGATCTGAGTGCTATCGAGAAAGGAAGAACCTGCTTAAAATTGATGGAGATGTTTCCTGAAAAGTACCCGACAGAGGAGTCTGTTGCGAAGCGCGTCGGAGTAAGCCAGCTGACAGTCAGGGACTGGTTGAAACTGGTCACGGCAACACCGGCTAAGGTTCAACGAATGGTAGCGCCGGAGACGATTTCTCGAAGGGTCCCGGAAGGAAAGATTGAGTATACGACCGCCGTGAGGATCGCACGTAGAATCAAGGAACCGAGGAAACAGCTGAAGGTTGCAGAGACTCTTGTTCGGAAAGGCATACGTGGCGCGGTAGCCAGACAGATAGTCAGCGAAGTTGCGAGGAAGCCGGAGAAATCCGTCGAAGAAATAGTCAAGGAAGTCGTTGAGGCACAAGCCAGAATACCATTCAGACTCGGCAACGTAGAAGCCGTATTGAACGAAACCAAGACGCAAATATCTCTGAAAGGACTGGACTCAAAGATCCGAAAAGACTCTACCGTCCAAGCCGACCTCTACGAACCCCACTTCGCCGACCTCAGAATTAGAGACGTCCTCAGAAAGAGGCTGGGAGACTTCACGGACGACGACGCAAAAAGAGAGGGCGGATACAGTCTAGAACAATTCAAGAGGCTGTGGGAAGAGATCTACGGTGAAGGAAGTTGGGACCCCGACGAGAGAGTCGATGTGGTCCGGTTCGAAGTCGTAGGACTAAACCCTAAGTTCGATGAGTTGAGAAGACGGATAAGCACCAAGTTCCTACTCAAATAGTGAGGACACTAGACCACAACGAGCATCACTACAGCTTCAACTAAGGCCCAGACTGACCACATGGTCAAAGTCTATTAGCCACCAGCAGCAAGTCACGAACAGGGCCCGTGGTCTAGTCAGGATTATGACGCTGGCCTCCGGAGCCGGTGATCGTGGGTTCGAATCCCACCGGGCCCGCCAATGATCGCCGCGAGCTTTGGGCTCGTTCTCCGTAGCCAGCCAGAAAGACAAACTATTTTTAATCAACTAGTGAGGGGTCTTTACCATTCAGGAGTTGGAAACACAATTTGGTCTCGAAAGTCTACTTTTCAGACATGCGGTCAAAGAAGGCTGACCAGACGATTTCTAGAAAGATAAAGAATCTCTTCGACGCGGCTGCGCTGCAGAATGTAATCTCAGAAGGGGACTTGGTTGCTCTGAAGGTTCATTTCGGCACGGGTGAGAACCATAGGCACTTGCGGCCTGAGCACATAAGAGCTGTGGTCGAAAAAGTTCAGGAGGCAGGGGGTAGGCCCTTTGTCACCGAGACCACTGGAATAGGTTTGACGGCTAGCAGAGGAACAGCCCTAGGCTGCATCAAGACGGCCACTATGCACGGTTTCACCCAAGAGACCGTCGGCGCCCCGATAGTCGTGGCTGACGGCTTAAAGGGATTCTGGGGAGTAAAGGTCAAGATTGATGGGGCTAGGATGAAGGAGGTTGAGATAGCCCAAGCGATAGCTGAATCTGACGCTATGATATCAGTCGCTCACGTCAAAGGCCACCCAAGAACAGGATTTGGAGCAACCCTGAAGAACATAGGCATCGGATGTCTCACCAAGATCGGCAAAGCCCCCCTTCACCTGGCAGAGAAGCCAAGAATAGACCAACAGGCCTGTAATGACTGCGGAGTCTGCGTCTCATTCTGCCCGGTTGGAGCAATCCAGCGCTCCAACGGGAAACCCCAAGTCATACTGGAGAAGTGCATCTGGGGGTGCGGATGCTGGGATGCCTGTCCTCAAAAGGCATTTCTGAAATGGGGCGAGATGCACCATCCAAGAAACGAGGAACTATTGATCCGTAATGTTGATGCAGCCGCAGCGATGATCAAACACCTCGGAAGAGAAAAGATGGCCTACCTGAACTTGGCCTATGACATAACTCCACACTGTGACTGCGCTGACTACGGCGATGTTCCAATGGTGCCCGACGTCGGGATATTCGCGTCCAAAGACCCTGTGGCTATTGACAGGGCAACCACTGAAGCCATCATAAACGCTCCAGGGATCAAGGGATCCGCTACTGAGGAGATGGACGCCATGAAACCCGGTGACGATAAGTTCTCAAAACTATCTGAGTGGCCTCCCTTCGAGATCTTCAAGAATGCTGACCAAACAAGGGAGTGGAGGATCCAGCTCGAGATGGGTGAAAGGCTAGGTCTCGGAACCCAAGAATATGAGCTGGTAACCATAGAGTGAGAAACTTAGTACGCGCCAATAAGCGGATTCCCATCGGCGGGCGTGACGCATCCTGACTCCGGTCTATCTGCATCGCCACGAATCTTATTGGTGGAGGATGAAGCAATCACCAAAGGATGTCTGGGCCACCACAGCCGTAGTATGAGGTTAGGTCTCTACCATACCGCCTGTGAATATGTTGACATGCTGATCGAACCCAATAATGTTTGAATACTAGCGGACTCGCTCAGGATAATGAACAACCCATATCTTGGTCTGATACAGCGATGCTTGGCAAAAATAAGGGTCGGATTGACGAAAACCCCTATGAAGCAATACTTCGGGAATGCAGGTATCTAGTGCAGCAAATTCTATCTTCCCAATTTCCAAACCTCAAGAACCTAGAGATCAGGCTGGATGAACCTCCATCTCCCCAATTCGGGGACTTATCAACAATAGTCTGTTTTCAGCTCTCCAAGATCTTAGGTCTCGCGGCTAGGGAGTTAGCTCAGCGAATTGTAAGTTCGACTAAACCTAGTGAGGACAGTGTAGTAGAGTCGGTCGAAGCGGCTGGGGCCGGCTACCTCAACTTCCGCCTTAACTACGGAAAGGTCAATGAACTCACTCTGCACTCAGTCAGAGCCCTTAAGGACGACTATGGATTTCCAAAGACAGGTAAGCCCGAAGAAATTCTGGTAGAGCACAGCAGCATAAACCCAGTTCACGCGATCCACATAGGACAAGCAAGAAACTCCTTCTTGGGCGATGCTATTTCAAGGATTCTAATGGCCAGGGGCCACAAAGTCCAAGCCCACTTCTACATCAATGATGCGGGCAGACAGAGCGCAACGGTCGCGTACGGATACCGGAAACTTGGTCAACCGACCCCGAGAATCAAACCAGACCATTACCTAGGTCAGGTCTACAGCGTTACCTCATGCCTTGTCGAGATTCAATCCCTCAAGAAGAAGCTCAACGAATTTGCGGGCAACGAGTACCCCGCGCAAGAAAGGAGAGATGCCCAAGATAGACTAGACGACTGGATGTCTGTCGCATGGGAACTCCAGAACCTTCAACCAGAACTCTTTGAACAACTTACGAAGGAGATCAGTCGGGACCAGGACCCAGACGATCAAATAAGCAACCTCCTAAAGGAGTATGAAGGCGGCGAAGAATCTGCAAGGAGACTCATCAGGCAGGTAAGCGAACTCTGCATAGATGGATTCAAACAGACATTTTCGAGACTTGGAGTGGCCTTCGACGCCTGGGATTGGGAGAGTGACCTACTTTGGTCTGGAAGGGTTTCCGACGTCCTTGAGAACCTGTCCAAGACAGGCTATGTCTCAAAGGAGGATGGAGTGCTGAGGCTTGAATCTGAAAGGGCGGTTAAGGATCTTGGAATTCGCCAACTCCTAGATATCGGCGAAGATTATGTGTTGCCACCAATCTCGCTGACAAGATCTGACGGCACGACGCTTTACATTACTAGAGACATCGCTTACAGCCTGCTGAAATTCGAGCGCTGCAGCAGCGTCATCAACATCGTCGGAGTAGAACAGGCGCATGAACAACTCCACGTGCGTGTCGCCCTCGCCGTCTTGGGTCTGAAGGAACTGGCAAGAAAACAGAGACACTTCACGTTCGGTCTGGTACAGTTCCCAGGAGAAAAGATGTCGAGCCGTAGAGGAAGGATCGTTGCCCTAGACGATGTCATAGAAGAGGCTACGAAGAGGGCCTACGCTGAGATTGAGAAGCGCACACCGAACCTTGCGGTCGATGAGAAGGAGAGGATGGCGAAGACAATAGGGATTGGAGCAGTGAAGTACGCGTTGCTCGCGGTTGAGCCTTCACGTGAGGTCGAGTTCTCATGGGATAGAGTCCTCAACCTGGAGATGAACAGCTCACCCTTCATAAACTATGGGTATACTAGGGCCAACGGCATACTTAGAAAGCTCGGCAAGATAGGTCACGATCTGAAATATGCAAGGCTCGAACACCCGTCTGAGAAGCGCCTAGTCTTGACACTGGCCAAGTTTCCAAGCGTCTTCGCCGAGGCGGCGGACAGACTTCGACCCGACGACTTGGCGAACTACGCAAACCAACTGGTCAAGCAGTTCCACGAATACTACGAGAAGGTTGACGTCTCACACCTTGAAGATCCAGAACTCAGGAACGCCAGGGGCATCCTCATCGAGGCGGTACAGATAACCATCCGCAACTGCATGAGGGTGCTCGGTATAGAACTCAGCGAGAAGATGTGACTTTTCAATCTTAACAGATAAATAGCAGAAGACGTGAACCTATTAGCTGATGGTATATGCCTACGGCTTTTGTCCTGATCAACGCGGAACTCGGAAAGGAAGAAAGGATCCTTAAGGAACTCAGGAGCATCGAGAGTGTAAAAGAGGCACACTTTGTCTACGGCGTCTACGACATCATCGCCAAGGTGGAGGCTGAGAGCATGGAGAAGCTTAAGGAGATAGTGACGTTCAAGATCAGAAGACTGACCGACGTTAGAAGTACCCTCACAATGACCGTGGCTGAAGGAATTTAGCGGCCACGGATAGGACGAAGCTCAAGACTAGCAGAAGCTTCTTAACCAGCACTTTCCAAGGATCCAGGACGAGGAGTTTTCCTCAACTGTAAAGTTTCTTCCGTAGCTCTTCTATCGCCGCTAGGGCCGGCGAATCTTTCGAAGAATCGACTACAGCCCTATGCCTCATGCCCAGCAACTTGATGTTCTCGTCATAGGGTATCGTCAAATCTAAATGGTGCCCGTCGATCGCCAGACTTTTCTCGATGAACTTCCCTTCATCTTCGCGGGCCACCTTGTTTGCAATGAAAAGATGCTTCCTTATTCCCAGCCTCGATGCTAGGTGCCAGATCTTCATGGAGGTTTCGATAGATCGAGTTGAAGGCTCCAGAATGTTCAGGACAGAATCTACATATTCTATTGTTCCACGGCCGAGGTGCTCCAGTCCCGCCTCCATATCTATCACTACAGTTGCATCTAACTTGACGAAGACGTGTCTTAAGAGGGCTCGGAGTAAGGCGTTTGCGGGACACATGCATCCTTCACCTGGATTCTTGACAGTTCCCATTATCAGCAGCTTCACCCCATCTGGACTATCTATTGCGTACCTCTCAACTATGTCGGCTACTGCAGGGCTCAGGTTGAAGACTGGATATGGAGAGTCGTAGTCGGCTCCTGTCCTCTCCCTGACGAGGAGCCTATTCTCACAAAGGGGTGTGATGGAACTTACGACGTCTTCGTCTATTCCAAGTTCAAAGTGCAGGTTTGTTGAGGGGTCTGCATCTATCGCTATCACCGTTTCGCCTGCCATCTTCGATAGTCTGGCAAGGGTTCCAGCTACGAAGGTCTTGCCCACGCCGCCTTTCCCGACTACAGCGACCTTCAACGCATTAGCCCCGAGTCTGGGTGGTAACCTTCAGAATTTCTTATCTGGAAACATCTCATATCCTATATATTTCTGACGTGTTTAACTCGTACTTTCTCATGCGAAATCTTGACTTTTGACCCTTGGCAGGTTAATGACTATTGCTTAGCCCTTTCGATTATCTTTGGCACGATCCATTCGAAACCAATGGTCATTATATGTATACCTTGAACTGACGTGGTCTTCCTTATCTCTCTTATCAATTCCCCAAAGACCTCAATATTCTCGTTGAGGAGAACTTCCTTCCCACCTTTCTCTCTAGCTACTCTTAGGCGGTTCTGTATCTCCTCGGGCACAAGTATTCCGGGGACATTCTTGACCATCCAGTCCATCATGCCCATCGATTTGAAAGGCGCTATACCGACCAATATCGGGACGCCAAGGTGAGAGACATCCTTAACAAACCTCTTGACGAGTTCAGCGTCGTATACAGCTTGGGTTTGTATGAATTCTGCGCCAAGTTCTACCTTTTTCTCTATTTTCAGTATCTCAGGTTCAATTGGGTCTGCGTTGGGATTTCCCGCAACCCCGATATTGAATCTTGGTGGGTGCTCTATCTTGTTGCCTCTGAGGTCTGTCCCTTCATCAACCATTTTTCTCACCAATTCTACCAGGGCCGTCGAGTCCAGGTCGTATACCGGCTTGGATCTGGGGTCGTCTCCGACTGTTGTGTGGTCGCCGCTTAGTGTGAGAACATTCCTTATGCCCAATGCGCCGGCTGCAAGCAGGTCTGCAGTAATGGCCAGCCTGTTTCTGTCTCTAACGGTAATCTGGTAAACGGCCTCTAAACCAACTTCTTTCTGGATGATGTATGATGGGATGAGCGCGTTCATGTAGGCAAAAGCGGTTGGGTTGTCCGTGACATTTGCCGCGATGACGTTCCCCTTCAGTATCCTCGCAGTCTTCAGGGTCTCCTCGAGACTCGTAGTCTTTACAGGCTCGATTTCTCCAGTGTATACAAAGGTGCCTGATTGTATAGCCTTCAACAGTTCACTGTGCGCTTCCTTCATCTGAAGACGACTTCCCTAGCCGCAACCATCTGAGAATAGTCTTTTGGGGGTCTATACTTCTTGAATAGGTCCAGTCTTCCGTTATCGCGTAGTCTGTTGTATATCAGTACCCAAGCACAGTCGTTCTTCCAACCGCCCACTTCACACTTGCCCTTTGCTTGTCCTCCGCAAGGGCCGTTGAGCAAGCTCTTGCCACATCTGGCGATAGGGCAGATGCCTCCGGTCTCAAAGAGGATGCAGTCTCCACAAGCTCGGCACCTCTCATAGTATCTTCCTATCCTTTCTATGGCACCGATGAACTGGGTGTTACAGCCAGGTACGGCAGTCTTCTTGGACAGCTCCGCAACCGTTTGAGTTGCTGTACCGCAGGCCAAGACCACGATCGCGTCTGAGGCCTCAACAGCAGAACTTTTTCTCTTAAGTTCGAGTCTCGTCAGTCTGTGGTCGCATACTGACTCGACGACAGTGTAGCCAGTCACAGTTTTGCCCATTCCTGCGAGTTTTGAACTTGCGGACTTAACCTCATCCTCTCCGCCAGTCTTGCATTCTGTTGCGCACGTTCCGCAGCCAACCAGGAACAACTTGTCTAACCCATAGAGTGTTCGCTGAATCTCGTCATCAGGTTTTTGAACTGTAATAATCAATTCTATCCCTTGTTTGAGATGTTCGAGCTAAGGACTTAAGCTATCTTAAAAGCCTTCTCAGCAGCGATCAAAGTTATTAGCTAAAAAAGATCAGTACGGAATACAAGATCGTTTGAAAGAGGTCAGCACTTTGAAACGTAGAATCCTCATAATCGGAGCCGGAGCCGGAGGGGTCAGCGTTGCTTCTTCGGCGAGGAAATCTGATAGAGAAGCTGAAATTACTCTTGTGACTGAGGAAGCTTACGCGGCTTATTCAAGATGCGGTTTACCTTATGTTCTGGCTGGAGAAATACCGGCCTTCAAGGATTTGATTCTGTATCCACCAGAATTCTACCGGATGATGAAGCTCAATCTTCTCCTGGAGACAAGAGCCTTGGAGATCGATGTTCGGACCAAATCGGTGCGAGTGGAAAGCAAGAATGGCCATACGAGTAGCTTGAATTACGATAGCCTGATCGTGGCAACGGGAGCGAAAGCGGCGAGGCCTCCAATAAAGGGCATTGACAAGGTTGGAGTTCAAGTTGTAAGAACCATCGCTGATTGTGAAGCGATAAATGCTCAAGTGGGAAAGGCAAAGTCTGCTGCCGTTATTGGTGCAGGTTTGATCGGGCTTGAAGTCGCAGCAGCCCTGAAAGCAAGGGGCCTCAAGGTTACTGTCGTAGAGTTGCTCTCTCAGGTCCTCCCGCAGATGTTGGACCCGGATATGGCCAAGATAGTTCAGGAACACCTAGCCAAGAACGGAATTGAAGTCTTCGTCGACAGCAGGGTTGATGAAATAACCGGAAACGAAGCAGTCTCAGGAGTCTCCGTGGCGGGAACCGAAGTCGAGACGGACATGGTGATACTGGCCACAGGGGTCAAACCGGCAATAGAACTTCTAAAGAATGTTGGCGGAGAAATTGGCCAGACAGGATGCATAAAGGTTGACAACCGGATGCGAACGAATATAGAAGGAATCTATGCCGTAGGGGATTGTACAGAAACAACACACATGACCTCTGGCAGACCATTCTCACCTCAACTCGGAACCACCGCTGTAAGGCAGGGAAGAGTCGCAGGCATCAATGCAACCGGAGGATACTCAACATCGCCGGGCACTCTGGGCTCTGCCATAACAAGATTCCTTGAGATCGAGATCGGCCAGACAGGCCTTACAGAGAAAAAGGCAGCAGAGGTAGGCTTCAAACCAGCCGTAGGCACGATAACCGCCAAGACACGAGCGCACTACTACCCAGGAGGAACGGACATAAAGGTCAAGATCATAGCCGAGGCCGAGATTGGGAAGATCATCGGCACACAGATAATTGGGGGTGAAGACGTCCCCCAGAGAATCAACATGGCCTCAATTGCGATTCAAAAGGGGCTCACCGTTGGCGAAGTTGCCACAACCGATACTTGCTATTCTCCGCCCGTAGCCGACTATTGGGAGCCCTTAGTCATGGCCGCGGAGATGGTTGCCAGAAAGCTATGCGCAAAGTAAATGTGAACCTACACTCTCCGCAGACCCAGTGCATCTTTAAGAATTGTCTCGTCGACCCTTCCGGATGTGTAAGTGAATCCTGACTTGACATTACTTACTGAGACGATTGCGGGAGCAAAGAGGTTCGGATCTATCTTGTAAAAGTCGAACTTCGCTTCTCGAAGTATCTCATAGAAGGGGCGACCGTAGTCTTTAGAGCTTGATGATGGAGCGCGAGAGACGATCTTCTGGAGCAATTCGTCATCGACATACGCGACAGTGTAATGGGTAACACCACCGTAAAGGATTGCGTCATTCGTCCTTCCCATAGCCTTCGGTGGGTCAGGATGCACAGGAGGGACCGGCGCATATCCGCATCCAGAGGTTATAGATTTGGGGTCTAGGCCGAGCTCCATCAGCTTGTGAACGCCAGTTTCCACAACTCGGCCAGCTATTTGAATAGAACCTGTTAAGGATGAGGTCGGTGTTACGATAGCGTAGAGGTTCTCCGGTGGTACCTTGCACTCAGCGCATAAGTAGTCTATCGCGCTTTCTGTTGGAAGCTTGGCTGACTCCAGCACTATCACGGCTTCCCTAGACCTGTCTTGGTAGTCTATCTTTTCGTAAATCGCCTTTGGTTTCAACGCTATGGCTCGTGCAGGTCCTGATCCCATTGCAGAGTAGTCGTCGGTCTTGATCGGCCAGCCTGCGTACTGTGAACCCATGGTAGATACGGCTGGAGACCATGTCTCGACAAATACCGATGGTAGGTATTCCCCTCCAAATCTTCGGTGCGTTAGTCTTGCTCTTCCGAGCCCTCCAAGACAGATCTCTGTCACCAGAATTCCGGCTAGCGAGCCACCAAGAGCCTTGACACCAGTATCTACTATAGTTGCACCCTTATTCGACTGGACATTTACTCCGAAAAGGTCAGGGTCATTAATAGCGTTCTTGATGAGTTTGGTTGCCTCGATATTGACGCTTTTCTCCATAAGGCCCGCCTACACATCTAGGAGATTCTCACACCACTTCAGTTGCGGATTACTTTCAACGTTTATGAAGAGCCTACCACTCCCATCTTCATTGTTGTCTCCTGAGAAGATGTAGAATGGTCCATGGACGCTGTCTTTCTCAACCTTTGTCTGCTCTCTAATGTCTTCAAACGAGAAGCTCGGGAGGACTGACGGCATCTTTCCTGATATCACTACCTTTCCGCCTACCATCTGTGCGCCAGCTCTTCCAGGACATTCTCCGGCGACATGTATTGTTCCTCCTCGCATATGAACTCCAGGAAACATTCCAGAGTTGCCAGAGATTCTTATCGTTCCTGAGTGCATCCACGCACCGATCTCGTTTCCGGCGTCACCCCTCACAGTGATACTGCCTCCAGTCATTCCCTTGGCTGTGCCGCGGCTTGCGGCTCCCACAAAGTCACCAACATTGCCTGAGACTTCTATTGTGCCTCCCTTCATGTTTGAGCCGAGCCAAGAACCAGTCTTTCCCTCGACAACAATCCTTCCCCCCTTCATCGATTCGCCAATGTAGAGGCCGCCTGCACCTTCGATTTGTACTGTGCCCTTTGTCATGCCGTGGCCTATTAGCCTGGTCTTAGATAGGTCGCCAGCAATCTCTAGTACAACTTCTTCTGGACTACTGCAAGGATCCTCTTCAATGTTGAAGAGGCTCTTGAGTTTGACTAGTCTGTTACCCTCCCAGACCGCATCGTTAGCTATCTTTGTTATCTTCTTGTCAGCGAGGTTGTCTGGTGAGAGAAGCTCCAAATGAACTGGATTCAGTATTTGACGTTTCAGCGTGAAGATAAGTCTAGGCATATCTTAACCACCGGGCTTACGTAAGATCTTGCATGGATTCTTGATGAAGCTCTCCGATATCGGGTAGTTCTCAAGCTCGATCGTGTAGTAGTCCCTGAACTTTGATTCAATCTCTTTCAGTAGATCGGTTTCAAGGTCTGGTGAGACCGGACTCTCGACATAGAAGGTTCTTCCAAATGAGGTTCCTGCTATCTGACCTTCCTTGGCGACAACATTGCCATCTTTGATGGTGAAAGACGCTTTCTTGAAGGCCCTCCTCAAGAGGGCTGGATCCTGTTCAAGGTCCGTCCTTGACGGGTCCAGGTCGTATATCGCGATATCAGCATCGGCACCTACACCCAGGTGTCCTTTGCCGACTAGGCCAAGAGACATGGCCGGCCCCGCTCGCGTAATTACTGATATCTCCTCAAGTGTATACTCTCTCTCAATGCTTGGCAGGTCCAGTCTCCTTCTTGCTGTTCGGTTGATCTTTGACAAAGTCCTTTCTCGAGCTTTTCGACTCATAAGCCACGCAATAACCCTAGGATACGCCGTGAACGGACCGCCGTTCGGGTGATCCGTTGTCAGGAAGACCCTCCAGGGATCATCCACCAGTAGGGCGAGTTCAAGACCTATCCCCCACTGGACAGCGTTAACATAGTTACCCCTCTTGTAATGGAATGGAACAATGCCTGAGCCTGTCTCTGCCTCGACATCCGCATTCACCCATTTGTTTCCCGACAGCTTGTAGAGCAGGTATTGGAACGGGCCATCTGCAGTCATGGTTGTTGTATCGCCAAACACCACCTGTCCTAGATCCACTGATACATGGCGGTGTTTGTTGACGTAGTCTGCTATTTCTGGCGCTCCCGAGCCTAGGTTAAGCCACGACGAGCCTGAGAACCCTGTGAATTGAACATGGGTGATGTGGATTATCGGTCTCTTATCGCCTGCTAGGTCCCTCACAGCATCCATAGTCTCGATCGTTGTCAGATAGTTGCCTGGATTGCCAAGGTTGTTTGTGTGAACGTGAATTGCATGTGGAAGGTTCAGGCTCTTGTTAACCTCGCAGAGTCCTCTGATTATCTCTCTTGGAGTTATGTCGAAGTTCACTACTGGATCGTCTAGGTAACGGAGGAATTTTCCCCACCCCCAGACCTCAACGCCTCCAGGATCGACGATCTTGATAGCATAGCCCTTCGTAGCCCTCAGCATCCAAGAGACGTAGGCAGCACACTCCTCAATCTTACCGTCTCTTAGATACTCCATTATGAACCAGTTGTTCCCGAGGAGTGGGAAGCATGCCTTGTCGATTATTGGAGTTGAGTCAAGCTCTTCATGCGTATGCCTTGTCTTGAGTGGCGGAGTTGCGGGCTCGAAGACCGTGGTGTATCCCATCTTTGCGTAGCGGTAACCAGTTGTATAAGTCGATGGAATAGAGTGGCCGACCCCCGAACGGGTGAGATTGGTCTTTGGTTCAACATCTTTTCTGTGGTCCTCAGGACGGAGGAGTCTTCCAGAATTGACTTTTGATCCAGCTATGTGGGAATGAATGTCGACGCCGCCGGGCATGATGACTTTTCCAGACGCATTGATGGTGCGTGCCTTCCTCCCAACGGAGCTAACTACCTTGCCGTCTCGAATGAATATGTCTAGCTTCTCTCCACTGATCCCATTTAGTGGGTCAAATACCGTGCCGCTGACTATAGCTAGCTCCTTCACCATTGTCCTAGCCTCCTGATCGACTTCAGACGTTTAAGGATGGCACGCAAGATCTCGACATCAGACCTGACTCCTTTTGGCGGATCAACTAGCTTTCTTGTCTCAAGTACGACGCCATCCATACGGTAGACTGTTCCGGTGGTCTCTATTCCTACGTGAGCGGAGGGGAATACCACGTCAGAGCACATCGTTGTAGGTGTTACATGTGGGTCGATTGTTATGAGCGGGATTGAGGTGAGGTTGCGGGCCGCTTGGTGTGGAAGGTTGGATACCGGGTCAGATGCAACAATCAAGGCTGAATCGCACTCTCCTCTGGATAGGAGATCTACAGCGGAGGTCTCGCCTGGACTGTATCGGGGGAAGCCTTGCGTGAAATCTATCGCGTAGGGGTAGCCGGTGAGCCATGTTGTGACGTTGTTGGCACCATTTACATTGAAGTGACCTCGCATGGGCATTATGACAAACTTTGTCTTGGAGTTCAGTTCACGAACCAAAGATAGGGCAGCATCGATGTTTTGGCCCTTGCCTGCACTCATAGTCAATCCAAGACCAAAGAAGAGGGCTCCAAACTCACAGTTGATCATTTTCTCAGCAACCTCTTCGATCCTGTCAAGAGACACGCCTGCAACCTCTTCCTGCTCAATCTCGTCTCCGCGAATTGCAGCCCGCAGGGCCGACATCAATTCATAATCCTTGTTTGGTTCTATCTGGATGAAGATATCTGCCAGTTTTGCCGTGTCTGTCTTTCTGACGTCTACTACGATTAGTATTCTTTCGGACCTGGATCTGCGGAATCTCCCCTTGCTCAATACGGTGTACCGGGACATGTGCAGGGGGTGAGCGTGAACCGGGTTGCATCCCCAATAGACTATCAGGTCTGCGCGATGTCGGACCTCCCCTAGTGTGCATGAGGATTCTCCGATCTCGTGGACACCCAAGATTGTGGGTCCATGGCAGGTTGATGTGGTGTTGTCGATGAAACCTCCAGCTTCCTCTGCCAGCTCGACCCCTACCTCGGTGGCTTCACAGCTTGTGAGGCTCCAGCCGTAGAAGAGAGGTGACCTAGATATTGCAAGTGTCTTCGCGGTGAAGTCAATAGCCTGAGAGTATGTACAGTTTGAAAGCTTGTTCTTTTGGCGGACCATCGGCTGCAAATATCGTTCATTCATGTAGCCAAGAAGCTTGCTGGTCGACATAGCGCATGCGTTCTTGACGCTAGTGATGGAGTTGTCCTTTACAGTCACCTCCAGATGGTCGCAACAACAGCCGCAGACTGTGCAGACGACACTTCGGATGATTTCTTCTTTCAAGATTACCCTCCTCATGTTTGGGAAACCATTCACCGCCTCATCTTGGCAGTGGTCGTCTTGCTATTCCTGGAAAATGACTTGGTGACTAACTCCTCCAAACCCAGCACTTTCTCGCCTGTCGCTGACTCGATCATTGCAGGGACTCCCTTGTAGGATGGCATGCCAGTTCCGTCAGTGTCCGAGCCTGAAACCTGTGTGGCCCAAAGGCTGTAGGGCACGAAAACAACTCCTTGGGGGAGGGTCTGGGTCGGAGCAACTGCTTTCACAACGACAGAGCCGTGTTCGGTAGTGACGCGAACGTTCTGGCCGTGGGTTACATTAATCTTCTCAAGATCCTCAGTGCTGATCTCGCAACACGCCACCGCCTGGAGGTAGACTTCCGAGAGTTTTCCCTGCTCCTTTGTCCTTCCTTGGCTCAGACTTCTTCCGGTTAGCAAGATTACTTTGACTGCTGTCATGATCAGTCCTTCTGGACTTGGCAAGTTGAAGGTTGTCAGATTATGATTGCGATTCATCTAAGAGGTTTTGGGTTCAGGCAAGTCATCGATTGTTTCTGGCGTGTATTGACCGGGCGGAGTCCATATAGACCTGTCGGCGGCCAGCATGTCTGTTAAAGAGCTTGAGATAGTAGTGCCTTTCCTAACATTAGCTGGACCTTTTCCGCCCTATCAACCGCTGTAGCTCTTGAAGAAAACTACAGAGGCTACGAGTTCAAGGCGAAATTCGACTGAGTCTCTCAGACCTGACCATCGATGAACCCAAACCTCTCCGGAGAGGCCCAGATGCATCGTGTCTACTGTCGGCAGCCGTTGGAGATTATCTGAGTCTTAGTTTGCTCTTCTGTCTTGGTAGGGCTCGAATACATGTCATCGATACATAGACCTCTGTCGAGACGGTGATTAAGAGAGACGAGAAGGGTCGACTAAGGACCACCGCATTAAAGGTAAAACTTCCTCTACTGTTGAAAGAGGAGGATGTTCCCAGATCGAAACGTTTCTTGGAAGTATTCGAGGACTATTGTGTCGTCATATGGAGTGTGCGTCAAGGGATCGATGTCGCCGTCGGTGTCGAGCCGATCGAATCAGGAAAAGACGTGACGACTGCAGTACCAAACCTTAGTCTCTAGCTGGCGCTCGCTCATGTTTGACACACTACACGTTGCCGGAGCGGCAAGAACACTTCTTGTTTATGGGCAAGGTGATGGCTGTTGGAGGCAACCTGGGCCTAGGTTCTGGCTCTTCATCAGGGATGCCTATTGGGAGAAGAGCTACCACACAGAGGTGTTCTGGCAAATTCAGTAGCCGCCTTATTCTCTTCTCATCGAAAAGCCTTACCCAGCAAGAGCCCAAGCCTAGCTCAACCGCTTCTAGGACGATATGCTCAATGGCAATTGCGACGTTCAATAGGGTTGATGGTATTCTCTCGTGCATTTCAGCTGAGACTGCTCTCTTGACTCGTTTCCTTAGAGCCTTTTCGTACTCTTTACTGAGGTAGATGTCACCTCTCTGCAATACTTCTTGAGTATGCTTCATCGCTCCTTTCCAAGAAAGAAGGTCGCCACAGCATACGATGACTATGGGAGCATCCTCAATGAACTTCTGCTCATGAGAGGCTTCACGCAGACCACACTTCAACATCTTGTCCTTGATGATTATGAACCGCCAAGGCTGCACGTTAGACCCAGAAGGTGCCAGCCGTGCTGCCTCAATGAGCATCTCAATCTGATGTTCAGATAAGGGTGTAGTTTTGAACTTTCGAATGCTTCTCCTTTTGCTAATGGCTTCAAATACCTTCAATTAACTCTGCCTCTCCCTTCCACGAGTCGTTTCGAATTGAACAGACTTGAGGCCTCTGCTACATATATCAGAATTTCAGTTCCCGCAGGGTAGATGAGCTAACTCTCGACGAGCCAGAATAGTTCAGAAGTAAGCTGTGGCTGTGAGATATTGGGAGACTATGGGCCGAGGATATTGGGTGTGTCACTGGTATCGACAAGATCTGTAAGTCAAAATCTTCTTTTGAGGAAACGCTTTCCCTCTAGAACTCTGAATTCAAAGGTGAGGTTGCCAGCCTTCTGTTTCTCGAGCTCTGCGGGAAACCCTTTACTTACCTGAATCAACTTTTCTTTCAGAGACGTTTATTCGTACTCTATATCTTTGACCTGCAACTCGAAACGCACGAGTGAATTAAGGGTTTCCTGCTAGTCTCAGCAGGCTTTCGTATTCAGTCTTGTCCATATGAATACAATGCATATCTTCTGGGAACTTGCCTTCCTGAACCTCTCTCTTGTACGTATCTAACGCACGCAGCATGGATTCGTGTAGGTTAGCGTATTGTTTGGCGAACTTTGGAGTTAATCCAAGAGATAAGCCTAGAATGTCGGCTATGTTCAATCCTACTCCGTCGCAGTAGGGGCCCGAGCCCCAACCTAGGATAGGAATGCTAAGCTTCTTAGAGATTGTCTGGGCCAATTCTGCGGTTGCGTACTCTATAACGATGGCGAAGGCGCCGCTCTGCTCTAGGGCAGTCGCGTCCTCCAAGATCTTCTTTGCGCTTTGGGCGGTTCTACCCTGAGCTTTGTACCCTCCTAAGAGAGACACTGACTGGGGAGTCAAACCTATGTGGCCGGTCACCGGGATGCCCGCGTCACATATTGCCCTAACCTTGCCACAGACTTCCTTGCCACCTTCTAACTTGACCGCGTCGACCCCACCTTCCTTCATGAAACGCCCAGCGTTCCTTACAGCCTCTTCAACACTTGTCTGATAGGACATGAATGGCATATCCCCTAGAATCAAGGGATGTTCAGCCCCTCGAACAACCGCTTTGCAGAAAGTTATCATCTCATCCATAGTAACCGGTACCGTACTTTGATATCCTAGGGCAGTCATACCTACACTGCCATCTCCAACCAGGATTACGTCAACTCCTGCCTTCTCAGCTAAGACGGCGGTTGGGTAATCGTACAGGCTTACAGCAACTATCTTCCTTCTGCTGTTCTTCATCTCGATCAGACTGCGGATAGTGACCTTTTTTCTTTCCATATTTTCACTTCCATTGGTAGAATGAACCTAGGCTCATATAAGACTAGTATACATTTTCTTATGATGACGCATCTATCACGAGATCGACAGGCGCACTCATACTGAATTGATAAGTATCCTTTTGTCAGGTTTTCTTCTTAACTACTTGTTTGGCTGCGTTAGCAATATCGACCCTAGACATATCATATTCCATTTTCAACTCCTCCACTGATCCTGTTTGACCGAATCTGTCCCTGACACCTATTCTCAGGATTGGTACTGGAGAATTCTCTGTTACGACCTCGGCTACGGCGCTGCCTAGACCGCCTAGGATGTTGCTGTCCTCTACAGTCACTATCGCACCCGTCTCTTTCGCAGCGGTCTTAATTGTGTCTTGGTCTAGCGGTTTTATCGTGTGAATATTGATGATTCTAGCGTCGATGTCTTCCTTAGCTAGGAGAACGGCCGCCTCCAAGGCCTCAAGAACCATTATGCCAGTGGATATGATCGTCACATCCCCACCTTCCCTCAGGCTCACGGCCTCACCGATCTCAAAGGGATAATCTTCCATGTAGATTACTGGAACCCTGGGCTCCGCCAGCCTAATAGCGACTGGCCCTACATATTCTGCCGCTGCTCTAGTGGCTTTCTTTGCCTCAACTGCGTCTGAGGGGGAGATCAATACCAGGTCCGGTATGGCCCGCAAAGAGGCGATGTCTTCGACTATTTGGTGTGACGCCCCCATGAAACTCCAAAACATTCCGGTATTACAGAGAATCATCTTCACGTTGAACTTGTCGAAGGCGATTTGCCTTATTTGGTTGTATGCCCTCCCAACAGCGAAGATACTGTGGCAATGTGTGAAAGGTATCTTGCCCGCGTCGGCCAGTCCAGCAGCCACCGTGATCATGTTTGCTTCGGCGATGCCGAGATTGTATATTCGGTCCGGAAATTCTCTTTTGAAGTAGGGTCCCGCTGAACCTTGGGGGAAGTCTGCGTATAGAACCACTACATCCTCGTTTTCCCTAGCCAGCTCGATTAGGGCCTCGTTGTGACCAGCATACATAGACTTGGGTTCGCCGAACTCTTCTCTGAGATATCTTGCTTTCATTCTTCGCCTCTCTTCGGCACCATATCATTTCAGTGCTTTCACGGCCTCGGCATACATTTCATCAGTGATCTCTGCGAAGTGCACCCTGCGCTCAAATGAGGGGACACCCTTACCCTTCACTGTATGTGCTACGATGATGCTTGGTTTGTCCTGAACTCTGTTCGCGCTGTCGAGAGCATCTAGGATCTGTCCGATATCGTGGCCGTCTACCTCCAGTACATTCCAGGAGAAGCCCCTCCATTTCTCTGCCAGCGGTTCTATTTCCATAGTTTCGGCTACGGTCCCGGTTGATTGATACTCGTTTCTATCAAGAATTACTGTGAGGTTATCCAACTTGTAGTGTGCTGCTGCCATAGTAGCCTCCCAGACCTGTCCTTCATCGCATTCGCCATCACCGACTATGCAGTAGACACGGTATCGGAAGAGCGGCCTTCCGGAGGATTCTCTTGGAACACCTATTCTTGCGGCCAGAGCCGCTCCCACTGCGAAAGAAAGCCCTGTGCCAAGCGACCCCCCGGAGTAATCTACACCTGGAACGGTCCTCTGGCTATGAGCTTGGAGTACTCCTCCGAACCTTCCGTACGAAGAGAAGAGTTCCTTGGGGAAGTAGCCTGCTTCACCCAGAGCGGCGTAGTGCATCTCGCAGCAGTGGGCCTTGGACAAGACCAGCCTATCCCTATCCGGCCATTTTGGATTATTCGGGTCGTGCTTCATGTGGTGGAAGAACAGTGATGTGATCATTTCGGCCTCTGAAAATGAGCCTCCTATCCAACCTTGTCCCGCATTCTTTATCATAGTAATTGTATGTCTTCTGAGGATTTTAGCCTTCAGCCCCAACTCTCTTATAAGCTTCGAATCGTGAGCCATGACTGAAACCTAATCTCGGTTTGAAATCGGGATTAAACGAGACGGAATGCTACCTAGCACGACTCTTTGCCATCTTCACTTTGCATCCGTTAATTTCCAATCGGGAGCTTGATCTGTATTCCGCCCGCAACCTCATCCCTGTGCTTTACGGCGCTGCAACTTCTAATTTCTGCCAAGAAAAGCTCGATCGTCGTATATACTGTCGCCCTGTCAAGATGGCCCCCAATCACGCTCCCATCGTGAGCTCCCAAAGTGATGTGTAAATGAGGAATTAGCCGTTCCCCCATTGGGAAGATGTTTCCCTCTAATGTCAACACCTCAAATGGACCCTCTTTTCGCACAACTGTTATTTGATCCTGCACATATGGAAGCTGCGAATTTGGCTTGACACCGTAGAAGGTTGCATCATAGACGCTGCCGATCGCTGAGAGAACGGCGGCCCTCTTGAACCCGTTCTCAGACACTACTTCCTCCAGCTTCCCACGAATCTCCTCCTTGGGCCTCATTCTAACGAACAATATGTTGCTGAGATCGACCTTCTCAGAATACTTCAAACTCATACCGATACCGGCGTCTTGAGTCTGCATTGGCGCTTCTATTACACAGCGATCAAGAGTTGCTTAAGCCTTTCCGACATCTCTGGGAACCGCCGGTTCCCATATCGGGAAGACATTCTCTTACGACGGGAATAGGGGTGTAAGCGCAGGTCTCTTTCCGAGATGAGTTTCACTGAGGGCCCTTGGGTTTCTCCAGAAGCTTTCTCTTGAGAAGGGGTGAGCCCTCGCTGTCATGGGGTCTTCTGCTCAATGTGTCAATGTTCTTTTCAATCTCCCTGGCTTCATCCGCTAAGCGTGCTGCGGCTCGTATAATCTCGTGACCTGAGCTGACAAGCTGAACATACCTTCCCCAATCCTTCTCGACGAAGCATCCTTCGAAATTTAAGTCTCCTGCGCGCCTAGCCATCTCATAGGCCGCAGCAGCCTTGGCTTTGGCGTATGGATTCGTGAAGTCTGCTGCATCCACAGCCTTGTCTTTTCCGACGATTGTTCGGGGAAGTTCTGGTCTCTCCCCTTTCTTGATCGCTTTGATCAGCTTGTCAATCTCGAACCGCAACACTTCGAAGACACCCGAAACAGCCAAGATCTTGATTATGTCGGAGTTGAAGCATGCCATCTCCACAGGGTCTAGGAACTCTCTTCTAGCCCCTATCATCACGTCTCCCTCCACTATGATATACCCGATTCCTGCCTCTTCGGTCGCCTTAGATGCCTTCTTGGCCGGATTATCTGATATTATGACTGTTGGAACGCCGCTGTCTCTGAATACCTCCCTAGCCTTGACAGGCCCAGGGAGCGAGGCGTTAGGTGTCAGTAAGACTATGAAGTCAGGTTTGTGATTGACTAATTCGTTGGCAACCTTAATGCAACTTTCCGGGTCCATCTTCGAGCCTGACCCGATTACTCTGACTTCGATGTCTTTCCTCTCCGCCCTTTCATCTAGGAGGAACTCTATGAGGGGACTACATCCAATGTTGCCTACTTTTGCGAAACCTACCTTAACTTTCTCCAAGCAGGACCCCCTGAGGAGAAAAATAATCGATTATGCTCCTAATATAACATTATCCTTGCTCCGCATCTTCAGGAATTGTTGCAACAAGCTTTAAGGTAGTTGCACTAGATCCATCTCGGAAGTTGAATAGCGTTGGGTCCTGTCGAGATCGAGGACACTTTTGCTGAGGCCTTTACAATGATAGTTGGAAGGATCCTGATCACAGCAGAAAACGAGAGATGGGCTCAAATAGCGGCGAATAGCGCCACGGGGTTTGCCTCCTCGATAATAATGTCTCCAGCCGAGGCTGGGGTTGAGGGCGTACCTGTACCTTCGGACAAGACTCCTGACGGAAGACCCGGTGTAAACATTCAGATATACCACAGGACTGGACGAGACTTCAAGTCTCAGATGATTGTCCGAATAGGGCAGTGCATCCTGACGTGTCCAACAACATCCGCGTTCGACGCAATGTATGGAGCCAAGAAGAAGCTGAAGATCGGTAGAGCCATTCGCCTCTTTGGTGACGGCTACCAGAAGAAGGAAAGTCTAGGTGGAAGGGTCGTCTGGCGAATCCCTGTAATGGAGGGGGAGTTCACTATAGAAGACAGGTTCGGCGTCAGACGAGGGGTGGCCGGGGGCAACTTCATCATAATGGCCGACACTCAAAGAAACTGCTTGGTTGCAGCGGAGAATGCGATGGCCGCTGTAGGGTCAGTTGAAGGTGTTGTCGCGCCGTTCCCTGGAGGGATCTGTCGCTCCGGCTCGAAGGTTGGCTCGAACAAGTACAAGCTTCCGGCTTCCACAAACGACCCTTTCTGCCCGACATTGCGGGGAACCATAACCGACTCCAAGGTTCCAGAAGGTGTAGGCAGTGTCTATGAGATCATCATCAACGGTATAGACCTCTCGTCAGTCAGAAGAGCCATGGCTGAAGGTATGAGGGCTGCGTCGACTGTCGAGGGGGTGGTCAAGATAACAGCCGTGAACTTTGGGGGAAAACTCGGGCCTTTCAAGATCCCCCTCAGAGAAGCCCTCAGCACCTAAGCGACAGTAACTCTTCTGAAGCACTAGTTCCAGTTAGGTAGCCACTTTGACATAGTCAACCCCTCCGCCCTCAAGCGACCCTACAATTACCCTGTGGTAAGATGAGTTGCTCACCATGTCTTCCACACTCTCCAGTTTTCCCCGAACAAGAACCTCCTCGTCTTCGAAGGCCACATCACCATAGTCTCGGTCAAAACTCACGATCTCCTTGATATCTTTAACCTCGTAACCTCTCGTCACTCTTGCGTCAGAAACCAAGTATCTTGCAGGGACAAAGATGCTCTCTGAAGCGTCCCTTACAATAGCGCGAACCTCCACGATGCCAAGCGGGGTATATCTGCACCTGCCATACTTCACCGGCAGATCATCTGGCTCTAGAACAGGGTTGACTGAGAAGGGAGTTCCCATGAATAGCCCGCGATTCCACTTCCTCTCACAGAAGAGTCTTGACTGTTCCTCATTCATCAGAAGGAGTCTCGACTTCCGAGCCGGTGTCGGAGTCTCATCCCCCTGAAGTCTTCTAACATGGGGATCCTGAGAGTTGAATAGCTCCAATAGTGCCCTCCGCACCCTCAGCCCACTTTCTTTTCCATATGTGGTCAGATCCACGTCTGAAAAGCTGAGTTGATGTATGTCCACTAGCAAGGACCCCGTCACACCAAACTTATCGAGGTGAACCTCACTCTTCCTGGAGAGGGTGACAGCCAGATTAACAGCGTTCTTCTGCAGAGGATCCAGTTCGTTACTCTCGCTCAAGGTTTTCAGTTTCTCCTCTGGAAGATGATGAATCCTGATGGCCTTGATCGGTACTGCTGTAAACGAGATGTTGAGGAGATGGTCTCTGTAGAGGTATTGGGGATACCTCGCCGAAAGAAAGTCAATGGTCTCCTTCAGGTGAGGGATGTCGTAATACTTTATGGCCCTATCAAATCTGAAGCCGGAACGCACCCACCGGCCTTGCGAACTAGGAAAATACTTTAGATAGGCTAGGGCCCTGTCTTCGGGGTGTGTGTTACCTGCGACCGTAAATAGTAGACCCTCTGCTGTCTCCAAATAGTCCCTGTCTCGAAAGTCACTGATTGAAGCTCTCAAAATCCCTCACTCCAAGTGTTGATACGTTTCCATTGAATGGGCTTTGATGAGGATGACACTCTAGGTTTAGATAGAGAAGACACCGCTTAAATTAGGTTATGAAGCCTGCAGAAGACAGCGTTGAAGAGTATGTTTCTGGCTGTATCCAGCTTGCAACTCTGTTGGAGGTAAGCGCCTATCCGAAACCTGGTAACGTCCATCGCACTGCCGACTTCAGTGACACAAGATATGAGCATTTCTTAGCCTCCTCGATAGCCATCGGCCAGGCTCTGAGAGACGCCTCACGTCGAGGGACGGAAGTGTCCTCTGGGAGAATCGGCTTTGAAGAAGTTGGAATTGGAAGTATGATAAGTGAAGCAGTATCTGCCATGATGAGTTGGCAACACGGTGGAAACACGATCCTTGGGGCCATACTTCTCTTGATGCCGATCGCTGTCGCGGCTGGCTATGTGTGGTCAGGGTCTTCGCCAAGTATTGGCAAGCTAAGAAGCGCTATCCCCAAGGTAACCCACTCAGCCACTCCTGAAGACGCTGTCCATGTCTATGAAGCAATCAGCATGTGTCAACCAGGGGGCTTGGGGTCTGTTGAAAGATTCGACGTAAAGAAAGAGGCTTCCAGAGGCGAGATCATTGACGCCGGCGTCTCGCTATTGGATATATTTCAGTTGTCTTCGAAGTATGATTCAGTCTCTTCAGAGTGGGTGCATGACTACACAGTAACGTTCGAGATTGGCCACCCATACTTCGTCAGTCAACTCGAAGAGATTGGGGATCACAACATAGTCACTGTACATACTTTTCTCAAGATTCTCTCAACGGTTCCTGACACTTTGATCGCGAGGAAAGTGGGGAAACGAAGAGCCAAAGATATCTCGAATTCAGCAAGAGAGATACTCTTGGCAGGCGGCCTAAGGTCGACTGAGGGGAAGAAGAGGCTTGCCGATTTAGATAAGAGGCTCAGGTCCGACGGCCACAGACTCAACCCTGGAACTACTGCAGACCTCACAACATCATCCTTGGCTGTAGCGGCTCTCGACGGATACAGACCGTAGCTTTGGCTTCATTTCATGTCAACATCTTCTCACGATGACTATTGGATAGTGGGGCACACCGTCCAGCATCTCCCAGCTCACGCCAGAAACACCCACGTTGAAACGTTGAGCAACATCCCAAATCGTCTTCCCGGCGCCGCTACCCCTAATCTTGTTCGACACGGCAGCCACCCGCAATGCTTCATCAACGTTCATCCTTGATGGAGTGAGAGCAAGCGGTGTCGACCGCGGCCTCAGCCTGAGAAACCTGCCCAAAACGAATGCGACAATTCCTAAACAGTGAATTCCTCTTATGAAGCTAGGCCTGGGGGCCATGTGGAAATTGTGGAAGCTGTAGGTCTTGTCAGAGTCAACGATCATGACATCTACATCTATGCTCAAGGTCTTCCTGATGTGGCGCTTGACCTCCTTCGCGATTTCGGCGGCTTCTAGTAGCGGAAGGCAAGCGTAAGCATATGGCAAGTTACTGACATCTATTCCGCCCTCGGAGCCATGTTTTAGTGCCTGCAAGACGCCAGCGTAGTTCAACGCGACTTGTTTGTGTCTGGCACCTTCTTCCCTAGGGTATTCTCTGAGCCTCTCGATGTTTATCTTGCTCATTCTCGAAAGGGGACCCAGAAGATATCCCCATACCTTCGGCACCCAGAAGGCTGCAAGAAACCTAGCGGGCCAAAACGGCGAAACCCTGGATTCGTCATATATTCTTCCCAGAGCCATGGCGATAGCTTTCTCGGAGATAACGATAATGTCTCCATTCTGGGCTAGACGCCCAATGATCCCTGTGATTACATTCCTATAGTCTGTCCCTGGCCTCCAGTACCTTGACCTTACGGCAAGGGCTCGATACCTTGTCAACTTCCTGCCCTGCTTGATCCGGCGTTGGTTACAGCATCTCAGCTATTTCAATCCTTGAGACGTGGCAGAAATTAGGCTTATAGGATTGATAACAGAGAATCTTTCGGTTCACACTTATGAGAGTAGGACTTCTCACACGAAACAGCAAAGCTTGGTGTTCGCGCCAGCTTATTGAGTCATTTCACAAAAGGAACGTTGATGTAGTATGTTTCAGTTTTGCCGATCTTACAGCAAGAGTCGGCTTCACACCTGTTGCGGACCTAGACGGCCGGGATTTGAAATGTGAACTAGATGCCCTGTTGGTGAGGCCAATAGGCAGAGGTTCACTGGAGGAGATAATATTCAGAATGAATCTGCTTCAGACACTTGCCAGATCTGGATTGCCAGTCATCAACTCACCATCTTCCATAGAGAAGGCTGCAGACAAGTACAACACCCTTGCAATCCTCGCGGAGCAGGGGATACATGTTCCCAAGACTATGGTTACTGAGAATGTTGGGAAAGCTATGAGTGCCTTCAAGGCTCTTGGTGGCGACGTAATCATTAAGCCTATCTTCGGGTCGAGGGGCATAGGCTCGGCAAGAATCTCAAACGCCGATGTTGCTGAGAGGGTATTCAGAACACTGAGATTCAACAGGCAAGTTCTCTATATTCAGGAGTATATTGACCACGGGACCTCGGATATTAGAGCGTTCGTAGTTGGAGATAGTGTTGTGGCTGCTATGCTTCGAGTTGCCAACTCCTGGAAGACAAATGTCAGTCTGGGTGCAAAAGCAGTTCCGACAAAGCTTCCAAGGGATCTCGAGGAACTTGCGGTCAAGACGGCGAGGGTTATAGGATGCGAGATTGCTGGCGTCGACCTGATAGATAAGGCCCCACAGCCGACTGTCTTGGAAATAAACTCCCAGCCGGGTTGGCGTGGCCTCCAAACAACAACAGATAGAAGGATATCAGACCTAATAGCGGATTTGGTCATATCTCGTGGCAGATGAATTATCAATCATTCCCTCTGTGATCAAACATCTTTGACTAGCCCCAACTTCGCTGTGAGCCGGCATATCTCACCGAAGGCAGAGGAATCCTCTGGCAACTCCAGAAGCTGTCTACCTGCTGCATTGAAGGCTGCTATGTTGACATCCGGCGGTATCGACCCTGCTAGGTCGAAACCCATCTCTGCAGCTTTGGTCCTGAGTTCACTCTCGGCTTCTGCTGGAAATCGGTTGCCCACGAGGTACAACTTCTTGAACCCTATGTGAACCTCCTTTGCGAGTTCTCTTATTCTCGAGGCTGTCTGGAAGCCCATTCTTGAGGGGTCGGTCACTACCAGCATTATGTCCACGTCCCTGTCTGTCCTTCTGCTGACATGCTCCAACCCAGCCTCCATGTCCATTATCGTCAAGTCATAGTTCTTCGAGATCGAGTCTATTATCGATGTCAGTAGGTAGTTTATGCTACAGTAACATCCTTCCCCTTCAGATCTCCCCATAGCAAGTAGGTCGAAGCGTGGCGTCTCAACAAGAATATTATGTATTTGTCCCTCAAGAAGTTCCTTCTTCGTCACAGTGAGCGGGATCTCACTCTGGTCAAGTCTCTTCTTCAGTTCGCTCTCAACGGTACCAACGGTCTTATCTATCTTGACTCCAAGCACATCGGGAAGGTTTGTGGCGGGGTCCGCGTCGATCATTAAAATGGTTATACCACTCTTTTCAACTAGACATTTCAGTATCAGAGCCGCAACTGTTGTCTTACCCGATCCTCCCTTACCAGAGATTGATAATACGAGCCTTCCGTTCACGGAGACAAACTTCCATGTTCGAGAATGACCATGGCCTGAATAAATCTTTCCTCTCCAGCATGGGCGCTTATCAGACTGGAGTTCAGGGAAATAATAAATATGACACACTTCGTTCTTGTAGCAACGGCAAGCCCACAGTGGGAAAGGATTGGATTCTTTCTTCAGCGGTCTGTTCAGAACTAGTACCTCAGCATACTCTACTCGCCCTCAAGTGAGGATTGGAGGAACGAATAGTGTCGATGTTTAAGGACATCCCGGTGGATGTTGGGGTTATCTATGAAGGGGAGCGTGTCAGGAAGGCTGAAATGTATGTTGAGTTTGGCGGAGCAGAGGTCCCGAATAAGTTTGAGCTTGTCAAGGTTAGACAGATAGACCGAATTGAAGATGGAAAGATCAACATCGTCGGCCCTGACATAATGGATATGAGTCAAGGCTCAAGTTTACCGCTTGGGATTCTAATCGAGGTTGCTGGGGAACAGGTCGAGGAAGACCTTGAAGGAGTAATTGAGAGACGCATCCACTACTACTGCAACTATATCGAGGGGCTCATGCACCTAAATCAGAGGTATGATATCTGGCTGAGACTAAGCAAGAAGTCATTCGAGAAGGGGTTCGACAGCCTCCGTCTGCTCGGTCAAGTATTGATGCGCCTCTTCAAGGGCGAACTCCCAATCATCCAGAAGATACGGATCACATTCATGACAGACCCTGAAAAGGTTGAGGAATTCAGGCAAGAGGCCCTAAAGACATATGATGAAAGAGACGCCAAGGCTAGAGGCCTCAAGGATGAGGAGGTCGACTCCTTCTACGGCTGCACCCTATGCCAATCCTTCGCTCCAAGCCATATCTGCGTAATAACGCCCCAAAGATACGCGAACTGCGGAGCCATAAGCTGGTTCGACGGAAGAGCGGCCGCGAAGGTAGATCCCAAAGGACCTATCTTCAAGATCGATAGGGGAGAAGCCCTTGACTCGCTTAGAGGAGAATTCTCTGGTGTCAACCAAATAGCGAAAGAGAAATCTCTCGGCGAGATAGAGAGAGTATACTTGTACTCAGCCTTTGGGTACCCCCACACTTCATGCGGATGCTTCGAGGCAATAGCGTTCTATATACCTGAGGTCGATGGATTTGGCATCGTACACAGGGATTTCAAAGGTCCGACAATAAATGGGCTGCCATTCTCAACAATGGCGGATTCGACTGCAGGAGGCAGACAGATAGATGGTTTCCACGGTATCTCTATAGAGTACATGAGGTCGCCAAAGTTCCTCGAAGCAGACGATGGGTGGAAGAGAGTTGTGTGGGTGCCTTCAGCCATAAAGGAAAGAGTCAAGACATTCATTCCCTCAGAACTTGAGGACAGGATACTGACAGAGAAGGATGTCCAAACACTCGATGAGCTGAGAGATTTGCTCAAGACGAGGGGCCACCCTGTTCTGGAGAGATGGAAGGAGCCACCCGCGGAGAAAGTGCAAGAACCTGCGTTAAGACAACCTTCGAGAGAAGTGGTTGCAACACCCACTGTTGTTTCTCCTAGTGGCGGAGTCAAGATAACGCTGAAGGGAGCAAAGATCTATGCAAGGAAAGTGATTCTGAGAGTGAGTCGCGAGAGTGCTTGACCTTGGACAGTAATGAGGACAGACTGAAGAAAGCCCTTGTGAAACTTCAACCTAATCTGCTTGATATGCTAGGCAGATTTCAGGAGGTTGAGCTTCACGACGTAGAACTGGAGGTTGAGGAGCTGGAACTTGTATTGCCACAGATGGTAGCGCCACTCACACATGTTATGGAAGAGGCCTTAGCCGAGAGGCCCACAGAGCTTATCCCAGAAAGTTTCACTCCACCTCCAACAAAATACAACACTCCGATAGTTGAGGTTAAGCTTGGAGCAACAAAGGCGGAGGGTGGAAGCCGCGACAGAACACTGGTAATCGGAGGAGAGACCTCACCAACACTCCAACTTCTTCAAGGATCAGTAAAGAACCCTCCAGTCATATCCTTGGATGTCTTCGATACGAAGATTTCCCTCGCAAAACCTGTCAGGACGCATTTTTCTGATGTCCTAGAAGATCCGGCGTCTTGGGCAAAGCTTGCTGTGGAAAAGTTTGGAGCTGAAATGGTGAACATCCACCTCACAAGCATAGATCCCATGGTCAAAGATACATCGCCCGCAGAAGCCTCAAAGACCGTTGAGAGTATTCTACAAGCCGTGAAGGTTCCGGTTGCGGTTGGAGGTTGCGGGGACCCACAAAAAGATCTCGACGTCTTCGAGCGAGTTGCTGAAGTGGCTAAGGGTGAGAGGCTGCTTTTCAACTCAGTGACACTCGACATGGATATCAAGGCTATGGCTGAGGCTGTGAGGAAGAACGGCCACGCTGTAATCGCATTCACCCCAATGGACATGAACAAGGCGAGAGAACTCAACCGTAAGCTCTTCGAACTGCTTCCCAAAGAACAGATAGTGATAGATACGACGACAGCAGCCTTGGGGTACGGTCTCGACTACGCCTTCACGACCATGGAGCGGACAAGGCTTGCTGGGCTGATGGGCGATTCTGAACTGGCCCAGCCGATGGCCTCAGGAACCACCAATGCCTGGGCCGCAAGGGAGGCTTGGATGAAGATGTCTCCGGGATGGGGGCCGTCAGAGCTGAGAGGCCCAATATGGGAGACGGTGACCGCACTCACGCTCCTCTTGGCAGGAGTCGACTATTTCATGATGATGCATCCGGCAGCCGTCAAGACTCTAAGAGACACTATCCAACAATTGTTCAGGAGTGAGGGATGCGAGCCGACGATTCATGAATGGGTTAGGATCCGAGTATGAGGTGGCCAAGTTGGTGAAGAAGAGAGTCAGCCCAATCGACGTCCAGCGACTCCTACCAATGACTAACTGTAAGGAGTGCGGAGAGGAAAACTGCATGGCATTCGCGACAAAGCTGGTCAATAGAGAAGCTGCTCTCAACCAATGTCCTCCAATCCTCCAAGAGAGATACGGGATGACATTTGAGAAGCTCTGGGAGATACTCAAGCCTCCTGTAAAGGAAATCTCCATCGGAGGCGACCGACGTCGACTAAAGATTGGCGGGAAATATGTCCTCTACAGGCATGAGTTTACTTACACAAATCCTACTGCAATAGCGGTTGATGTTACCGACGAGATGCTGCCAGATGAACTCCTGTCTCGCACAAAAGAAGTTGAGAATTTCAATTACAGGTACATTGGACAAGACCTCAAGCTTGACGCTCTGGCTGTAAGAGCGGTCTCAGGCGACCCAAAGACCTTTTCCGAGACCGTGAAGAGTACGATTGCAAATACTGACATGCCTATCGTCATCTGCACCACTGACCCCGAAGTAGCTGAGGCAGCCCTGGCCATAGCGTCAAACAGAAGACCTCTGATCTACGCCGCCAACACAAAGAACTGGAAGGATATGGCTGAACTGGTCCTAATGTATCATACTCCCCTTGTCGCCTCGGCTCCTGAAGGACTTGACGAGTTAAGAACACTCGTCAAAACATTGAAGGAATATGGAGTTCAAGACATAGTCCTCGACCCAGGTACCTACTTTGGGGAGGGTCTAGCAAACACGGTAGCCAGCTTTAGCACAATAAGGCTGGCCGCATGCAAGAACGATGATGAATTGTTCGGCTACCCAATAATGAGCATTCCAATGGCAGTTTGGACGAGCGAAGGTGAGCTACCAGAAGTTCTGAAGTGGCGTGAAGCCTACTTAACCTCGATTCTAATCACAAGATACTCCGATATAGTCATAGTCCATAGCCTCGACGGTTGGGTACTCCTGCCCAACCTAATACTCAGACAGAACCTATACACAGACCCCCGAAAACCTGTTGCGGTAGAAACCGGAATCAAGACCTTCGGTAAACCCGACGCGAACTCTCCTGTGCTAACAACCACAAACTTCGCGTTGACCTACTATACTGTGGCAGCAGACATCGAGTCTTTTGGACTTGACTGCTACCTGATGGTGGTGGACAGCGAAGGCCTCTCAGTCGAGAGTGCAGTGGCTGGGAGAAAACTGACGGCAGAAAAGGTCTCACAGGCGCTCAAACAGACGAATATAGGGGAAAAGGTCAATCATAGGAAACTGATCATACCGGGAAGGGCCGCAAGGCTCAGCGGTGAGACAGAGGAACTCTCAGGCTGGAAGGTTCTGGTCGGCCCTCTCGACTCCTCAGGAATCCAGAAGTTCGTCCACGAAAAATGGAGCCATGAACCACAGGTGATTTCATAACACTGACTTCCGAATCATAGGTCAATGGCCTAGAAAGAAGTTTAAATCGATGCAGTTCCGTCGCTCTTAACCCAAGAGAAGATAGTGACAAACCCAACAGAGGAAAAGACGAGGCAAAAATGAAGCAGCTAATCCACAGCGGCGTAATGATGCCTAAGGGATACGAGGCCAAAGGCCTCCACATCTTGATCAGGGGGGAAAAGGTCCGGCTGACACCTGAGCAGGAAGAGATGGCTGTTGCATTTGCGAAGAAACTACGCACAGAGTACGTCGAAGATAGCATGTTCGTAAAAAATTTCTTCAAGGACTTTTCCAAAGCCCTAGGAATGGAGGAGACGCTGGATCCAGAGGAAGTTGATTTCGATGAGGTCCACAGTAGTGTCGAGCACGAGAAACAGATTAGGCTCAAGATGAGCAGAGACGAGAAGAAGAGGCAGGCAGAGTTTAGGAAGGCACAACGGGAATCGAATAGACAGCGATACGGGTTCGCGATAGTCGACGGACAAAAAGTTGAGGTCGGGAACTACGTGGTTGAGCCGCCTTGCATATTCATGGGTCGAGGCAAACATCCCCTGAGAGGGAGATGGAAGGAGGGACCCAAGGAAAGCGATATAACCCTCAATCTCTCCCCCGACGCCCCAAGGCCGCCGGGAGACTGGAGAGAGATCGTTTGGCAACCAGATTCCATGTGGATAGCAAAATGGGATGACAAACTACGCGGTAAGGAGAAGTACATCTGGCTTGCAGACACATCAACGGTTAAGCAGCGTAGGGAGAAAGAGAAGTTTGACCAAGCAAAGGATCTCGAGAAAACCATAGAGAAAGTAAGACGGCACATAATGTCGAATTTGAAAGCGGAAGATCTTAGGAGAAGAAAGATAGCCACGGTCTGCTACCTGATAGACGCGCTGAAACTTCGTGTAGGGGATGAAAAGGACAGGGACGAGACCAACACAGTCGGTGCTACGACCCTCAGATCCAGCCACATAAAGATCAGCCCAGATGGCTTGGCAACCTTCAATTTTCTGGGGAAGGACTCAGTAAGATGGCATAAACAGGTACGGTTACCAGTGACAGTAGCTGAGAACCTCGAGGAGTTTATTCAGAATAGTCACTCGTTGATCTTTAACGGTATTCGTTCAGATACTGTAGGGCAATTCTTAAGCGAGGCTGTTCCCAACCTAACGGCAAAGGTTTTCCGAACATACCACGCAACCAAGATTGTAAAAGAACACCTAACCGCCGAGGTGATACCCAAGTCAGCACCAGACTACGTGAAACAGCATGCAGCCACGATGGCAAATCTTCAAGCAGCAGTAGTCTGCAACCATAAGAGGAAGCTCCCGAAGAATTGGAGGCAATCGCTGAGGAGAAAGATGGAGAGAGTGCGCAAGCTCAAGATGAAGAAGACCGAGAAGGCCAAGGAGAAGGTTGAGAAGACGAAGACAGAAATAGAAACGATGAAGGCCACCCGCGACTACAACCTGCGGACATCCCTTAAGAGTTACATCGACCCGAGAGTCTACAGAGACTGGGGAAGAAAGGTTGGATATGACTGGAAACTGTACTATCCAAAGACTCTCCAACGCAAGTTCTCATGGGTCGACGGATAGCAGTCTGCAGAATTGAATGCAGTGGATATTTTCTCACCTCCCCAAGATGGGTAACTGCATGCCAGTCTTGGAGGGTAAGGCGTAGGGCTGCGAGAGCCGTCTTTCATTACTAAGTTAAGTCATCAAGCAAGAGATCGCTTGCACCTTGGACAAAAAATCTCCTCCACATTCTTAGAGGCTCCGCAGAACCTGCAAGTCTCACTGAAAGCCAGCTTAAACATTTCTCTGTACTCTAGCTTCTTCTTGACATCCAAGTACTTAGCCGAGTCAGTGAACTCCTTAAGGGCTTTGAGTCGAGTCAGATGGTGAGGGTGACTCTGAAGAGCCTCAAGAAGTGAAGTGAGATTTGTGTGGAGGTCCATAGTCATTCCTGAGTCGCCAATCATCTTGACGAACATAGAGGCTACGGAAGCGAAACTGTCGGCTGCTATCAGACCGGCCCTGTCTGCGCTGAATTCGGATTCCCTGTGCCAAGCCAGCATTGCGAGCCTCATCGGTATAGAGACCAAGCCCATGCCTAAGATGGAGGTGGAGAATCCTAGCCCACGCTCCAGAAGTTCTGCTATCGAGTGATATGCTAGGTGACGACTCTTTATATGTCCCATCTCGTGGCCTAGGAGGGCACGCAACTCCTCATCCGAAAGAAGGCCGACTAGATCTTGGTCAATAACTATTATGGGTTCCAGATCACTACCAGCGGTGAAGGCATTCCTTTGACCAGCATTACTTAGGTAGACAGCCGGCAAAAGATCTAGGGCCAGAATGTCGGCGCATTCTACGATCAACGATTCAATTCTTCGGTCAAGCTTCGACTTCATTGTTCCCTTTGATAGTCTTGCGGCAAGGTTCCTCAGTCGCGGTTCGATGATTGTTGAATATGTTAACTGAAGAAGTGGACCTGCGGCTTTGAGAAGCTCGAGAGCTTCCTGATCTCCATCGGTCACAAAGTCCTCGACAATTAGATCATAACATGTTGGGTTTAGTCTTGAAAGGCATCGTTTGCAGAAAAGTCTCCCATAGTTGTTTTCGAGTCCACATTTCCTACATCTGGTCAACATTCACATTGCCAACCGTAGATCATCTGCAGTAAGTGTAGGTCCAAACGATATAATTGGTTATGCGGGTTTCTGAACTGTAAACAGAGCAAAAACAATATCTATTTCCCTCGCCAAGAATGACTCGCTACGGTGTATTGGAATGAGTAAGCCGTATAAGCTGACATGGGATTATGGGAATCCCCG
>CAYZRW010000007.1:0-74032 GCA_964480955.1 uncultured Candidatus Bathyarchaeia archaeon | reverse complement strand
CTGGAACGTATAAGGTCAAAATAACAGTTAAACTCAGAGACATAGACAGAGACTTGTCTCTTGGAATACTAACATTGCATGTTAAGTGATTTTAATATATAAAGATTACCCCATTACCGTAAAGCATTTATACCATAAGTGGTAATTAGAATATGAAAACAAATGGCGAAAAAGAAAACCTCAATCAACATAGACGAACAAATCTGGAGAGACTGGATGAAGTTCGTCATCGACAAAACAGGCTCAGTACGGCGACTCAGCGAAGAAATGAAGAAAGCCCTCCAAGAATACATGGAAAGACACTAGGCAGAAGATTTGTCGGAACTCTTGGAAGAGTTGATAAGGAAGGAGTTGAAGAAGTAACATACAGAACATATGCGATGCGGGAACCTATGGCTCGAACTCTAAGAGAAAAGGCAACAGACAGGTTCTTAACAGCCTATCTGATAAATGATGCCTTCTCACGAAAACGTATAGGATTCCTTCCGACAACGAAATTGCAGAAACTAGTATTCTTATCGGAAAAACCGATGATAGACAATCGCGTGAAGGGTTTCAACCTCTATTTTATCAAACTCGTTCATGGCCCATTCAGCCAAGAACTTGAAGGAGACATCATGAAACTTGCTCAGGTAGGGCTTGTAGAGGATCGTTGGTTAGAACCGACTGAACAAATGAAAACGCTTCTTGAAGATTTCAATAATCTAATAGATAGGAACCGACCATTTTTTGAATACATAAAGAATACGAACGACAAATACGCCCCGCTTTCATTGGAGCGTCTTCTAACCATTGTCTATGCAATGCCTTGGAAAGACGGGAAAACGATTGCGGATTTGCCTTCTAGAACTCCTATGCTGTATCCCATGAAACCCGCGAATACGGATTTAGAATTTGACATAACCGAAGATGAGGCAGAGGATCTTCTCATGAATTTCGATCCCAAGACGGTTCGCAATTTTGTCCAAGCGATGGGAGAAATGAAATCTGGAAGGCTAAGGACTCATGAACAAGTCCTCTACACCCTTCGAGGCTAAGTACAACCCCTTCTTTGAGAAACAACTCAAAAAGCTACACAAGAAGGATAAGATGCGGGCTGAACGCATCCTTAAGAGGATTCAAGAGATATGTGCCTCGCCCTACAATGACATAAGGTTCGCTAAAGGCCAGTATAGATGCAAAAGAGAAGGCCGTGTGGGTAATGACAGGTTCTTGTATACTGTGTGCAAACAATGTAGAGAGCTAGGGCATACGACCGTGAATGGGTGCCCTGCCTGTAGTCAAATCAAGGACGAGACAGTAATTTTTGTTATGATGATAGATAGTCACAAGTATTAGTTTTATGTCCCGACTGTTAACAGCTAGAAGAATGTCCTGTCAACGTAACAGAACCACAAATCACACTGCTTATATGTTGGAGCTGCACCGTTGGCCTATCGAGGGTAGGTTCATGCCTTCAGAGATCTTCGATGAAGAGTCTTTCGTCAGACTCTCAGAGTCAGCCTTGGAGTGCCGTGTAAGGAGGGCAGGGGACTCTGTCAGGCTCAAGCTAAGGACTCCGAAGAGACTCTATACAATGAAGGTAGCCGGCTCAAAGGCAGAGGATATCATGAAGAGACTTGCCTGTGAGGTCGTGGAGGTTTAGCCGACTATTTCTGCTAGCCGCCGTGCGCGGTTGGAATCAAAGTCAAAACATCCCCGTCTGATAGAGGAGTCTCGAGCCCATTCAAGAGTCCTATCTCGACTTCGTTGACCAGAATTATCATGCTAGGTCTTGGGTCAAAGGACACGTCTTTACCGACCATAAGCCTCAACTCCTCCGTCCCCGCGGCGAGTGTTTCGAGCAGTCTCCTAATATTCGCCGGTTGTGAGAGTTCCATCTCACTCCGTTCACTTCCGTAAGCCCACCTGAAGGAGCCCATGAACCTAATCTTGACTTTGACCAACAGGTTCACCTAAGCCGTCAAGACGCTAACAATGGATTCGGCTGCGTCAACAATTATCTCTGCAGTCTCGACCACAGTCTCTCTTTCTATTGGGGGTTCCAACTCTGATAGGTTTTGTGTGGCTTCTTTCATCTTGACGAGAATCCTGATTGGGGACTCGCTGGGACAGATCTTTGTCAACATCGCCTCTGCCGCAGCAAGGTCAAGATACTCAGGTTGGCCTAGAGCGTGCTGAACAGACAACTGGGCCTTCTTCATAGCCAGAATCGAGATTTCTTTCACTGCTTCGGGAGTTCTTGTCTGTTTTGCCAAAGAAAGGTCAACCTTGGCCTCCCTGATGTATCTCAAGGCCCAAATCTTGTCTGACTCAGAACAGAGGCTCCTTCCCATTTCTTATTCACGCCAAAAAAAGTGGTCTCAACATCCAGCAGGCCTGTTGCGTCTCCGAAGCCTGATGGAACTCGGTAGGTTGCTGTCTTTAATCTCTAACTCAAAAATGGGTAAAATTGGAGGCAGGGTCAGCCTCTTTACGGCCTCGGGTCCCGCGCCTCCTCTCTCCCAAACTCTTGAGACACTCAAAACAGGCTATTTCAAGCGGATTTTGAGAGAGTTATCTCGATGGTTGAAACCGATCTCGTGCCTCCTTCCTGCATCGGAATATCTTCTGTTCCGATATTTACCCGCTCAACTTTCAGGTTCTCCATGAATCTCCGCCTAGTTATCTCCGCAACATCTACAGCGGTTGTTATGGCCATCCCCCTTGCCTTGAGGGTAACTTCTTTTGTCTCTCCCCCGCCGAAGAGAGTTATCACAGCCAAAACATAGTTCATGGTTGGCTTTCGCCCTACGAATACTGTATTAGGTTCCTTTGACATTGTATCCTCCTCCAATGAAGTGTTGGTGAAAACTGTATGTGACGTCATACATATTTAAACGCTTTCGGGAGAGGATATCTCTACTTGCTTCTCTCTTCTTCCGGAGGCGCAACCGCAGCTGGGGCCATCATATGCTGTTTTCGATGCTCCTCAACACGCTTGAGTCCAGTCAAGTATCCAGCGATCCTGTTTTTCATCTTCTTTGTTCTCGTATCGACGTACTGTGCCACCAACTGTTTATTAGCCTCAAAATCCATGGTAACCCTATCCCGGTATAGCTGCATAAGCTCCTCCGCAGTCTTCTTGATTACGTAAGACCTTACTTTGCCCAATTGCTTCCATCCAAACATTTGACTATATAGGCCGCATAAGAAGCAATTTCGAAACTAAAAATGTTTATGTTCTCCAGCCATAATCCCAAATTCGAAGCCTTTCTGCATTCTGAAGGGAAAGACGCCTGCCCTATCACTGGTCTCAAAGTAGCTCAACCTTGTTTTGGCAAAATTCTTAAATACCAATTGATTTTTCCCAACAAGATGTTGGGAAACCTATGATGATTGGAGAACTATCAACCGCCGCCATACACAGGCTCATCGAGAAAGCTGGGGCAACAAGAGTAGGCAACGGCGCTGTGGAAGCGCTAAGAGAAGTCATAGAGAACATTGCTGTGCAAATAAGCAAAGATGCAATAGAGTTCGCTTCTCATGCTGGCCGAAGGACTGTGAGGGCTGAAGATATCAAGCTTGCAGCGAGGAGATTTCATCAGACCTAATTAGGCTGTGGGGACCTTCAATCCCGAGGTTTGGCGTTCCTCAGTGATACTGCTAGGTCAGACATTCTTAGGACGCAAACATATTTAACCGCAAGCAATTCTTGAGTAGTGTGCTCCGGTAGTATAGCCCGGCCAAGCGTAGCCGAAAGTATGACGGCCTCTCGAGCCGCCGACGCGGGTTCAAAAGCAGTCACGAACCTGCTGCTGAAATTCCCGCCCGGAGCACCAAACGGAAAATGGGGGAGATTGGATTAGGAGGCTTATAGCCGTCACCGGATCTCCCGGAGTTGGGAAGACGACAATTTCGAAGATGGTGGCTCGAACACTCGGCGGGATCCACATAGACTGTGGTGAGGTAGCCCTACGAGAAGGCCTGACGATTGGATATGACAATAGCGCGCAATCCCACATAATCGATACAGAAGGCCTCTCAAGAAAGCTCAGAGGAATCATCAAAAACCTAGACTGTAATGTTATTCTTGAAGGACATCTCGTTCCAAGACTAGCTGGATTTGCACCTTCAAGAGTCTTCGTTCTAAGGTGTCATCCCAACCTCCTAGTCGCTAGACTCAGACGAAAGGGCTACACCAAGAAGAAAATCGCTGAGAACATTGCAGCGGAGATTCTGGACTTATGCCTCATCGAAGCCATCAGACTATTCGGGATCGAGAGAACCTATGAGCTAGACGTTTCCGGAAAGGGCCCATCGCAGGTAGTATCATCAATCATCAGGATCTTGAAAGGGGGAGTCAAGAGGCGACGTAGCCATATAGATTGGATTTCAAGACTTGAGAGAGAGGGGAAGCTACAGAAGACCCTAAGATACATAGAGTCAGGCGCCACACCATTGCTGAATGAATGAGGAAGGCAGTGACGTCGTTCTTGAAATCAACTGGAAAGAGATACGCCATAATCGAGTGCCCAGGATGTTGTAGCCTTCAACTTGTCAACTCATCAACTAGGTCGCATAGATGTCCATACTGCGCCAAGGTCATCAGGCTCGAATGGTCGAAGGTAAAGACTCTCCATTTTACTCATTCGGCTCGTGACGCGTCAAGAATAATCATGAAGCTGAAGAGCAGAAGAACAGCCTGACCCTCCTTTGAAACAAATTCTGCAAAGTGATAAAAGGAACCGGTAAGTAATTGGTGGTTGGTTGTAGCTGAATGTCGTCAGTTGCTGAAAGGAGATTTAGGGAAGAACTCTCGTCACTTCTCCAGAAGCCAGTAACTGTTCACACGTCTCTAGGGAAAAGCTATACTGGGATGCTCCAGGGGGTCGATGCAAACACTATGAGTCTGTGTTTAGCGAAGGTTAAGGACGAATCTGGCCAGGAAATCAGTAGGCTCTTCATCAGCGGAAGGGCGGTCCTGGAGGTTCATGGGCTTGAGATGCCTTTTGATCTACGCAGTTTCGCAGAGAGGCTTGAAAGGGTTTTTCCAAAGATGGTGAAGATAATTGATGAGGCAGGGGTTATAGTCGTCATGGACAAGATCAGAGTCAGTGAGAGGGGAGTAATTGAGGGCAGAGGACCTGCGGCAGAAAGGGTCCAGAGGGTCTATGAAGAGTTCATGCGTGAGAGAGAAAGATCTGCCTAGATCTCCTTCTTCTCGTCAGCAGTGACCTCTTGGTTTGTACCGCCAAGAAGATTCTGTGTGGCTTCAACAGCCCTATCTAGGCTTGAGATGTCGACGGTCAACCCCAAACATTTGGAGAGAAAGTTGAGCGCGACCCTCGCGGCCAAAGCATCAGGGTAGAGTCCAAGAGTCTCGACAAGGATACAATATCCTTGCATGCCGCGAAGTCTGGCCAAACCTAGGAGAAGACCAGCAGCTCCATAAACCCTTCCTACAAGGGTTGATGCGCCAAGACGGGTGACGACCTCAAGAGTACTCTTGTCAGTAGCCGTACAGAAGACCTTAGGGGAGTTCGAGGCAGAATCTTTCTTGAGGCCCCCGATCGTCACAACGGTGTGGCAGTCGAGGTCCTCTGCAATGTCTAGGACCCTTGAGGATAAGTCATATTGACCTTCTACATTGAGGGCTTGAGTGTTACCGTACAATATGATGAGATCGCTTCCTGTCTCGGTCTTTGCGTAGTAGAGCTCATTCATTGGGGGCCTAATCGTACCCTTTTCAGTAGTAAGGGCTACAGCTTGGAACGATGATGAATGTAGTCTACAGAAGAGGTTTGCTTTGAGTTCCTTGATAAGGTGCAGACCGACTATGTTCGCCACAAAACCTATTCCGGGAAGTCCCTCGATGAGTACAGGTTTTCTCAACTGCGGTCTCTCAAGGAAGAATTCGCAAATCATCTTGAGCCTCCAAGCGGTCACCCTTCGCTGAAAGAGGTTGGTCAAATCTGTTTCTTGCTTCTGAGAATTCCTCCCTGCGCAAACTTATTCTTTGGCATTTCGTTGAACTCTATCCAGACGAGTTCCTTCGAGACCCCGAGTACCTGGACAAACGCCTCCGTAATGGCCTCTGCAAGCTGTTCTATTTGCTCTTGGCTCCGTCCTTCCAGAATATTCACCTGAACGAAAGGCATCTGAATCACGGCGTAGGGTACCTCTCCACTTCCTTAACAAGTTTTCGAATTCCTGATTAGTTTATAGCGAGCATGATTATTCCTTAAGACTCGTCAATCAAATGAGCGCCCATAGGTGTCGAGGGAGTTTTGAACATCTGTTGAAAAGAGACGATGTCTTCGAAGTCACGGATAAAGACGTCTTGGGTAGGGTGGGAAAGCTTCACACGAAGAGTGGAACAATTGAGACCCCATGTCTTCTCCCTGTGATTCATCCAACCAATCAGATTGTAACGCCGAGAGAAATGTGGGAGATGGGATTCAAAGCGGTGATGACTAACGCTTACCTCGCCCGGAAAGCCTTCGGCCCCAATGTAAACAAGAGCATACATGAACTTCTGAACTTTCAAGGGGTAGTAGCAACCGACTCCGGAGCCTACCAAATCCTCACTTACGGTGAGATCGAAGCGAACCAAACGGAGATAATTAATTTTGAGGAGAAGATAGGCTCTGACATTGCAGTCATCCTCGATATTCCTACAGGGTTGACTACTGACAGGAAGTATGCGGAGATGTCAGTCAATGAGACGTTAAGGAGGGCTGACCAAACGCTCAGAACGGTCAGCAGAGATGATATTCTATGGGTCGGTCCAATTCAAGGCGGCACATACCTAGACTTGGTGGCTAGATGTGCTGAAGAGATGAACAGCAGACCTTTCCCAATTCTTGCGTTGGGTAGCCCAACCCAAGTTATGGAGCAATACATGTATCGCGAGTTGGTCCAGATGGTCTTGACTTGCAAGAAGGTGATCAAGCCAAGTTGTCCTCTCCACCTCTTCGGCGGCGGCCACCCGTCCATGTTTGCCTTGGCGGTCTCTGTCGGATGCGACCTCTTTGACTCCGCCTCATACGCCATCTATGCCAGAAAGAACCGATACCTCACGCCGAGTGGGACAATAAAAATCCAAGACCTAGAATACCTTCCCTGCTCCTGCAACGTATGCGGAAACCTCAGCGCAAAGGAACTGATCGATTCCCCTCCACATGACAAGGCCAGAAAACTCTCAATCCACAATCTCAACATATGCATCGAGGAGATACGTAGAATCAAACAGAGTATAATAGAAGGGAGGTTGTGGGAACTTGTAATGCAAAGGGTGAGGGCCCACACCAGACTCCTAGAATCCATCCACGAGTTCAAGAATTACCGTGACCTTTTTGAACGTCACTCGCCAATGACAAAGAAGAAAGGAATCTTCTTCTTCGACCATCTGGATCTGAATAGGCCCGAGGTCGTCAGGTTCAAGCAGCGTATCGACAGGGAATACTCACCTCCAGAGAACGCCAGAATTCTGGTTCTGCTGCCTACCCCTCTGACCAAGCCACATAGTGCAGATAAGACTCTGAAAAGGATGCTCAAGCTCATCGACGGGCTGGAGGCTTTCCACATATGCTTCTACGGAATTCCCTATGGGGCTGTTCCAATAGAGCTGAGCGACGTCTACCCCATATCTCAGACAGAGGTGAATAGCCACCCCGACCAGGTTTCGATCATAGACACTGCTGAAGCGGTGGCCCAATACTTGAGGCGCCACAGGTACGGTAAGGTCCTACTGCACGCTTCGAAAGAGGCCTTGGCCAGACGAGTATTGTCTAGAATAAACGATGTATGTGCGAAGACAGGGCAGAAGCTATCGATCTCTTACTACGGCAAAGATGTTTGGGGGACTGAGGCTCTGGAGGAATTGTCTTCCCTCCTCAAGACTGCCAAGAAACGGTGTACGTTACCTGGACAATAGTGTGAGCCGAACAATTCGCTGGAGGACACCGATTCGAAAGATAGTTCAGGAGGCGACTTCGCAGCGCAGTTCTACACAAACATTCCATGTATGGATTTGTGCGCCTGCTTCATTCTCAACTGAATCTCTGCCTCAACATCTTTTGCGTCTTTCTCCAGGTCTGAGACGTTAACCTTCATGTTATATGTCTTACAGATGCTTCTTATCGCAACGGCGGCTGCTGCTGGGTCCGGTCTGTTTGAGGATGCGTAGGGAAGGATTGCAATGGCAGGAAAGTTGTGTATCTCAAATTCACTCAACATTATTGCCAGCGGACCGTAGACGAAGAGTTCCTCCTCAAGCCTGACGCTGTCAAACTCCTTGAGCCCATTCGCATACGCCCTCGTTGGCACAACCCTGAGGGGGGACTTTCCCGCCATGAAGGTTGAGTCGAGACCGCCGACCATCACGGCGTCCTTGAATCTCTCCTTGACAGCCCATGCAGATAGGGACTTGGCAAACTCGGCTTCCTCACTCCTGTGGGGTGAGAACTCCAACTTCACGATGACGATGTTGCCTTTTCTATAGATCTCAAATGGGGTGACGAGACCTTCTGGTGTAGAATTCACAAACGGTGGGGGGTGATCAACCTCGATGAACCCTATCCTCCTAGCCCGCAACGCGTGCACTAGAAAGGAGGTTGCAATATAGCCTGTCTCTCCGATTCCGTGAAAGCCTGCGATGAGTGTCGAGTTTCTGTAGTCGCCTTTACCTACGTTTATGTGAACAGTCATCTCTAAGACCGGTCTTGAACGATCGCCCAAGAAAGGTGAGCCCCTAATTAAAGCATTTCTGAGAAGACCCTGACTTTCAGGGCAATAGCAATCTCAGGAACGACTCATTCACACGTAACGGCCTCTCATAGTCGACCTTGAGGCACTTCACGTCTCATTTAAGAGGGAGATTGAACAGTGAAATCCGCATATCGATTGCTAAGAGTGTAGAGAGTTGAAGCTTCAGTTCCTTGGAGCGTGCAGGGAAGTTGGCAGGTCAGCCGTGGCTGTTGAGGTAGGCCAAAAACGTCTCTTGCTAGACTACGGCGTAATCATGAATGACGCTGTCGGCTTCCCGACACATATCTCCCCCAAAGAACTGGACGCCGTCCTCCTCTCGCACGCTCACCTAGACCACAGCGGATTACTGCCGCTCTTCTACCTCCGACGCGGAATCCCTCTCTACAGTGTTGAGCCAACTTTCGAGTTCACCCGTTTACTCATCAAGGACTTCATTCACATAAGCAGCTACTTCCTTCCCTACGAATACGTCGATCTCGATACTATGATGGAGTATTGCATCGCCATCCCCTACCGAAGAGTGTTTGAAGTTCCGGGAGGCAAGGTCAGCTTTCTAAACGCGGGACACATACCAGGTAGCTGTCAAATACTGATTGAAGGCGACGGCAGACGTATTCTCTACACTGGGGACTTCAACCCCAACGAGACGAAGACATTAGGTTCAGCAGAACAGAACTACGGCGATCTGGATGCAATAATCACTGAAGCGACCTACGCAACCGAAGACCATCCTGACAGAACGACTGTGGAGAAAGAGTTCTTCGCGGAAGCTACAGAGATAGTTGAGAGGGGAGGAGTCGCCCTGGTTCCAGCTTTTGGGGTGGGAAGATCCCAGGAGATCGCGACAGTACTCGCAGCCCACAACTTCAAGTACCCTGTATTCATGGACGGGATGGCTCTGGATGCCACCGAGATTCTCATGAGTCACCCAGGATCTCTTAGGGACGCAGACCTCTTCAAGAAGGCTGTCAAGAATACCAAGTGGGTTGGCACCTGGAATGAGAGGAGGAAAGCGGTTAGAACTCCCTCAGTAATAATCTCGCCAGCCGGAATGCTGAAGGGAGGAGCGGCGATCTTTTACCTGGAGCAGGTTGCCAAGAAGAAGAATAACGGAGTCTTTCTGGTAAGTTTCCAGATACCGGGCACTCCTGGCAGCATTCTCCTTGAGAAGAAGAAATTCGTATTTCAAGGCAGATCCAGAAGAGTCGAAGCCAAGGTTGAGAAGTTCGACTTCACTTCCCATGGAGGTCGTAGCGACCTTCAGGGTGTGCTCTCCAAACTTGGGGGGAAGACTAAGGTCTTTACCGTTCACGGTGCAGAAACAAACTGTGTCAAACTTGCAAATTGGGCATCAAAGGAACTTGGCTTAGAGAGCTATGCGCCTAAGCCGGGTGACAAATTCGAGATATGACCCTCAAAGTCTCCATAGTCCCAGTGGGAGAACCACTGCAGGCTACTGCCGAGGCTCTGCTAAGTAGGCTTGAAGAGTCGGACCTCAGGGCGGACTGTACACTCTGCCCCAGAATATCTGCGGCAAGCGAAGCCTACAACCCTTCGAGAAATCAGTACTGGTCAACCGTCTTACTATATCAGCTTCGAGTCCTTGCTCGAGAGCTAGATGGTAAGGTATTAGGCATGACAGAACTCGACCTCTACGTCCCTAAACTGAACTTCGTCTTCGGGGAAGCCCTCTATCATGAGAATGTAGCCATAATCTCAACTTACAGGTTGAGGCCTATACTTTACGGCGGAGGAAGCGAAGAGATCTTTCTTACAAGAGTCACAAAAGAGGCTGTCCACGAACTCGGCCATACCCTTGGATTACCTCACTGCGCGGAAAGACGGTGCGTCATGAGATTCTCAAATAGTGTAGCAGACACAGATGAAAAGAGTGAGAGGTTCTGCGAATATTGCAGGAAGAGACTTCAGGTTTGACGAAACCGATTGCCTGCGCAAGTCCACTTGCAGAAGCAGCTTCGCAGCCCAGCGGAGGCGTCAGTGAGGCTCTGGAACGTGGCGAAGCACCTAAGACGACAAGTGCCATCCGATTGAGACAGGCCGCTCTCACCCGTGGCAAGAATCTCAAATCTGAGTCCTCCGAGTTCCTTGACGAATGCAGACCAAGCTGTAGAGGCAAAACCAAATGAGAATTGGAAAGTTGCCTTGCCCTGAAGTGTCAGCAACACAATGCCTTTGCAAGAGGCGATGAGCAACTGGGAAGCAGAGATCCTCCAGCTCCAGCCTTGGAGAGTGTCGAGAGTGAGCAAACATCCTTCAAGGTAAGCCTCAACCACCTAGTCCCCCAGACGTGGGTGATTCTGCTCACAGGAGTCCTGTCGCTCTACTTAGCCAAGACAGAAAGCCACCGTGAGATCCTCACAGTCTTCCCGGAGACTCCAGGTGGCGCCTCTCTTAATTCCATACTGTTTGTCTTCCTACTATTCTTCGCCGCTACGGTAGTATACCTTCTCGTAAGAAGCGGCCGTCAGACCCTTGTCAAGTTCATTTTCAGGATCTCCCTGGTCTCGGCAACTTTTCTCTTGATGACCTGGTATATCTTCAAGATTGTGAAGGTGATTCCGACATCAATCCCTGCCGGTGAGCTTGCCTCGACCACAATATCGGCATGCCTGACTGCACTATTAGTGGCTGCAGTCTACAAGGCAGAAGGACTGATACACGCCCTCTCCTCTGCTTCGATAGGTGCCTTGGTCGGAACTTTTCTAGCTTCTTCAATCCCCTTACTGTCAGCCGTTGTGCTTCTGGGGGCTTTGGTGGTGTACGATATCCTGACGGTGTACCTGGGCCCAATCGGGAAGCTGGTTGAGAGCTCCAGTCTGAGAGACTTCACAGGAGCAGTCTTCACGTTTGAGGATGTCACTGTAGGTATGGGTGACTTGGTCTTCTATTCAATGCTCGTCTCTGTCGCCCTCTCAAACTACGGTGTCCTCTCTTACATCATGTCTTCCTTCGGGGTCCTATTCGGGGCATATCTTGGAATGAGAATGCTAGAAAAGAGGGATTATTTCCCAGGCCTTCCCCTAGCCCTACTTGTTGGTCTGCTAATGATGTTTGGGTCAGTCCTCGTGGCCGGTCAGGCGACTTGGCCGTAGGGTTGCCCCAAACAGGATCGCAAAGAATGGAAACGCGCCAGAACTTGTGTCAGACGGATCACTGTTCATTTAGACCAAGAAATCACCTAGCCCAACTCGGACACTAAGAGCGTCTGGATGGAACGCGCCTTGAGGGTTTGATCGGCTATTTCGAAGATTCGGGACTCAAGATAGTCTACCCCCGCTCTGGCCTTCAGGTATGACGCGGCCTTGGCCTGCTACATCTGAGCTGAAAACGATATATGTATAGCGAGCCACTTCCATTGGCCGTGCAAGGGTAAGGTCATGCTTGACAGATTCAATCTTCTCATATCAACCTCACGTGGCAATGAGAAGAACGCATGCAGAGAGATCTGGTATCTACTGAATGAGCTGGGCGACAAAGACCCCGAGGTTGACGTCACTCCAGCGATAGGTTTGGTTGTCGCGTCGACATTGCTTGATTCACTGGAGGCGACATCAAAACTGCGGGGTATCGTGCAGGAGAAGCCTTGGGAGTTCCGGTACATCCTGAAGATAACCCCCATAGAAAGAGTCGTCCCAGCGGACTTACTCGAGATCAGCAGAGTCTCTCAGGAGCTGGCTGACAGGATAAGAATAGGTGAGACTTACCGTGTGACGGTGAGAAAAAGGCACAGTCAATTGAGAACTAAGGACATAGTGGAGGCTTCAGCCTCCAAGATCGATAGGCGGGTAGATCTGGATCATCCCGACAAGATTCTTCTGGTGGAAGTAATCTCCGAAGTCGCTGGCCTCTCAGTCGTTTCGCCTGACGGTGTGCTGGCAGTTGGGAAGGAAAAGAGGACTCCTAAACGCTGATTGAGAGGAGTGCCATCCTCTCAATCACAAGTTTCTCTAGGACCTCTCTTTCTGAGAGTCCTCTCATACGGGTTGCTTCAATCTCCGCATCGGATATCTTGAAGGCCTTCTTTACTGAGTTCAATCTCTCTTTGTTCCACGAGTTGGGGAACGAGGTGTCGGGGCCAAGTTTCTCAACCTCACCTATCGCCCCGTCCAGCCTCTCAAGTTCCGACCTATTCTCAGATAATGCGACCACGGCGAGATGCTTGGAATCTCTCCTGACCCCGAGCATCTTTAAACTGTTCTTGATCTGGCGTTGGGCTGAGGCGTATACCAAGATCTCCAGAGCAAGATCCTCACAGATCATCCTTTTGTTCCGTCTGGCATTAAGCGCATTAAGGACCGCAAATAGGACATGGTCATAACCCAGAATATTTCTTCCGTCCATGATCTGGACTACGCTGCTAGGGGCGACCTCTCTTAATCGTCTCATCAACACGTCAAATTCGACTTCTTCAGTCGAGACTAAGCTCCTAACCAAAAGTTTCTCGTTACTCTCTTGAAGTTGAATGATCAAGAGTTATCTCCCGATCAACAGGTCCCAAAACCATTTCACGTCGACGTGACTATCTCCCGCCCTTTCGTCTCAACAAGCCTCTTTAAGCAGAGGATGGCCTCCTCAGCCAGACGGCTGCAAGCTTCTTCATCTTCTCCGAAAGCGACCAACTCTACAGGAAGGCCGGCGCCGGGAACATATTCGCTGACCAGTGGCTTCAGATAGACATCGACTAACTCCTTCTCAACTTCTTCAATAAGTGGTGAAACCTCTGATTCTACCATGTCTACAACCACTCTTCTGGAACAGCTTCTGCGCGAAGTCTCTTTTCCTATTATGCCAGCCACGTATTTCTCGAATATCGCTTGAACTTCCTTTGGGGGTCCTGGCATAACCACGAGAGTCGTCTCGCCCATTCTGAAAACTATTCCGGGAGATATGCCCAGAGGGTTGACGAACGTCTCGGCGTCTGAAACGGTTCTCGCCATCCTAAAGAAATGCTGCGGCAGCTTTTCTATGGGGATGCCCTTGCGCTCTGAGACTTTTTCAAGAGTCAATTCGTCAGTCACAATCTTGGAGTGAGTCAGTCTTGAGAGTGCATCTATGGTTAGATCATCCTTTGTTGGCCCAAGCCCTCCTGTGACCAATACAAACCTAGGCTTCCTATTCAGGGACTCTCCGAGAACCTTGCAGATTTCTTCCTCATCGTCCCTGACGCAGCTTATTCTTGAGACCATGCCGCCAATGCTTGTGACTCGATCCGCCAACCAGAACGCATTCGTGTCTGCGACCTTTCCATAACACAGTTCGTTACCTATCGACACGATTTCGATGTTAAAAGCATCCACTCCTCCTTGCAACAATTCTCGTTACACATACGGTATTACTCAACAGACCTGCAGGTTCCAACTTGAATAGCAACCCTCGACGAGGTGTGTTGGCATGTAGAGTCTCTAAGCTGGAGGCCGCGACTTCCAAGAGATACCTTCACCGTGGTTCCACACTCCAAATTGGTAAAACGCTCCTTCATAAAACTCTGTTTGATCTTTCAACTGAGCGAAGTTTGGCTTCTGGTGTTCATTCTACAAGTGTCATACCGTACAGGCCAACCCATATAGTCACAAAGCCTTGGGCTGAAATACCTTTAACTAGGCAAAGGCTGGGAAGAGCCATTTGGGGCTTCAGACTAGTTACTCTCGAAGTCTTGCAGGCGGGGATTCAGTTTGGCCATAAACGCGCTGCTCTTTGACTTAGGAGGGACGTTGCTGACCAGAGATATTGAAGACAGACTCGTGGATGAAGAAGCGTTGAAGTCACTAGCTGAGTATCTTGCCTCAAAAGGTTGCACCGTCTCGGAGGAAGATCTATTGTGGAGATATTGGACCCACTATCGAATGATCAATGATCTTCGCGAACGTTTCCTGATAGAGATACCGATGCGAGTTTGGCTTGGCAGTTTGATTTCTAAGCTCTGTAACCTGCACATGATAGATGAGGCCCTCAATACTGTTGAAGCAACGATCGTTGATGCGAGAGTAGAATCTGCAATACTCTTCCCAGATACCGTCAACGTTCTTGAAGTATTGAGAGATAGTTACCGTCTTGGCGTAGTGACCAACACATCTTCCGAAAAGGTCACAAAGAAGATACTTCGGCGCCTAGACCTTAACAGGTACTTTGAGTGCATTGTAACGTCAGCCGAACTGGGAGTTCGAAAACCCTATCCAGGAATCTTTCTTTACGCCTTGAGGGAGATGCGTCTGAGAGCCGATGAGACGGTCTTCATTGGCGACTCCTTCAAACATGATATTATTGGCTCCAGACAGGCCAACATGAGAAATTGCCTCGTCTGCCACGAGGAGACCGAGGCCTCTGATGGATTGCCTGCGCCAGACTTGGCAGCGAAGAGTCTATCCGAACTGTTGAGGACTCTTGAAACTACTCACCACCTATAAGGGGCATTTGAGTTCGGTTCATGTCCACAACTCGTCTAGCGCCTACCTTGGGTGCGCCGACCATAAACCTTAAAAAGCGTTCGAGTCTACGCAAATTAATCCTTTAGTCTGAAAGGAGTTTCACCCTTTGATAACAAGAAGAACAGAGTGGAGTGAGGAAGAAGAGACTGGCGAGGAGGAAGAGTGGGGCGAGGAAGAAGGTTGGGAAGAAGAGGAGTGGTAGCCTCAGCCTCTCCTATCTCATTCTTCCATGATAGTTAACTTTCCTTCCTCTAATTTTTTACTGGATGAACTTCATGGGTAGAGTCGCAGTAATAGACAGGGACACCTGCAAGCCCAAAGAGTGCGGGGCCCTGTGCATCAAGTTCTGTCCGAAGGTTAGAACCAGAGTTGAGACCATAAAGTTCGTTGAGTCTGAAGAGACGCCGACGATAACTGAGGTACTGTGCACCGGTTGTGGAATCTGCATCAAGAAGTGTCCCTTCAAAGCTATAACCATAATAAACCTGCCAGAAGAGTTGGAGAGTGAGTGCAGCCACCGGTATGGGCAGAACCTCTTCAAGCTATATCGTCTTCCGACACCTCAAGTGGGTCTTGTAACAGGCCTTCTGGGCAGAAATGGAACAGGGAAGACTACAACCCTTCGGATCCTGGCTGGAGAGTTAAAGCCGAACCTAGGGGATTTTGCCTCCCCTCCAGACTGGACAGAGATAATCCAGAACTTCAAGGGCTCAACCCTCCAGACATACTTCGAGAGACTCTCAAAAGGCGGACTCAGAGTCGTTCATAAGCCCCAGCATGTCGACAAGATTCCGGCAGTTGTGAAAGGTAAGGTATCAGAGCTGCTGGAGGCCGCGGACGAGAAGGGTGAGCTGCAGAGGTTGGCTGAAGGGTTGCAGCTCAGAGAAATAATGGATCGCCCTATCGGAGTTCTCAGTGGTGGAGAACTTCAGAGGGTCGCCGTTGCTGCAACAGTCTCCCGTCGAGCAGACGTCTACATCTTCGATGAACCTTCAAGCCACCTAGATGTCAGCCAGAGAATTCGAGCCTCAAAGATAATCAGAGGATTGATCAGGGGAGACGAGATCGTCATCGTTGCCGAGCATGACTTGGCCATGCTCGACTATCTTTCAGACCAGGTCTGCCTCATCTACGGTGAACCAGGAGTCTACGGCATAGCCTCACACGCCCACGGCTTGGGAGCTGGGATAAATACCTATCTAAGCGGGTTCATCGCTGACGAGAACATGAGGTTCAGGCCTGAATCGATCAGATTTCACTTCAAACCGGCCAGAGAAGCCAGAAGCAAAGGGAGCATGAAGATTAAATGGAAGAAGATGTCCGAGGTCAAAGGCAGCTTCACTTTGCAGGTTGAGCCTGGCGAGATCAGTCAGGGTGAAGTTGTTGGCATACTTGGCCCTAACGGCATAGGCAAGACCACCTTCATGAAGCTCCTAGCAGGTATCGACGGCTCCGATAGGGAACGACAGGCCCCGCTGGCAGGATGCACCCTGAGCTACAAACCACAATATATCGCCACGGAATATTCCGGAGAGGTGCATTCACTGCTCTCCAGCCTCTCACCGATTTTTGGAACAGACCATTTTGAGAGCGAGTTCACCAGACCGTTGGGACTGGCCAGACTCCTCGACAGGAACCTCAAGGACCTCAGCGCTGGAGAGCTCCAGAGAGTCGCTATCTCGGCCTGCCTCTCCAGACGTGCCCAAGTCTACCTCTTGGATGAGCCGAGCGCCTATCTCGATGTGGAGGAGAGACTGGCCGTTGCCAAGGCGATTCGCAGAATTGCTGAGGAGAGAGGTGCTTTCGTCTTCGTCGTTGAACATGACATTGTTGCGCTCGACTTTGTCGCAGACCGCTTGATGGTCTTCGATGGGGAGCCTGGAATTCAAGGCAGAGCCAATAGGCCCGTATCCTTGAGGGAGGGCATGAACACCTTTCTCTCGGTGATGGAGGTCACTTTCAGGAGGGATCCAGATTCCGGTCGACCCAGAGTTAACAAGGCCGAAAGCAAACTCGACCGGATGCAGAAGAAACTGGGTGAGTACTACTATCTGCCTGAAAGTTCTCAAGACTAATCATAGTTCGACTTCATCCTGAGTCAATAGCAAAAGATACAAATTGTAGAATCGTTAAGAAGCCTCCAGAGATGCGTTAGTGATATGGCAAACTACTGTCCAGAGTGTGGCGGGGAACTTGTTTACGACCCAGTCGTGAAGCAGTATGCATGCAAGAGCTGCGGACTGACGTTCACTCACCAACAGCTCATGGAAGAAAGAGACAGGATGTTTGAAAGAAGAGAAGCCTCTCTCGACGAGAGGAAGAAGAGACAGAAGGAATACTTGAAGTGGTGGTTATCTAAGAAAGATTGAAGGCAAGGGCCCGCTGACTCGGAATTGGTCTGCAAAGTCGAACTCCTATGTATTGGCAATGAACTACTAATCGGCAAGACCCTAAATACCAACTCACAGTGGCTCTCAGAGAAAATAACGAAGCTGGGTGGAGATGTTACACGCGTAACAGTCGTAGGTGACGATGTCAAGACAATTGCGTCAGCCCTAAGAGAGACCTTAAGGAGAAGGCCGGACGTGGTCGTGACGTCTGGGGGATTGGGGCCGACGTTCGACGACAAAACACTCCAAGCTTTCTCCAAAGCCTTCGGAAGACAACTCCAACTCAACAGGAACGCGCTCAGACTGGTCAGTTCCAAATACGCGAAGGTACTAGGAAAGAAAGACCCCAAACTCACACCACCAAGGCTGAAGATGGCTATGCTCCCAGTAGGCGCCAAGGCGGTTCCTAACCCAGTTGGCACAGCTCCAGCAGTAACCTTGACTGCGAGCGGCGTGAAGTTCCTAATTCTCCCCGGGGTCCCAGCCGAACTCCAAGCAATCTTTGAGCAGAGTTTTGCAGAACCCATAAAGAAAATGGCTGGAAGACAATTTCCTTACGAAACCAACATTGTCATCTCGGGGCTACTCGAATCTCAGGTTGCCCCATTGATAGACCGAGTAATGAGCGAAGTCCCTGAGATATACGTGAAGTCGCACGCAAAAGGAGGAGAAGGAACGAAGGGTGGTTACCTTGAACTACACTTCTCAACCAGAGCAAGAAGCGTCAAGACTGCGAGAGATAGGATCTTGCGGGCGGTTACGCTTATGAGTCAGCTTCTGGGCAGTCTTGATGAGGAAATCTTGACTTCAAGATCTCGCTTTCTCAAGCAAGAACCGTAGATCCTTTCCCGCAAATAATCCTCGGAGTTAGAGTCGTGTGAATGTGATATTCATGGTGGGCATGGCAGGTTCCGGTAAGTCTTCTCTAACAGGATACTTCCAAGAGTGGCTGAGGCTTAATGAGCAGAACGCTATCGCCATAAACCTTGATCCTGGAGTAACCAACCTACCGTACAACCCTGACATTGATGTTCGAGACTACGTTAACCTTGAGGAGATAATGGAGAAGTACAAGCTTGGTCCAAACGGAGGCCTTATCGTCGCTGCGGGCCTAATAGGCGACAATATCGAAGAGATCAGAGGGAGCCTAGAGGAGTCTGAGCCAGACATAGTCTTGGTGGACACTCCCGGACAGATTGAGCTCTTCGCCTTGAGGGAGAGTGGGCCTTTCATAACGAGTGAGATTGCAGAGTGCCCGAAGGCCGTGGTGTACCTGTTTGACGGACCATTCTCCTCGTCCCCACTCAACTATGTTTCGAATATGTATCTTGCGGCAGCAGTCTATACTAGACTCCTGAAACCTCAGGTCTACGTTCTAACAAAGACAGACCTTCTGGACGAGGGGCAACTCGAAGAGACGCTCAGTTGGGCTGAGGTCCCTTCAAGGCTGGTTGAGGCGCTTGACAGAATCCCCAACAAGACCGCTTCACTCGTCAGTAGAGACCTTTCAAGAGCGATAACTAGAACCAGCCTAGACTTTGATCTAATCCCGATATCAGCAAAGGATGGCAAAGGATTCGTAGATCTGAATGCCGCGCTCACAAGGATTCTGACCGGTGGAGAGGAGCTTCGACCATGAAGACTGTATGAGGTCCTTGGAAACACCGCAAAACCAGGGCTGCCTAATTGGCCATGCACGAGATTACGAAACCAGTCAGCGACTAAGAGGTCAGACTCTCCAGAAGGGCCTGAACGAAGCTGACAGCATGAACATTCTTACAAGTAGGGAGGCCTCTTCAACTTTGATCATCCGCATTGATTCCCAACGCGTCGCTGGCTGTTTTGACTGTAGACAGACAGAGAAATCCTTAAGTGTTAACTTCCTTCAGTATCTTGGAAAATGGCAAGCGTTCCGTACATGCTGTCACAGTCAAGCCTAGCCTAGTCACGGCAGCCTTCGATTTGACAATATAAGGAACGATAATGTTGCCAAGCATAAGGTCAGGATGTGTATTCAATGGGGAAGAATTCCAAGGAGATAATCAAGAACGCCATGAATGAGGGGAGACTAAGCCTTCTCGAATCAGAGGCAAAGGCCATCTGCATAGATTATGGGATTCCAACCCCCGATTTCTTTGTCGCCCCAAGCAGAGAAGAAGCGTTGAAGGCCGCTGAGAAGATTGGATATCCAGTTGTCCTAAAGATCGTCTCACCAGACATCCTTCACAAGACAGAGGCCGGAGGCGTAATTGTAGGGTTGAATAGCCCGGAGAAGGTGAAAGAAGGCTATGACAAAATAATCCAGAATTCTAAACGTTACAAAGCCGACGCAAGGGTGAAGGGTGTCCTGGTCCAGAAGATGGCCCCCCAAGGGACAGAAGTGATTGTCGGCGGTCTCAAAGACCCGCAATTCGGACAAACCCTGATGTTCGGTCTTGGAGGGGTTTTCGTGGAAATACTGAAAGACGTAACATTCAGAATAGCGCCTATCGATGAATCGGATGCGAGAGCGATGATAACTGAAATAAAGGCGTACCCCATCCTGAAGGGATACCGAGGCCAACAACCTGTAGACGAGGATGCAATCGTAAAAATCCTATTGGCAACATCCAATTTACTCATGGACCTGCCAGAGATAAATCAGCTAGACCTCAACCCGATAATGACGTACAGCAAGGGCGCTAGCGTAGTAGACGTCAGGATGCTTCTAGAGAAGACCTGAAGAATCTCGCAGACCAGTCTTCAACTGGATGGGATCTGGTCGACATTTGATCCGGTCAGACCACTAGGTTATTCAGGCGGGCCTCGGCCATGGATCGTTTGACGGTTTACGTCGATGGTTCGGGAAAGAATGGGGCCTTCTGCTACCTTGTCGTGGGAGGCAAACCTCGCATATTCACGAAAGAACATCTCACCAACAATCAGGCCGAGTACAAAGCGATAGTAGCGGCTCTTCAGGAACTACCTGGGAGAGAGCTTACGATATACTCCGACAGTCAACTCGCCGTTAGACAACTGAATGGTGAATACAAGATAAGAGACCCTCACCTCAAGAGTCTTGCTGCGGAAGTGCGGACACTCAGTCAGGGGAGAGAGGTCGTCTTCGAGTGGATACCGCGCGAGAAGAATCTGGCGGGGAAGGTGCTTGAAAAGCTCGTTTGAGCTGGGTTATCATGAGCAAATTCTTTCTAATCTGCATGGTTCTAAAAGAAGCAGTTTGCTTCCGAAGAGGAGCTTCAAAGCCGGAATGATGAAGAACTGCGATAGCTGAACTCCGATGAAAGGATGTGGCCACACCATGGACTGCCAAAATATGGAGAATCCGAAGATTGCATCACTGGATGGAATGCTGAGTCACCTAGGAGATTGCTGGGGAGTCAGATAATCCCAAAGAGCGGTAGAACGCAAGATTATTCAATTAGACCATTCCTCTATAGACAGAATAATTCAATAAACAAGTTACGAAGGCAAGGTATGTGAAGAAGCAGACTACTGATAGATGCCCAAGATGTGGGGCTGAGCTTTCTAGAAAAGCCTCTATAAGAGACTACAGTTACATGTTCATACTCGTATGTGAGAAGTGCGGATATACTGCGAGCGAGAAACCTGTAAGCATCTGATCTTGATCGCAACGGACGAGCTATGGAATGGTTGGTCACGTCTCACAAAGAAGATTGTCTTATAAATCATGATATTCAGAGTAATCCTCTGCTGGACTAAACAAAGAAGATGAAGGCTGTGCTATTGGACGACATACCACAAGACAAGTATAAGGTGATAGACAACATCGAGGATGAGCTTGAGCGGCTGAGGAATCAAAGGACACAACTCCGTAGCGACTGGAGAACATGGGCTGAGCGACGCAACTCTCTCAACAGTGAACTCAAGGAATTAAGGGAAAAGGTAAGAACTCTCAAGAGCGAGAGGGACGCTGTAAACGCTGAGGTCAAGACTCTCAAGACCTCAAGGGACCAGATCAGAGCGGAGATAGCTGAGAAACGCAATAGGATAGCGCAGATGGTCGCAGGCCTCAAGCAACTGAGGTCACAGGTTCAGGGAACATTCAAGCAAGCAAAGAACTCTCTGGAGGAGCTTGAATGGAAAATGCAAACTTCATCCTTGGATTCAAGGGAAGAAAACAGACTGATAAACCAAATCAAGGAATTGGAGTTGCGAGTTGCAGAGCATAAGCAAATGAATGAGCTCCAAGCAGCATTAACAGAAGAGAAGGCTGTTGTAGAATCCCTAAAGCTAAACGCCCAATCAATCCACCAGAAGATCCTTACGGCCGCTGAGACCAGCGCAAGAGTGCACGAAGAAATGATGCAGCTCGTCAGGAAGCTAGACGAGATCAAGGCCACGGCAGACGAGGCTCATAAGATGTATCTGCAGACACGAAATGATGCCGAGCGTTCAGAGCAAGAACTTGTACAAAAGGTCCTAGAGAAGAAGAAACTTCGAAAAGAGATCTTCGGAGACGAAGAAGCTGAGCGCTTGAGGAAAGGGGAAGAACTCGCCGCAAGGCTCGCTGAGTCAGGATCAGCGAAACTTAGCCAAGGCAAGAGACTCTCTTTTGAAGAGTTCAAGGCTTTGATGGAACGAAGGAAGATTTAGACACTCACATAAGCCGACTCCATACCCCTGAGTGTTTTCGATCCTCAACTGTGATCTAAGAAGGCAATGAGTCTTTAGATGAGAGATCGTCTTCCGCGAATCAGAATAGACTAGCAGGAAGAAACTAGCATATTTTCTCCTTCAACCCCCGCAACTTGAACTCGACCAAAATGAACACCCCTGTCAGGACATGCCCCTGTCACATGGGGTGCGCACGATTGATCGTGATGTGGAGACCTGTACCGTACACCAGGTCCAATTCAAAAAAGGTAATGAAGATGAATACCGCACCGATCATAAATGAATGATTCTTATCGGGAGACATCACTGGAAGTGGCCCAGTAGTATCTCGAAAGGTGCCAAGGCCTGTCATCGTCAGCTCCTGATCCTAAACATTAATGTTTCAGTCCGGTCCAGATTGAGATCTAGTCTATTAGAAGACCTCAAAGAAGTTCAAAGAACGTAGGAAAAACAATGTATCTGGCTGTGCGGATAACTCTCGAGGAACGTCCCTACTGGAATGGGTATAGTGGAGCGTCTCTACGGTTTAACAGTAACCTCGGCCGCAAATTCGAAATCGCCCAGACCAGAGACAGCGGGCTCCCAGTATGTAGGCAGAAAGCTTTGAAATCGACCCCCAGGGAGATGGCTGCGGTCGACATCTGGGAGCGTGGCGCAACCCAGTCAATAGTAACTGGATGAGTAGGAGTCTTGGAGAGATACTGATGTTAACAGGGTTGCTAAGAGCGATAGGCGTCTACAAGCTCTACGAGAGATGGTTGACGGGGCAAGTCAAGAAGATGAGTATGCCAAGACACATAGGCGTGATCCTAGACGGAAATAGGAGGTGGGCTACTGAAAAGTCTCTTAGCCTCGCTGACGGCCACGAGCAAGGGGCCAAGACAGGTGAAGACTTTCTGAACTGGTGCTTGAGTCTAGACATAAAGACGGTAACCATCTATGCGTTTTCAGTAGAGAATTTCCATAGACCAAAGGAGGAGGTGGAGAAAATACTGTCGCTTTTGGAGAGGGAAGCCTTACGAATTGAATCTGACCCAAGGATACACGATAAGAAGATGAGGGTTAAGGTTCTTGGCAGACTCGACTATCTCCCCGAGAACCTCAGAAAGGTCTTGAACAGGCTGGAGGAGGCAACTAGAAACTACGACGGTTATTACCTTAATATTGCCGTAGCCTACGGGGGCAGAGTAGAGATAGTTGACGCTGCAAAGAAGATAGCGGAGGAGATTAGGTCCCAGAGACTCACCATAGACCAGATAGATGAGACTCTATTCATGAAGTATCTGTACACAGCCCACCTCCCCAACCCTTACCCTGACCTCATAATTCGAACGTCCGGTGAAGAACGCATGAGCGGATTCCTACTCTGGCAATCAGCATATAGTGAACTCACTTTTACCGACGTGTGGTGGCCTGATTTCCGGAAGATAGACTTACTACGCTCGATAAGAACGTATCAAAAGAGAGTGAGAAGATTCGGAAAATAGGTGGTTAGGGAGTACCAGCAATCCAAACACAGATAGATGAAGACTATCAATGGTTCCCTTTGGAATCACAAGTTGAAAATGAGGATCGCGCTTTTACGCAAACTTTTTCTTAGTTCAAGGGGGAGAGGAACCTCCGGTTCGAAATGACTCGAATGCTCCTGAGGGATGACTGAGTTGGTTTATATCAAAAGGATCGACCTCAGGGGATTCAAGACCTTCGGTAGGAAGGCAACACTGCGACTTGGCCGAGGGTTGACAGTCATAACAGGACCAAACGGTTCTGGAAAATCAAACATTCTGGACTCCCTAAGATTCGCTCTTGGAGAACTTAGCCCCAAGGAGCTAAGAGGGTCGTCACTCTCAGACCTCATATCAAAATCAACAGTCCCAAATCCTCCGAGGTCGGCGCACGTCGCAGTTCAATTTGACAATGCAGATAGAAGACTGCCTATGGACTCAGACTCCCTCACCATATCACGTGAATTCCACAAGGGAGGGGAAGGAATCTACAGGCTTAACGGCAGAAGAGTCTCCAGAAAGCAACTGACCGAACTATTATCATCAGCTGACATCCACGTAGCGGGCTACAACATCGTCCCACAACACGCCGTCACAAGACTGGCCGAGGTTACTTCTGAGGAGAGGCGCAAGATAATTGAGGACCTCATAGGTCTGGGGATATACGACCTCAGGAAGGCCGAATCTCAGGCTCAACTCAATCTGGCGGAAACAAACATCAGGATCGCTTCAGCAAGGGTTGACGAGGTCAGGCTCAGAGTCGAGTCTCTAGAGAAGGAGAGGAACGACTTCTTGAGACACTCGCTCCTGACGAAGGAGATCACGAGACTCCAAGCACAGACAATCTCGAGTAAGCTCGCGGTCTTGAAAAAGGAGATTGAAGCCATCAAGGAACAGGCTGAACTCAAAGAGTCTCGGCTCAAGAACCTGAGAAGTGACAGAGACAAGCTCTCAACCTCAAGACTTCAACTCGAACAGGATATGAGGAGCCTTCAAGAAAGACTGCTTGATAGTGGCGGCCAGAAGATACACGAGCTCCAAAGGTACCTGACCGAGGTAAACTCCGAGATAGGGGGGCTCAAGGCAAACATCGAAGCCAAGAAGCTGAATCTTCAGATTCTCAAGAAGCAGACGGAAGACTTAGAACAAGAGACAAGCCAACATGCAAGTGAACTTGACTCTGCGGAAGCCGAGTTGCTCAGACTCAGAGACGAAAGACATGAGCTAGAGGGACTTCTTGAGGAGAGGGAGGTCAACTTCCTCCAACTCTCCAAGCAACTCCAAGAATTCAGAGGCGGACTAACAGAAACATCCAAGAACCTAGAGAATGTTGAGGGAGAACTCGAACTGGCAACCAAGGAATTTATCAAGATCAATTCCCAGATCGAAGCTGAATCGACCAGGCTAACCATGGTTCAGAACCAGCTGAAGACCCTTCAAGAACGTGGTTCTGAACTCCGAACATCCCTGGGAGCGATGCAAAAGAGGCTTGAGGAACTTGGAAAGCTTAGGGCACATCAAGAGGAGAGGCTGAGTCAGCTCGACCGAATAATGAGCCAACACCTATCTATGAAAGAAGGGAGGCGAAGGGAAGTAGATGAGGTCTCAGAAACCGCCGAGACGGCTGACGAATCGATACTCGAGTTTAAGGCTAGGAAGAAGGCTTTAGAGGTCCTGGCTCCGGAAGAGACGGCCATATCCGAGATTGAGGAGCTACATTCGTCAGGAATCCTGCACAACATTGTAGGCTGCTTCAGGGATCTAGTCCAGTTCGACAAAGGATACGAGAGAGCCTTCCACGCAGCCTGCGCGGATTGGCTGAATTCGCTTGTGGTCAAAGACATCGCTGCCGCCATCTCTTGCATAGAATGCCTCAAACACCGCAAGCTCAGCCGGATCAAGATAATTCCCTTAGACATGGTGGCCAGCACCCCGGCAGTAGCTGAACCCCCCAATATCGAGGGGGTGACGAAAAGGATGATAGACTGCGTGAGGTATGATGAATCACTTGAGGCGGCGGTTAACTTCGTCCTCGGAGACACAATAGTCACAAACAGTCAAAGAGCCGCCTACCTATCATCCCTCAAAGGATTTAGAGCGGTGGTCCTGACTGGGGACCTGTACGAACCAAGAGGCGGCCTCGAAGGAGGATACTACAGAGAACCTCTTGACATAGGCTCAATGGCACCGAGGACAGAATCCCTTCATGACCTCGAGAAAACAGTTGCTTCGCTAACAAACCTCATTGAGAAGGGCAAATCATCCCTTGAAAGACTCGACTCAGAGATTGAGAAGTTAAGAGAAGAAAGAACAGAGATACAGAATACTATAAGCACAATTAGCAGGGAAACCGAAGCAGTACAAGACAGAATCCAACTGACAAATGAGGAGATTTCAAGGACAGACCAAACCCTTGTTTCCCTGCAAGATCACACAGAAAGAGACCGTGAGAAACTCCAACTATTCATAAACAGGAAGTCTGAGCTAGAGCAGACTCTGAGAAGACTTGAGGATGAGAAGTCCACCCTAAGATACGCTGCAAGGTCAGATAAGATCAATGAGACCGAAAAACAACATTCAATCCTAGGGGAAGAGTTGAATCAGCTCAAGAGAAAGAAGGCCATAGTCGACTCACGAATCTCAAGTTTGGAAACATCAATACAGTCGAAAGCCAAGGTCTTGGAGCGAGCAAAGGACCAGGCAAGATACATTCAAGAAAGAGGACGGGAAGTCGCGTCCAGTATCGAATCTGCAGAAAAGGAGCTTGAAAGCTGGACCTTCAAGCTCTCCGAAGCAACATTGGAGCGAGAAAACCTCCTAAACTCACTGGAATCCCTCAAACAGGGCAACGTCAAGGTCCAATCCGAGTTGAACGAACTGAATGAATCCATCCAGAAGATTGAGAGAGAAATAGAGCCGTTAAGCTCAAACCTGACAATGCTGAGACTTGAACTCAACAGGAAAGAACTTGAAGAAAACTACCTGTTTGGAGAACTCGGCAGACTTGGATTCGAAGGCCCCATCGAAACTCCTCCCGTAGACCCAAAGATGGTTGAGACCCACCTCTCAACATTGAGGAATGAACTTCAACAGATTGGAGCCATAAACGAGCTTGCCGTCACACACTATGAGGAACAGAAGAACAACTACAAGCAGCTCTCTATCAGAATAAACCAGCTTGAGCAGGAGAAGCAATCTATCTTGAAGTTCATGGAAGAGCTGGAACAGAAGAAACGCGAGACATTCATGAGCGTCTTTGAGAGGTTAAATCACAATTTCAACGAGATCTTCTCAAAGATCACTGATGGCGGCAGAGGGGGACTTGTTCTTGAGAATCCGGAAGAGATCTTTAGTGGAGGGGTCGATATGCATCTGGCCTTTCCAGGAAAGGCAGAGCTCTCGATAGGTAGCGCAAGTGGAGGTGAGAAATCGGTAGCCACAGTCTGCTTTCTACTTGCCCTTCAAGCAATACACCCAATGCCTTTCTACATATTCGATGAGATAGACGCCCACCTAGACATGGTCAACTCTCAAAGGCTGGCCGACCTGCTCAAGGAAAGATCAACCAACTCCCAGTTCATAGTGGTCTCACTCAAAGACACAACGATCTCGAGGGCTGACGGTGTCTATGGAATATTCATACAAGACGGCTTCTCCCAAGTAGTATCACTACCAAAACCGGAGGCCCGAACCGATGACAGAACCTGAGAAGCCCTTCTGGATGTCGCCCCCCCACTACATCCTCTTCGACCTCTTGAAGCTACACCGGATCAAGCCTTGGGACGTGAACATAGCCAACCTCCTAAACACTTTTCTGGCTGAGATGAAGGCAAGAGGTCACATAGACTTCTCAGCCTCAGGGACCGCACTCTTGAGTTCATCGATAATACACAGAATGAAGTCGGAGTTGGTGCTTAAGATGGAGGACCCGCCCAAACCTCCAATTCAGAGACCCCAAGAGGATATCCCGCCGCCCCTCCCCCTTCCAATGAGGTTTGAATATACCGCGACTTCCCTGGTCGAGGTCTTGACCGCGCTCGAAGAAGTTCTTCTGAGCGAGATTCGACTTCTCTCCAGAGATGTTCCAAACCTGAGGCCAACACCTGTCGTTGAGGCGCTCGACGACTTCATCACAAATATTCAAGGGCATCTAGAGGACCTATACCATAGACTCGTCCATGACTACAAGCGTGGAGAAGAGATCTCCTTCAGGCTACTTACGCTGAAGATGAGTATCCAAGAGGTGGTGAGGACTTTTCTTCTTGTTCTTTTTCTAGCAACGAATGGAAGAATCAGGCTGTTGCAGGACGAGATGTGCGGCGACATAAAGATCAAGGTGGCTGAACCTGGTGAAGACACTGGAACAGACCCGCGTGATTACGGGCACTAAAGAGAAACATCAGATCGACCTGATCGAGGCAGCCCTCTACGCGGCTGGAAGACCCCTCGACCTAGAAACCTTGTCCACTCTCACCAAGGCAAGATCGAAGGAGACTGTCAGGGTCTTGGCCGACAAACTCGTAATGAGGTACAAGGAGATGAACGGCGCCCTGGAATTGTTGAGACTTCAAGACGGAAGATACGTAATGCAGCTGCGTCCAGACCTCGTTCGAGGAGTAATGAGACTAGTCACGAAGAAGCTTCTGACAAGAGGCCCGCTCAGAACCCTCTCCTTCATAGCTGTCAAGCAACCTGTCACACAGGCCTATGTCGTCAAGGTAAGGGGGAACCTAGCCTACGGCCACATCAGAACCTTATGTGACAAAGGTCTGGTCTCGGAAGAACGCCTTGGCAGGACCAAGATATTGAGAACGACCAACACGTTTGCTGACTACTTCAACTTGAGCAGCGACTCTAGAATCATGAAACGCCAGCTAGAGAAGGTCTTTGAGCAATTGAAGGCCAAAAACACTAGACCCTTTAAGGCTCAGCCCCCAACCAATCAGCTACACAATGAAGACTGAATCGTGACGTAGGAACTCGAAATCAAAAGTGACTGCATAATCCTTATATGAGTCACAAATGTGGTGACTCTCAAACCTCAAGGGTGTAGGAAAGAAATGCCTCAATGGCACGGCGGCCTAACAAAACGCAAGAAGTCTGGCGGGAGACGGAGAGCCTATAGAGGGAAGAGAGCATTCGAGACTGGAGGAGAACCCGTAGAGACAGCTGTTGGCGAGGTCAGACGAGCTGAATCCAGGACTTACGGTGGGAATGTCAAGATCAAACTTCTTGCGTCTAACATTGTAAATGTCACAGACCCTTCAAGCCACGTAACCAAGAAAGTTGAGATCACACGTGTAGTCAAGACCCCCTCCAATGTGGACTTTGCAAGAAGGGGGATCCTAACCAAGGGTTCAATAATAGAGACCCCCATTGGGCAAGCCCGTGTGACCTCGAGGCCCGGGCAACAAGGCGTTGTGAACGCCATCCTTCTGAAACCACGGTAACCTGATGGATGCAACCTTGAAGCAGCCGGGCAAGGCTGTAGTCTGGCCAGTCAATATTGACTCTGCAAGAACACTAGGACAGGGCAGGAAGATTCCCAGGGGCCTCTGCGTCAACTCACCAAAGCTACAGGAGCTCTCAAGTGCCGCAGAGAGTCTGGGCCTGAGATTTGAAGTTGTCAAAGGGTCCTCCAGACCATGTTCATGGTGGGAGAAAGCTGGGCATCTAGTAGTTGAAAGGTCTGAAATGAGTAAAAGGACCCTTCTCACACATTTGGCTGAGGAGGTCAAACGCCTCAGGGCCACAATGGCCTAGATACGGATCGAGGGTCCACCCATTATTAACAGCTTCTTCATTTATAGATCTTGAAGTGTGGAAGTACCTTGAGTGGTCGAAAGGTCTTCAGAACCTTGATGACGCTGGATCAAGTAGGATCCATGCTTGAATCTAAGATCAATATTAGCGTACCAAGCCAAGATGTTGGCATAGAATACTCACTGGGCCGTGTCTTAGCAGGGGATATCATCTCGTCAATAGATGTTCCAAGCTTTGATAGGGCAACGATGGACGGATATGCAGTAAGGGCTCAAGACACCTTCGGAGCGAACGAAGTTGAACCCAGAGTTTTGAAATTGATTGGTCGTGTCGAGCCCGGCGATGTTCCAGACTTCAAGTTAAAGGATGATGAGACCTCAGAGATCGCTACAGGAGCAGCCCTTCCAGTCGGGGCCGACGCTGTTGTGATGGTTGAACACACTAGAGGTTCAGGTGAGAAGGTTGAGGTCTTCAGCTCCGTCATACCAGGGGAGAACGTGATGGCTGCAGGCTCAGATATTATGGCTGGCGAACTCTTGCTTAGAAGAGGTCAAATAATTACGTCACGAGAGGTCGGTATTCTAGCGGCCTTGGGCAAGAGAACTGTTGAAGTTCGCGGTCGGCCCAGAGTTGCAATAATCTCCACGGGCAACGAGTTGATTGAACCCGGGTTGACCTTGGCCAGATCAAAGATATATGACATAAACGCTTTTGCTTTGGCCACGGCCGTTTTAGACTCCGGCGGAACACCGTTCATGCTCGGTATAGCCCCTGACGATGAGAAGGCCATATCCGAGACCTTGAGAGATGCTCTTGGGAAAGCAGATATCGTTCTGACGTCAGGCAGCACCTCCGCGGGAAGAAGGGATCTTCTCCCGAGAATAATCTCATCCTTGGAAAGCTCTCAGATAATAGCCGACGGCTTGGCTGTGAAACCAGGAAAACCTGCGCTCGCAGCACTGGTCGCGGGGAAGCCTTTGTTTGCGCTGCCGGGAAACCCAACGTCTGCTCTGATGGTATTCCATGCAATAGTTGAGCCGATAATAAGGGGTTTGGCTGGAATTGACTCCGCCCTGAGTGAGAGCACGGTTGAGGCTGAGGTTGCTTTCAAGACCTTCTCTGTTGGAGGTAGACAGGAGCTGTTGCCTGTACATTTGGTTACCGACGAGTCTGGACGGTGCCTTGCCTATCCTGTCCTCAGCGGATCCGGAGCGATAACTTCTTACGCGCTAGCAGACGGTTTCATAAAGATCCCGGCCGACAGAGACATGCTGAGTGAAGGAGAAAGGGTTCAGATTCACCTGTTCAGCCCAAACATCAAAGTTCCAGACCTAGTTGTAATCGGGAGCCACTGTGTCGGTATAGATGTCCTGATCAGAGTCATGTCTCAGTATGGGAGACAGATCTCAGCCAAGATCATAAACGTCGGGTCTCTCGGCGGCCTTCATGCACTGAAGAGAGGCGAGGCAGATATAGCTGGGATACATCTTCTGGACGAGAAATCTGGAGATTACAACGTGCCCTTCATCGAAAGGTTTGGTCTCAAGGACCAAGTCATCTTGATAAGAGGTTACGCTCGCGAGCAAGGATTCATCACGGCAAGAGGCAACCCGAAGAAAATCCTAGGTTTTGAGGACCTTCTTCGACCAGGAGTTACCTTCATCAACCGCAACGTAGGTTCAGGGACCAGAATCCTTGTAGACATGAATCTTGCCGCCGTCGCAAAGAAGAAGGGATTGCCCGTTGAACACATCACTGAACAGATGGAAGGTTATGAGTTGGAGTCCAAGTCTCACAGCGCTGTTGCCTCAGCTATTCTCCATGGCAGGGTTGATGTGGGCTTTGGCATTAGAGCCGTTGCGGAGCAGAACTGCCTAGACTTCATACCCCATTCACTCGAAAGATTCGACTTTGCGGTTAACAGGAAGCGCATGCACAAGAACTCTGTAAAGATGTTTCTCGATACGTTGAGGTCTGAAGAGTTCAAGAGAATACTGGAACGGGAAGCTTCCGGTCTCCGTCCAGACGACGGGACTGGCAATCCAGTTCACCTAGGGTGGGACCACCAGACATAACCCTGAGAACCTAGTCCCTCAGCCTCCACACTCGGATTTCAGAGTCATATGTAGGCCAAGGCGGGTTGAGGTCACTTTGCTCATCAATCTATGGTAATGACTCTGGAGGTCTTCGCTGCGTTGACTTCGGCAAGACCCTCAAGCGTGCGTATCGATTAGGCTCTCCGTAGCTTCAGGGAATGAAGGAATTGGAATGTAGTTAGCTGAGATAAACGCTATCTTAATATATTTTCTTATCCACTTCGATTGCTCACTCATTTAGCGAGTGTGAATCATTGAAGAGGCTCAACAAGATTCTTCATCTCTCAAAGAGTGGTAACCTAATAGTGAAGCTTTACGCTGATGTGCCTCTGAAGCTTGGACAGAAAGTCTTTGACAGCAAGCTCAGAGAGGTTGGGAAGATCCAAGATCTCTTCGGGCCAGTCGCCAACCCATTCATCTCCATATCTCCAACGGTTTCTGACCCATCTTCTTTTGTTGGGAAGGTAGCCTACTCAGACTAGTGGTAGTGGCTTGTGTCGGAAGAAGAGAATCCAGTATCTAGTGAAGTTGAAACTACAAGTCATAAGGTTCGGGTCTGTCCTGAATGCGGCGGATTAAGACTTATGAAAGATTATGACGCCGCAGAAGTAGTCTGCATGGACTGTGGGTGCGTCATACTGGAAAAGCTGGCTGACTCCAGCCCTGAGTGGCGAGCCTTCGATGATGAACAGAGGGCCAGAAGAACAAGGGTGGGCGCACCCATGACGTATACGATCCACGACAAAGGGCTCTCTACAGTAATAGACTGGCGTGACAGACGCTCCTCAGGAAAGAGATTGACTTCCGCGCAAAGGATCGAGCTTTACGCTTTGAGGAAGTGGCAGAGAAGAGTCCGCGTTTCGGATGCTACCGAAAGAAATCTTGCGGTGGCCCTATCCGACTTGAGCAAGCTCTCATCAACACTTAACTTGCCAAAGAACATCCTAGAAACAGCATCTGTAATCTATAGGAAGGCAATAAAGAAGAGGTTGATAAGAGGGCGGTCAATACACAACGTCACAGCCGCGGCAATCTACATGTCCTGTCGACAATGCAGTATCCCCAGAACTCTTGATGAAATCGCTGGAGCAGCAAATCTAAACAAGAAGGATATTGGAAGAAGCTACCGATTCATGGTTAGGGAGCTTGAAACATTCGTGCCACCTTCAACCAGCAGACATTACGCTGCAAGATTCTCGAACAAACTAATAATCTCTGGGAGGGCCGAGGCCATAGCAATAGGGATTCTTGAGACTGCAAAGAGGATGAAGTTGACGAGCGGTAGAGGCCCCACAGGAATAGCCGCTGCCGCAACCTACGTGGCTACGGTCCTTACGAACGAGAGAAAGACCCAAAGAGAGATTGCTGAGATAGCCAACGTGACTGAAGTAACAATCCGTAACAGATACAAAGAGCTTCTGGAACGTCTCCTGATAGAGGTCCCCCTCTAGATGAGAATTCCTCAGGAGAACTCTGAAGATGGCTAGGTAAAGATAACTAGTCTGCGGCTCGAGGTGATTTGACTGGGACTTGCAAGGGGTGTGGCTATAGTGGGTGGCGGAATGACAAGGTTCCACCACTCACTGCACCAAGATAAGAACAGTCGTGAGATATTTGCTGAGGCCGTAAATGAGAGCCTGAGTTCTGTCGATAAGGGAATATCTACCAAGGACATAGATGCACTTGTTGTAGGTAACACGGTCGCCGAGTTTTTTGAGCACCAATCTCACTACGCCTCTTTGATGGCCGACTGGACTGGGTTGCTTCCAGTGCCTTCATATCGCATTGAGACCGCGTGCGCCAGCTCGTCAACGGCAGTCGAGGTAGCGGCCCTCGGAGTCGCCTCAGGATTGTATGATACGGTATTGGTTGGGGGGGTCGAGAAGATGTCCACTCTGAAGACTGAGACGATGACAGAGGCGCTTATGTCTGGGGTCGACATCGCCTACGACTACCCTGCAGGCGTGACCAATCCAGCACTCTATGCGATGATGGCTAACGCCCACTTCAGAAAGTACGGTTCGAAATGGGAGCAACTTGCCGCCATAGCCGTGAAGAACCATCACAATGCAACCATGAATCCAAAGGCGCAGTATCAGTCTGAGGTCGTGGAGCTGGGAAACAGAATAGGGTCAAGACAAGGTCTATCCTTTAAAGATCCTTTAGAGTTTCTCAGATCTCCAGTCAACCCCATGGTAGCTTTTCCCCTAAGGCTCTTCGATTGCTCACCGATCAGTGACGGTGGGGCGGCTATAATAATCACAGCTTCTGAAGACACCAAGAGATACACTGACGCACCAGTCTATCTTTCAGGGCTTGGCCACGCCTCGGGAACAATGTCCCTTCATGATAGATCTGACCTTACATCCGTTCCCGCTTCTGCTGAGGCCTCAAGAATGGCTTATCAAATGGCGGGGATCGAAGCCAAGGACGTCGACTTGGCGATGGTGCATGACTGTTTCACTGTCGCTGAGATGCTGGCCACTGAAGACCTGGGTTTCTTCAAGAGAGGAGAAGGCGGCAAGGCCGCAGAGGAAGGAAGGACATCACTCGACGGTGAGATTCCGATAAACACTGACGGTGGTCTCAAAGCGAAAGGCCATCCGATAGGCGCTACAGGTGTCGCAATGATAAATGAGGTATACAAACAGCTGAGGGGCGAGGCTGGAAAGAGACAGGTTGAAAACGCTGAGACAGGGCTTATCCATAATGTAGGCGCGACTGGCGGAACTGTAACAGTCCAAGTCTTCAGGACCTGAGGCCAACAAGTTACCGATATAAGTAGACCCAACATTTTCTTAGCTTATATTGTGAATGGTTTGAAACAGCGTTAGAAGGTGAATTTTGTGGCCGAGATTAAAATTAGCGTTGTGAGTATAGAGCGGCCGGAAAATGTGAACGTAATCCTGGGGCAGTGCCACTTCATCAAGAGTGTAGAGGATCTCTATGAAGCCGTTTCAGGTAGCGTCCCCGGTGCAAAATTCGGATTGGCCTTTTCAGAGTCCTCAGGTCCTTGCTTGGTAAGACGTGCCGGTACAGACCCTGAACTTGTAGATTTGTCCGTTAGGAACACCCTGAAGATCTCAGCGGGTCACACCTTCATAGTTATGCTGAGGAACCTCTACCCAATCAATGTCCTGAACGCGATAAAGCATGTTCCCGAGGTCTGTAACGTCTTCTGTGCAACAGCAAATCCTGTGGAGGTCATAGTGGCGGAAACCGGCAGTGGCAGGGCTGTCCTTGGGGTGGTCGACGGCCTCAAACCGAAAGGTGTGGAGAGCGATAAAGAGGTAGGGGAAAGAACGGCGTTTCTAAGGGAGATAGGCTACAAGCTCTAACTTTTGGAGGGTAGACGTCCCTAGGCAGCACATAGAGGGCGACTGGTGAAGGGCAGTGGTTCTGCGAGTATTCAGTACCATGACCGGTGTCAAGGAAGAATTCAAACCTATCCACAGCAACAGGGTAAACATGTTTGTGTGTGGCCCCACTGTCTATGACTATTCACATATAGGCCACGCAAGGACGTACACTGTCTACGATATCATAGCTAGATACTTGAGATTCAAAGGCTACAGCCTCTTCTATTTGATGAACATAACTGACGTAGACGACAAGATCATTAATAGAGCCAAAGAAAAGAAAGTTGACCCGTTTGCCCTCTCAGGCCATTTCACGAAAGAATTTCTCAACGATATATCCCTGCTAAACATATCATCAATCAATCTCTTTGCAAAAGCTTCAGAACACATTCCTGAGATAATCAGTCAGATATCTACCCTCTTGGAGAAAGATTGCGCATACACAGTCAACGGCGACGTCTACTTCAATATCTCGAAATTCCCGGACTACGGCAAGTTATCCCATCAAAAACCAGAAGAGCTAAAGAAACATAGAATCGAACCTGATCCAATGAAGAGAGACCCAAGCGACTTCTCCTTATGGAAAAGTCGAGAGAGGGAAGAGTTGGGCTGGGAGAGCCCTTGGGGTTGGGGAAGGCCTGGATGGCACATAGAGGACACGGCGATAACTGCAACATATCTTGGGGCACAATACGATATTCACGGGGGGGCCGTCGAACTCGTCTTTCCGCATCATGAAGCAGAGATCGCTCAGGCAGAGTCCGCCACTGACAAGAAGCCCTTGGTCAAGTACTGGATACACACAGGAATGGTAAACGTAAGGGGCCAGAAGATGTCAAAATCCCTAGGCAACTTCGTGACTATCAGAGAAATCCTTGAGAAGTACGATCCCAATGTTCTGAGGGTCTTTTTTGCGTCAAGCCACTACAGAAGTCCCGTAGATTACAACGAGAGCAACCTCAAAGATGCTAGGGAGAATTACCGCCGGATAACAAGTGCTTACCTTGAGGGTCAGAGAGCATTGACTAAAGCCAAATCTGGAGAAGAGCCCGAGGACGCTGATTTCTTCAAGATGACTCAGACTCACTGGGAACAATTCATGGAAGCAATGGATGACGACTTCAATACCCCTGTCGCCCTTTCTGTTATGCTTTCCTTTGCAAAGAAGTTCGAAGCGTATGTGAAGAAACACCCGGAAAAGAACATGGTAACCCGAGCACTGAGTGCTCTCAAAGATTTTACCTCAATATTTGGAATAAACATCTCCGGTGATAGTATTTCACAAACTGGCATTACTGAAGATCTTCTGAATCTAGTCGTGGAGCTAAGGGAAGAAGCTAGAAAGCGAGGAGATTGGGAGGCAGCGGACAAGATGAGAGAACGGCTAGGTGCCCTAAAGGTAATTCTTGAAGATACCCCGGACGGTACGCGTTGGCGAAGAATAGACTAAGCCTCAATACCACATTCTCTAAACATAGACATGCTCCGACGGGTTTTCCAAACTGAACGGATTTGTTCAAGCGACTAACATAGAAACCTATAACGTTTAAAAGCTATTTCGACCTTCTATCAACCCAAAACGGTGTGTTCATTGGCGAGAAGAGGCTCAACGGAGCAAGATGTTTTTCACATCATCATGAACGCGGGTGAGAACGGAATACTTCAATCGGAACTCTGGAAGACTGTCACCTCTGACAGTCGCGAAGGCTCAAGAGCTATACTGAGGCTTGAGAAGAAGAAACTGATTGAGCGCCGGAAAGAGCTGTTTGACGGCAGATGGACCTACAGGATCTTGGCTAAGAGAAAAATTGCAAGAGTCGACTCCATTATAGCTATACCATGCGCATTCTGTGACCTCGAGGGCAGATGCAGTCAGTCAGCACTTATCTCCCCTGCAAAGTGCGACAGACTAACCGTCTGGTTGAACGGCCTCACTTTGAAGGACTCGGAATAGGAATTGGCTTTTCATGTGTAGCGTACGGAAACTAGGGACGTAGTCATAGGTCTGTAAGGAGTCTACCCCGAACTCATTTGACATTTGGAGTAACCTTGCGTTCTAGGAATCGGGTTCGGCAGGCCCAAGATTACAGATGACTAAGAGTTCCTCGATCTGGATCCAGAAAAGGCGCAGAGACCAGTACTACAAGCTGGCTAAAAGTGGGGGATACCGAAGCAGAGCAGCATTCAAGCTTCTGCAAGTAGTCAAGAGCTACAGGTTTATCGGGAAGGGTGATCGGGTTATCGACCTTGGGGCCGCCCCAGGGGGCTGGACCCAAGTTGCCAGCGAAATCGTTGGGAATGAGGGATATGTTCTAGGTATCGACATCAAGCCAATCGACCCCTTGAGTCAGCCACAAGTTGAGTTGATGGAACTTGATGTGACGTCAGCCTCCACGGTCACGTTGCTTGTGGAGAAGTTTCCGGATAAGGTCGATGCTGTCATTTCAGATGTCTCACCAAATGTTTCAGGTGCTTGGGATGTTGATCATTCAAGGCAGATTCACTTGGCTAGGAAATCTCTTGAGGTAGCTCAAGCAGTCTTGAAGTTGGGCGGGAACTTCCTCGTCAAGGTATTTCAAGGCAGTGAATTGAATAACTTCTTAGATAAAGTCAGGAAGAGTTTCCGTGAGGTTAGACTTGTCAGGCCCCGCGCAACTAGGGCGTCTAGTTCCGAACTCTACGTTCTTGGACTGGGCCTCATAAGTCGCGGCAGACCCACAGTCGGTACAACTCCATCTTCAGTCGATCTCTCTGATTGAGGCCTCAATAACGTCAACAGAAGCGTCGGTCTTGAAAGCCCGCCCGTCGAAATGTGTTCGCGTTGCACTGTAACCTTGAGTTCTGAGACCCTCTATTATTGAGGTGGGGCTGGGAGTAGCCTTGCCCATCCTGTCACAGATTGCGTCAACAGTATAGTATGTGGGGGGAGCATCGGCCTCTTCCAAAGTAAGGCATAGCAGTCTTGAGAGTCTACTGGACTTGTATTCCCTCGCATCATGGATTTCTATGAGGTCTCTGCAGAATTCTCTATCTATCAGTCTGCCCAAGAAGAGCGGCCCAGCTAGGGCAATTGGCCGGCCGCATCTTCCACATACCCTATGCTTGCCTGGGTCTCTTGAAGTGAATCTGTTGACGCAGCGAAAACAATGGTATATGTAACCCATCTGTTCAAGATTCTTGTTCGCGCTAGTGGCTGAGCGGCTCAACTTTGCGTAGAGGCGAACGTAATGGTCTGTGCTATGTGAAAATTTTGCTTCAATGGCTAGGTCATGTTTGCCAGCAGCCGCTATAAGGGATCCCAGAAGCAGTCTTAATGCGACTTCTCGGCAATACTCGCTTCTAAGCGGTCTCCCTCCGTATCTTCTGAGGCAGGCGCGGGGCTTGGCTCCACAAAGGACAGCCATATCAGTAGCGGTCATGGCTAGAAGTCCACCGTCGACCAGAGCTCTGAGGGCCGAGTCCACGTATGGTGTTGGCGAACCGTATGGGTCAAGGTCTATGAGATGAAATCTCTTTCCAGGGACCGAGTGCAGGTTGAGGAAGACATTCGCATCCATGCATTGGATGTCAACTTTGGCTTCGAGACTATTGATTGTAGAATTGTGGTGAGCAATCATGGTTGCGTTCGGTTCTATATCATTGAGTGATACTTGCTCGACCTTGTCCACTTCCGCAGCATAGCGTAATCCACGGATTCCTGAGCCAGTCATAGGGTCAGCGATCCGCATCAGTCTCTGCAAGTCAGATTGGTAGCAGCGAGCGACCAGAATTGATATGTCGCGATTCAGAGCCATTCTCGGATTATAGAATACTCTTGAATCTGCGTATGCATCGTCCTTACAGCTTGGTAGGACGAACTTGACCGCACCCTCAGTAAGGGTCTGTGTACTGAATGGTGGGATTGGAGGTTCAGTCAAGCATCTCAACCGAAGGTCACACATCACGTCTGCCCCATTAAGGGACAGAAAGAAGAGCTATTGATAAGCGCTCTGTACAATATGAAGGGTTCCCAATGTCTGAAGCGATCTTGGTCACAGGCGTTCCAGGCGTAGGTAAGACAACCCTAGCGTTGAGAGTTGCTGAAGACGTCAAAGCCAGGGGTTATGTAGTTGGGGGGATGATCACTGAAGAAATCAGGACGCGGCAGGTAAGGACTGGCTTCAGGATATTGGATCTGTGTACCGGTACAACGGGGTTGCTTGCGCACATAGACGAAAAGAGTGGCCCGAAGATCGGAAAGTATGGAGTAAACCTAAAGGATCTTGAAGAAGTCGGCGTCAAGGCAATTGTCGATAGCTTAAGTCGGCCAGAGGTAGATCTTCTGGTGGTGGACGAGATAGGTCCAATGGAAATTTGCAGCCAAAAGTTCAGGGCGGCTGCGAAGCAGGCAATTGTTGGAAACAAGCCATTCCTTGGAACAGTACAATTCAATCTTTGGAAACGGATTCCCGAAATCCTTGGTCTGGACGCGATGCCTCAGATAGTAGAGGTAACCCGTGGGAACCGCAATAGACAAGCTCAGATGGTCTCGGGAAGGATCTTGAGGAGGCTCTGCAAACTTAAGGGCAGTGTCGGCGCCTTAGAGTAAGAGTCTAATAGTGCATTCTGTTGACTAGGAGTCTGGGGGACCACTAATGGTTCAGGTTGCTGGAGTGGATGAGGCTGGGAGAAAGCCGAGCTGAGACGGCTTCCCAAGAGGCCCACTCATAGGTCCACTCGTAATAGCAGGTTTGATTCTGAGAGAAGATAGGATTCCTTACCTGAACCAGCTTGGCGTTCGTGATTCAAAACTTCTGACTAGAAAGTCAAGAAGTCGACTGGCCCCAAAGATACTCAGCCTGACTCAGGAACATGTCCTGTTGGAGATTGAGCCTCAAGAGATCGACTCCATAGTCCTGAGGGGTAGACCAATGATGAGACTGAACCTGTTAGAGGCAAGGTACATCGCAAAGATCCTTAACAAGCTGAGACCTGAGACAGCTTATGTCGACGCCCCTGACAGAAGCCCGGAAAGATTCGCGTGTCAAATACTCCAGCAACTTGAGGCTCCTCTGAGAATTGTATCGGAGCATCACGCCGACAGGAAGTATCCTGTGGTGTCTGCAGCCTCAATTCTAGCCAAGGTGAGGAGGGACGAGATAATTGAGAGTCTGCAAGAAACCTACGGCGACTTCGGATCAGGCTACCCGTCAGACCCAAAGACTATCAGGTTTGTGAAGGAGTGGATTCTCAGGAACAGGTGCGATCTGCCCATCGTTAGGAGAACGTGGAGAACCTTTAGAAACCTAGAGTGCAAGCTACTGCGAGTCTAACGTAAGACCTTCAGGAGTCCCGAACCCTATCACTATCAAGGAATGAATAGTTCGGATCAACTCCATTAGATACGGCTTGTAGATGTAAAACACTTCCTCAGCCTCATAATTGCCGAAGTCGTTCTCCGCGAGCCCAAGCAAGTACTTTATAGTGAACTCCTCAAGTTTGCTTCCGGATACGGTGTAAACAGATTTTCCAAGGTCGAATCTCCTCTGAACGATCACTGGGAGTTGGAGCTTCTCATGCAGGTTAGGCGGCAAGATTTTTGCCAGTTTCTGCAATTCCTCCCTCTTAATTACTATGTTTCCTCCGTCATGAGTCTCCACAGACGGTGTAGGTTCCTGAAGGAGATGTTTTAGGGTCTTCCTTGTTCTCGGCAGGTGCTGGTTGAGTCTTCTGACTTCTTCCTTTATCATCGCTCTGAAAGCTCTCTCCAGGTAATCCATAGTCGCTTCTCCTCATTTTTCGAACTTTGCGGTAATCATGGCGTGGTCTCTGTCGTAAGGTTCAAGTCGGATAGATTCAAGGATCTTAAATCCTCGTCTTCTAAGGGTTTCAGTCTCCCGTTCAAAGACCTCTTCCGGCCTAAGCGTCACATCGATGCTTCTAGATTTCACTGCGATCATTACGGTCCCTCTTCTTCGTAAGAACATGTCAGAGTTTGAGGCGAGTAGCTTGGCCTGCTCCGGTTGCGCGACATCGCAATATATCACGTTGACGTTCCCGACCATCAGGCGGTACTGCGAAGGGATTCGGGCGTCAGCAAGAATTGGTTGAACGTTTGCACGGTGTCTGCAGACTCTCTCAATGAGATCCCTCATAGTTCTTTGCGAGAAATCGATTGCGTAGACTTCTCCGTCCTTTCCGACTACGTCGCTGACGTGACTGACGGTGGTTCCTGAGGCAGCGCCCAAGTAAAGGACTGCGGTCCCAGGCTTGATGGGCACCTCAGTAACACCCTTGTATATTGCGGCTGCGAGCTTGCTTCGGTAGGGGTTCCATACCCTGTATTCGATACTCTCGTGAGAGAACAGTTCCTCACCGTAGACGCTGACGGTAGGTGCTAGGTTTCTGGTTGCAAGCCTACATTGTCCTTCGAATCTTAGCCAGTAGATGTTCTGAAAATTCTCATGCTCCTGAACCTCTAGGTCTCTCATTCTTCCTTTTCACCGAAGGTGGGGACGCATACTTATCTTGGATCTCTCTTATCTTTCTCTCAAGACGATTTCTCAACATCTCGCCTATGAACTCCCCCCCGAACGCGTCGATTCGCGCAGCTATTGAAAGCTTGCCTGATAGAGCCCTGGCTATCTTGCCTCTCTGCCACTTTGGAGCGGCGTGTATGTGTTGGTACTGAAATATGACTCCGTGCTTCGGAGGTCTGGAACCTGTCTTTAGAGACCTGAAGAGCGCCTTCTCCGCACCCAGGACTTGAATCGTGCTTGCAGGCATCTTCGCAAGATTAGTCAAACTGCCTGCTATTGACATTAGCCGCGCCGATAACAGCGGACCGAGAATCGATGTCATGTTAGGAGCAACTTCTTCCATGAGTGCAGCAAGGTACTCTTCAGCTTGGGTCCTGCAATTGTGAAGCTGAAGGGTTTCATTTGAGAGTCTTTGAAGTAATACTAGGTCTTTTGGGTTGACGTCGAAGCCTATGGATGCTTTGGCCTTTGCAGCGATGGCCTGCGCTTTGTCTGAGGGCACCCCCTCCGATTCAAGTTTCTTGACTGTAAAGTTCTCTCTAGCTCCTAGGTTTGACACTAGTCTCATGTATGTTTCGTGCTTGTCAAGTAGTTTATCAAGCTCTGGGAAGTGGAGGCCATACCACTCACGAATTCTTCCGGAGAAGAGATTAAGTGTCCTGTCAAGGTCGTCGAGAGTGCGAATGACTTGTATTGCATAAATATCTCTCCTCTGTGTTTCTCTGGTAACCGCCTTCTCTGCCATTGCGACGGTGACGTTGTGTACGTATTCGCGGAACGTCTTCAGGTCTTCGAATATTCTAAGTTCAACGGCCGTTTCGCCAAGTCTCTTCCTGAGACTCATGGCTGCTCTTGATCCTTCTGCCACATTGCAGACAAGACCAAGGTTCTTCTCAACGCTTGAGGCTAACGCACTCTCTTCGAATGAGAAGTTGTCATAGCCTTTCTGTTGGAGAGTCTTCAACAGTTGAGTAAGCTCGTTTCCTATTTGGCCATTTTGAAGCTGGGTTAGTCTGCTAGCCGCTTCTTTGGGGCTTGCTGGGAATAGTTCTACCCCAACGACTTTTCCTTTGGCGTTGAGGGCAAATATCCCGATGAGTGTGGTCACTATCATTGACTTCAAATGCTCAGCTCCAAGCCCAGACTAGAGGGCAGTAAGTTCCTGAAGAATATAATTGGAGAGTGAATAAACCTTTTTCTGGCAGATCCATAGCGATCAGTTACATTCAAGAACCCAATTGCTTGCCTAAGATCTGGAAGGAGGTTCGTTGAGATTGGTAGCTTCAAAGGTTGATCTCTCTGTTCAGATTGCTGGATTGAAGTTGAATAATCCGCTAATCCTTGCCTCAGGGTTTTTAGGGATCTCGGGTGCGATGCTGAGGCGCGTAGCCCAAGAAGGTGCTGGAGGAGTCGTTACGAAGTCTTTCGGTGTTACTGCAAGGGAAGGCTACCCGGGGCCTGTCATAACTGAGGTCCCATGCGGCTTCTTGAATTCATTGGGTTTGCCAAATCCTGGTTCTGAGGGTATGAAGGATGAAATTAGGGAGGCCAAGAAGGGTGTTGTACCGGTTGTGGCCAGCATTTACGGTTTCAACGATGATGATTATGGGAAAGCCGCCTCGGTGGCCAGGGAGGCTGGTGCAGATGCGCTTGAATTGAACGTATCATGCCCTCATGTTGAGGAGGTTGGCGTCGAGATAGGCCGAGACCCTGAGTTAGTGTCCAGAGTGACGAAGGCAGCCAGGTCCAATTTCGACGGGCCGCTCATAGTCAAGCTTTCGCCAAACGTTTCTGACATAGTTGAGATAGCTGACGCTGCGGCTAGGGCAGGTGCAAACGCTCTGACTGCCATAAATACTGTTAGAGCTATGGCCATCAACATTGAGGCTAGACGCCCAATCCTAGGCGGTAAGTTCGGAGGATTGTCAGGCCCAGCGATGAAACCCATCGCTTTGAGGTGTGTCTACGAAATCTTCGGGAAAGTCACGCTGCCGATAATTGGTTGCGGAGGGATAACGAATTGGAGAGATGTTGTTGAGTTTCTACTCGCCGGGGCTTCGGCAGTCCAAGTAGGTTCTATACTTGTCGATAGGGATCTAGATGTCTTCAGGGAGCTGACTGAAGGATTAAGGACATACATGTCCTCGCATGACAATGCCCGACTGGACGAGATAATTGGAACAGCCCACGTCTGAACGTTACTGAATTTGTCAGCTCAAGCAGCCCTGTCCAGTATTAGACACGTGATTCTTTAGTTTGACTTGTGGGCCTCTCAGCAGTTTTGACCATCTCTCTCACTTAAGTGAGTCGGTAGAATTCTTACAGGTGATATCGAGCCTGCCCAGCTGATCGATATCACAAGAACAGTAGGTATGCTGTTATGATTACGGTTAAAGAGGAATCAGAAATGGGTGGGAGTCCGCACGAAAGTAGTCTACCTTCCGGTTTCACACGCGTTGCTTTGAATAGTTTTTCCTCAAGACTTTATTTTGGAGACGGAGCCCTCGACAGATTATTTCAAGGATTCAAACCTAGGCAGATTATTTATCTCTACGGTTCTGAGAGGTGTTTGAACCTTGCTGAAATGCTCTGCGTGAGGGCGCAACTCCCAATCAGCGGGGGTGGAATGAACTCAAAGGTGATCTTTCTTGACGGTGGATGCGGTTTCGATCCATCAATCATTACAAATTTTTCTCGAAGAAATAAATTGGACAGAGCTTTAATTTTACGAAATATATTACTCTCTAGAGCCTTCACATGCTTCCAGATGACAAACTTCATAGAATGTAAACTGAAGGAAGTACTTGAGGATACAGGTAGCAAACTCGTTGTAATCTCAGATTTCCCTTCACTATATTGCGACCAAGACTTGGAAGAGGATATTGGTAGGGAACAGTTCTGCAGGGCCCTGATAGGTTTAACAACGATTATCAAGTCGAAGGATGCTATAGCTCTGATTACCCGCTCTGGAAAAGCTACGCAGAGAATGAAGAAGCTTGAGGCTCTTCTAAAAAGAAGATGCAGCATAACAGCAAATATTGTGACACAAGGTTCAGCTGAAAAGATAATTCTTGAAAGACACCCATCAACCCCCACCCTCCAAGTGAACATTCCAGTGGCTGTAAACATGGGGCTTGAGAGTTTCTTAGAAGCTGCTTAGCATGGGAAGAACAATACCCTCCTATAGGGCGGCGATCGAGCAGGAGATCTCGCATACCTGGAAGAAATTCGCCAGAATGTTAAGGAGAGAAGAGAAGTCATTCTTTGAAGACCTTGTAAACACGGTCAGAAGCTACGCCTCCGAAGCTGGCGCAGCAGCCTTTCCTTCAGTGGTTGAAGGCATGTTCCTCTCAGCCCTCTTTGCTCACACAAAGGAGTTGAAGGAGCTAAGGAGCACTATGGAGGGGATTCAGAATATTGTTGAGCAACTCAAGAATTCAAGGCTGGATCCTTGACCTCTACCAAAAAGATGGAGGAATGGTTGTCTGGGTAAAATTGAGAAGCGGAGAAGCCCAGAGACTGGTGGACGATTGGAGACCGTCCTTCTATGCTTCGGGAGAAAATTCAGACTTAGTTGAGCTTGCAAAGAAACTCAACATCGAGGACTTATCTTTTGAAGAGAAGTATCTGAATATAGAGGACTATGAGAAGTCGCAGGTTCTCAAGATTCCAGTATCCACGACCGGGAAAGCAGTTAAACTTGCAAAGCGAATAGCTCTGTCGTCAAGAAAGTTTCGTCTCTTTAATGTGGATATTCCTGCAGAACAAATCTACCTCTATGAGAGAGATATATTTCCTCTAGCTCAAGTTGAGGCCAACCTGAATTATGGTTTGGTCGAGTGGCAGGTTCTTGACAGTAGCGACAGCATAGATTATGGGGTTCCAGAGCTGACCTGTGTCTATCTAGATCTCTCAATAGGTTCTGGATGCTCTATTCCAAGCCTCGAAGACCCGTTGAAGGAGATCACAGTTGGAAATCAGGAAGAAGTTCTTGTGCTAGACTCTTCTTATGAGGAGGAGAATCTTCTGGGACTTGTGAGGCTCTTCCGCGAGATTGATCCGGATGTGGTTTACACCCACAATGGAAACTCCTTCTTATTCCCGTACTTGGCGAAGCGCGCCCAGAGACTGGGGGTCTCCAGCCAGATGGTTCTGGGACGTGAGAGGTCTCCCCTTAGAATTTTTAGCCAGCGGGGAAGGGTGTACTTCAGTTATGGCAGGGTTCAATACCGCCCTGCCCCAGTTCGCCTTTATGGGAGAATACATGTAGACCGAGAGCACGCCTTCCTCTATGACGATTGTGGACTCGAAGGCATCATAGAGGTCTCTAGGACTTGCCGTATTCCTATCCAGAGGTGTGTCGACTCAACGATAGGAACGAGCATGACCTCCATCCAACTCTACCATGCCTTCAGGAGGGATATTCTGGCCCCATGGTTTAAGGCCCTTCCAGAAGAGTTGAAGACCGCTGAGGAACTCATTATCGCTGATAGGGGTGGGTTATACTATACGCCGGTCGCAGGTGTCTATGATGATGTTGGGGAGCTGGACTTCTCCTCACTCTACCCAACCTTGATGTGTAAGTTTAATCTGAGCGGTGAGACTGTCAGGTGCAGATGTTGTCCAGAATCGCAAAATAGGGTTCCAGAGTTAGGGTATCAAATCTGTGAGAAGAGGAGAGGTATAGTCCCGATATCGCTTGAGGAGCTTCTTGAGAAGAGGTTAAGGTATAAACAGATGATGAAGGAAGCCAGCGACCCACCGTTGAGGGAGACCTACCGTAAGAGGCAGGCGGCGCTCAAATGGATACTTGTGTGCGCATAATGCCCTAAGCAGAGGCTTGGGCATGCGCAGTCGGGTACCTCGGCTTCAAGAACGCTAGATACGGAAAGATTGACGCTCACATCGCCACATGCGCGTTTGCGAGGGAAGTGCTCCAGAAGACGGTTCAGATTGTTGAGTCTGAAGGCTTCAGTCTGGTTCACGCAATTGTCGACTCTGTATGGGTTGGGAAGAGAGGTGCTGAGGAGGCTGACTATCTAGGGCTGGCGGATAGGATTCAGTCTGAGCTAGGCTTACCTGTGTCGTTCGAAGGAAGATATAGATGGGTCGTTTTCTTACCGTCGAAGGTTAGGCCTGGGCTTCCCGCCCTCAACAAGTATTACGGTGCCTTCGCTGATGGAAGGGTCAAGTGTAGGGGGATCGAGGTTCGAAGAGGTGACGTGCCCGCCTTCATAAGGAGATGTCAGTCCAGCATCATATCCCATCTTGCAGAGGCCAAGAATTCGCAGGAACTTCTCAGGCTGATTCCAGGGGCAATCCAGATACTTGGAGATTATCTTGAGGTATTGAGGGGCCGCAGGGTAGATTTTTCTGATCTGCTCGTTCAGAAACGTCTGTCTAGAGACCCGTCAGAGTATGTGCAGAATAGCCTTCAATCCATAGCTGCAAAACAGCTTACCGACGAGGGCCTGGAAATAAATTCTGGGGAGTCCGTGGCCTTCTTGATTGTTGATGGAGACAACCCTATCCCTGAGAGGCGGGTTCTTGCAAGAGAGCTTGTGAATAATGACTTGAGATACGATCTTGCAAAGTATGAGGCGATGCTTCTGAACGCCGCGGCCAACATACTCTCGCCACTGGGCTACGATATTCACCGCATAAAGAGAATGTTGGAGCCTCAGGACCAAGCCTCAATAGATTATTTTAATCAAGGGTGACGAGGATTGGGGCGCAGTCCTGAAGTCTGCCGACCGGTCTGAGCAACCCCAGCTCTAAACCATGTTCCTGTGAGGATCATCAGATTACCTTTGGTCAGCACATCTTACGAAGCCAGAGGACTCGGACGTTATCTATGCTCGGGACTGCTTTCGGCGTCTCTTTAGAAGGCAGTATCCAAGAGTAGCTGCCAGAACTGCCGCGGCGAGAGCAGCCAGTATCTGATATTCAGCCTGAATGATCATGTTTCCCAGCCACGCCAAAAGGAAACACCGTGGAACTGAGCCTGCCAGTGTGAGGAGAAGGAAAGGTCTGTAATCCATTCTCAACAGGCCTGCGACGATCGAGAAGACCTTGTATGGAACAAAGGGTATGAGTCGGCTCAACAGAATTGTCCAGTTGCCCCATCTCTTGAACCAGTTCTCGCCCCTAACGATGCTGCTCTCTGTTACGAGAGTATACTTGCCGTATCTGTCGACTACGCTCCTACCCTCCCTCCCTATGAGGTAGCCCAGGCTCGCCCCGACGGTGGAGCCTGCGCCTCCGGAGATGCCGACTGTTACGGGGTCTATTCCGGCGAGTCCAGCCGTGACCAGCACGGCTTCCGAGGGGATTGGGAGTATGCTCGACTCCAAGGCCATGCCGATGAAGATTCCATATGCACCCCACCTAGCGGTTAGGCTTAGAGCCCATGATAGAAGGTCTTCGATGAGGCTCAGACTCTTTGTCTCCTTTGCTGTGATGGGAGTCGTGGAGCGTTCTCGCTGGGTTATATGTATAGGTGGGTCTGTAAAAGATTGGTGGGTGTCTAGTTAGGGCTTGACCGTTTACGCGTTGTCACGTGTGGCTGGTGGGTTAGTAGACCCTGTAGGGTTGGGGTTGGACGAGGTATCTTGTTGGTGGTGGCTGATAGAGATACTCTTGCGCAGGTGGAACGACGACCATGGATTGTGGAGGTGGCTGGTAGAGGTATCCGATGGGCGGTGGTTGGTAGACCACTCTCTGAGGAGTTTGCGGCACGAGGTACTCCTGTGGTGGGGGTTGGAAGTAGACGTCGGGGGGCTGGACCATCAGGATGTCCTGGGGTGGTGGTTGATAGGCGTACATTTGGGGTGGTTGCTGGACCATCACGTAGGTTGGGGGAGGTTGGACGACATACTGCTGCGCTGGTGGATTGTATGTGTACCTATCTGCTGGTTTGGGCACGAGGTAATATGACACGGTTGAGGTCACCTCAACATGGTACCCTCTAGTTCGGGATCTCAAGATAAGAAACTTTCGGAATTACAGAAATCGAGTCGTTTATTTATGGTAGTAAACTCGGCTGCACGGTTGCTCCTGGGAAGACTCAGACTGGACCCTCCAGGCACGATTCCTGCTGCCTGAGTCATGGGATGCTCCAGATCCATCTTGGAGCCTGACGCTAGCGGTTACTGGCGCGGGTTGGCAAAGGTTCAAAAGGTCTGGTAACGAGTCTAACAAAGGATGTAGAGTAATGTCGCGAAATCACGTGATGTGTCTGTTCCTGCTTATCACGATCCTTGGAGCGTCGTTCGGTTTTGCATCCTCAAGAAGGGAGTTGGTGACGAATGGGGGGTTCGAGTCTGGTCTCGACGGGTGGCAGACCATCGTCTACGACCAAATATACGGCCGGGTCAACATGACCTCTGGAACTAGCCACTCGGGTACCTGGAGCTTCAGGACTTACATCAATCCGGCAAGAGGGATCCCTTACACTCAGAAGCGGGGTGGCGGGGTTACGCAGACGCTCTCAACAGATATTGAGGGTCTGGATATGGTGCTCAGCTTCTGGGTAATGCCCGCGGTCATAGGTCAGAACAGCTACACGAACATTCGTTCTTTGGTTCATATGGAGCTTGGGGATGGCCGTTCACTCAACCTCTCCTACTATGTCGCTTGGGCTCCATCGGCTTTGGGTGAGTATCTCTACAATACTTCGGACAGTACGATCTTCTTCTTGCCGGCTCTACTCCACCAATGGTCCCTTGTCGAACGTGGGGTCAAGGGTGATTTTGAGTCGGGGTTTGGGACATCAAGTGGCGTGGTTCTGATGAAGCTCTGGGTGGCATTCGAGATGACTACGGTCTCCCACCTGACGACTCCGGACGCGTTCTGGGACGATATTAGCGTGACTGCGGAGTCTCGGCCTTTGACCCCGAGTCCTACAGAGACCGTTACCCCGACGCCCCGGCCGACACCATCGCCTTCGCCGACTCAGACCGCTCCTGCAGTCTCTCCGCCGGCAACGTCTCCTGGACAGGAGGAGGCTGGGCCGGGTCTCCTGACTCAGGGTTACGGTGTACCCTTGGCATTGTTGGCGGTGGTGGTCCTCGTCTCTATTCTTGTCGCTTTGAGGGTTAGATCTCGTAAAGGTTTGGAGGCTGAGGTCCAGGAAGTACTGTCTGAACTGCGGCGCGGAGATAGCTGTTGAGAGCGAGTACTGTGAACGTTGTGGGGCAAGACAGTGAGTCTGGATAGTGTGCGCCAGTCTGTGAGTAGATACACTTTCCTCTCCGGTCTTTTCCTTTTTCTGTCTTGAGAGGGGACCCACCCCCCACCCCCTTCGAGGGATCTGGCTGGTGATTCTAGAGGACGAGTTATTGGTAGTCTTGGGGCTCTTGTAGGTTGGGGGGCTTGGGGTCTGTGGGACTCATTACCCGGGACTCAAGATGTTGAGTGAGGGGTTGCATATGTGGCTGGGCTGAGGTTCTAGACGGGTGGGGGTTCAAGCCTCCGCCTATCATCTGGTAGTCTTGTCCAGGCCATGAACTCTGAGCTTGGGGGTTCCTCCCTGTATAGGTCTCTTCTTCTGCATTCGAGAAGTCTCTCGGGCAGCCCATTGTAGTTGGCTGCTGACTGGACGATGTTCCCTCTGGACCTTGCACGTCTGAGGACTGGGTCGACGAATGTTTTCCAGTCAGGGCTTCTCAGCAGGTGATGGTCTAGAATCGAGGTCGGCACCTTCTCGGAGAGTTTCATGAGGTTCTCTCTCCCACGATTGATCAGTTCTATTTTGACCATGCTGTCAGACAGGTATAGTGGTGGCCCAGCGACCAAGAGAAGGTCGGGTTTCTCCTGAAGTATAGCGTCCAGTGTGGCCTCGTCCATTGGACCTTGAATGTCGGAGGCGTGGGTGACCCTTTCGTCTCCGTGAGTCACCGTGAGCATTATGACCCAGCCCAGGCTTGAGCCCCTCTCCCCATGGAAGACTGGTTGAGAGAACTTGAGCCTCGTCGCGCCGAAGTGGAACTCTCCCCGGTCGGCTACAAGAATATTTTTCGCATGTTTCTCAGCAAACCTATGGAAGAGCCATCCCCTTCGTCTTTGGCTGGGGTTGACGTCTGTTCTGTAATCTTTGACTAGCAGAGTCTTGTCTCGAATGAGTGTCTCCGCCTCTTCAGGGCTGGATCCTATGAAGACATTTTCGGTGTAGTTGGGTGTGTAGTGGTCATGGTGGTAATGTGAGATCGTGACCACGTCAGCCTTCATGGATGCTTCCCTGAGGAGGTTGCGGAGTTCAGTTCGAACTCGATACTCTTCAGGATGCGGGAGTAACCCGAATCTCATCCCGAGAGAGACGCCTGGATCGACTAGAATCTGGGCATCAGGGGTCTCTATCAAAGACGACATTGACCTGGCCCCAAGACTCTCGAAAGCCAATGGTTTGAGTGATATGTTTCCCATGGGGCATCTTCCAGAACCGAGAGATGACTGTGGACCGGACCCGCTATGAAACGTTAGGATCTTATTGGAGGATAGAGCCTAATAATGCTCGTGTGCTACTGACGTTATCTTCGGAGCGTGACTAGAACTATTATTGCAGCGGCCAACGCGGTGGCTATTCCTATCGGCAAACCATATACGCTCGAGTCGAGACTGCCGAATGGCACTTCAGCCTAGGCCAGTGTGGTGATCCGGAGTACGCCGAGACCCGTCAGCCATCTCCTAGAGGTGAGCCTGTTCAAAAGTTTCGCGTTCACGGTGACCGGAAGGGATGCGTCGGTTGGAATATTAAACTTAAGTCCTTCAGTCCTTGTCTCTCTTGGAGCTATTCTGCTGTCACCTAGGATCTGGCGGAATCTACTATTCGTTCAGGCGTCGCCGTTCAATCACATACCAGTCTCTTTTGGACATCTAAGAAACCCGCGTTGACATGAAAAGCCTTGATGCAGGATCATAGGTTGAGTCTCCAAAGGAAATGCCTAAGAACTTGTTTGTTCTAACTGTTTTCGGTAGGCAATGACGAGTCTGGCCCAACTGAACCTGTGATCTAGATCTTGAGTGCGTGAGCCTACCACCTCCGTTCTTACAAATCTATATATGGAGTCCATTCAGACTCCCTCCTAGGTCTCGATATGGAAAGATTCCCAACAGGCAAGATTCCTTCACATAGTCTCCGGAGAATAGTCTTCAAGAACCTGGGTGTTCAGAACAAAAGGCTTCTGGTCGGGCCTGACATCGGGGAGGACGCAGCCATAGTCAAGATGGACAGACTGGTGATAGCGCTTTCCACAGACCCTATCACCGGCGCCTTGGCCAACATAGGCTGGCTCTCAGTCCACATAAACGCAAACGACGTTGCCACCCGCGGAGCGAGGCCGAGATGGTATCTTTGCTCAATAATGTTGCCTGAGGGCTCGGGAGAGGCTGTGCTGCGCAGGATCATGAGGCAGATTGACCGGGCATGTCTTGAGTTGAATGTGACGGTTGCTGGGGGGCATTCAGAGGTCACCCCGATTCTGAAGAGGCCCATAGTCGTTGGGTTCATGGTGGGAGAAGCCAAGTCAGACCGGTATGTGAACTCAGGAGGAGCAGAAGCCGGCGACGTACTGATACTTACAAAGAGTGCCGGGATAGAGGGAACCGCCATCATAGCCACGGATGGAGCAGAGTTGCTGGAGAAGTACCTAGACATAGAGACTGTGAAGAGTGCTCAGCATCTCTACAGGAGGATCAGCGTGGTTGAGGACGCGATGGTGGCGATGGACGCGGGAGGAGTCGAGGCGATGCATGACCCAACTGAGGGCGGCCTTCTATGCGGAGTCTGGGAACTCGCAGAGGCGTCACTTCTAGGGGTCAGGATCTACGCTGAACGTGTCCCAATCTCAGCTGAGACCAAAACCATCTGCCGAAGCCTACGAATAAACCCCCTCCGACTGATGAGTTCCGGATCACTTCTTGTAGCCGCAAAACCATCTTCTTCAACCAGGATCATATCGAGGCTCTCGAGGAGAGGTATCCCTGCGACCGAGATAGGCGAATTCACTGCGTACAAACATGGTAGGATACTGGTTGCGCCAGACGGAAGCACGACAGAATTGAAGCCTCCATTCCCAGACGAGGTTTATGAAGTGCTTAAGAGACTGAGATAGAAATCAACAAAGGTGGGTCTGACAGGTTTGGATCTTCCTCGAAATAAGTGGCTGATACTATCGTCTGCATCAGGAATATTTACTGTGGCATTGATCCTCTACTGTATCTGGAAGTACCCTTCCCCCTCGGTGTATGGAGAACAGTTCATTCTGGATGAGTATTCGCCTATACTATTCATTCAGTTCAAGCCGATGACTTTGATCTTCATCTTCGGCTTCCTATTCTACGCATTCCTGATCCAGCATCTTGAGGTGAGAATAGCTTCTTTGAGCCGCGATATTCGAGTCTTCCTCTTCGCGGTTTCTTTCCTAGTAGTAGCCGGCTCCCTCTACGAATTATTCTTCAATTTCACACTTTGGGGTGCCTTGATGTCCACAACAGGAGCTGTGAACCCAGACATTCTGGTCAATAGATTCCCAAACCCCAGAACCGCCGTCTCAATAGTCTATGCCAGTAAACTCGTCGCCCTCATCTTCGCGGTATCGGCATACTCAATGTACTTTCTACATAGACTTGACAGAGCCCCTGCTAGATGACTTCTCATCTAAGGCTCAGGGCCGGAAGGAGTGACTGTTGGGGTGACGGTGCACCCAGAGTCTCTAGAATGGACGGAGGGTCAGTTTCGTTATTCTCTATCCTTTATATCCTCTGGAATGCACCTAATATCGAGAATTAATATAGTCGCGAAACTCGATGAGGTGGGAACCTTACGGTTGGTAGGATCGCAGAGTACAGAGACGACCTGATAAGGCAGGTTCTACTCAGACCAACCGTCTTCAAAGATGAGGTTCCACTATCAATAGAGCATATTCCAGCAAAGCTTCCTCACAGGGAAGACCAACTAACCTTCCTAACACATCTCTTCAGGTCTCTTCTAGAGAAGCCTAGATCTACAAGTCAGAGAGTCTTGATAATGGGTCCTGTAGGTACTGGAAAGACGGTGATTGCTCAGAGGTTCGGCTTGGACATAGTCAACGCCGCAAAAGAGAGGAAGATAGGCCTACGCTACTTTCATGTCAACTGTCGCGAATGTAAAGGAAGTTTATTTGCAGTCCTTAGGAAGGTGATGAATGGGTTAGAAGAGCAGTTTCCAAAGAGAGGCTTCTCGTCAGAAGAGCTCCTGCAGGCAATCATGTCTGTTCTAGATGACAGGAACCTGACCCTGATACTGGCTTTGGACGAGATTGAGGCTTTACTGGAAGCCGATAGCTCAGCACTCTACGCCCTGACTAGGGTTCAGGAAGATAGAGTCACCGCGCCTATACGTCTCTCACTGATATGCATCCTTAGAGACCCAAAGTATTTGGAGAATCTGGACCGAAGCACCATAAGTACACTCCAACAGAACTTCATCGAGCTGAAACCATACTCGTCCAGCGAGCTTGTGGCTATCCTGAAAGGCAGGGTCACCCTAGCCTTCAAGGAAGGCTCTGTTCAAGACGATACGATGGAACTCGCCGCTGACACAGCCTCAGTGAGTGGAGACGCGCGTTACGCCATTGAGCTTCTCTGGAGGGCAGGTAAATACGCTGACTCTGAAGAAAGCAGGGAAGTCAAGCCTGAGCATGTCAGAAAAGCCGCTGGAGCAATCTACCAAACCCTGAGGGATGAATACTTGACGGCGCTCTCAGTCAACGAGAAACTGCTTCTTCTAGCCCTAGCAAGATCCCTAGAAGAGAACAACCTAGCCTACACAAGCATGGGTGATCTGGAGAGGGCCTACAGGGTTGTCTGTGAAGAATATGATTATCCACCCAGGGAGCACACGCAGTTTTGGAAGTACGTGAGGATACTGAGCGCAACAGGTTTGGTCTCGACGAAGATTTCGGGAAAAGGCAACAAAGGAAGAACCACGCTGGTAGGTTTGGCGTCAACGCCAGCCTCGGCCATCATAAAATGTATAGAGTCTGCACTAGAAGTCTTCTCCCCAAATTCCAAAGGAAGCCATCAAGCCTAAGTCTTGCAGGGTGAAGAAAGGCTAATATTCACCGCAGAGAAGTTTGAGTTATACCTCGCCCAGACGCCAATGTCGAGATTCTCTCGGAGACAAGCAGCTACCGTCACAGATCAGAATCTATAAATAAAGAGATTGTAACCAAAGAGATTCAGCGTCAAGAGACTGGGTTTGGGCCAGTGCGAATAGGCAGAAGATGAGGTTGTCTGATGCAGCGAACGAACAGATTCAAGATGGTTGACATATCAAGCAAGGAGGAGATCTTTAGAGAGGCCACCGCAGTAGGCAGACTGAGACTGAAACCAGAGACCGCCAAGATGGTCAGAGAAGGAAAGATCGAGAAGGGAGACCCCATATCTATCGCAGAGGTTGGAGCCAACCTGGCCGCAAAGAACACAAGCCAACTACTGCCCATGTGCCACCCTATCCCGATAACAAAGATTGAGACATCCGCATCCATAGGCGAAGACTTCATCGACGTGGAGGCACGCGTCAAAGCCACAGCCAAGACAGGAGTGGAGATGGAGGCCCTCGTCGCGGCCACAGTATACCTTCTAAACATATGGGATATGGTCAAGAAGATTGAGAAGGACGACCGCGGACAATACCCAGAAACCTGGATCGAGTATGTCAAAGTGAAAGAAAAACTGAAGGCACCAACCTGATGAGCGAGACGTCGAGAATCCACAAGGCGGGAGCGGCCCCAAGCAAGGGGGCACTCATAATAACCTGCAGCACCTCCAGGTTCCGCCAAGAAAAGTCTGGGGAGAAACCTTCAGACCCCTCAGGCGACCTAATCGAGAATAGAATGAAGGAGCATGGGCACTCTGTACGCGGGAGGAGACTCGTCCCCGACGACGAGAAGATCCTCCTATCGACTCTTTCAGAGGCACTCAATAACCCCGAGGTCGACTCGATAATAGTGACCGGAGGTACAGGCGTCTCGCAAGACGACATAACGATAGAGGTCGCTGAAAGAGTATTCGAGAAGAAACTTCCCGGATTTGGTGAGGCCCTCAGAAGAATAAGCTATGACGAGATAGGTTCCCCAGCGATCCTGACAAGGGCGACCGCGGGAATAGCCTCAAAGAAACCAATATTCTGCATCCCAGGTTCACCAGACGCGGTCAAGAGGTCGCTTGACAAACTCATTCTACCCGAACTTGCACATATACTCAAGCATGCCCACGGAGGATGACTGAAGCTTGGTAGCCGACAGATACGGTCGCCCAGTAACCAACCTGAGAATATCCCTAACGCAGAATTGTGACCTAGACTGCTTCTACTGCCACAGGGAGGGCCAAGAGCACTCCCACGACGAGATGACTCCTCAGGAGATCCTCAACATAACCAGAATAGCTACTGAGTTTGGCGTGAGAAAAGTCAAGCTCACCGGTGGAGAACCCCTCACCAGAAAAGACATAGACGAGATTATTCGCCTCCTCGCAGGCCTCCCGAGCATAATGGAGAACTCCCTCGTCACCAACGCCCGGCAACTCACCTTGGAGAAGGCGCTTCAGCTGAAGCGGTCAGGACTCAACAGGGTCAACATCAACCTTCCCTCAACAAACAGGGAGACTTACAAGAAGATAGTGGGCAGGGAGATCGACCAAGCCATAGCCGGCGTCAAATCTGCCGCAGAGGCGGGGCTCAAACCGATCAAGATAAACATGGTCTTGCTACGAGGACTTAACTCAGATGAGATTCAGCCAATGATGCGTTTCGCGGAGGATGTTGGCGCGATACTCCAGCTGATAGAGCTTGAGCCTGTAAAGAAGGGTGAAGAATTCTACCAGCAGTACCACTATCCTCTCGACGACCTCGAGCGAGAAATATCCTCGAAGGCAAGCCATGTCAGAGTCAGACACTCCATGCAGAATAGGAAAGTCTACACGTTGGGGGACCTCGATGTGGAGATAGTTAGGCCGGTTGAGAATACTGAGTTCTGCATGAACTGCACCAAGCTCAGGCTGACCAGTGACGGTAAGTTGAAGCCTTGCTTGATGGTTCATGATAATCTGCTGGACATCCTGACGCCTCTGAGGCGTGGAGAGAACCCTGAGGTTCTACGCAGAATCTTCACAGAGGCCATCAACCTCCGTAAACCATACTACTCAACCGCCGGACCTAATCCTGCCGGACGGTCTCAGAAAGGCGAGACTCCCAAGGTCTAGAATGCGGGCTTTCACCCTTCACGAAGGCTAATTGTGAGCGTAATAGATCCTTACGAGATTGCTCCCTATCTCGTCCATTCTTCCAAACCCAAACCTTACCAACTGGACCATCCTGTTAGGTTTCTCACCGGCCAAGCCGGGCTCTCCCACACCAGACATCACCGTCGCGTCGGGCATCACAGTCTCCACCTTAACGTTGCCCTCATATGGTAGCCAATGGATGAGGGGTGCCCCAAGCCTTCGGGCTTCAGAGTAACTTCCACTATGCAGTCTAGCCAAGATCACGTCTCGTTCAGACCTGATGTACTCAATATTGAAGAGCTCCATCAACCTGACAAGTCCCCTCTTCAGGACCTCCAAGTCGCCCCTCGAGACTAGTAGCTTCGCCTTGTGATGCTCTGGCTTGATATTGAGGGTGCGACATCCTCTGGATGGGTCATTTGGATTCAGGAGCGGTTTGGATGTGTATGGTTCCGATATACCGTCGACCAGTAGCTCTAATGGTTCATGGATGAAGAAGTATCTGTTGGCTTCTGGGTCTATGATCTTCCTGTTGATCGCGTAGATGTTCTCCCAGCTGAGCGTTGCGTCGACCGGTCTCGGGCCGATCTGCATGGCAACAGTGCGCAGCGCTTCCGGACTTATGCCTCTTCTCCTCAAGGCTACAAGGGTGGCTAGTCTTGGATCGTCCAGACTCTTGACTGAGCCTTCAGAGAGCATCTGTATTATCTTGGATTTGCTGAGGGTGGCTCCCTCAACCTTGAGTCTGCCATAATGGGTCGTCTCAGGATAAGTCCAAGATAGGTGGTTGTACAGGTAGAGTTGTCTGGTCATGTTTGTGAGGTGTTCTTTTCCCCTTATGATGTGGGTTACACCCATGAGGTGGTCATCTATTCCCGTTGAGAAGTTGTAGAGGGGCCAGACCCTGTATTTGGAGCCTACCCTCGGGTGAGGATTCTTCTCTGTATCGATTATTCTCAGCGCCGGCCAGTCTCTGACGGCTGGGTTTGGATGGGTGAGATCTGTCTTGATACGGACCACAGCCTCCCCCTCAACGTAGCCTCCGCCCATCATCCTGTCCCACCTCTCCAGATGCTCTGTCGCTGAGAGGTCTCTGCACCCGCAGGGTTTCATGGCGAGGGCGTCTGCTCTGAATGACTCGGGTCTGCATGTACAAACATAGGCTCCGCCAATCTCCAGAAGCTTTCCTGCATATTCGTAGTAGATAGGGAGCCTGTCGCTCTGAATATACTCAACATCCCATTTGCAGCCAAGCCATGACAGGTCATCCCTTATCATGTCGTAGAATATGAGCGCGGACTTCTTGAGCCGCGGGTCTGTATCCTCAAATCTGAGGAGGAACCTTCCCTTGTACATTCTGGCATAGTCGTGGGAGAGAATTACGGCTCTGACTGAACCTAGATGCAGAGCGCAGTCAGGGTTGGGGGAGAATCTAGTCACGATCTCAGTGTACTTCTCAGCGTTTGCCAGGGGAGGAAGGGTTTTCGGGCCCTCGGCCTTTGGCGGCTCAAGCGCATCAGGCCAGCGCCTCCTGAGTATATCCTTCTGTTCCTCAAGCGTGAGTTTGTTCACTTCGAGCACGATCTCGGAGACGAGCTTAGTTACTTCCTTGGCCTGCTTCCTCAGCTCAGCTTTCTCTCCGAGAACTCTGCCCACGACCGCCCCGACATCAGCCTTTCCTCCGTGAGCAGCTGCGTTGAGAAGCGCGTGCCGCCTTATGGTTTCCCTCAATTCGTCTGGGGAGGTCAAAATGGTCACTGAGCTCTGTTTTGGTGTGCCTCATATACATACGTAACTGTGGAATCTGCTCTTGTAGAGCTACGGGTTAGCTGAGTACTTCTTGTCTAAGATCCTCTTTTGGAATGGGTTTCGAAGGCGCGTCTTGGAGGTGATCTATGTTCCTGCCTCCCAGCTTCTTAGATATTCTCTCTGTTTTTCCGTTAAAGTGTCTATTTTGATTCTCATGCTTTCAAGGGCCATCCGGGCTACTTTCCTGTCTATTTCTTCAGGAACCCTGTGAACTTTCTTCTCTAGCTTCCTTCCCTCCCCTGCAATATACTCGGCTGTGAGCGCTTGGTTTGCGAAGGACATCATCATGACCTCGCATGGATGACCCTCAGCAGCCGCTAGGTTGACCAGTCTTCCCTCCGCAAGGAGGTACAGCCTTCTCCCGTCTCTCAGAAGATACTCCTCCACGTTGGGTCTTACTGTTCTCTTGGAGTTCGATATAGACTCCAGATCCTTTACGTTCACTTCGATGTTGAAGTGGCCGGCGTTGGCTAAGATTGCTCCGTCTTTCATTTCCCCCATCTCCTTCTTGGTTATTACGTGGATATCGCCTGTTGCTGTGACGAACATATCCCCGATTCTTGCAGCTTCTCCAATGGGCATGACCTTGAAACCGTCCATCGCAGCCTCGAGAGCCCTTAAAGGATCAACCTCTGTAACCGTGACGTTCGCTCCCATACCCCGGGCCCTTGCAGCTATGCCCCTTCCACACCAACCGTATCCACATACAACGAAGTCCTTGCCTGCAAGTAGCAGGGCTGTTGCCCTTAGAATTCCGTCTATTGTACTCTGACCTGTACCATACCTATTGTCGAATAGATACTTGGAGTAAGCGTCGTTGACGGCGATTATAGGGTACTTGAGCCTGCCAGAATTCGCCATGGCCCTGAGTCTGATGACTCCGCTAGTAGTCTCCTCTGTTCCCCCAATCACCTCTTCTGCAAGGTGCGGTCTCTCGGTATGTATCAGGCTCACCAGGTCCGCACCATCGTCCAGGGTTATGTTGGGCTTGTAGTCAGCAACCCTTTCTAGGCACCAGTAATATTCTTCGGTGCTTTCACCCCTCCAAGCGTAGACGTGAACACCCTCTTTTGCGAGCGCGGCTGCGACATCGTCTTGAGTGGAGAGGGGATTCGATCCGCACAGGTCAACCTCTGCGCCTCCGGCGATCAAGGTGCGGATGAGGACCGCGGTCTCCTTCGTTACATGTAGGGACGCACCCAACCTTAGATTTGCCAGTGGCTTTCTCTTCTCAAATTCTCTCCTTATCGTCAGGAGTATGGGCATGTGCGCCTCTGCCCAGCTGATAGACCTTGATCCTGCTTCGTGGAGTTTCGCGTCTTTGATCTTATATTCCATGGAGACAGCCTCTCAGTCTACTTTCTATTTAACTTGGTTTGGTCTCCAAGTAAGATTCGACCTTTGCGGGGTCGAACTCTTCCTCACTCAGGACGTTGATTATGAAGTTAAAGATCTTCCTCCTTCTACTCGGATCGAGTTTCGGGTAGTAGATAGGGTGAGCGACCACGGTCCCTCTGAATGCGTAGAACGGCGCCATCACCTTGAGGATGTCGAGATCTCTGGTTCTCTCCAAGTACCTCTCAAGGAATATGTTGAAGAGCTCCTTGAAAGGCGATATCAACTCTCCGTGTCTCCATATGCTGAAGAAGATGTAGTTTATGCTCATGCCCGTGACGTCGTCCGCGGGTTCACCGAACTCCTCCCTTGAGAGGTCCAGGGCCAAAAGCGAGTTGTCTTTGGTGAATCTCACATTTCCAAAAGGATGCATGTCTCCGTGAATTCTGCTGCATCTGTGGTAGAGGTGTTTTATCCTGTTTCTCCAGCGGACAGACTCGGACTCTATCCTCTCGAACTCCTGTCTCGAAGTGAATTTCAAATCATCAGGGTCTGGATACGTATCTATGACCCCCATGAGCATCTCCCCGTGACCTATGAGGTCTCGAATATGTCGCATGTACAGGTTCGGACTGGGTTTCTTGGTGGAGTGTAGGTCTGCCAAGTAGTCCGCTACTATCTTGACGCGAAGCCTGTCCGTATCGGATAGACTTCCTCTGTCTGAGACGGCGAAGAGGTCGGCTGAGTATGGTGTATTCTCTATCTCAGACACCTCCTCCACGAAATGGAGGAATTCGACAGAGTCGCCGATAGAGTTGATCGAGCCGTCAGCCATCATGGCGGCTACGTCGAGAGACTTGGAGCATGTTCCTGGTGGCGCCATCTGCATCAGTCTGTGTTGGAGTAGCAGAACTCCGCAGCGATCGCCCAAGTAGTCATGCCCCCAGCCAGTATCTCCACGAACGATCCTCATGACGATTCTCCCAGTCCTGCGACCGCTGGTGAAGACTATGAGAAAACCAGCATTGTGAAATCCCTCCCCCAGCTTCTCGATCGATACTAACTTCACAGGGCACCTAAGCAGCCCCTGTAGATAGGCTTCCATATTTTCAGGTTTGACTTCATAGACAGCTGAACCGACCTGAAGCTTCACGTTCATCCACCTCGATTATGTCCTCTAACCCTCCACGGCTAAACCAATCACAATAATGGTCATAAGCCGAACTTTACTCTTAGTATGAGTAGATTCTTTAAGCCATCGGCTTGGTCAGTGTGGTATGGTTCAGTTGAGTGCTGAGGGCTCCAAGGGCTGGGCGATCTGGATCACCGGACTGCCGGGTAGCGGTAAATCGGTTGTGGCCCGCAGACTATGGATAGGCCTCTCTGAGATGGGGATTCGGTCTCAAATAATCTCGTCAGACGCCCTGCGAAAGATTCTCACGCCTAAGCCGAAGTATTCAGAGGAAGAGAGGGAGATGGTGTACAGCCTCATAGCCTTCATTGCCAAGATATTGACCGATAACGGTGTCAACGTTCTCATTGATGCAACTGGGAATAGACGAAGGTATAGGGACAGCTGTAGAAGCCAAATAAGTAGTTTCCTTGAGGTCTACCTCCGTTGCCCGTTGGAGGTCTGTATGGGGAGAGAAGAGTCCAGGGCGGAGAGTTACTTGGCGCCCAAGGATATATACAGAAAAGCCAGATCTGGCGAGAGCTGCACTGTTCCAGGTTTTGGTGCACCATATGAGGCTCCGGAAAGACCTGAGATCCTCGTAGACTCTGATAGGCAATCCCCAGAAGAGATAGTCCAAGTAATAATCGGTAGACTGTCAGAAAAGGGTTTGTTGAATTCTCGCTGTTAAATCTCCTCTTTGATGGAGGCGTACATTTCTTATTCGGGCAAGCGCACGCTGGGAGAAGGCTGAAAAAGATTAAAAGTAGCCAACCATTAACCGTAGGCTCTAAGGTAGACTCGGATGAAGCTGGCTCGTGACGTATCAATGGTGGGTGCGGGGATGACGCTCTTCCACCACACCGCTCACGCTGACAAGTCCAGTAGAGAGCTCTTCGAGGAAGCGGTTTCTGAAAGTCTGAGTTCAGTAGATTCCGGAATTGAGATTAACGATATTGATGCTTTGATAATAGGTAATCTTTCGAGCGATACCTTTGAACATCAGTCGCACGTAGCATGCCTTGCGGCGGACTGGTCTGGACTGAGACCGAAGCCCTCTATCAGAGTAGAGAACGCCTGCGCAAGCTCAGGGGTTGCGTTCCAGATGGGCGTGATGGCTGTGGCCTCAGGCATGTACGAGACTGTGATGGTAGGGGGAGTAGAGAAGATGACCAGACTCAGCACAGAGGCGATTACGGACGCCTTGGCCATGGGTGTGGACAATGCGTATGAATATCCAGCGGGACTCACCAATCCAGGCCTCTACGCCATGATGGCTGTTGCACACTTCAAGAGATACGGAACCTGCTGGGAGCAGCTTGCAGCAATGGCGATCAAGGATCACCATAACTCCTCTCTAAATCCTAAAGCCCAGTTTCAGTCCGAGGTAATTGATATTGCGAGGAAGGTTGGCGCAAAGAAAGGTTTGACTTTCAATGACCCTATGGATTTCCTGAGGTCATCAGCTAACCCAATGATAGCTTACCCGCTGAGGCTTTTCGACTGCTGCCCCATATCTGACGGCGCTTCCGCAGCAATCCTGACATCGTCAAAGATGAGCAAGAAACTTACTGACACACCAATCAAGGTGGCGGGTATCGGCCAAGCCTCGGACACGATGGCTTTCCACGACCGCTCAGACCTGACCTCCCTGAAGGCAACTGTTGAGGCTTCTAGGAAGGCCTACCAGATGGCGGGGATCAAGCCAAAAGACGTGGACCTGGCTATGGTCCACGACTGCTTCACCTCTGCTGAACTGCTTGCCAGCGAAGATCTAGGTTTCTTTGAGAAGGGAGAAGGAGGTAAAGCGGCCGAGGAGGGCAGGACCGGCTTGGACGGCGATAAACCAATAAATACTGATGGTGGGCTTAAGGCGCGGGGTCACCCAATAGGAGCCACGGGCGTAGCAATGATATATGAGGTTTGGAAGCAACTCCGCGGCGAAGCCGATCGTCGACAGGTAAAGGACGCAGAGATTGGACTTACCCAGAACGTTGGGGTCACAGGAGGCACCGTCGTCATCCAGATTCTAAGGAGGTAAATGTTGCGTGGTAGAGGATAAGCCGTTCACAGTAAAATCGTATTACGACTTTCTGAAAGAGAAGAAACTCATGGGAAACTCGTGCGGAGACTGCAAGGCCCTAATGGTTCCCCCAAGGCTGGTCTGCATCCAGTGCAGAGGAAAGAGGCTTGATTGGGTTCAGTTCAGCGGGAAGGGATCTTTGGAAACGTTCACCGTCATTCACGTTCCTCCAACCTTCCTCAAGGAGAAGGCGCCTTACGCGGTCGGCATTGTCAAGCTGGAAGAGGGCCCGATGGTGACTGCGAGATTGCTGGGCGTCGATGCTCAGAATCCAGAGAAGATCAAATTGGGAATGAGTATGGTTGCCGACTATATAGAAGAGAACGGGAGGACTATCTTGGCTTTCAAACCAGCCCAATAGTCTACCGGTAACACTAATCTATCATACAAGATTCTCTCAATAAGTCGACTTCAAATATTTAACCTAGGTCTCAGCCCTGAGGCTGGACTACAGCACAATTTCGTAACCAACTCAGGTTTTCTGCCTCAAAGATTGAGCTTCAATAGTTCAGATATGCAACTCAGCCTTTGTGTTTTTAACAAATTCCTTTTACTAATTTTCAAGTGTTTCTTTGAGGCTGTTGTTTTTTCACAATTCCCTTTGTTCAAAATACAGAAATCTGTAGAAGTGATCCAATGCCGCGTGATATCATGAAGAACTGGGATAGCGACGGTAGAGAATCGGCAGTGTCTTTTCCTTGGATATCAAAGCACATCCGCCCGCCAATCCCGTTGAAGGAGAGGGTTTCGCAGTCAATATACCGACTGAAGTCTCAGCAGACTAGGCTTGAGAACTCTATCCTCAGAATGCAGAGACACGACAAGAACCTCTTTGACAAATGCGTCTCTGCCCAGATGGCCAAAGACACCTCTAGGGCGGCACTGTACGCCAGTGAGTGTGCAGAAATCAGGAAGATGGCCTCAATAGCCCTGCGTTGCCAGCTGGCTTTGGAACAGGTGACTCTGAGACTTGAGACCATCAGGGAGTTCGGTGATATAGCCTCAACGATGGGTCCGGTGGCGGACGTTGTCAGGGCGATCAAGTCTCAGATCAGCGGCGTCATACCTGAAGTCTCATACGAGCTCGGAGAGATTGGTGAGACTCTCAACAGCGTAGTCATTGAAGTAGGTCAAGCTACAGGGCAGTCGTATGATGACGTAGCATTCAACCAAGAAGCGCAAAAGATACTTGGCGAGGCCACTGTCGTAGCAGAACAGAAGATGCTCGAGAAGTTCCCAGACTTGCCGAGGGTCTCCACACCTTATAGAGTGAAGGCCTCGGAAGCTGGAGCCGACCAATACCCAGTCTAGCCCACTGTCTGGAGGTTTCAGAACGTGAGTTCGACTATGGACGACCTTAGAAGGTTCATAGGAAGAACCGTCAAGGATTCCTATGGAAAGAGCTTGGGCAGGCTAGTAGGAGTAACCTCAGACATCAAGGGTTGCGTCGACAGCATTAGTGTCGAACTGGGACATGGGGAGTTCGAAAACTTCCCAACTAGACAGGTATCAACCAACGGAGTGACGCTGATAGTTCACCAGGAGTGGAGTGTCGAGGCGGATGAGCTGACTAAGGAACTTGACCTGCTCAGACGCAGAGATCATGCTCTGGACGAACTATACTCCAGTGGGGACATTGAGGAGGCCGCATACAAGAGACTGAAGGAAGAGTATCGCAAAGCCAGAGAAGACCTCTTGAATAGGGCTGAGGCAACCATCAAGAAGCTTGCTGATAGATCTCAAAGGCTTGATGAACAGACAAAGCTGATTCAGTCCATAATGGCCAACAACAAGATGCAGTACACGTCAGGCGAGATTGGTGAGGAAGAATACTGTCTGGCGAATGAGGCGATCCAGGAAGGGTTGAACCGCTTCTCGTCAGAGAGGAAGAACATTGACGATAAGATTAGTAGTCTGATATTCATGCGTGACAGCGCTGAAGATGTGGGGGAACCAAAGCCGGAGACAAAGCCTCAGCAGACGTCAGAGCAGACCTTTGGTCTCACAAAGACTGGAGGACCCCGAGATATAGTCATAGTTCGAATGGAGCCGTAAGAGGGATCAGACTTCTTCTCTTCCAGAAGGAGTGGCTGGAGGACACGCATCCCGCCTACATTGAAGGAGAGGATCACAGAGATCCTCTACAAGCTGACTCTCCAAAAGGATAAGCTCGAAAACGTAACTGAGCGACTATGCCAAAGGGACAGTGAGATCTTTCAAAGATGCATCGGCGCACAGGTGACCGGTGACGAAAACCACGCAAAGATCTACGCTAACGAATGCGCCGAAGTCAGGAAGATGTTCAAGACAGCCAAGGGTGTCCAACTCGCACTCGAGAGGGTGATACTCAGACTTGAGACGGTTGAGCAGTATGGGGAAACACTGGTGAATCTGGCGCCTGTCATGGAGGTAGTCAGGGAAACCAAGGGTGAGATAGCGGGTTTCGTTCCCGACGTTGCAGGCGAACTGGAGAAGGTCACGTCAATACTTGCTGATCTAAACGCGGAGACGGGCCAGGTGCCTCCAAGCGACCTTGAGATCCAGGTCTCAAGCGAGGATGCGAAGCAAGTTCTGGAAGAGTCGAGGTCGATAGCGGATCAAAGGACACGCGAACAATTCCCTGAGCTGCCCTTTCAGGAAGGGCAAGGCTCCATGGTTGAAGCCAAGGATGACCAGCCGACAGGTCAGGAACTGGAGCAGCCTCTCCTTGAACAGGTTCTATCGTATATAGAGTCCCATGAAGGAAGAGTCTCGGTCTCAGAATGCGCAAGCAAACTTTCCAGAACCCCAAGTGACGTCATGAAAGCAATAGATCGGTTGAAGGAGAAAGGGAAGGTTGTTGTGGAGTAGAGAACCGGGACATTCACCCAACAATTCTTCATCGACTGTCCGGAGGGACTTCCATGTCAGCTTCCGAAGAGCTTGAGAAGATAGCGGTCAAGTACGCAACCGAGGCCATACTGCTGGATAGGCAGGGCTCCAGGGGTCTGGCGATAGCGAAGTACCAAAGGGCGGTCGAGGTTCTTCTAAAGTTATGCGCTCTCTACCCGAATGCTTCCCAAAACTACGTATACATGGAGCACGCTGAATCCTACAGGAGAAGAGTCAAGGAACTCCAGAACCACGTAGACCATCAGAAGCCGATAGCGAGCCCACCCTCGGGCGACGAGGCGAGATTTGATCAGCTAGTTCTCAGTGAGAAACCGAACGTCAGGTGGGAAGACATAGCTAACCTGATGGAGGCAAAGAGGGCCATTGAGGAATCGATAATATTCCCAGCCAAGAGGTCAGACCTTTTCCCGCTCGGGTGGCCCCGAGGCATACTCTTCTTCGGTCCCCCAGGATGCGGCAAGACGCTTATGGCGGCGGCAGTTGCGACAGAGATCGACGCCACCTTCTTCTGCGTCGACGCAGCGTCGATAATGTCAAAATGGTTGGGCGAGTCTGAAAAGAACGTTGCTCACCTGTTTGAGGACGCGAGGAGGGTGAGCATGAATGGAAAGCCCGCAATCATCTTCATCGACGAGATAGATTCACTCGTAGGAATCCGGTCTGCGGAGGTCGGAGGCGAAGTAAGAACTCGAAACCAGTTCCTCAAAGAGATGGATAGTGTAATTGACAAGAAGAAGATGCTCCACATCTACATCATAGGTGCGACAAACAAGCCCTGGGCCCTGGACGAACCGTTCAGAAGAAGGTTCCAGAAGAGGATCTTCATCCCCCTGCCAGACATAAACGCGAGACTTGAGATGTTCAAGATCTTCTCGAAGAACCTCAGGGTTGGAGGCGACATCGACTTTGAGGAGTTAGCCAAGATAACGGAGGGGTATTCTGGCAGCGACATACGTGACACCTTCCAAGCGACACAGATCAGGGTGGTCAGGGAACTCTTCGAGAAAGGTGACCCGAACGACAGGCAGACTCAGCCGCGACCCATAATGATGAAGGACTTCCTAGATGTCTTCCGAGTCAGAAGGCCAAGCCTATCCCAAGACATGATGAATTACCACAAGAAGTGGTCTGAGGGCTTCAAAGCCGACTGAAGGGACGACTCAATGGCGATCATCAACTCAACAGACCTGAAGATCCTTGCAGAACTCGTCCACAATTCCAAGGCTACTCTTGCGAGCATAGGCCGAAGGCTTGGTCTACATCCAAACGTCGTCGCATACAGAATAAACAAGCTGGAGGGCTTGGGCATAATCAGAGACTACACGGTTACCCTTGACCTTCAGAAGTTGGGTCTGACAGAACAGGTATACTTGGGTGCGAGTTTTCCGACGCACTCTGAGCGAGATGTTGTGCTGAAGAAGATCTCTACTTTGCCGCAAACGGTTACTGTAGTCAGCTCTTTAGGATCGCCAGAAAGTATAGTCCAACTTGTCGGAAAGAGCAAGGAAGACATAGACGAGGTCATATCCAAACTTCGAGAGCTCAACGTCAAGATAGAATATGCTGCATCAGTAATCAAGACTTACCAGGATGGCAAGATTGAGAACTTTCTCAGAATGATGGCTGAAGGGTCTCTGAACAAGTAGAAGAGGGTTCCTCAGGGAAATGGTTAGAAAGTTACTCCTCCTCAAGCTCTTCATCAAGCCCCAACGACATACTCCGTATTCATTTGTGACGGCAACCGTATTGGCAACTGTACTCATGATGGTTCTCTCCCACAACTCAGCCGGAATCTTCACAGTCACAGCAATAGTCATCCTCGCAATCCTATCCCTGACCATGAACGAGGTCCTAGTGGGACTGATGAACAGGCGACGCGACGTCGCTGTTCTACTGGCTCTAGGCGTTCGCGGGCGAACACTCGGACTCGCCCTAGTCGGGAAGACTCTTCTCCAGAACTCCCTAAGTTGCCTGCTCGGAGTAGCCTCAGGATACCTTCTTTTGATCTACTACGTCGGATCAGTAGCTATCTCCCCGAGTCTCCTGACGGTCCTACTGTCCGCAGCGATCCTAGTCCCAACTCTCCTCGCCGGGACATACGGCTTGGCCTACACTTTTCGCCTGAACATTCCGGAGGCGCTGAGGCAGTGACGAACAATACGCCCGTGGTCTGGGTTGAGGATCTTCACAGGACATTCAGAGACGGATCCTCACTCATACACCTCTTCAACGGGTTGAGCTTCAGCGTCAGCGAAGGGGATTTTGTGGCGATCACAGGTGCTTCAGGCACCGGCAAGACGACTCTAATCAACCTGCTAGCGGGTCTCGACAAGCCGACGAGAGGCTCCATCAAGATCCTTGGAAGAGACCTCTCATCGCTGAGTGCAGGCGCTCTGGCCAACATGAGATCACGCGCCCTTGGTATACTCTTCCAGTCGTATGCCTTAGTATCAGGCTTGACTGTTGAGGAGAATATTAGGTTGGTCCATGACCTGTCCCGAAGGGACGGTGAAAAGTTTGACAGTTATGCTCGTGAGTTGCTGGAATTCTTTGGAATCCTGGATAAGGCCCGCTTCAACCCTGCCAGCCTCAGCTTCGGCGAGGCCAAGAAGGCGGGGATGGCCAGAGCCCTCGCAGCTGAGCCCAAGATACTCCTGTTGGACGAGCCTACAGGCAACCTGGATCCACAGTCAGTAAATGTCTTGTTGCCTGTCCTCAGAGGATTGAGACATATATATGGTAGAACGATCATTATGACGACGAACAGCCCTCGCGCGGCAAAGATTGCAGGCCGCGAGATTCACCTAGAGAAACCTAGAATAACGATGCACTAGATTAAGTGATAAGAATGTTTAGGAACAAACCATCGTTTGGCGAGAGGATTAGGGAAATCATACATCCTACTCCTGTAAGGCGGCGGCTGAACACAACCCTGCATAGACTTCAGGTTCAGCTTCGACGTTTGGAGGCGAAGACCTACCAACTTCAGGCAAGGGACAAGGCGATATACTCAAGATGTGTCTCAGCCATACAAGGCAAGAACAACGCCCAAGCATCGATGTATGCAAATGAATGCGCAGAGATCAGGAAGATGGTTCTTGTCACGCTGAGGAGTCAACTAGCACTTGAGCGGGTGGCCCTCAGACTTGAGACCGTCAGAGACTTCGGCGACATAGCCTACGCAATGAGTTCTGTAGGAGCCGTCGTGGGCAAGGTCAGGACTGACCTTCAAGACCTCATGCCCGACATCTCCACAGAGCTTGGTGACGTTAACGACGCGCTGCAATCAGTAGTTCTGGAAGTAGGCCAGTCGACCGAACAGACCTTCGACTTGAGCGTGCCGACAGAGGAGTCAGAGAAGATACTGAAGGAAGCCACGACTCTGGCCGAGCAGAGGATGCGTGAGAGATTCCCTGAGATGCCCCCGATTCCTACAAGAGAGCCGGGCTCCTCCCTGCAAGACTAAACGGAAAAGCCAGATAAAATGTCGGAACTGTCAGAGTCTGAGTTGAAGAGTTTTCTCGGGAAGAAGACCTCTGACACCTACGGCAGAAACCTAGGCAGGATCATCGGAATCTCCCTGAATGATTATGGAGAAATGGAAGCGGTGGAGGTTGAGAAGGGGAATGGTGAACTGGAGAGAATTCCTGTAGACCGAATCACCATGGACCGAGGAGAAGTCATAGTTGTTTCCCAATGGAAGGTTGAAGTTGAGGCCCTTCTGAAAGAGATTGATTCAGCACAGCGGAGGCTCACAGCCCTCAACAACCTCCTTAAAGAGCAGACGATTCCCAGAAACCTCTACGAAGAACTGCTTAAGAAACAGGAGAAAGAAATCACATACCTAAAAGAGAAGAAGAGCCTTAGCGTCAACATTCTGCAGAACAGAAGCAGAGAACTGGACAGGCAGATCGATGAGCTGACAAAGCTACTCATCGAGATCAGGGCTGGAAAATGGTCCGGCGAATTCTCGAATCGAGCATTCCAGGTCGCCTCAAAGTCCATTGAGCCAAACCTCGACTTCGCCGCCAAAGAGAAGAAGGAGCTGCTCAACTACCTAGAAAAACTGACCAAGATACTTTGACCCTGGTTAAACGAAGTGGTCTAGCCTGAGTTCGGCTCTATTCTCTTTCTCTGAGCTGTCTTGGCGGGAGCTGAAGATCTCGATTCTGCCGTAGACACCGTCATAGCCTGGAACGACTCTGACCCTATCCTCCCTTACCCTGATTATGGCCTCGCTCAGGCCGGGATCAACAACCTCGCTGAGCGACTCCCTAGTAGCGTCTAACAAGACGCTGTACTCACTTCCAAATCTCATGACCAAGTCGTTGTAGAGCCTCCAAACCTTTGGGCTCGAAGGCTGCTCAACACTGATGACAGAGGCAATGATCTCGGATAGTGGGAGCAGATGTATGAAACTCGGCACTCCCTCAGGTCGGTATCCGGCAGGCCTATCGGCTAGTTCCTCAACCCTCTGCTCTACACCCTTGGTCAGAGGTCTCCGACATTTTGGACAGAGGTTCTTGGATGAGATTGCCTTTTGTGGCGGCATAGAGACGCCGCAGTTTCTGTGTCCTGTCCAGTGGTACTTCCCGTAGGAGGGGTCGGTCTCTATGGTGAACCTGAATCTTCTTGCGTCCTTACTTCTTATTGCGTCAGTGATCTCTCTGAAAGTCGGCCTCTCAAGCTCAAAGACGTTGGCTTCCCTACCCAGCCTCCAGGGCCAAGCTGAGTGGCTGTCTGAATTTGAGACCAAGGCGTACCTGTCAAGCTTACTTACTCGCCAATTCATCTTGGGGTCTGAGGAGAGCCCTGTCTCGAGGGCAAATATCTTGCGTGAGGTGTCGCCGTAACATTCCTCGAGGCTGTCAAATCCAGCGTTAGCGGCGAGGACACTGAACCACGGAGTCCAGGCGTGGGCTGGAAAGACAAAGTTCTCCCCAGAGGTCTCCAATATCTCCTCGACAAGCTCAGGAGCCGAGGCGTCTAGAATCGGCCGCCCATCTACTGAGAGGTCGCCGTATTTCTTCAGTCTGTCAGATACTTGCTCAGCAACCTCTATCGAGGGTGACAATATGACATGGTGAACCTTCCTGGTCTTGCCTTCATGGTCAAAGATGGTGCTCACCTCAGCCGTTATCATGAAGCTGATGTTGGGGTTGTTTGAAGCACGTATGTAGAGTCCGGTGTCTTCAAGCGGCTTGAGCTCGCCCTTCAGCTCCCTCATCCAGAGTGGATGTGTAAAGTCTCCGCTACCAACAACGGACAGACCCTTGATCTGGGCGTACCTCTCCATCTCAGCCAAGTTCATGGACTGGCTTGTGGCTCGGCTGAATCTTGAGTGGACATGTAGATCCGCGATGACTCTCAACTTCTTACCACGCACAACAGGTTTGACGAAACCTAACTAATATCTGGCAGAATCAAGTATTTTGAATAATGCTTTCAGGGACCCCGCCCTAAACTTTGATGAGTGGAGACTTATATCTTGTAGCTCCACAAGTAGGGTGCTTACGCATTAAGGATAACGTTCGGAGTGGCGTGTAGGGTATGAGTGCGAAGGACATTGGGATAACCGTCAGCAAGACTCAGGACTACTCTGAGTGGTACACCCAAGTGGTGACAAAGGCTGAACTCGCGGACTACTCGGCTGTCAAAGGCTTCATTGTCTTGATGCCTTACGGCTACTCGATATGGGAGAAGATTCGTGAGTATGTTGATGCGAGGATAAAGGATACTGGGCACAAGAACGCTTATTTCCCGGTCCTGATTCCTGAGGGCCTGCTCAATAAGGAGGCTGAGCACTTCTCAGGCTTCATGCCTGAGGTCTTCTGGGTCACTCACGCCGGTGACAACGAACTTGGGGAGCGGTTGGCCGCAAGGCCGACTTCCGAGACGATCGCATACCATTCATACGCGAAGTGGATTAAGAGTTGGAGGGACCTGCCTCTACTGCTGAATTTCTGGAACTCAGTCCTCAGGGCCGAGATCACGGCGACCAAGCCCTTCATCAGGACAAGTGAGTTTCTGTGGCAGGAGGGACACACGGTTCACGAGACCAAGGAAGATGCAGACAAAGAGGTTATGATGATTCTGAACATGTACCATGATTTGGTCGAGGATTTCCTTGCGATTCCAGTCATTGCTGGAATGAAGACGGATCGTGAGAAGTTCGTAGGAGCCCTCTACACGACAACGCTTGAAGCGATCATGGGTGACGGGAGGGCGCTTCAGATGGGAACCTCGCATAATCTCGGCCAGAACTTCTCTAAGCCCTTCGAGATCAAGTATCTCGGCCGAGACGAGAAGGAGCATTATGCGTGGCAGACCTCCTGGGGGGTCTCGTGGAGGCTGATAGGCGCGGTGGTCATGGTTCATGGTGACGACAAGGGTCTGGTCCTTCCACCCAAGATCGCGCCGATCCAGGTGGTGATAGTGCCGATCTTCTTCAGTGACGAGGAGAAGAGGGTGGGCGATGTCAGAGCGAAGGAGGTTCAGAGTGAGCTCAGGGCAGCAAACCTCTCTGTTCACTACGATTCTAGAGAGCAATTCACACCGGGCTGGAAGTTCAACGAGTGGGAGATGAAGGGGGTTCCACTGAGAATCGAGATAGGGCCCAAAGACATTAGAGAACACAGAGTCGTCGCCGCAAGGAGGGATACTGGGGAGAAGGTCTCGATTGGGAATGACCGCTTGGTCAAGGAGGTTTTGGATATTTTGGAGTCTGTCCAGAAAGGCCTCTTCCAGAGGGCCAAGAGCTTCCTTGAGAGCCACACATCAAGAATTGACAACTATGACCAGTTCAAGGAGATCCTTCGCGAGAAAGGCGGTTTCCTCGGGGCCTGCTGGTGTTCGAGCCAAGAGTGTGAAGACAGGATAAAGGAGGAGACCGGTGCTACGATAAGGGCCATCCCATTCGAGGATGAGCTGGTCTGGTCGAACTGTATATACTGCGGCAAGCCGGCTGAAAAAGTCGTCTATTTCGCACGTGCATACTAGCGATCCCTCCCAAAGGACCTGCAAGGCTTAGTTGGTGGCCTCATCAACCGGCCACCCTCAATACTCTCTCAAACAGCTCATTCGCACGTTCGCGCAGTATCGGTTTGTAGGTTGGCTTCAACCTTCTTTGGAGAGCCAGCGAAACGGTTGAGTTTGCCACGGCAGCAGCCCAGAGAGGGTCATTCTCTTTCAGATACTGGGCGAGGAAGGCCCCGATGAAAGTGTCGCCCATACCTGTCGGATGTATCGATTCAGGAACTTTGTAGGCCGGGATCTTGAAGAGGCCGCGTCCGCCGCAACGCATCAGAACCCCTGCTGGACCTAATGTAGCTATTGCTATGGTGGGTCCGAGGCGATTCATCCATGCCAAGCTTCTAGCCAAGTCCGAGAGGCCTGTCATGGCACGTATCTCTTCCCTTGAAGCCTTCAGAACTCTGACTCTGCTGAGCAGATTCCCGTCGAGCCAAGGTCTGAGCCTCACAACTCCGTTCTTTTTGACACGCCTCAGGAATCCTTGAGGGTCGAGTGAGGTCAGCTCTGCTCTCTCGACTAGGCAGTTTGACGAGTCGGGGTCTAGCTCGTCGGTTACCGGTCCCAGGTGTAGAACCCTACTCGGTCTGCAGTCTCCTATGTTCACCTGGATATTGGTGCACTTCTTGAGAAGTCTCATCTCTCTCGTTGAATCCCGGTATTTCAGAGTGAATCTTGTGGTGGGTGCGGGGGCTCTTCTCACCAGTTCAACGTCAATTCCTGCTTTCTCTAATATACGCAAATTTCTCTCTGGCATGTCGTACCCTATGTTTGAGATTATCGAGACTCGTAGTCCAAGCAAGGACGCTGTCAACGAGACGTATCTGGCCGGGCCGCCCATGACCCAGCCTGTCTTTTTGCCCTTCCAGAAGACCTTGTCGAGGGTCAGGTTGCCTGCAACGGTCAAGTCGAGCGTCATGTCTGACAGACCCATTGTGAAGCACAATGTTTTAAGGAGTCGTCTGTCATGCATTTGCTGGATACATATG